>NZ_CP016452.1:1480106-2220160 GCF_001713395.1 Sinorhizobium sp. RAC02 | reverse complement strand
TTGTGAAGCCGCGCATCAGCGTGCGCTCGGCCTCGGCCGTCGAGGCTGCATAGATGATGCCTGGATCCCCACCGAGTAGGAGGTTCAACGGAACCGCGGCGAAGATGGTGTGCCAGTGCGCGTCGATCAGTCCTGGAATGATGACGCCGTCCCGGCAGTCGAGAACGGTCGCGTCTTCCGGCGGCGGTGCGTTGGTACGGTCGATGCCGGCGACCTGGTTGTTGATCACGAGGACCTGAACATTGTCGGTGACTGAACCGGCCTTACTGTCGAAGAGGCGCGCCTTGCGAAGCAGGGTCTTGGTCGGCTGGCCTCCTGCCTGGGCAAAGCCTTGTGCGGGAAAGGTGGTGGCGACGGCGGCCGCGGCTAGCCCGGATAGAAAGCCGCGCCGCGACAAGGCCTCCAGCCGGCGAGAGGCCTTCTGCAGGTCCGGACTGAAGCAACCGCAGCCGGCATCATGGACAAGATGGCGATACTTCTTTCCGATCCGCAACATGAGCTTTCCTCTCTGCTTCCGCCAAATCGTGACAGGCCTACTCGACCACCACATCCCCTCCGATGGCGCTCGCGCTGTCGAACAGGAGAAAGATGATCGGGGTTCCGGGCTCGGCTGTCGCATCCGTCCGTCTGGCGCCGACCCTGCCGCTACGCGCTGCGGCGTATTCCGCCACCACCTCGCCGAACGTGTTTCTCTGGATCGCGACCTTCTGGCCTATCTCCACGGCTTGGTTGAGCTTGACCAGGAGCTCGATGAACCCCCCGTGTGTCGCAATCACCGGGAAAAGGCCGTCCGCGATGAAAACATTCGAATCCTTGCCGGTGCGACCCATCGGTCCCGGCAGAATGCCGTGATGCTTGATCACGTTCATCGTCCCCTCCACGAACAGGGCGATCATATCGTGGTCGAAGATACGCGGCAGGCCGATTTCGGGCGTGAGCGCCGGAATGCCGGCATCGATGAGCGCGTTGGAGAGGAGGCCCGGCTCGGCCTTGTTGTCGAAGATCTGTTCGATCGGGTAGAGCTCCGCCATCGCGCGCACCTCCGGAATATCCATTCGGGCCAGATGGAATGCGGTCGCGTCCATGCCGGTCGCGGCAGTGTGGAAGTCCAGCCCGTAATCGAGATTGGGGCGAAGCAGGCGGTTGAAGACGAGGCCGGCATGACGAAGCGGCGCGTCAGGGCCGTCCTCGCGGCCGGGAAACAGCCTGTTGATGTCGATGAGGTCGATCCCCCGGCCCGAATTCGGCCACCGGCGCGCCATCCCCTCCACGGCGGGACGCGACACGTCGAAGACGGCCATCACCGATCCGGACATGGCGGCCGGATCGAGCTGGTTCATCACCGTCTGGATCATGTGGATCGGGTTCATCTCGTCGCCATGCACACCGCCCATCAGGCCGAGCCGCTTTCCGGGCGCAGCACCCTTCGCCACCATGACCGACACATACCAGGTTTGACCGGTCGGCATCTGCACGCCCTTGAAATAGAGCCTGTGCGTCTTTCCCGGTTCGAGGTCTGCAATGTCGAGCGAAGTTATGACCCGCTTTCCGTCAATGACATCGCCGGTATAGATGGTGCCTTGTGCGGACGCCGTTGCGTCGCTGGAGGACGTCTGGGCGCTCGCCGTCGTAGCCATGAGCCCGGCCGCCCCCACCGTGGCAACCGAGGCGATCATGAAACTGCGGCGATCCAGTCCCTCATTGCCTTGATCCGTCATCGCTGCACTCCTCCATCCTGTCTTTTCATCGGCCATCGGCCGGCGTAGAGAAATTCTCGGTCCTTCACGCCCAACCGGTCTAGAACGACCAGATCAGCGGGACGACGAAGACGGAAACCACGAAGAACCAGGCCGGCAGCGGCAGGCCCAGCTTCCAGTATTCGCTGAACGTGTACCCGCCAGGCCATGACCATCACGTTCGTCGGGGTTGCGATCGGTGTCAGGAAGGCCGCCGCCGCGTCCGCTATTCCTTTGAGAAGCCCGGTCCGACCGCCCGAGATTAGCCCGGCAGTGCGATAAGTCATGAGCCTGGCGTCCCGAAGCTGCACATTCCGTCCCGGAGTCGGGGCGGCAATTTGTTCTATGGCGCACGGTTAATCGGGCGCTACGTCTTCAAGCAGGTGAGATGTGTTGGCGGGTGCACCGCGGCTGTCCGGTGATAAACGAGCATGGGCAAAAGAGGTGCCGCACCGGTAGAAAACCCGACATCCTTTTCGGAAGTAACCGGACGAGGTTTCCTACAGCAGGATTGTCGTTTCTGTCCGCCCGTGGCCGTGAAGGCAGCACACTCCCGCTTTCGCGGCGTTCCGGGCCGACGGTCCGCGCTAGTGTCGCGCGGGCGGTTCCTCGACCACAGGCGCGATCTGGACACGAGTCCTACCGGATCAATCACGCTCTCTATGCCACCAGTCCCAACGTCGCGCCTGATCGGCGACAGGTTTTTGGACGGGCAGGTTATCCTCGATGTTGGTGTTGCGCGCCCGAGGACAGCGCTGGATGCGCTCGGTTCCGCAGCAACCTTCGTCATGACCACCCCGATCCTGATCTTGATATCGCCAGCGGTCGCTAGACAGACATTCTCCGGCGGAGGTGTCGAGGTTAAAACGGGACGACCGGCGTAATTTTGGGATTCACCGCTCATCCTTGTCGACGCGTCAATTGCTAGCGTCTCTGGTGGCGGCCTGTATGTGAGGCCCGTCGCGCCTGCTGACCGGAGGCGAGGGTTGGCATGTGCATGACATCCAACGAGGCTGGCGGCTCAATGAGTTTCAACTAGAGGATCTCGACATGAGCGATCTGGTTTTCATCGCATTTCCGACGGAAGACAAGGCAGAGGAAGTGCGCCAGAAAGTGCTGTCGCTTCAACGGGAATATCTGATCGAACTTGGCGATGCCGTTGTCGTCGTCAAGAACGAGAAGGGTCAGATCAAGCTGAACCAGCTTGTCAATCTTACCGCGCGGGGCGCAGTGTCCGGCGCTCTTTGGGGCACGTTGATCGGCGCCATCTTCCTGATGCCGCTGGTTGGAACGGCGCTTGGTGCGGCTTCCGGTGCATTCGGCGGCCAACTCAGTGATGTTGGTATCAACGACAGGTTCATGAAGGACGCCGCGGGCGCGCTTCAGCCGGGTACGGCCGGTCTCTTCCTGCTTGTGCGCAAGATGACGACCGACAAGGTTCTGGCCGATCTCAAGGGCGTGGGCGGCGAGCTTTTACAGACATCGTTCGACGAGACCAAGGAAGCCGCGCTGCGCGAAGCGCTGTCCGCTGCCCAGGCCGAGGTCGAGGCGGCTCCAGCAGCGGCCGCGTGACCGGAGCCAATCGCAGTTGACGGAGGCTGGGCGTATCAGCCTCCTGTCTCGTCGCGGTTTGCAGAGACTGAAACCGGTCGAGGGGTCGTTGAGCCCTGGGGCCACGAGCAGGGGGACGAGGTGTGACCGCAATTCAAAGCACCGGTCTCATCATCTTTGCCACGATTGCGCTGTTTGCGTGGAACAGGCTTCCGCCTATTGCCGTCGCCTGCCTTGCGGCTGTTTCCCTGTGGGCCGCTGGCCTTGTCACCCTCGATCAGGCCTTTGCGGGGTTCGGCGATCGTGCCGTCCTGTTCATCGCCAGTCTCTTCGTGGTGAGTGCCGCGCTCGAAAAGACGGGCGTGACAGCATGGGCAGGCCAGGTCCTCATGGCACGGACAGGCGAGAACAATAGCACCCGGCTTCTCCTCATTCTCATGATCGCGGTCGGCGGTCTGACGTCACTCGTCAGCGGAAGCGGTGCGGTTGCGGCGCTGATGCCCGTCGCGGTGATAGCGGCGGTGCGCATGGGCCAGTCGCCCGGCCAACTTCTCATGCCGCTGGCCTTTTCCGCGCATGCCGGGGCCAACCTGCTTCTGACCGGTGCCCCGAAGAACTTTCTTGTCTCGGAGGCGCTGGAAGATGCGGGCCTGGAAGGGTTCGCTTTCGCCGAATTTGCCCTTGTCGGCGTACCCTTGCTTGCCGGGACGGTTCTCATCGTCCTCCTTTTCGGCAAGCGCCTGCTGCCCAGCCAGAGCGGTGCTCGGCTGCCTGCCGATTTCAGCCGGCACGCCCAGACCCTCGTCGAGCACTACGGTTTGAGCGATGGACTGTTTCGGCTGCGCGTCAGAAAGAGTTCCCCACTTGTCGGCCTGTTGCCGGAGAACATTGATCTGGCAGGCTCCGGCGACCTGCAGGTCATGGCCGTGCAGACCTCCGCGTCCGGCCTTCCGGTTCGAGGCCGCACGATCACCTCGGAAGATTACCTGCTTGTTCGCGGTGCCGCGCAATCCGTCGCGGAAGCGGCGTCCCGCCTGCATCTGGCCGTTCGCGAAGACGCCTCGTCGGAAGGCGGAAACCCAGCCTTCAATCGCCGATCGGGGCTGGCCGAAGTGATGATCCCGCCGCGTTCCGGCCTGATCGGGCAGCGGATGTATCCCGGCCTGGCGACGGAAGATGGTGACCTGATCGTCCTGGCGGTGCAGCGGGGCGGCGAGGAAATCGACTACTCAAAACCGGAGCTGAAGGCGGGCGACACCATCCTTCTCGAAGGAAGCTGGGAGGCCCTCGACCGGCGGCTGGATGATCCTGATGTGCTCGTCGTCGATTCGCCCGATCTCGTCCGCCGGCAGGCCGTGCCCATGGGACCGGGGGCGGGGATCGCCGTCGCCACGCTCCTCGGGCTTGTCGTCATGTTGGCGTTCAACATCGTGCCACCGGCCGTCGCAGGCCTTGTGTCGGCCTGTGTCCTCGTTGGGGCGGGGGTGGTCACGGTTGACCAGGCCTACCGTGCCGTCCACTGGACGACGGTGATCCTGGTCGGGGCGATGATGCCGATCTCGACGGCGATGATGGAGTCCGGCACGGCGACGTTCGTGGCCGATCAGCTTGTGTCCGTAATCGGTGCCGCCGGACCGACGGCGCTCCTTGCGGGGCTTTTCCTGCTTACGGCGTTTTTGGGGCAGGTCATGAGCAATACGGCGACCACGATGCTGGTCATTCCGATTGCGATGGCCGCGGCGGCGGGCATGCACATCGCGCCGCAGCCGGTCCTGATGAGCCTTTGCATCGCGGGTTCGGCATCGTTCATGACGCCAATCGCCACGACGACGAACATGATGGTGATGGGGCCGGGTGGGTATCAGTTCGGCGACTACTGGAAGCTCGGTACACCCCTGATGGCCTGGTTCTTCGTCGTGGCCGTTTTCATCGTCCCGTTGATCTGGCCGCTCTAGCACTTTGGCATAATTGATCTTACGTCCAGAATTCGACGCTGGCAGTGCCGACATCGGATCGGCTTTATCGGCTTTGCGAGTGCACTGACGATGGCGCGGCCCACGGCTGGCTCAGGCGGCCCCTTCTGCGATGCTTGCCGCTTCTTTTTTCCGCTTTGCAGTCCGTAATCTCTGAGGTTCTGTCGCAAGGTTTTCTGGGAGAGAGAAGATGAGTTTGATTGGATACACTTATGCTGCGAGTTTTGCAAAGACCTGAAATGGCGAACGGTTCCCGTTGGTAAAATGGCTCTTGCGGATCATGAGACTTGATCCCATCGATCGTAGCAGAAGCGGAATGAAATGCCTTGAAGCCTATCATCGGCCTGTTTGTTCGCTTGATGGGCCGGCGTCCCGCTCAAGAATGTTGTTGAGATATTTGGCCAGTCAGATTTCCCAACAGGCGCTTTGTCGATGGAGACTTCTGTCTGTTTGCTCGAAGGTGTTGTGCCATTTCTGAAAAGATGTCACCGACGGCACGGCGCGTAAAAACCTGTGGCGCCTTGATTTGGCTGAGTATTGATGGACGGGTGAGATGCACGAACGCGGAGTGCGCGGAGAGGTCCTGGCGATCGAGTGACATAATCGCCACGGCATGCGCTTGACAGGTTCTGCAAAAAGAATGCAGTGTTCGTGACAGTGCAGGTCTAGACCTCACAAGAAATGCCCCGCTCAACTTATGTTGATGACGATCCGGAGTTCGCACCTCCTGGAACAGGGTCCTGGCGAAACTGGCAAAAATGCCGGTTCAACTATGGAGCTGGTGGGGCATGGAGACTGATACTCTCTTCCGTGATGAATTTTGCTTTTTCTGCGCTTGGTGCGTCCCATCCGCATGGCATCCGCTCGACCGTAGCCACTGTGCTGTCTATGGCGGCGCGCGACGCTCGGGCGCGGGGTCGAAGCTTCTTGCAGAGCGCCCTGTGGTGATTGCCCGATTGATCGGCATCCGCCTTCAAGATCCATTCGGCAAGCCCGTCTCTGCGGCGCGGCGGCAGGCTTTTCGCGTGCGTCCCGGCCGCCATGACCGCGACAGGCAACGCTATCCGCTCCAGGCATGAGCCCAGCTCCGGCATGGCCTTTGCCCCGATGGCTATGCCGATACGCCTGATCGACAGGGGCGCAATCCAAAGCGAAACGCTTGCAAAGGTATGGAGGAGTTTACCTTGGCACATGCAGAAGACGAAAGTGCATCCAGCACGCGCCCGGAGGACGAAAAGCTCAGCATCGGAGCGAATCTCGCCTATGGGCTTCAACATGTCCTGACGATGTACGGCGGCATCGTGGCCGTACCGCTCATTCTCGGACAGGCCGCAGGTCTCGGCACCAGCGAGATCGGGCTCCTGGTCACGGCGTCGCTTTTCGCCGGCGGCCTCGCCACAATCCTTCAGACGATCGGCGTGCCGTTCTTCGGCAGCCGCCTACCCCTCGTGCAGGGTGTTTCATTCTCCGGTGTCGCGACGATGATCGCAATCTCCGGCAATGGCGGCATCCAGGCCATTCTTGGGGCGGTTATCGCGGCGTCGGTGATCGGCCTTATGATCACGCCGGTCTTTTCCAGGATCACCCGCTTCTTTCCCCCGCTCGTCACAGGCATTGTCATCACCACCATCGGCCTGACGTTGATGCCGGTCGCCGCGTTCTGGGCGATGGGTGGCAACAGCAACGCGCCGGGTTTCGGCAGCACGGCCAATATCCAGCTTGCCGCGGTAACGCTCGCCATCGTGCTTCTGCTCAGCAAGCTCGGAAGTGCCTCGATCTCGCGTCTATCGATCCTGCTTGCGCTGGTGATCGGCACAGGCATCGCCTATGCCGTCGGCATGACCGATTTCTCGCAGGTGGCGAACGGCCCGTTCTTCGCCCTTCCGACGATCTTCCACTTCGGCTATCCCACCTTTGAAATCGCTGCAATCATCTCGATGTTCATCGTGATCATGGTGACGTTGGTCGAGACCTCGGCGGACATTCTGGCCGTTGGCGAGATCGTCGAGACCAAGGTGGATTCCCGGCGCCTCGGGGATGGCCTGCGCGCCGATATGCTGTCGAGTATTCTCGCCCCCGTCTTCGGGTCCTTCACGCAGAGCGCGTTCGCCCAGAACGTCGGGCTGGTCGCCGTGACGGGCGTGAAGAGCCGCTATGTCGTGGCGACGGGTGGCCTCTTCCTCGTTGCTCTCGGGCTTCTGCCGGTAATGGGCCGCGTGGTCGCGGCGGTTCCAAGCTCCGTCCTCGGCGGCGCCGGGATCGTGCTTTTCGGCACGGTGGCGGCAAGCGGTATCCGCACCCTCTCCAAGGTCGACTACAACAACAACATGAACCTGGTGATCGTGGCGACCTCGATTGGCTTCGGCATGATCCCGATCGCCTCACCCACCTTCTACGAGCACTTCCCGGCCTGGGTCGCGACGATCTTCCATTCCGGCATCAGTTCAGCCGCCTTGATGGCGATCGCCCTCAACCTGCTGTTCAACCACGTCAAGGCCGGCAACTCTGACCAGCAATCCGTGTTCGTCGCGGGGACCGAGCGGAGCATTCGCTACCAGGACGTCGCGCGGCTTCACGACGGCGACTACTTCCTCAACGGCAAGCTCTACGACGCCAAGGGCGCCGAGGTGCCGTTGATCGCTGCGGAAGCGCACTGAGCGCCCGCCAATCACCGATCTGGCCGGGATGGGATTTCCGGCCAGTTGTTTCAGCCTGCCAATCTTCAAGGAAAACGAGAATGACCGAACAAAACGAAACCCTAAAGCTGCTGGATGCTCTGCTCTCGGCGCTGGAGTCCGGCATCATCCCGGCCACGGAGGCGGGCGTGGCCGCCGGCAACAAGATCTTCGGCGCTGCGCTGCTGCGGAAATCGGATCTTTCGACCGTGCTTGTCGAAACCAACAACGAGACGGAGAACCCCCTGTGGCACGGCGAGGTGCATACCTTGAAGCGGTTCTACGAAATGACGGGATCCGAGCGGCCGGACTCGCGGGAACTCATCTTCCTGTCGACCCATGAGCCGTGCTCGATGTGCCTTTCGGCGATCACTTGGGCGGGCTTCGACAACTTCTTCTACTTCTTCAGTCACGAGGATTCCCGCGACGCGTTCGCCATTCCGCATGACCTGAAGATCCTGAAGGAGGTCTTCACGCTAGAGCCCGGCGGTTACAACCGGACGAACGCCTTCTGGAAAGGGCAATCGATCCATGCCCTGATCAATCAGGCGCCGGAACCGTACCGCTCGCAACTTCAGGAACGGGCCGCCGCCATCAGCCGCAAATACGACGACCTCTCCCTCGTCTACCAGGCGAGCAAGGGCGGCAACGCAATCCCCCTCAACTAACTTTCTTCCTCCGCTCCTCCCCCGGATGCGCTGCTGGTGGCTTCTCTCCCCGGCGGCGCGTTTGGTGGTTTCAATCCCGGCCATATGCGTTCACGGCCTGAAACCAGAAGGGGCCCCGGTCAAACCGGAGCCTCCCCGTAAAGGCCACATTTGGCTGGCGCCTTATTTCACCTGCGTTACCGTCAGCTTACCCTCGATCCGTTCGGCGACGAATTCGATCTTTGCGCCTTGCGTGAGTTTTGCGAGCAGGGTGTCGTCGTTGACGCGGAACACCATGGTCATGGCCGGCATTTCAAGATCCTTGAGTTCCTCGTGGATGAGCGTGACCTTCTTCGCCTTGGCATCGATCTTTTTCACCGTGCCTTTGGTGAAGTCGGCGGCGACCGCGCCCGTGACAGCGCTGAAGGAGAGGGCGGCGGTAAGTGCCATGCGGATGAACGTGTTCATATCTTTTCCTTTCGTCGCGGTTATTTCTTGGCGACGGTGACGTCGCCGTGCATGCCGGCGTCGTAGTGGCCGGGCACGAGGCAGGCGATCTTGAATGTGCCATCGTTGGTGAATTGCCAGACGATCTCACCGGACGTTCCGGCAGCCAGGCGAATGGCGTTCGGGTCGTCGTGTTCCATTTCCGGGAACTTCTCCATTGTCGCCTTGTGCTCCATGATCTTGTCTTGCTGATCGAGCACGAACTCATGATTGAGTTCGCCGGCGTTCCGGATGGCGAAGCGAACGGTCTGGCCCTTCTTGACGTTGAAAGAGGCAGGAACGAACAACATCCGGCCGTCCTCGGTTTCCTTCATCGTGACGCGGATCGTCTGCGTCGCCTTTGCCTTGTCGCCGGGTTCGCCGACGGCCATGGCGCCATGGCCGGCATCTGCAAGCGCGGTGGTGGAGAACGCCGTTGCGAGGAACAGCGCGCCAATTACAGTCTTCATGCTCATGTCCTTTGCTTGGGGAGGGTATAGATCAGCCGTGCCGGGAATGGCCGGTACTGACCTTGGTCTTCGCGTCCGTGGCCTTGGTGGTATCGGGCAGCGCGCCCGTCCACTCGTAGGCCTGTGTACCGGGTGGGTTCTCGTACCAGCCGGGATCCGTGTAATCGTCCGCGGAGATGCCTTCGCGGACTTTCACGACGGAGAACATGCCGCCCATCTCGATGGGGCCGTGCGGACCCCAGCCGTTCATCATGGGAATGGTGTTCTCCGGGATTTCCATCTCCATCTCGCCCATATCCGCCATGCCAGCCGTGCCCATGGGCATGTATTCGGGCCGGACCTTGCGGATCTTTTCGGCGAGAGGCTTCTTGTCGACGCCGATGAAGGTCGGGATGTCGTGACCCATGGCGTTCATCGTGTGATGCGACTTGTGGCAATGGATCGCCCAGTCGCCGAGATATTTCGCGTCGAACTCGTAGGCGCGCATTGCGCCGACCGGGATGTCGATACTGACTTCGGGCCAGCGCGCCTCCGGCCGGACCCAGCCGCCATCCGTACAGGTCACTTCGAAGTCGTAGCCATGCATGTGGACCGGGTGGTTCGTCATGGTGAGGTTGCCCACCCGCACACGCACGCGGTCGTCCTTCGAGACGACGAGCGGATCGATGCCCGGAAAGACGCGGCTGTTCCATGCCCACAGGTTGAAGTCCGTCATCTCCATGATGCGCGGCACATAGGCGCCGGGCTCGATGTCGAAGGCGTTGAGAAGGAACACGAAGTCGCGGTCGACGGGCATGAACTTCGGGTCCTTCGGATGAACGACGAAGAAACCCATCATGCCCATGGCCATCTGGACCATCTCATCCGAATGGGGGTGGTACATGAAGGTGCCGGATTTGATGAGGTCGAACTCGTAGATGAAGGTCTTGCCGGTTGGGATGTGCGGCTGCGACAGGCCGCCAACACCGTCCATGCCGGAGGGCAGGATCATGCCGTGCCAGTGAATGGTCGTGTGTTCCGGCAGCTTGTTGGTGACGAAGATGCGGACCCGGTCGCCCTCCACGGCCTCGATCGTCGGGCCCGGTGATTGGCCGTTATAGCCCCAGAGGTAAGCCGTCATACCTTCCGCCATTTCGCGCTCGACCGGTTCGGCGACGAGGTGGAATTCCTTGACGCCATTGTTCATGCGGTGTGGCAGGGTCCAGCCGTTGAGCGTGACGACCGGCGTATAGTCGGGTCCACTTGCCGGCCGGACCGGTATCTGGGTTGCGGCCGTTTGCATGACCGCTGCTTCGGGCAGGCCCATATTCGAGGTTTTTGCCCAAGCGGCCGTCGAGACCATTGCCGCACTGGCGCCGAGGAGTTGTCTTCTGTTGAACATGTCAAAATCCTTTCTCAATGACCGCCGCCGCCGGATTCGGCAGCTGCCGCAACCTCGACGTCTCCACCGCCCGCCGCCGCGCCGCCGCCATAGATGGCGGGTGCTAGGTTGGCTTGGGCGAGCCAGAAGTCGCGTTTCGCATTGACCGCGAGAAGGATCGAATTGACCTTCTCGCGGCTGTCGGCGAGCAGCTCGAACGTGCTGGTGATCATGCCGTTGTAGGTGAGCTGGGATTCCTCCTCGATCTTCGTCCTCAACGGCACGACGCTGTTGCGGTAGTGACGGGCGATATCGTAGGTCGACCGGTAGGCCTGATAGGTCGAGCGGGCCTCCGAACGCACATTGACGGCCTTTTCCGCAAGCAGGTTCGCTACCCGCATGTAGCCAAGCTCCGCCTTGCGCATGCGCGACTGGCCGGAATCGAAGATCGGAATGACGAATTCGAGCTCGACATAGCCAGTCGTCTCACGGCTCTTCTTGCCGTCCTCCAGTTCCCGTTCAGTTTCGAAGCCGGAGAGGATTTCGAGGTCGGTGACGTAGCGTGTCGCTTCCGTGAGCTTGAAGGACTTGGCGGTCGCTTCCAGGTCGAGCTTGGCCATCTGCAGGTCGACGCGACGCTGCAGCGCTTCCGCCTCGATCGTGTCACGCTTGGTGAGAGCCTTCGGAAGCGTCGGCAGGCGGTTCGGCACCTGATAATCGATGTCGGCACCCCAGAGACCCATGAGACGGGTCAGTTCCTCTTTCGCCAGACGGGCTTCGAGCCGCGCCTGTGCCGCTTGTCCGGTCAGCTCGGCGTAGAAGACGTGCTCCCGGGCCTGCGTGCCTTTGGTCATGGAGCCGGCTTCGCCGAGTTTTTTCGCAAGTTCGGAGGCGGCATCCGCCGCGACCAAAGCCTGGTTCAACTGCGCGACACGCTCCCAGGCAGCAACCGCCGTGATCCAGGCGCGACGCGTTTCCGCCGCGAGCTGGAGGGTTTCCAGCGCAGCGGCAAGCTGTGCCTTGCGGAAACCGGCATCGGCGATCTCGACATTCCGCTTATGCGTGGCGAGCGCCAGGATGTTCGTGGCGATGACACCCTCGACAGCGCGATAGGCTTCCAGCCCGGGTGTTCCGATCCCGGTCAGGCCAATGCCGATCCGCGGATTGACGAGCATGGTCGACTGCCAGGCGTCCGCAGCCGAATCCCCGAGGCCCGCATAGGCGGCCTGGAGACCCTTGTTGTTGAGAAGTGCGACCTGGACGGCCGTCTCCGCGTCGATGGCCTTCCTTGCCATCAGCGTTTTCACGCGGGCGGCGACGGCTTCCGCCTCGGCCCGGTTCTGCACCCAGACGGATGCCTTGCCGGTCGCCGTGCTCGTCTTGGCCGAGACGGTCGTGAAGCCGGCGTCCCGCGAAGAATACTCGGTGGCCGAAACGCACCCACTGAGGATGGCCGGTACGACAAGGACCGCGACGAATTTGGGTGAAACGATCCTCATGCCCCGTCTCCCTGTGGAGACTGGGCATCGTTCTGAAACCGCCAGGGGTTGGGATCCACCGGAAGGCGGTGGGAATAGCCCGCAACAGGCGTGGTGTAGCCGATGGGCGATGTGCCGACTGCCGGGTCGGCCGCGTTTTCATACGTGGCAAGGTCGCCGAGCGATGTGGCCGCGCAACCGCCCAGCAACAGGGGCAGTGCGACCACAAACTGAATGTGGTTCATAGTGAAATCCAAACAGGAGGTGTGACGGCGCCGTGGCTGCGGCCACAGACGCTAGATCAACGCCGGGAAGGCGTTACAGCCTGTTCAGGCACTCGGGGGGCGATAGAGGGACGAAACCTGTCCGATAGCCTTGCTATCGTCGAAGAACGACCGGATAGCGGCTATGCGCGCATGGCCAAGCGACGCGTTGGAAAGCGGCAGCGCCATGCTGGTGCAGAAATCCTGACAGCAATCCTGGAGGTCGGCTGTTTTGCCGGAGCCCTCGTGGTTCTCGGCAGCGTCTCCGTCATGGTCGTGGAATTGGAGGGCGGCAGGTGCCTTCACCGTGTCGATGACGGACACACCGTCAGAACCATGCATCGCGCCGGCGACGCTCGATAGCGGATAAGAGGCCAGCGACACCAGGATCGCCAGTCTGATCACCCACAGCAGCCTTGCGCCAATGCTTCGATACAGTGCAGTCATTCTGGAAGCCCTAACCTGTCTCGTCCCTCAACTCAATAGCCCGTCCCGAGACCCGGTTCGCGCGATCGATAGTGCGAAACCGGTGCCGCGAACTTGCTAACCCCTTGATCTTTTTGCGGTGGGCGGCCGTATTCGCAGGCCGGCAGCGCCATCGCGCAATCCGATCAACTTTTTGGTGATGAGGGCGGTCGCCTTACCTGCTGCGGGATGTCCTGTCCCATTCCGGCTTCGGTTTCGTGATGGAAATCGTGCCGAATCGCTCATTCGTCGGTTCTACCTTTCCGCTTTCCAGCACGCGGAACGTGACGGTGGGATCGGAGATTGAACGGACGGTGTCACCCGGCTTGCCATGCCCCTGAACGATGTCGCCAGGAGGTTTCCCATTGACCTCATCCCGCTGTTGGCCGACGCCGATGTGGCAGCGAAGACAAGTATAGCGATGGTGTCGATTTTGAGACTCATGATCTGATACTTGTCTTAGCGTTGCTTCGTTGCAGAAGGAGGGCGATCCGAAAATAAACTCACAGGTCCATCATGCCAGCTTTACAATTCTGTCTAAGAAACGCTTTCGCATAGAATAGTATAATTCTAATATAAACTACCAATTTGTGATTTATAGTGTCCCGGTCGGGGATGGGTGAGTGTCTACTATAACGGTATTTCGGTTTTCATTTGGGTGTGCATAAATGTATAGAAAATACAACAAGCCCGTCCGAAGCGCTTCGTTTGCGCTGGTGTAAACTTCGAGAAAACTGCCGAAAGCTTAGGCGCGCCAGATGGAGTGGCCCGATATCGGGGTGCTCGCTCTATTTGAGGTGAAAGATGAGATCGATTCACACCGCCGTGTTGGCCGCCATCGCGGCGACCTCCTACCGTTTATTTGCCGGCTGCCTCCGCAATACCGGCGGTTACGCGAAGGACCCAACGCCGCACAGTGAATTCATTTGGAGCGAATTTTGTCGATGTCCGGGTTGTCGAAGACGATTATCAGAAGGTGCTTCGTGAAGCGCTGGTTCTGGCACACGCAAAAAACGGCCAGTCATCTGCCTGGCTGGTGCGGCGTGCCGGGCTGATCAAATTCCCACGATCGTGTCGTCTAGCCACTGGAGAACTACAGCAGCAACGGCTGTGTTCGCACCCAGAGTTCCAGCACGGGCTCCGTGCCGAGGGTGGCGGAGCGATGGGGGAGATGCGACTGGAAATGCATGGAGTCGCCCTTGTTGAGGATATGGCGTTCGCCGTCTACCTCCAGCAATACGCTGCCTTCCAGGACATAGACGAAATCCTCGCCCTCGTTGTGCATGACCTCCGACACGTGGCCGGGCGGGCGGCGCACGAGGGTCGGGTGCATTTTGGCATCGGGAAAGGCGCCACCCAGAAATTCATAGGTGCGCCGGGTGTCGCCGAGGCTGAAGGCCTCCCGCTTGCCCTGCCGCGATACGGTTCCGGCCTGCCGCGGGGCCTTGACGAAGGTGTCGATGCTTGTATCGAGCGCTTCGGCAATGTTGCAGAGCGAGGCGAGCGAGGGTGTCGAGACGCCGCGTTCGATCTGCGACAGGAAACCGATGGACAGGCCGACACGGTCGGCCACCTGCTGCAGCGTCATGTCGATGGCGCGGCGACGTTTACGGATCTTCTTGCCGAGGGTCTCTTCGGTGACGCTGTCTGCCACGCCTTCCTCCTGCACGTTCGATTCTGGCGACATTCAAAACCCCGGTTCGCAGCATGGACGGATCTGCCCAAGATATGGCGCAAGCGCTTTGCGATGTCGATCAGGGGAACCGGGCCTTGTCGCGGTTTTTGCCGCATGCGACCGTGCCGGCTCGCTCGTTTCCGCCCCTATAAAAATTTCACTACAAAACTTCAATTTCTTTTGCAATGGTTCAATTTTTGAGTAATGACTTCGCCATCCAAGGTCGAAGCTCAGGGAGGAGCCAAATGCGCATTCACAGGAACGGAATGTCTTTGATGGCGTCGGTCGCCGTCGTTGCCATGCTTGCAGCCGGCGGCGCGCTGGCGCAGGAGGAGCCGCAAGCAGGCGGCGTGCTGCGCATTCTGGCGACCGGCGAACCGGACCATATGGACCCGACGCTGGCCGGCATGGTGCCGACGAACAACCTGATGCGCGCCATCTCGCGCCAGTTGGTGAGCTATGAGGCATCGACTGACCCCGAGACGGCGATCAAGCCGGTGGGAGACCTTGCGATCGAGGTGCCGCAGCCGACCGATGACGGCCTCACCTATACGTTCAAGCTGCGCGAGGGCGCGATGTGGAATGCGCCGTCCGGTGCACGCCAGGTCACGTCCGCCGACGTCGAGCGCGGCTTCAAGCGGCTGTGCAATCCGCACATGCAGGCCTCGACGCTCACTTATTTCACCGCGCTGATCTCCGGCCTCACCGAATTCTGCGACGGCTTCGCCAAGGTCGAGCCGACGGCAAAAGCGATGAAGGCCTATATGGAAGCCAACGACGTCACCGGCATCGAGACGCCGGATGATGCGACCGTGGTGTTCAAGCTCAAGGAGCGTGCGGGCGATTTCGTCTACATGCTCTCGCTGCCGATGCCGGCGGCGGTGGCCATCGAGACGTTGGACTATGTTCCCGACAGCCCGGACTACCGCGCCAATTTCGTCGGCAACGGTCCCTATACGATCGGCGAATATACGCCCGACACCAGCCTGAGGCTTGTACGCAATTCGGCCTGGAAGGCTGAGAGCGACCCGTTGCGCAAGGCCTATGTCGAGGAGATCGACATCACCATGGGCCTGCAGGCCGATGCGATCATGCAGCAGCTGCAATCGGGTGATGCCGATCTCGCCTATGATATCAATGTGCCGACTGCCATCCTGTCGACGCTGGCCGCCACGGGTGACGAGAAGCTGACGGCGATGTCCGCCGGCAACACGAACTTTCTGTTCATCAACACGGTGTCGAACAACAATAACGGCGCGCTGAAGGACCTGCGCGTTCGCCAGGCGCTGCAATATGCGGTGGACAAGGCGGCCATCGTCCAGCAATGGGGTGGCTCGACCGTCGCGGAGCCGGCGAACGGCATCTTCGGCATCGGCGTCCTCGGTTATCACAAGTTCGATCTCTACCCGTCGCCCGACGCGAAGGGCGATCCGGAGAAGGCCAAGGCCCTGCTTGCTGAAGCCGGATTCCCGAACGGCATCACGCTGAAGATGCCCTATCGCAACAAGGACCTCGAAGTGACGACCGCCGCGACGATCCAGGCCAGCGTCGCACGCGCCGGCATCACGCTGGAAATGACCCCGGTCACGGCTGCCGACTACTATTCCAAGTTCATGACCAACCCGGTCAACACCAAGGAAGGCACCTGGGACATCGCGCCGGTCGGCTGGACGCCGGATTGGGTCGGCGGTGCGGCGCGCTCCGTCTTCCAGCCGCAGTTCACCTTCGACGGCACGCATCAGACCTACAACTACACCGACTACAACAACCCGAAGGCCACCGAGATCGCCATGAAGGCGATCAACGCGACCACGCCGGAGGAAACGGCCAAGCTTTGGGCCGAAGTGGACGAACTGGTGATGGCCGATTCGCCCGTCGTTCCGCTGATCGCCAACAAACACCCGCGCTATCGCAGCGAGGCGGTGAAGAACTTCCTGCCCTATGCGTTGGGCGTCGAAGGCGACTGGACGAACCTCTGGCTCGAGCGCTGAGCCCAGGCCTGATTGCCGGCGTCGCGGGCCTCGCGACGTCGGATGCCTCCTCTTTCACAGGGAAACAGGGTCGACCGTGACCATTCTCGAAGCCAAAGGTCTCACCGTGGACATCCCGACCGAGGACGGGGTGGTGCATGCGGTGCGCAATGTCTCCTTTTCCGTGCGGGCGGGATCGCTGTTCGGCATCGCCGGCGAATCCGGCTCCGGCAAGAGCGTGCTCACCCAGGCGGTGACGGGCCTGCTTGCCAATGCCGAGATCGGTGGCGAGGTCCTGTTCGAAGGGCGCAACCTGATCGGCCTGCCTCAAGAGGATATGCGGCGGCTGCGCGGCGGCCGCATCGGCATGATCTTCCAGGATCCGCTCTCCAGCCTGCATCCGTTCTATACGATCGGCGCGCAGATCGCCGAGGTACTGCACGCCCATGAGCGGGTGAGCGCTGCCGAGGCGCGGGCGCGGGTGGTCGATATGCTTGGCAAGGTCGGAATCCCCTCGCCGAAAGACCGTTTCGACGACTATCCGCACCAGTTTTCCGGTGGCATGCGCCAGCGCGTGATGATCGCCATGGCGCTCATTCTGAAGCCGGCGCTCGTCATCGCCGACGAGCCGACCACCGCGCTTGACGTGACCGTGCAGGCGCAGATCGTCGCACTACTTGACACCATGCGGCGGGATTTCGGCACGACCGTCATCCTCATCACCCACGATCTCGGCCTGCTGTCCAGCGTCGCCGACGATGTGATGGTGATGTATGCCGGCCACCGACTGGAATACGGCCGTGCTGCCGATGTGTTCCGCCAGCCGACCCATCCCTATACGGCCGGGCTGTTACGCTCGACGCCTGCAAGCTACCGGCCGGGCACGGACCTCGCCCCGATCGGTGGACGGCCACCAAGCCTGCTGGCGACGCCGGCCGGCTGCGTTTTTGCGCCGCGCTGTGCCGAGGCGTTGCCGCGCTGTACCCTCGAGCCGCCGCCGCTACGCCTGTACAGCGATGGGGTCGAATCCCTCTGTTGGCTCGAAGAGGCTGCCGGAAAGGCCCGGCCCATGGCCGAAGCGATCGCGGTCGCCGCGGATGTGACCGTTTCCGAACCGGTCGCGGAAATCGAAAATGTACGCCTCACCTATCAGGCCGGCAGCTTCTTTGGACCGAAACGATCCCTCGACGTGCTGAAAGGCATCGACCTGACCATCGGGCGGGGTGAGACCGTGGGTCTTGTCGGCGAGAGCGGCTGCGGGAAATCGACGCTGGCGCGCATCGTTGCAGGCCTCGTTCCTGCCACCTCCGGCAGCGTCCGGGTGCTTGGCCGCGACATGGGCGCGCTTGACGCCCGGCAATGGCGGGAAATGCGCCAGCATGTCCAGCTCGTCTTCCAGGATCCGTTCGGATCACTCAATCCGCGCCGCCGCGTCGGCGCGATCATCGGCGACCCGTTCCGTCTGCACGGCATTGCTTCCGGCGAGGCGCGCCGGGCGAAGGTGCGCGACCTGATGGAGATCGTCGGTCTCAATCCCGAGCACTATAATCGCTTCCCCTCGGAGTTTTCCGGCGGTCAGCGCCAGAGGATCGGCATCGCCCGGGCCTTGGCGTTGAACCCGGGGCTGATCATCTGCGACGAGCCGGTCTCGGCGCTGGATGTGTCGATCCAGGCGCAGGTGCTGAACCTGCTTCGCCGCCTCCAGCGCGAATTCGGCCTGACCTACCTGTTCATTTCCCACGACCTCTCGGTCGTTCGCCATGTCTGTGATCGTATCGCGGTGATGCAGGATGGCCGGATCGTCGAACTCGCCACCGCCGAGCGGCTGTTTGCCGATCCGCGGCATCCCTACACGAAGACCTTGCTTTCGGCTTCCAAGACGATTCCTGCCTTTGCAGAGGGCGAGCAGCGGTCCCTGGTCGAAACGCGGCAGCAGGTGGCATCATGAGTGACGGCGTGACGAAAGAACCGCTCCCCGAAACCGAGGTCGTCCAGCGCGGTTCCTTTGAACTGACGTTGCGACGGCTGCGGCGCGACACCGCGAGCGTGATGGCCTTAGCCGTCATCCTGGCAATCGTCCTGCTGGCTATTGCAGCTCCGCTGGTCGCCACGATGACCGGCCATTCGCCCATCGAGCAGTTCCGCGACACCGGCCTGTCGCCGACCGGCATTCCCGTCGGGCCGGGGGCGGAGTTCTGGCTGGGCACGGACCAGCTTGGTCGTGACGTGCTGGTCAGGCTCGCCTATGGCGCGCGCGTGTCGTTGCTGGTCGGGGTCTGCGCCTCGCTGATCGCCTCGTTCATCGCCGTCGTTGTCGGTACGACCGCGGGCTACTTCGGCGGCACGGTCGATCTTGTCCTTAGCCGGCTCACCGATCTCGTGATGAGCGTGCCCTTCCTGCTCTGCGCGCTGGCCCTGGTCTCGGTTTTCGGACCGAGCCTTTCGCTCAGTGTCGCCGTCATCGTCTTCTTCAGCTGGGCGCCGATGGCCCGCGTCATCCGCGGGCAGGTGATCTCGCTGCGCCGGCAGGATTTCGTGCAGGCCAGCCGTTCGCTTGGCGCGGGGCCGTTGTCGATCATGATCGTCGACATCCTGCCCAATCTCGCCGTGCCGATCATTGTCTACACCACCATGCAGATTCCCAATTCCATCGTCTTCGAGGCGACGCTCTCCTTCCTCGGCATGGGCATCGTGCCGCCGACACCAAGCTGGGGCGGAATGCTGGCGGACGCCTCGTCCAACTCGCTCTATCTGGTCGCCTGGTGGCTGGTCTTCGTGCCCGGCACGGCGCTGCTGATGACGACGCTTGCTTTCAACATTCTCGGCGACGGCCTGCGCGATGCGCTCGATCCGAAGAGCGCACGTACCGCGCGTCGCCTGAAGCGCCAGCCGAAGGGAGCCACCAAGCGATGATACGGTTCCTCTCCCGCCGCGTGGCCTTCGGCGCAGGCGTTCTGTTTGTTCTTTCGGCTTTCGTTTTCCTGCTGTTCTTCGTGGCGCCGGGCGACCCCGCGCGCATGATCGCCGGCGACAAGGCGACCGAAAGCCAGCTTGCGCAAATCCGTAAGAATCTCGGCGTCGACCGACCGATCCTTGCCCAGTACGGCACCTTCATGGGCAAGGCGCTCACCGGCGATCTCGGCTTTTCCTACCGCAACCAGCAGCCCGTCGCACCGATCATCCTGCGGCGCATTCCGGTGACGCTGTCGCTGGTGCTGGGTGGTGCGGTGCTCTGGCTGGCGATCGGGGTGCCGGTCGGCATCATGTCGGCACGCCACGTGGGCAGCCTGCGAGACCGGCTGGGGCAGGCCTTCATTCTTGTCGGGCTCAGCTTCCCGACCTTCGTGCTCGGCATGATGTCGCTCTACCTGCTGTATTTCCTGCCGAAACAGGCGGGCTTCACCCTGTTCCCGGCCGGTGGCTACAAGGCGCTGACGAGCAATCCAATGCTTTGGGCTTGGCACCTCGCCTTGCCCTGGACCACGCTGGCGCTGACCATGGCCGCCGTTTATGCGCGCCTGACTCGCGGCCAGATGCTGGAGGTGATGGGCGAGGACTATATCCGCACTGCCCGCGCCAAGGGGCTCTCCGAACGCCGTGTCGTTTGGAAACACGGCCTGCGCGCCGCGCTGACGCCGCTCGTCACCCAGCTTGGCGCGGATATCGCCATGCTGCTCGGCGGCGTCATCATCATCGAACAGGTCTACGGTCTGCAAGGTGTCGGCGCGCTCGCCGTGCAGGCGGTTGCCAACCAGGACCGGCCGATCATTATCGGCGTGGTGCTGCTCGGTGGCGTGTTCATCGTCATTGCCAATATCGTCGTCAACCTTTTCTATGTGCTGCTCGACCCGCGGGTACGTTGAGGACTTCCCATGATCGTCACCGAATACACCATTCCCGGCCTGCATATCCGCGATCACGTCGTCACGGTCCCGCTCGACTGGGCGGCGCCGGATGGCAAGACCATTGAGGTTTTTGCCCGCGAGGTGGTCGATCCCGCCCGCAAGGATGAAGCGCTGCCGCTGCTCTGCTTCCTGCAAGGCGGGCCGGGCGGCAAGTCGCCGCGGCCGACACGCGGTGGCCCGCCGTGGCTGCACAAGGCGCTGAAGACGCACCGCGTCATCCTGCCCGACCAACGTGGTACCGGCCGCTCGACGCCGGT
Organism: Sinorhizobium sp. RAC02; assembly: GCF_001713395.1. Taxonomy (NCBI): domain Bacteria; kingdom Pseudomonadati; phylum Pseudomonadota; class Alphaproteobacteria; order Hyphomicrobiales; family Rhizobiaceae; genus Sinorhizobium; species Sinorhizobium sp. RAC02. Next base: position 2,199,249 of record NZ_CP016452.1, on the reverse strand, counting down.
CGATGCGGCAACAATCGCGGGCTTCGACGCCGAGGCGGGAGCCGACTATCTTGCATGTTTCCGTGCCGATTCCATCGTCGACGACCTCGAGCACCTGCGCAAGACCAGCTTCGGGGGCAAGCGCTGGCAGACGCTCGGCCAGAGCTATGGCGGCTTCCTCACGCTCACCTATCTGAGCCGCGCGCCGGAGGCTCTTTCGGCCTGTTACATTGCGGGCGGCATACCGAGCCTCGACCCATCGGCCGACGAGGTCTATCGCCATACCTACCCGCGCGTGCGTGACAAGAACGACGTCTTCTACAAGCGATATCCGGAGGACGGCGCGCTGGTGGCGCGCATCGCCGATTTCATCGATGCCAATGTGGTGCTGCTGCCCGATGGCGACCGCCTGACCGTGCGACGCTTCCAGAGCCTCGGCCTTGACTTGGGCATGGGGCCGGGCTTCGAGAACATTCACTGGTTGGTCGAGGAAGCCTTTGCCGGCGACCGCCTGTCCGACCAGTTCCTCGCTTCCGTCATGCACCTGACCGCCTATCATGGCAATCCGCTGTTTGCCGCGATCCACGAGGCGATCTACGGTGAGGGTGAGGGCGCCACGGCCTGGTCGGCGGAACGCCTGCTCGGCGAGTTCCCCGAGTTTGACGTTAAGGCGCGACCGCTGCTTTTCACCGGCGAGATGATCTATCCGTCGATGTTCGAGGAGATTGCCCTGTTGCGGCCGTTCCGCGCCGCCGCCGAGGCACTCGCCCGCCGCCCGTGCTACAGCCGGCTGTACGACAAGGACCGGCTTGCGGCCAACACGGTTCCGGTTTCGGCGGCGATCTATCACGACGACATGTATGTCGATGCCGGGCTGTCGCTTCAGACGGCACGCGCCGTCGGCAACCTGGATTTCTGGATCACCAACGAATTCGAGCATGACGGCATTCGCCAGTCGGGCGCGGTCTTCGATCGGCTTGTCGCACTGGTGGCCGAAAAGGGCGGGCCGCTGAACGCGGATCGGTAAGGGAAAGACACATATTATGACGACAAACCACCGTGCGCCGGCGCTGGCGGCGCTGCGCGGCTGGCTGGCTGCGTCCGGCCTGGACGGGCTGATCGTGCCGCGCACGGACGCCCACCAGAGCGAAGTGACTGCCCCGCGCGACGATTGCCTGCACTATCTCAGCGGCTTCTCCGGCTCTGCAGGCCTCGCGCTCGTGCTTGAGGACAGCGCCCTGATCTTCGTGGACGGCCGCTATCAGGTCCAGGTGCGGCAGGAGGTCGATCCGGCGCTGTTCGACATGCGCCATCTGCACGATGATCCGCTCGACCGCTGGCTGAAAGCCCATGCCCGTCCGGGCTGGCGCATCGGTATCGACACCATGCTGATCGCCGGCAACCTGTACGACCGGCTGGCAGCCGGATGCGCGGCAGCGGGGGCGGAGCTTCTTGCGCTCGACGACGATCCCTTCGATGCCGTATGGCGCGACCGTCCCGCCCGCCCGCTCGGCGCGATCCGCGCGATGCCGCCGCAGGTTGCCGGGGAAACGGCGGCCGACAAGCGGGCGCGCATTTCCGAAGGCTTGCGAGAGCGTGGCGCGGACCTGCTGGTGGAGACTCTACCTGACAACATCGCCTGGCTTCTCAACGTGCGCGGCTCTGATGTGCCGATGAACCCCGTGCCGCATTCTTTCCTGCTACTCGATGCGAACAATCGGCTCGAATGGTTCGTCGACCGGCGCAAGCTCGGCAACGATCTCGACGCCTACGAGCTTGCCGACGTGACGCTCTCGCCGCCGGAGCAGTTTCTCGACCGGCTAGCGGAGACGGTTGCGGACAGGACGGCGCTGATCGACGCGGATTTCGCGCCAACGGCGGTCCGTGCCTGCGTCCTTGGTCCTGGTGGCAGACTGGCGGCGCAGACGAGCCCAATCACGCTTGCCAAGGCGGCGAAGACGCCGGCCGAGCTTCAGGGATACCGCGATTGCCATCTCGAAGACGGCATCGCCGTTATCGAATTTCTGGCCTGGGTCGCGACTGAGGTGCCGGCGCGCCAAGGTACGGCAAGGCCATTGACCGAGCTTGAGGCCGAGGCACGGCTGCTCGCCTTCCGGCAGGAGCGGGCCGGCTTCATCGAGCCGAGCTTCCGCACGATTTCCGCCGCCGGCGCCAATGCGGCCATGTGCCATTATGCGGCACGGCCGGAAACCGATGCGGCAATCGACACCGCCACACCCTACCTGGTGGATTCCGGTGGACAATATCTGAACGGCACCACCGACCTGACGCGAACGCTGATGCTCGGCGCCCCGAGCGCCGAAATGCGGCTCGCCTATACGGCCGTCCTGAAGGGCTTCCTGTCGCTGCTGTCGGTGCGTTTTCCGGTCGGGACGCAGGGCCATCAACTTGACGCTTTCGCGCGTCGAGCGCTGTGGGAGGCAGGCCTCGACTATGATCACGGAACCGGCCACGGGGTGGGGCACAATCTGCTCGTGCACGAATATCCGCACCGCTTCGACCGAAAACCGAACCTTCACGGCCTTGTGCCCGGCAACATCATGACGGTGGAGCCCGGCTACTACAAGGAAGGCGCCTTTGGCATGCGCATCGAAAACCAGGTGGAGGTCATCGCCGACGGAGACGGCTTCTGCCGCTTCGCCTCGCTCACGCTCGTGCCCATCGACCTTGCGATGGCCGATCTCGATACGTTGAGCCCCGCCGAATGTGCCTTCCTCGATCGTTACCACGCCCGTGTTCACGCTCAGCTAAAAACCCGTGTCGGCGCTGGCGCCCTGCCATGGCTCCTAAGTCAGACACAATCCATCGATGAGCAGCGCCGCCTGAGACGAGCTGCCCACCATGAGAAAGTTTCGGACTGCTGAGAAAACAAGGACGACGGCCGTCCGTTGTTTTCCAGCAATCCCGGCTTTCACGCGGCCATCTCAACCTCGCTCAGGCCGGTGTCTGGCCCTTCCCAAGGAACGGGGCGCTTTCACGCAGGTGGATGAGCGTTGGGCCGTCCGTGGCGAAGGCGGATTTGACCGCTTCTTCCAGCTCGTCGAAACTCGTGGGTTCTGCTGTCCGGCAGCCATAGGCTTCGGCGAGCTTGACGAAATCCGGATTGTGCTGGTTGACGCCGATGGTCGGGATATCGCGAACGATCATGCCGTCGCGGATTTGGGCGAGACTGTCATTGTTCCACAGGATGATGGCGAGCGGCAGCTTGTTTTCCACCGCCGTGCCGAGTTCCTGTAGCGTGAACTGGAAGCCGCCGTCGCCGACGATGACGGCGACCGGCGTTTGGGGGCTGGCAATCTTGCCGCCGATCGCCGCCGGGAGTGCATAGCCGAGTGTGCCGAAGCCTGCCGGAAAGTGCCAGGTGCGGGGCAGGGCGCTACGATAGAAGGCATAGCCGGTATAGGCGAGTTGCGTCATGTCGGTATAGATGACGCCGTCGTCGGGAATGGCGTTGCGCAGGCTGTCGAGCACACGGACATGTTTTTGCTCGAGCGGTGTCAGCCCGTCGCGCTCGGTGGCGCGCAGTTCGGCAATGGCGTTGCTGTCCTTGAAGCCCTTGGCCGGCGAGACTTTTTCGGTGATCGCTGCCACGGCCAGTTTCGCGTCCGCCTCCATGGCGACGTCCACATCATAGTCGCGCACCAGCGTCGCGGGGTCGATGTCGATGCGAATGAGCTTGCCGTTCATCGGCAGCGGGCCGTCGAGCCAGATGTCGGGTTCAGCAAGCTCGGTACCGATGAGCAACACTGCATCGGCATCGCACACGAAGGCTTGGGTGGCGCCGCGGTCCACCGTCACCTCCAGGGCGAGCGGATGGTCGTCGGGCAGAATGCCCTTGGCCGCAATGGTCGGAACCACGGCTGCGCCGATCTTTTCCGCCAGCGCCCGGACCTTGACGGACGCGGAAACGGCACCACCGCCGGCAAGGATGACCGGCCGTTTCGCCGCGTTGAGGATGGCGGCCGCCGCCTCGACCTGCGCGGCATCGGGTGCGCGGCGGCGCGCGGTGGTGCGCCGGCTTGCTGGCTTGTCGTCGGGCGCCTTGAACACGTCGAGCGGGATCGAGACATGCACCGGGCGCGGCCGGCCGCTTTCGAAGAGGGCGAAGGCACGGGCGATATATTCGCGCACCTGCTCGGGGTTGGTGGCGGTCTCGGAGAAGGCGGTGAGGGGACGTGTGACGGCCGACTGGTCGGTGATCTCGTGCAACGTGCCGCGGCCCATGCCGAGGTCCTTGTTGGCTGCGACGGAGGTGATGACCAGCATCGGCACACTGTCGGAATAGGCCTGGCCGATCGGGGTCGCGGCATTGGTGACGCCCGGGCCGGAGATCAGCACGCAGACGCCGGGCTTGCCCGACATGCGGGCGTAACCATCGGCCATGAAGCCGGCGCCCTGTTCATGACGTACGCCGATATGGCGGATGCCGGCGGCATCCATGCCGCGATAGGCTTCGAGCGTGTGCACGCCCGGCATGCCGAAGACGGTGTCGACGCCATAGGCCTTCAGGATCTGCATCAGGCGGCTGCCGCAGGAAATGGTCTCGTTCATAATGGAATCCGTTCGGAAAAATTGGTTTTCAGGGTTTCGCTGCGTCTTCGAGGCCGGTCCAGATCGAGCCGTATTCGTCGGCCACCACCATCAGGCTCGCGCCGAGTTCCTGCGCAAAGGCGCGTTCGGGGCGGGACCAGGCCGGCATGATCCACGGCTTGCCGGCCTTTTGGGCGGCCTCGGCGATCTTGCGGAGGTCGGCCTTATCGGCATCCGTGTTGCGATAGGCGCCGCGGCCGGAATCAAGCGAAAGATCGCTTGGGCCGACGAAAAGGCCGTCAACGGTGGGAAGCGCGAGGATGGCTTCGACATCCTTGAGAGCGGCAGCCGATTCGATCATCGGATAGCAGCGTGTCTTGGCGTTCTCATTGTCGTAATATTCCGGCTTCACGCCGCCGTAGCGGGCGGGGCGGGTGCCAGAAAAACTGCGCGTACCGAGCGTCGGATATTTGGCCGAGGCGGTCACGCGACGCGCATGCTCGACATCGCCGATATGGGGGATGATGACGCTGTCGGCGCCCATGTCGAGTGCCTGCTGGATCGGGATTGCCTCTGGCCCGAGCACCTTGGCATGCATGGTCATGCCGAGCGCCTTGCCGAGCGCCAGAATGCGGTCCAGCGCTTCGAGGTCGAACAGGCCATGCTCAATGTCGAGCACGATGTGGCGGTAGCCGATGTCGTGGGCGATTTCGATCATCGCTTGGTGCGGGGTCGAGAGCCAGACAGCGAGGTTTTTGAGTGTATCAGCCATGGGCGGCTCCATCCTTCTTCTGCCGCTCGGCGATCATGCCGGCGATATCAACCAGTTCCTGTAACGTGCCGCCGGCATTGATGCGCGCCACCCAGCTTCCCTCGTCCTCCTGGTCAGCCAGTGCGATATCGGCAATGCCGGCCACTTCGGCCGGCGACAGTACGAGGATGCCGCAGTCGTCGGCAAGGATCGCATCGCCCGGATTGACGGTGACGCCACCGCAGGAGACGGGAATGTTGTAGCCGCCGCCGAGATTGAGCAGTTTCGTGGTGATCGGCGAAACACCGCGCGCCCAGGTCGGCACGCCTGCCTCGCGGATGGCGGCCGGGTCGGTGATCATGCCGTCGATGATGACGGCGGCAAGCTTGCGCTCCTTGGCGACCGCGGCCATGAAACCGCCCCAGGCGGCGTGGCGCTCGTCGCCTGCCCGGTCGATCACCAGGATGTCACCGGGCCGCACTCGGTCCATTGCGTGGTAGAGCAGGGTGGAATCAGGGCCGGGGATCGAGACGGTCTGCGCCGTGCCCGCCACCCGCACGCCATCGATCAGCGGACGCAGGTCATTGCGCATGAAGCGGTCGTGCAGGTAGTGGCCGACGGTCGCGGCCTCGACGCGGGCAAAACGGGCCATGAGGCCGGCATCGAGTTGCGGCGCGGGATCGGCGATCCGGTAGGATTTGATCGACATGATGAAGGGGCATCCTATTGCGTGAGAAGTCTGATCGCGGAGGGTGCGCAGGCGAGAATGCCTGGCTCTCCGGGGTTCGGGGTCGGCCGGTCGCCGCCATTGCGCACCCGGGCATGCAAACGGCTGTCATCGGCAAGCACCAGGCTGCAGACGGTGTCGGTGCCGATATAGACGGCGGCGCCAACCGTGCCGGAGAAGCGAACGGTCGCGCCGGCATTGCCATCGACGAAATGCAAGGCCTCCGGGCGAATGGCGAGCGTGCAGGGATCGCCGGACCGCAAGCTCGGCTCGTTCGGAAGCTCAAGCCTGTTGCCGGCGGCCTCCACCACAAGACGATCACCGTTATGTCCGGCAACGCGGCCTTCGATGAGGTTCATGTCGCCGATGAAGCCGGCGGTGAAGCGGTTGGTCGGCCGCTCGTAGAGGTCGACCGGACCATCGATCTGCTGGATGACGCCATTGTTCATCACCGCGATGCGGTCCGACATGGTCAGCGCCTCTTCCTGGTCGTGGGTGACGAAGATAAAGGTGATGCCGAGGCGGCGTTGCATCTCCTTCACCTCCATCTGCATCTCGCGGCGCAGCTTCAGGTCGAGCGCGCCGAACGGTTCGTCGAGCAACAGCACGGAGGGTTGGTTGATCAACGCACGGGCGAGCGCGATGCGCTGCTGCTGGCCGCCGGAAAGGGCGGAGGGCTTGCGGTCGATGGCGTGCGCCATGTGCACGCTGTCGAGCGCTGCCTTCACCCGCTCGCGAATCTCGCCCTTCGCAACGCCCTTGACCGAGAGGCCGAAACCGACATTCTCGCCGACATTGAGATGCGGAAAGAGTGCGTAGCTCTGGAACACGGTGTTGACGTTGCGCTGGTGGGCCGGCACGCCGGTCACGTCCTTGCCGTCGAGCAGCAGGCGGCCAGACGTCGGCTCCTCGAAACCGGCGATCATGCGCAATGTCGTCGTCTTGCCGCAGCCGGAGGGGCCGAGGAAGGTGAAGAATTCGCCCGCCTTGATGGTGAGGTTCATCCGGTCGACGGCATAGGCGGTGTCACTGCCCGTGCCGAAGGCCTTGCGGATATCGATCAGTTCGATGGCGGCACGGCTTGCGCCGGCCGGCTCTGTCTTGATGTCAGGCGGCATATCGTTCTGGAACTCGCTGAGGAAGGAAAGGGCAGCCGGTGGTTTGCATCCGGCTGCCGATGATCCGACGCGTTACTGCGCGGTCTTCACCTTGGTCCAACCGTCCTGATAGAGTTTTGTGGCGTCGCCGACGTCGAGGATGAAGTCGGCCTTCATGAGCTTGTCTTCCGGCGGGTAGATCGCGGCATTCTCCACCACGTCCTTCGGCAGCAGTGCCTTGGCCTTGTCGATCACCGTCGCCGATTTCGACAGGTTGGCCGCCTTGGCGGCGACTTCGGGCCGCATGATGTAGTCGATGAACTTGTAGGCTTCCTCGACATTCTTCGCGGAGGTCGGAATGGCGAAACCGTCGATCCACATCGAGCCGCCTTCATCCGGGATGACGTACTTCACCTTCGGATTGGTCGCGGTGACCTGGGCAATCGAGCCGTTCCAGCCCTGCACGACGCAGGCCTCGCCCGATGCGAGCAGGTCGCCGTAGTTCGTGCTGTTGTAGCCGCCGAGCACCTTCTTCTGCTCGATCAGCGACTGGGTCGCCTTTTCGATCTCTTCCGGCTTGGTGGTGCCGGCATCGAAGCCGTTGACCTGAAGACCGGCGATATAGGCTGCCAGCATGTTGTCGAGCATGTAGATCCGGCCTTCGTACTGCGGATCCCACAACGCCTTCCAACTCGTCGGCGGGGTTTTTACGCAATCCTCGTTATAGGCGAAGCCCGTCGTACCCCAGATATAGGGCACCGACCACTTCTGGCCCGGATCGAAGGAGACTTCCTTGAAGGGGGCGCCGAGATTGCCGATGTTGGGGATCTTGGCATGGTCCAGTTCCTGCAGCAAACCCTGCTTGGCGAGCACCTGCACGGTGTACTGGCTCGGTTCGATGAGGTCGTAGCCGGTCGCACCGGCGGACAGCTTCGCCATCATCGTTTCATTGGAATCGTAGGTATCGAAGGTCACCGTGATGCCGGTCTCCTTGGAGAAGTCATCGACGATTTCCTGCGGCACTTCGCCGGACCAGGCGTAGATGTTGAGTTCGGCGGCCGAGGCGCCGGACGCAAAGGCGATGAGGCTGGCGGTGGTGAAGAGGGTCTTCCAGTTTTTCATTGTTGCATTCCCCTTTTTTGATTGATGATCTTATGAAGGCTTGCGAACCGTCTTGAGGTAGCGACCCATGACGATGAGGATGACGAGCACGTTGACGGCGATCAGCATCGCGCCGAGCGCGTTGATCTTCGGCGTCAGGCCGGTCTTCAGGGTGGCGTAGATCTGGATTGGCAGCGGCGTGGTGCCGACACCCGACACGAAGGTCGAGATGACGAAATTGTCGAAGGAGATGACCGCGCAGAGCAGGAAAGCCGAAAGAATGGCAGGCGCCAGCAGCGGCAGCGTCACGCGCAGGAAGGCCTGCTTGCCATTGGCGCCGAGATCCGCCGCTGCCTCGTCGAGGCGCGGATCGAGGCCGGAGGCGGCCGCCCGCACGATGAGGAAGCTGAACGGGATCGACACGAGCACATGGCCGGCGATCAACGTGCCGTAGCCGAGCGGAATGCCGGTCCAGACGGTGGCGACGAGCAGGCCGACGGCGAGCACGATTTCCGGCAGAACGAGCGGCGCGATCACCAGCGTCGAAAACAGGTTTTTTCCAGCGAAGGGGCGCTTGACCACGGCGAGTGCAGCACTGGTGCCGATGGCGGTAGCGAGCGCCGCAGAGGCGATCGCAACGATAACGCTGACCTTCAGGCCAGCACGGAGCCCGCGATCACTGAGTGCTTCGGCGAACCAGGCGAGCGAAAAGCCCTCCCAGACCACCGTCGTCCGGCCGGCATTGAAAGCGTAGATCACCAGCACCACCAGCGGTGCGAAGAGGAAGACGTAGCCGATGAGCGTGGCGGCGGGAACGTAGAGCCCGATGATCTTCTTCATGCCCGCGCCTCCTCGACCGAGCGCAGCACGCGCATGTAGCAGACGATGATCACCGACGAGATCGCCAGCAGCACCACGGAGACGGCAGCACCCAGCGGCATGTTGCGGAAATCGAGGAACAGTTGGACGATCAGGTTGCCGAGAATGATGCTCTTGCCGCCACCGAGCAGGACCGGAATGGCATAGACACCCATGGCCGGCACGAAGACGAAGAGGATCGCCGCCATCACACCGGGCAGCGACAGCGGGAACGTCACCCGCCAGAAGGATTGCAGTGGCGTGGCGCCAAGATCGTCGGCCGCTTCGAGAAGCCGCTTGTCGAGCCCGTTCAGCGCGGCATGGATCGGCAGCACGGTGGTCGGCAGGAAGGCGTAGAGCATGCCGACCAGCACGGCCGGATAGGTGCCGATCATACGGATCGGCTGCTCGATGAAACCGAGGCCGAGGAGCGCGCTGTTGATCGTGCCGTTGCGGCCGAGCAGCACCATCCAGGCCGACATGCGCACGATGAAATCGATCCAGAACGGAATGAGGAGAAGCGCCAGCAACAGCCCGGCATGGCGCCCGGCGCGTAGCGCGATGAAATAGGCGATCGGATAGCCGACCAGCAGGCAGACGACGGTGGAGACAGCGGCGAGCTGGAGCGAGTTGAGAAAAATCGGCAGGTAGATCGCCTGGAAGAGCTCGCGGTAGCTCGCCAGCGTGAAGCCGAATTTCGCGCCACCATAGGTGTCCTGCTCGGCGAAGGAAAAGGCGATGACGATGAGGATCGGGATGACCAGCAGGAGGATTGCGCTGAGGAGGGACGGGGCGAGAAGGGCCAGTGTCAGAAGGTTGCCTCGGCGCGCGGCGGTCATTTCCGTGTCTCCACGCGCACTTGGCGGGAAGAGGATTCGACCGGCCGGATGAGGTTCGTCGCGCTGACGGAGAGGTGCGCCCGCATCGCAGCCTCGGTATTGTCGGGATCGCCGCTCGCCAGCGCCTCGTGGATCACCACCATGTCCTTCAAGTCTTCGAACAGCAGCGCTACGGGCATGCGGGAGACGTAGAGGCTGCGCACCGAAAGCGCATAAAGGCGGGTCAGCGCCTGGACGAGATAGGTGTTGCCGGACGCTTCCGCGATCAGCCGGTGCATCTCCTCGTCGATACCGAGATGCCATTCGATTTCCATGCGCTTGGCCGCGACACCGGCACGCGCCTCTTCGATGAGAGTGGCAAAACGATCGAGCTGCGCGTCGCTGATGCGCGTCGCGGCCAGCCGTGCAGCCCAGACTTCGGCCTGAAGGCGGAATTCCTGAAGCTGGAAGAAATCGGTCGCAGAGGTTGAGGAAACGAAGTAGCCCCGCTGCGGGACCGCAAGCAGCAGGTCCTCCTGGGCCAGCCGTTGCAGCGCCTCGCGCAGCGGCGTGCGGCCGACCGCCAGCCGCTCCATGCATTCCTTCTCGTCGATCGGTGACCCCGGCAGCAGTTCCGCCTTGATGATGGCGGTGCGCAGCCCGTGATAGGCGACGTCGCTCAAGCGCATTTTCTTGCTGGAGACAGGCTGCACGGTCGGTCACTCCATAAAATATATTTTCAAAATATCATCGAAATATTTGCTGTCAATGCGCGCTTTGACGGACGTCACAGCAGCTGCTGAACATCAACGGGCACAGATATATGGCCGCCTTTAGCGAGCGGCACTTCGACTGCTTGAGGGGCTTTTCGATGACACCCGCGGCAAGGGTGCAAAGGTTATGGAGGTCGGTGTGCGGCCTGAGAGCACTGCCGGCTGTTTGCGCACGTTGCCCCCGCTGGTCCTCGATGCGGGTGACGCTGCGGCCGCCAGTGTGAGGAAGTCTTCAGTCCAATCCTACCGGAGCGCCCCTACCACGGCCGCTCGCGCTCAATTACTTCGGGAAGCAGGATGCCGAGTGCGGGCGCCTGCTGCGGCTGACCACCTTCGACAATGTCGTTATCAACAACACGATGATTGATGTCGCGCAGGACGACTAGCCCTTTGGTGGTACAGGGCCGAATTGCATGGGTGCACATCATGGCATCGAGGGATTCCGCACGATGGGTCACGCCAACAGGCCCTTCATCCAGGGCCGCCGGAAACCTGCCGAACCTCTTGCGCGCGCCCTTCGGCAGGTTGGCCGTCTCGAAGACGCTGAGCGGTCTGCCATCGGCATCGGCTACAGCATGCCGCTTTGTATTCATGCCGCCTTTCATGTGTCCTATCAGCCGTCCAAGCCTCCCCGTTTTATACGCAGGCTCGAGGCCGTGCGGCGCGCTTTCAAACAGGTCGCATCAATCATGGTAGTCTTCGAGCCGGAGCTTCCTGCGGCGAGACCCTCCATCATTCGGCCAAACACGCCCACCGTGCCCCACCGTTTCCACCGGTTGTAGAGCGTCTTGTACGGCCCGTACTCCCGGGGCATATCCCGCCAGGGCAAGCCGTTACGGTTGACGAAGATGATCCCGCTCAGAATCCGGCGGTTATCCACACGCGGTTTGTCGTGGCTCTTGGGAAAATACGGCGCAAGTCGTGCTATTTGCTCTTCTGCCAGCCAGCAAAGGTCGCTCATGATCAGTCTCCTTGTGGAGCCTGAACCACATCGGACACATCCAATCATTGGATCCTGACCATGCGGAAATCGACTACAGAACGCTGCGGGAAACTATCGGCTCATGCCGCCCCCTGCGATGGTCGGCAAGCTTTCAGGTGACTGCAGTCGCATGTCCGCAATGAGCTTTGGCGACCTACGAGATTAGAGGACGTCATAGCGAACATCACTAAACTGGAGAGCTTCATAGACACCCCGCCGCGAGCGGAGTCACAAAGCTGATTAGAGGTGCGATGCCGCGAGCACCGAACCGATCAATCCGGGGAACCGCGCCTCGAGGTCTTCGTGGCGTATACTGAGGCGGCGGCCGCGGCCCAGTGGCTCGTTACGGATGACGCCTGCCTCGCGCAAAACCTTCATTAAATGCGACTTGGTCGATTTCGGCATCGAAGGGTCGGAGAGATGGCATTGAGCCATTTCAAGCGGCCCGTCGGCGAGTTGGCGCACGATGGCCAGGCGTTCCGGATCGCTTAAGGCGAAGAGGACGTCGGTCAGCCGCAGATCGTCGCGAGCAGGGTGGTGAAGGTCGGTATCGGGTGCCATGGTTCGAATTTAGTTGAACCGTCACGAAAATGACAGTAGAGAATAGTTCGAGATTATTCGAACTGTCAGGTGTCCCGTGACGGATACGACGCAATCCATGCCACTGCGTGGCCTCGCAGGCTTTCGCATTGCCCTTGCCGGAATGGCCGTGATGATGGCCGGCGCCAGCGCTCCCTCACCCTTCTATCCCGCGCTTCAGCAAGAGATCGGCTTTTCGGCGGCAACACTGACCGGTATCTTCGCCGTCTATACCGTCGCCCTGCTCGCATCCTTGCTTGTGACAGGATCGCTGTCCGATCATGTCGGCCGGCGGCCGGTCATATCGGGGGGCTTTGCGCTGATGGCGATGAGCCTGCTGTTGTTCTGGCAGGCTAGCGACGTGGCCGGCCTGATGGTGGCGCGGGTGTTGCAAGGCATCGCGGCCGGGATGCTGCTCTCGGCGCTGTCTGCGGCGGTGGTCGATCTCGAACCGCAGGACAGACCCGGCAGTGCATCGGTGTGGAACTCGGTCATTCCACTGGGCGGGCTTGCCATGGGGGCTCTCGTGGCGGGCATATTGATGGACGTAACCGAGATGGCGAAAGCGGATGTGTTCGGTACCCTGGTCGCCGCCTATATGCTGTTTGCAGCCGTGATCTGGCTCATCCCCGAGACCGCGCCGCGGCATGAGGGCGTCTGGGCCTCGCTTCGGCCACGGATCGGCGTGCCGGCTATGGCTGCCAAGGCATTCTGGCGCAGCGCGCCGGCTGTTGTCGCAGGCTGGGCGACGGGCGGGCTCTATCTCTCGCTCGGCGCGCCGATCGTCCGGCACGTCTTCGGCGCCGAACACCATCTGACGCAGGCAAGCGTCATCGTGCTCCTCTGCGCTGCCGGTGCCGCCGCCTGTTACATCGCGCGTGGCCATTCCTCGCGGCAGGTGACGCTTTACGGAACTTCCGCGCTCTCGATCGGCACGACGTTGACGCTTGCTGCGATCGTTTGGCAGTCCCTGCCGGCCTATCTCGCGGCCCTCGTCATTGCCGGGACAGGCTTCGGAACCTGCTTCTACGGCGTGTTGCGATCCATCGTCCCGACTGTTCGACCAGACGAACGCGGTGAACTCTTTGCCTCTCTGTTCACACTGAGCTACCTCGCCTTTGGCCTGCCGACACTGCTGGCCGGCATGGCCGTCGGCGCCTTCGGCCTGACGCTAACGACGCTGGGATATGGCATCCTGATTGTCCTGTTCTCGGCGACGGCGGGTTTGTTGCGGAAGTTCGGGACGCACGAGTAAACCTGCCAGGCAGAGAACGCCGGTCAGCACCACCAAAGGGATGAGCGGTTACGACCGAGGGACAGCAATCTCCTTCCTGTTTCATCTTGCTGCCAATCCTCGCGTCGGCAATAGTATCCGGGGCGGGACAGGGTTTCCCTACGATTGCGGTTTCGAACTGGCTGGATGGTATTCCTTGGGCAGGAGGGTGCGGCATGCGAAAGTCACTCAGTCTGGCGCTCGCTGCCGTTTGCGCGATCGTAGTCCTTTGTGCGACGGGGACCGAAGCCCAACGACGCAAAGGCGATGTCCTGCTGGGACCGGTCGAGACGTTAAGGGGGCTTGCACGGCGTGAGCCGGCCTCCCGGCAGCAGAGTCAGCAGCGGGCGGAGCCGGCCGGACGCTGGATGCCGCTTGCAGCGGCCAATGGCACGGGCGGCACGATCTGCAACACGACGGGCAGCAAGTATTCCTGTTTTGCCGTGCGCTGCAGCAGCGAGGGAAATCCCGAATTCGCCTTCTTCTACAATGTCGGAACCTATGCGGATACGATCAGACCCACGGTCGTTGTCGACGACCGCCTGACATTTTCGATCGCTCTGTCGCGCGTCGCCGAAGGCGTGATGGCCGGTCCGATCGATGCCGGGCGTGACACGGTTCTTCTCGAAGCATTGAAGGCGGGGCGCACCTTTGCCTTCGATCCGGGGTTCCGCCATGTCTTCAGTCTAACGGGATCATCCGCCCATATCGATCTGACCCTTTCGCAATGCAATCCGGCGCAAACCCCGTCTTTCGTGGCCGAGGACACTGCGGAGATACAGGTTTCCCAAGCGCTGGGTGGCTCGAGAAGCGGCCTCCAATGGTTTTGGGACACCGACCTGCCTGGCCACGACTACCGTGGCGGACTAACCGATCCGGCCCTGCGCGGGATTAGCCGCGACCAGTGCGCAACCTTTTGCGAGGTCGACGACCGTTGCCGCGCCTACACGCACAACGGTTCAAACAATGTCTGCATGCTGAAAGAGGACGCTACACGCCACGAAACTTTCGCAGGCGCATCATCCGGCATCTTCCATGCCAAACAGCCGCGTGCCAAAGCGCGCACGGATGTTGTCGCCTCCTTCGCGCAGGGGCTATACTGGCGCGCCGGCGACACGCCGGAACGTTACGTCGAACGTATTCGGACCAATGCCGCCCACTCCGGCGGCGCCTGTGAGAGCGAGCGGACAGCGCTTCGCGCGCTGGCCGCGGGGTTCAACCTCGAAATGCCTGCGAAAGATGCGACCGCGAACACGGCGGTGCAGATCGACTGGGCCAACAAGGCACCGAACGCTGGCATCACCGCATATTTCATAGTGAGCGCAAGTGGTCCCGTCCGCTTTACCGGAAAGGGTTTTCTGGCCCTGACGCCGGATGCGCTTGGCCCCTATGGCATCGAGCCGAGGCATGATGAAAGCCGGGCGATCGTTGCACTCCACAGTCGCGGCGCAGGGCCGGCCGGCACAATCTCGCTGCTGCCGCTTTCGGCAGGTCCAATGGATCTGCACGCGACGCTCGTCGGATACATTCGCGCCTGCAAGGAGGTCGCCGTTCTTCAGGAATGGGAAGGCGTGCTTGCGGTAAAACCCGCAGCACCGCAGATCGTTCTCAACGATCCCGTCGCAGGCAACCTCCATGACAAGCGTATCGACATTCCCGCTCTCGGGCGAAACGTCCTTTTCAACGACACCCGCTTTGCGGTGATCGACACGTCCACAGGCAGCGAAATCCTCGACCGGGAGGGCCATGACATTGCCCTGTCTCCGACAAAACGTTTCCTCGCCGTGCGCAGCAACGAGAACTTCGACGTCATCGACCTTGTGGATGGCGCGCGGGTCGCGACCCTCGGCGGCAGCGATCTTGCCTGGTTCAACAACGATTCCTTCGTCATTAGCGAGGCCGAACCCTGGGGTCGCACCTGGCTGGCATCGATCCTTTCTCGGGGTGTCGCGATCGAGGAGCAACGAACCTCCTGCGCGGCTTGCAGCAGTTCGGTCTCCGCCTCCGTCACCATGGATCTCGAGAACATGCTCGGCATCGTCGCCGGGCCGCTCGGCTATGCCGCCTTCGATTTGCAGGACGGAGATTTCGTCTCACAGGATTCAAACCTGATCATTGCCGACGAGGGCCTGAAAGGCGTGCGGGAGTTCATTCGCGTTCAGGCGGAGGCGATCGGGATAACCGCACCGATCGGCCTCGAGACCGGATGGAATGCTCCCCTCGGCCTTGCTTATACGCACTACACGGGAGAGCGCTCGACCGGCAGCGAGCAGCTTGACGCGAAGAACGCGACGCTAGCGGCGCTGTTGTTGGCACGCGATTACGTTCGGCCGAACCGCGGCCTGCAGGAAACACAGGCCGCCATCGATCAGCCACAGGAAGAAACGGTCCTGCGCGGTCTTGCGCCAGTCCGGCTGGATCGTTCCGCCATGGGGGTCGTCTCCCGGCGAACGCTGCTCGATGCCCTGCAACCCTTCGGGTTCACTGCGAGTAAGGCCACCCTACCCGACTTCACCCTGGAACCGCTCGACGACGCGCGGCGGCTCGATGAGACCGCTCGGGCGCCGTTCGAAAAGCGGGTCAAGGCTGCAAGCAATCAGCTTTCCGACGATATGGCCGCCATGAAGGCACCGCTTGAATGGTCCCACGCAACCGAATCCATGGACGCGATCTATTGCGAGCAGGTGAGCCAGGGATTGGAAAGCGGCAAACTGCCTGACGCGCCGGACCTCGCACATCGCATTCGCCTTGGCGATCAGACGATCTGGATCGTCCGCGGCATATGCTATGGCGGCCCGACGGCGGGAAGCCAGCTCAGCAAATCCTATCTGGCTATCTTCGACGAAGGCAGCGGCACGCTTGGCGTAAAGCAGGCTCTTGTTGCCCAGCAAGAGACATTTGGCGCTGCCCAGACCCGTTTCTTCCATGAACAGAAACTCGACGTGAAGGCCATCGGCACCACTGCGCTGCTGTTCTATGCAAAGGCCGCGGGCACGATCGGCTTGTTCGATCTCAAGTCGCGCCGCTTCCTGTTCGAGAAAATGGACCTGCCGCGGGGCGATATGCTGAAGAATGCCTTTGCGGACGAGAGCGGCCGCTACATTCTCCAGGAGAATATCGACGGAACCTTCTACATCCACCGCGTTTCCGATGCAGCCGTTCTGCTGTCCGGCCGTTTCATCGACGATGAGGTCGTGTTCTGGAATGAGCATTTCCAGTTCGATGCGACGCCCGAGGGAAGCGCTTTCGTCAACCTGCGCTTTCCAGGGGCGAGCGGCCAGTACAGCTTTCAGCAATTCGACCGTCGGCTTCGCGTCGAAGGGCTGATGCAGGCCGTGCTTTCCGGCAGCGGAACGGTCGGTGCGCCGACCATCGGTGCGCCGCCTTCGCTGGAAGGAACCCTCGATAGCGACGGTGCCCGCATCACGGGTGACGTCACGGCTCACGGTCTTCTCCCGGTCGTTGCGGTCAACGTCTACCAGGATGGTGTCCTGACCGACCGGGTCGCGGTGTCGGATGTGTCGAAGCCGGTTGCGATTGACGTGGCGCGGCTGCCGTCAGCGCGATGGGTGAGCCTCGTTGCCGAAGATGCAGACGGATTGCAAAGCCTGCCGATCGGACGCGACTTCGGTGTCCAGTCCCAGAAACCCATTACCAGCGTGCTGGCCGTCGGCATCGACCTTTATGAGGATACCCGGATTTCGCAGCTTTCCTTCGCGAAAAGCGATGCGGAGCGCGTGATCGCGCGCTTCCGCTCCCTCTCCGGCCAAACGATCGATGCGCCGGAGAAAGACCTGGTTCTCCTTGCCGACAGGGCGGCGAAAAAGACGGCGATCCTTGCTGCTGCCGAAAAACTGGCGCAGGGCGTCGATCCTGGCGAGACGGCGGTGTTCTTCTTTGCCGGCCACGGATTGCAGGGAGCGGACGGCAAATTCTATATCGCAACCTCGGCGACCAGGGCCGACGCCGTCGAGGCAACCTCGCTTGCCTGGGATGAGCTCGCCAGCGTCCTCTCCAAGACAAAGGGGCGGCTGATCGTCCTGCTTGACGCCTGCCATTCCGGCGCCGCCGGCACGGGCCTCTTTGCCACCAATGACGATGCGGTCTCGGGCCTGCAGCGGTCCATTCCAGCCGGACTGGTGGTGTTCTCAGCCTCGAAGGGCCGTGAGCTTTCCCGCGAATCCGCCAAAGCCAACGGCGGCGTTTTCACCACGGTACTGACGAATGTCATGGGCGAGGGACGGACGAAGGCGGACCTCAACGGCAACGGCACCCTGGAGGTTTCCGAACTGTTCCGCGCCGTCAAGGTCGGCGTCTCCCAGGAAAGTGGCGGCCTACAAACCCCCTGGCTCGCCCGCAACCAGATGATCGGAGAATTTTCGCTGTTCTGATATGCAGCCAGCTTGATTGGTTTCAACTACCTCCTTTGAAACGAGAAGGGATGAAACAGGCATCCGCGCGATGGCGTGGTAGAAAGCCGGGACCGGCGAAAGAGCCAAAGTTCACAGACAAACGCCTCGTCTGGACGTTAGTGAAGCAGCAGGGCGTTGCTCGCCCCACTGCCAATCCAACCAGCATCAAATTGATTAAGGCGCTACCACCCTGACGCGCTGACCTCTTGCTCGATTGGCGTGGGATAGCAGCCCGATCTAAGCCCAGTCGAGCAATACGATATCGGCAGGCATACCTGGCCGGAGGAAGCCCACGCTGTCTTCGAGGCGCATGAGGCAGCTGGGGTTTGCGGTTGCCATCTTCAGTGCGTCTTCCAGTGAGATTCCCACATTTTCGACCAGCCGCCGCAGCGATGTCGCCATGTCGATATGGACGCCAGCGAGAGAGCCCAGGCGATTGACCAGTCTGCCGCCGACGAGGTGGATGGTCTCGTCGTAGAGCGTGAAATGGTCCGGGCCATTCCAGGTCGACATGGCATCCGACACCAGCACCATCCGGTCCCGCACCGGACGTGCACGGATCGAAAGGCGCAAAACGGTGTCGTCCACATGGTGCCCGTCGGCAATGAAGCCGCAATAGACATCGCTGTCGAGCGCAGCGCCCACGACGCCCGGCTCGCGCGAGGTGATGGGCGTCATCCCGTTGTAGAGATGCGTCACCGACCGCGCCCCTTCAGCGATGGCCGCGCGGGTGGTCGCCGCATCGGCGGCGGTGTGGCCGAGTGAGACGACCGCTCCCATTGCGGAGAACGTTACGATTGTTCCGGGCGGCACGCATTCCGGCGCAAGGGTTACCAGCACCGGGACGCCGCCTGCGCGCAATCGTCTGACGGCGGAAAGCGTGTGCTCGTCCATCGGGCGGATGAACAGCGGGTTGTGTGCGCCCTTGCGTTCGACACTGATATGCGGCCCCTCGAGATGCACGCCGACGATGCCGTCGCTGCCGGCAACCGCCAGCGCCGCCGTGACGGCCCGCTCCATGATGTCGGGGGTGTCGGTGATCAGGGTCGGCAACACGGCTGTCGTCCCGCTCGCGCGGTGTGCTGCCGCAATGGCCTTCAGGCCGGCAGGGGAGGGATCGCTGTTGAACATAACCCCGCCGCCGCCATTGACCTGCACGTCGAAGAAACCCGGTGAAGCGAGGCTTGCCGTCTTCCAGATGGGCAGGCCATCCATTCCGGCTTGCCCGGTCGGGACGATGTCGTCGATCCTGCCGGCCGCGATGCGCAGCGCAAGGCCGGCGCGCAGCGTCTCGCCGTCGAAGAGCTGCCGCGGCACAAGCCACCAGGCTTCGGTATTTTCGAGGTCGAACGGCGCCGTGCGGCCCTGCGAGATGACGGTCATCGCGCGGTCCCCGCGGGGGTGAAGTAGTACGGTGCCAGTACCTCCTGGATATGTGCATAGACGAGCGCCTTGCGCCAGTCCGGCACTGCGGTGGCGAGACGCTCGGCCCGGTCCAGCAAAGCAGGCGCGAAAAACTGCTCCAGCACCATCACCGGGGGCCTCGCCTCACCGAGGCCAGCCATGAGCCGCTGCACGGCCTCTACGGCCGCCGTCTGCGTCCAGTAGTACCGGATACGGTCGGCATAGCTGAAATGGCGCAGCAGGCGCAGTTGCGCGTCGCTGCCGCCGTAGTGCTTGCTCCAGTTGTCCGGTTCGGCGAGCATGAGCCCCTCCATCACGGCCGGAAGCCGCGGCCGATCCGGTGCACCCCCAGTCCAGTCCGACAGCGCATCCAGCGCATAGACCGCCTGCCGATAAGCATGGGTGAGGGCCGGACCGACCTTCAGTACCGCGAAATGCCGGCGCCCGAGTTCGGGATAGACGGCAGGTGCTTGATAGTCTGTCGAATGGGCCTCGAAGCTGAGGTAGGTCATGTCCTGCAAGACGGGCGAGAGGCGATCGGGCGTTGCCGGGTCGAAGCGGTGCACATGGTCGGGCGCAAACTCCAGACCTGGCTGCACCACCAGGCCGACCGCACGCTGCCACGCGTCGTGAAGCCCCAGTGCCTCGAAGCGGCGGCGATGGGCAGCAATGGTCGCAAGGGCGCTTTCCGGCGTGGTCGGCTCGATGCCCTGGCCGCCTTCTTCCGCCCGCGCGCCACCCGGTGGCGGCACCTCGGTACCGTACATATAGCTCAGGGTCGACGGGTCTTCGGCCGCAGCCTCGCAGATGCCGGCAAGCTCGGCCGCACGCGCCGCACTCACTTCGTCCGAAACCTGGGCGGGCTCGCCCGCGCAGCCTTCCGAACAATCGAGATGGATTTTCGTGAAGCCGGCGCGGACATAGGCATCGACGAGATCGCGCGCATGGCGCATCGCCACCTCGGCCGGCTGGCTCCGCCAGACCTGCGGTCCAAGGTGGTCTCCACCAAAGAGCAGCGGCTGGTCGGGTGCGCCGACCTGCACGCAGATCGCACGCACGAAGCGGATGAAATCCGTCGGCCGCATGCTGGTATAGCCGCCGAACTGGTTGACCTGGTTGCTGGTCGCCTCGATGAGCAGCGGCACGCCCTTTTCCTGCGCCAATAGCACGGACGCGGCGATGACATCGGGATGCGCCGAGCAGACGGAGGGCATGGCTTCGCCGGAGCCCGCACGGTTGCGGGCGATCAGATCGCGCAGTTCCTTCATTGCCAGCCCGCCTCTGCCGCCTGGCGGGCAAGAATGGCGGCGCCCCGTGTACCGCTGGCATCGCCGTGTTCGGCGATCCTGAAGACCGGGCTACGCACGCCCGGCAGCTTGTGTGCCTCGAAGGCGGCGGCAAGGTCTTCGGCAAGGCCCGCCATGCGCGACAGGCCGCCGCCAATGACGATGCAATCCGCATCGATGGTCAGTTGGATCGTGTGGATCAATTCGCAAAGCAGGTCGAGCCAGATGTCGAGCACGGTCCGCATCGCGGCCTCGCCCTTCGATGCGGTCGCCACGATCTCCTCCGCACGCGCCGGCCGGCCGGCGACATGCGCGGCAAGGCGCGACAGACCGGGGCCGGAAACGTAGGTCTCGTAACATCCTGTGCGACCGCAGCCGCAGGCGACCAAAGGCAAGCCGTGTTTTGTGATCCGTTCTGCCGGCAGGCCGAAATGGCCGACTTCGCCGGGAAGCCCGTTGAGACCCTTTGCCAACCGGCCATTGACGCAGACGCCCCCGCCCACACCGGTTCCGAGGATAAGACCGAAGACCGTTCGGTAGCCTTCACCCGCCCCACCATTGGCTTCCGACAGGGCGAAACATTTGCAGTCGTTTTCGACCGGGATCGGGCGCCCGAGGCGCGCCGTCAGGTCGGCGCCGAGGCTGCGCCCGGTTGCCGGCAGGTTGGAGGTCACGGAAAGTCCGGTTGTCGGATCGATGAGGCCCGGCAGGCCGATACCGATTGCGGCTGGTTTGCCCGCCACGGCCTGCAGCCAGTCCGCCTGTTCGACGATGGCATCGAGCAGGTCGGCATAGCTCTGCTTGCGGGTATCGATCCGCCGCTTTTCGACCGGCTGCATATCCTCGCCGAACAGCGCCGCCTCGATTTTCGAGCCGCCGACATCGATGGCGCCATAGGCGGCCGGCGCGCGCTTCGGCAGATCGTAGAGTTTTACGCCGGCGACGACGCGGGTGAGGTTGCGGCCGGCGAAGGGATCGTCGACATTCAGGCCCATGCGATCCGACCAGATCACCGCCAAAATCTGTCCGATGAGGACATGAAGGACGGAACCCCAGGCATCATTGCCGATGGCGGGCACGGCGATATCCGCGCCGGTCGCCACGTCGCCGAGGCGCACGATGGTTTGCGGACTGAACTGCGCCGCGATCTCGTTTGCGAGGTCGATATCGTAGGCTTGCGTGAACGGATCGGCCGGTTGCAGCACGAAGACCAGCGTCCTGTCGTTGACGACGGCCTTGGGACCGTGCCGGAAGCCCAGCGTCGAGTCCCAGGAGGTGGAGATGCCGCCAGCCGTCAGTTCCAGCACCTTCAATGCGCATTCCCGCGCCGTGCCGGTCAGTGGTCCGGAACCGAGGAAGACGACACGTTCCGGCATCGCGAAGCGTGCCAGTGCATTAAAGCTGTCGGCAATCAGGCCTTCCGCAGCGTCCGCGAGACGCGGGAGAAGTGTTGCCGGGGCAGCAGGTGGCGCGGGGTCGAAGCAGGCGAGCGCCGACAACAGCATCGTCGTGTAGCTCGACGTCATGGCAAAGCCGCGGTCGTTCGTTTCGGGCGGCAGGACAAGCGTGCGCTGTTCGCCCGGCCCCTGGAGATAGGGCGCTGCAAGCGCGCTCTCGGCATTGCACGTGATGTGGAGGCGATCGGCCTCCGGCGCATGGGCATTCAACAGGTTGAGGGTACCGAGACTTTCCGAGCTGTTGCCGCTGCGCCCGAAGGAGACGACCAGCGTGCGCACGCCCGGGCGCAGGAAGCTTCGTGGACCGGAGACGAGATCGGTCGTTGGCACGGCGCGGAAGCGTGCCGGACCGGCTGCACGGTTGAGATAGGCTGCCAGCGTTTCGCCGATGAACGCGGACGTGCCAGCGCCGCAGAACCAGATTTCCTCATGCGCGCGACGCTTCAGCCACGCCTGGATCTCGGCTGCGAAAGTTGCGAGTTGCGGCGCGAAAGCCCGCCAGACGGCCGGCTGCTGGGCGATCTCCCGTACGGTTTCCCAGCGATTGAGGTCAGCGGTTGCGGTGGAAGCGCGTTGCGACGTCATTTCTTCTTCTCTTCGATTGGGTCTACGCGGTGGACGACGACGCCCCGCGCTTCGATTGCCTCGACGACATCGTCGCCAAGGCCGGTGTCGGTGACGATCGTGTGGATGCGCTCGATCTCGCAGAAGCGGTGCAGCCCCGGCGCGCGGAACTTGGTGGAATCAGCCAGCACGACGATGCGCCGCGACACGGTGATCATCGCGGTGTTCTGGTGCGCCTCCTCTTCGTTGAAGGTGCTGAGGCCGGAGACGGGATCGATGGCATCGGCCCCGAGATAGAGCGCATCGAAATGCATGTTGGCGAGCGTGCTCTCCACCATGCGGCCGGAAAGCGAGCGGGATTCATGGCGCAGCACCCCGCCCGGCAGCATGATCGAATGCTGTGTCGCCCCGCGCAGTGCATCGACGATATTGAGGCCGGTGGTCATGACGGCGAGCGGGTCGGCATCGCGCAGCGTCTCGGCAAAGAGCTGGGCGGTCGAGCCGGAGTCGATGATGATCGAGCGGTCCGTGCCGACGAGTGTACGGGCAAAGCGTGCGATGGCGCGCTTCAGGGCAAGGTTGACCACGGCCTTGTCGGTGATCTGCGGCTCGAGGAAGGAGCTGCGTTCAGCCGTTGGACCGTGGGCCAGCGCCATGGCGAGCGCAATCCTGAAGTCCGGAATGCCCTTGAAGCCGTAGCGACGGCAGAAGCGAATGACGGAAGGCTCGCTGACCTCGGCGGCGGCCGCGATCTCCTGCACGGGCTTGTGCATAAAACCTTCCGGCGCCGACAGCATGTATTGCGCCACGCGGCGGAACGTCTTGTTCAGTTCCGGCAGGTCGGCGGAAACGGCCTCGATCAGCGTTTGTCCTGACGGATGGGATGTCAAACCGGGCTCCTTTCGACCAGATCGCCGCGACGTTCGATTGCGGCGGCCCCTTCAGTCCGGTAGCGCAAGTTGCGACCGGTCGCATCGAATATCTGCAAGCGCTCATGCGCAATCGTGAAGGCAAGCCGGTCGCCGGCGCGGATACCGGCCTGGCCGGCAAGTTTCGCCGTCAGCGCCTGGCCGTCGGCCAGCCGGCCGTAGACGATCGTCTCGCCGCCGAGTTGCTCGACCACCTCCACCGTCACGCTCAGCTCCCCCGTGTCGGAGATGCTCATGTCCTCGGGGCGCACGCCGAGTTCCAGGCCCTCGGTCGAGACCGCGCCGACTGCCGGCGGCAGGTCGAGCGAGAGGCGGCCGCCACCCGGAAGTTCGCCGTTCACCGCCTGTCCATCCTTCGAGGCTGAAGCGAACCGGATGAAATTCATCGGTGGTTGGCCGAGGAAGCCGGCAACGAAGCGGTTGACCGGATTGTTGAAGAGCTCGAGCGGCGCGCCGACCTGCTCGATGACGCCCTGACGCATCACCACCATGCGGTCGGCAAGCGTCATCGCCTCCACCTGGTCATGGGTGACGTAGATCATGGTGTTGCCGAGCTGGGCGTGCAGCTTCGAGAGTTCGACGCGCATTTCACCGCGCAGCGACGCGTCGAGATTGGAGAGCGGCTCGTCGAACAGGAAGATGCGTGGCTTGCGCGCGAGAGCACGGCCGATGGCGACACGCTGGCGTTGGCCGCCGGAAAGCGCCTTGGGCTTGCGGTCGAGCAGCGCCTCCAGCTTCAGGAGCTTTGCTACTTCGAGGACGCGCGCCCGGATTTCCGGCTTCGGCGCATTGGCAATCTTCAGGCCGAAACCGATGTTCTCGGCGACCGTCATGTGCGGGTAGAGCGCATAGGACTGGAACACCATGGCGATGCCGCGCTTCACCGGATCGGCCGTCGTCATGTCCTCGCCGTCGATGAGGAGATTGCCGCCGGTGATGGGCTCCAGGCCTGCGATGCAGCGCAACAGCGTGGACTTGCCGCAGCCCGACGGGCCGACGAGCACGACGAATTCGCCGCTCGATATGGCGAGATCGGCGCTGCGGATGATCTCCAGGTTGCCGTAGGATTTGTGCAGCTTGCGAATTTCGACCGTCGTCATCAGTTCGTCCCGTCTTCGAGCGCGACCCGCATGCGGAAATCCAGATGTTCCGGCAGCGGATGGGCCTTCATGTGCGTTTCCAGTTCGGCGGGCGTCGGCGTCCGGCCGAACTGCTGTTCGAGCCTGCCCTTTTGCAGGTAGCCCCAGAGATCGGCCGATAGGTCTTCGCCCTCGCGGATCGTCGCGAACTCGACTTTCAACAGGGCTTCAAGCACATCGAGGTTGCCGCGCTTGGCGGCAACGGACGCGCGCGCCAGCACGATGCGTTCCTGTGCTGCAATGTCGTCCGGAAGCTTTGCCAAAAAGCCTTCCAGGGCCTGGAGGCGCTCGGCGTGCAGCAGGAACTGCACGATCTCGACGGCGAGCTCGGCTGGAGCATCCTCCGCCGCCCATGCGAAGAGATAAAGCTGTTCGGCCCTGTCCTCGTCCTTTTCGATCATGGCCAATTGCCGAAGGCCGAGCCAGGTCGGCCGCGCCGCCACCGAGCGCTCGAAGAGACGGCGGGCCGCAGCCAAATCTTCACGGTCGAGTGCGGCAATGCCGAGCAGCAGATCGTGCAGCCAGGTCGCTCCCTGCCGTCCGACGCTGCGTTCCAAGGCGGAACGCCAGAGATCGGAGACAGCAAAATCGGCAGGAACCCGCGACAGGTTGCTTACGGAAATTTCCCCCGTTTCCGCCAGCTCGTCCCAGACGCCGGGTTCGGCATCGACGGCAAAATCGAGACCGGCGGCGAGCGGCTTGCCGGTGAGCTTCGCCTGCCGCGCGCCCCAGGAGGAGCCGGCGGAAAGGCGTCGGTCGAGCGGCTGTCGCGAAACACGCGTGAGGAAGGCGTCGACATCCGAGAGTTCGGCTTTCGGGAATCGATGATCGACGGCTTCGGCCGTGGCGCGCTCTGCGACCGCATAGTCGGTAGAATGGGCCGCGGCCGGATCGACCGACAGCCCGCCATAGACCTCCGTCCAATGCAGCTCGCTGTCCGCGGCAAGCACGAAGCGCTGGTTCTGCGTCGGCGTGATGCCGGCCTGGATCTCGATATAGTCGCCTTCGCCCTTGCGGGCGAGATAGTCCATCCAGTGTTGCCCGCCGGCGGCCGTGCCGAAATAGAAGAACTTCCGGCCGGTCAGTGCCGATGTGGCGGTCTGCGCGAGGCCCGTTCCCGCCTTGTCGAGGGCGGCGATGAAGAGACGATCCGCCTCGGGCTTGCGGAAGAAGACCGAGGTCGCGCCCTTCCAGAGGCCGGGATAGGAGCCGTCGAAACGCGCCGGGTCGGGGAAGGGGAAGCGCGCAAGTTCGTTGCCGGGCAGCACATGTTCGATCGCATAGTCGCCGGGGCTGACGACGCGCATGCCGGCACTCACCGGCACCGCCACATTGGTCCACCAATAGGCACGCTTCTCGGTCGGCGCGGCGTTGACGATGCGACCGTGCACATAGAGCCTGTCTTCATCGGCCGGCAGGTAGAGGTCGATCTGCCAGGTGGCCTCGACGATCCGGTCGAATTCGTAGATGCGGAGCACCGGGCCGCGCTCCGTTTCCACCACACCGGTAAAGACGGGCACGCAGGTGAACGGTGTATGGCCGGGGATAAGCCCGTTCCATTCGATGCCGCCGGAGAACCAGGCGTTCAGCGCGGCGAGGTTGGCAGGCTGGAACACCGGGTTGCGGAAGACGAGGTCGCGCCCGAGCGCATGATCGTAAAGCTGCATCAGCCGGCCACCGTATTGCGGGGCGACGGTGACGCGCAGCCGACCATTATCGAGCGCGATCAGCGGCATCTCGCCCTGTGTCTGCGCCCGGTCGTAATCGTCATAGACGCTGTAGGGCAGGATCGAATCCTTGCCCCAATCAAAGGCGTTCGCGCTTTCTTCCGCGCTGAGGCCGCGCGATGGCGGCGTTTCCTTATCGGGGATCGGCTGCTGCCAGCGGAAGCGCGGCAGGCGGCTTGGTCCGCCGAGACGCGACATTGGCAGCGTCACGACCGTTTCTTCCACGGCCGTTCTGCCTTCGGCGCGGGCCTTCTGTTGGGTCTGGTTCACTTCACGCCTCCCATGGTGATGCCGCTAATCATCCGCTCGGAGAGGATGATGAAGAGAAGGATCGTCGGCACCATCACGATTGTGACGCCGGCGAAGAGGCCGGCCCAGTCGCCGCCCGAATATTGCATGGAGGTGATCAGCGAATAGATACCGAGCGACAGCGTCCGGTTCTCCGGGCTGTTCAAGAGCACGAGCGAAAGCTGGTACTCGTTCCACAGGCCGACGAAGTTGAGGATCGCCACCGTCGCGACGCCGGGGCCGGCGAGCGGCAGCATGACATGCCGGAACACCTGGAAATCCGAGCAGCCGTCGATGATCGCCGCCGATTCGAGCTCCGAGGGCAGCGAGGCGAAGAAGCCTTCGAGCACGTAGATGCTGAACGGAATGGAGAGCGCGACATAGACGATGGAAAGCCCCGTCAGGCTGTCGCCGAGCCGCATCGTCGTCATGATGACGAAGAGCGGCACGAAGAGCAGCGGGATCGGCACGCCCATGCCGAAGGCGAAGAAGTTGGACAGCGCCTGCCGCCCGGCAAAACGTCCGCGGCTCAGCACATAGGCCGCCGGAACCGAGACCAGCAGCAGGGCGGCGACCGAAACGGAGGTGACGATCAGGCTGTTCAGGAAGTAGTCGCCAAAGCGGTTGTTCACCCAGGTCTTGACGTAGTTGCCCCAGGCGGGATCGGCCGGGAAGGACCACGGCTTGCCGAAGAGATCGCGATTGCGCTTCAGCGAGGCGAGGATGATCCAGAGGATGAAGAAGACCGAGAAGGCCGACCAGCCGCCGACGACGAGGTAGGAAAGCCCGCGTTTTGCGCCGCGCAGCGTGAGGATTTTTTTCATCTCAATACTCCACCCGCTCGCGCTTGAAGACGAAGCGCAGGAGCACGATCGTGACCAGGGTCAGGAAGAAGAGCGCGACGCCGATGGCGGTCGAATAACCGAGCGCATAGACCGGCTCGCGCTGGCCGAACCCCATGATGTAGAGGTAGATCGCGGGCGTATAGAGGTTCTGGTCGATGTTCGGCCCGCCGAAGGCATAGGGAAACTCGACGATCTTGATGGCGTGGATCGACCACAGCACCAAGGTGATCAGGATGACGTCCCAGATCATCGGCAGGGTGATCAGGCGGAAGATCTGGAAGGTGCTGGCGCCTTCGAGGCGGGCCGCTTCGTACATGTCGATCGGCACCTTGTCCGCGCCGGCTAGGATGAGGATCGTGTAGAAACCCGCCGAAATCCAGACGAGGCCGACCATCATGGCGAAGAAGACGTTTTCCGGCGCCGTCCAGGAGATGGAGGCAAGGCTCGTCAGGCCGAGTGCCTTCAGCACGCTGGTCAGAAGCCCGTAGCGCGGCATGAAGACGAAGGACCAGAAGGTGGTGATCGCGACGACCGCGATGATGTTCGGCAGGAAGATCAGGGCGCGGAAGAGCTTCTTGCCCCAAAGGCCCGAATTCAGGAGCATGGTGAAGAGGAAGGCTAGCCCGAAGGTCGCGATACCGCCGACGACCATGATCATCGACATGTTGCGCAGCGCACCCCAGAAGATCGGGTCCGACAAGAGCCGCGTATAGTTTCCGATGCCGACCCAGGTCGGCGTGTCGCCGAAACCGGAGGTTTCGAACAGGCTCAGATAGAAGGCCTGAAGTGCTGGAAAGATCAGCAGGCCCAGATAGAGGATGAGGGCGGGCGCAAGAAACGCCACCACCATACGTCGCCTCATCATCGCAGAATCTCCATTCGGCAAAACCGTTCGTGGCCACAAGGCCGGCCGAAGCAATGCGACTGCACCGCCCCGGCCCGTTGCGAAAGCCTTATTGCTGGCTTGCCCAATAGTCCTTCGTCTTGTCGACGAGGACCTTGACGAAGTCTTCCGGGGTCGACTGGCCGAGGAACATCTTGCTGAATTCGGGCGTCAGCACCGTCGCGTTGAACTCCGGATAGGAGACGCCGAGACCGCCGCCGAAGCCGGCCAGTGCCGTCGCGCTCTTCGCCGAAGCATAGGCATCCGAAAGCACCGGCGGCCAATCGACGCCATCGCGCACCACGCCGACGCCGCCATCCGCAACGAGCGTCTTCTGCGCGTCCTCGGAGAGGAGGTAGTTGACGAAGCCCGCCGCTTCCTTGGCGTTCGGCGAGGCTTTCAGGACCATCACCGACACCAGGCCGACCTCGATATCGGTCGCCTTGCCGGCGCCGCCGGCGACTGCCGGGAAGTTGAAGGCGCCCCAGGGGAAGTCTGCGCCGGCACTTTCCGTCAGTTCAGTCGGCAGCCACGAGCCGACGAGTTCGCCCATTGTATCGCCGAGCGCGATCGTCTGCTGGCCGGCCGGGTACTGGAAGCCGCGGGCGTCTTCCGCGATGCAGCCGACTTCCCAGAACTTGCGGGCCGACTTCGCGGCCTCGAGCACGGCCGGGTCGGACCAGCCGGAGCCGTCCTTGACCTCGAAAGCCTTGATCATGGCATCCGAGCCCTTGGCGCGCGACAGGAGATGAGAGAAGAACAGCACCTGGTAGAAACCGACATTGCCTTCGGTCACCAGCGCGTGTTTGCCGGTTTCCTTGAGCTTGCCGCAGAGCGTGAAGAGTTCGTCGAGCGTCTGCGGGACCGTGCCGCCGGCCTCGGCCAGCATGTCCTTATTGTACCAGATGTTCACGGTGTTGTAGATGTAGGGAACCTGCTCCACCTTGCCACCGGCCGCATAGAGATCGAGCACGCCGGGCAGGAGAGCGGCCTTCGTATCGCCGAGATCTGCGCTGATCTCGTAGCCGAGCCCTTCCTTCTGCAGACCGCCGGCGAGCTGATCGCCGTCCTGGTCCGCGAAATCGACCTGCGTGCCGGCCTGCAGGGCGGCGCGCAGTTTGGTCTGGTTCTGGCGGCCGTTCCAGACGACCTTGAAGGTCGTTTCCGGGTGCGCCTTGGTATAATTGTCCATGACCTTGCGCAGGGCCGCGGCCTGCGGCTCCGGCTCGTTCCACATGGACCAGAAGACAAGTTCGGCTGCATTGGCGATGCCTGCGCCAGCCATGAGGCCGACCGAAAGCGCGGCCGCGGCGGCAGAGCGCCACAAAATCTTGTTCGTCATTCAATCCTCCCAAATTGAAAGCGCGCTGGAATTGACCCACGTCTGCGCGGCTTCGGGATGTACCTTAGAGGAGGGTTCTGAAACTTTGCAACATAAAAATCTCGCAAAGTTTCACTTTTGTAGTTTTATTACAAAATTGGTTTCGGGAGCGGGGCGCAGCACCCACGCTCCAGTCCCGCCGGTTGCGGCGCCGAGTTGGTAAGCCCCAATCCGGCGCAGCCGCAAGCCGACTCTCGCCTTCATTCCCCTCATTTCTCGCGCTTTACTTTACCGACCAGACGGTATAGTAATTTCTCGAACTTAACGCGGTGTGGGAGGAAACACAGTGCATTGGGATGGATTTCTGAGAACGACGGCGCTTGCGGGCGTCATGTTGTGGGCGGGTTCCGCGACGGCGGCGGAAGTGTCGATATTCTGCAGTTCTGCCGGTGCCGAACTGGAGCTTTGCCAATCGGCCTCCGAGGCCTGGGCGAAGGAGACCGGCAACACGGTCAAGATCAACAAGATGCCGGCGAACTGGGGGGAGGCGCTGCCGCTCTACCAGCAGCTTCTTGCCGGTAAATCCGGCGACATCGATGTCCTGACGCTCGACAATATCTGGGTCGGCGCACTGGCCGCCCATCTCATCGACCTCAACGAGACGGTGCCGAAGGAGGAGCTCGCGGCTCATTTCGAGGCGGCGCTCGCCGACTCGACCATCGAGGGCAAGCTGCTCGCCATGCCGTGGTTCGTCGATGCCGGCCTGATGTTCTATCGCAAGGATCTGCTCGAAAAGTACGGCAAGGCCGAACCGAAGACCTGGAAGGAACTGACCGAGACGGCCAAGTCCATCCAGGAGCAGGAACGCGCCTCCGGCACCAAGGACATGTGGGGTTACGTCTGGCAGGGCCGCGCCTATGAGGGCCTGACCTGCGACGCGCTGGAATGGGTCGCCTCCTATGGTGGCGGCACGTTCATTGCGCCGGATGGCACGATCACCGCGAACAATCCGAAGGCGGTGGAGGCGCTGGAGCTTGCCCGCACCTGGATCGGCGGCATCAGCCCGGAAGGTGTTCTGAACTATGACGAGGAAGGCTCGCGCGGCGTCTTCGAAGCCGGCAGCTCGGTCTTCCATCGCAACTGGGGTTATGTCTGGGGCACCAGCCAGGCAGAAGGGTCATCATTGCTCGGCAAGGTCGGCGTGATGGCGCTGCCGGTCGGTGCGGAAGGCGAAAAATCGAGCGGCTGCTATGGTGCCGGCCTTCTCGGCGTGTCGAAATATGCCGACGACACCGATGCAGCGGTCAGCCTCGTGCGCTATCTTACGAATGCCAAGGAGCAGAAGCGCCGCGCCATGCAGGGCTATAGCCCGACCTTGAAGGCGCTCTACCAGGATGAGGAAATCCTGGCGAAGAACCCTTCGCTACGCTTCGCCGAAAAGGCCTATGCGGAAAGTGCATCCCGGCCTTCGCAGGTTACGGGCGCCTCCTACAACCGGGTCTCGCAGCGCATTTTCAACGGGGTCCACAACGTGCTGAGCGGCAAGGAGGGCGCCGAGGACGCGCTCGCCAAGGTGAGCAGCGATCTGGAACGGTTGAAGAAGCGCGGCTGGTAAGCGCTTAGAAGATCAAGGAAAAGACATTGAATATCGCGATCGCACCGTGCTGCTGGGGCGTCTATTGGCCCACCGGCAACGACCTCGGCTGGACCGACTATCTCGACCGCATCGTGGCGGCCGGCTACCGGCACACCGAGCTTGGCCCCTACGGTTACTTCTCGACCGATCCAAAGGTGCTTTCGCACGAACTCGACCGCCGCGGCCTCTCCGTGGTCGCGGCGGCCCATGTCCACACGCTGGCGGATCCGGAGACGACCGGGGCACTGGCGGAGCGGACACACCAGATCTGTGCGTTGCTTTCTGCCGTTGGCGGCACGCATTTCATCCTGATGGACGAGTCGGAATTCTATCCGAAGGACCGGATGGGTGTCGTCGATGAAGCGGGCTGGCGCACCGTCGTCGACCTCACCACACAGGCCGCTCGGATCGTGCGGGAACATGGCCTACAATTCAGCTTCCACCCCCATGTGGGCACTTGCGTCGAGCACGAGAACCAGATCGAGCGGCTTTTTGCCGAGACCGATCCGGCGCTGGTCGGCCTCTGCCTCGACACCGGCCATCACGCCTACTGGAAGGCCGATCCGAAAGACTTCTTCCTGCGTCACGCAGCGCGCATCAACGCCATCCATCTCAAGAATGTCGACGGCGCTTTCCGCGAGAAGGTTCTGGCGGAAGGTATCCATTGCGACCGTGCCTTCGAGGACGGCATCATGACCGACCTCGACCGTGGCGTGGTCGATATCGCCGATTTCATGCGCACGCTGATCGCCCATGGCTATGACGGCCCGCTGGTCGTCGAGCAGGACCTTGCGCCGAAACATCCCGAGACGCCGGAGACGATTGCGGCGCGGAATTTTGCCTTCGTCTTCTCTCTGCTGCGGGAGCAGGCAAGCCGATGAAAGTTACGGTTCACAACAATCCTGCGGCAATCGGCGAGCATCTCGCAACCCGCATCCTTACGGAACTGCGCGCTGCCAATGCCGCCGGACGGCCCTACGTGCTCGGCTGCCCGGGCGGGCGCAGTCCCATGCCGGTCTATGATGCGCTGGAGCGGCAGCTGGCCGCCCACCCGGTCGATTGCTCCGGGCTGATCGTGGTGATGATGGACGAATATCTGCTGTCGGGCGCGGAAGGACTTCTTCCGCCGCCGGCTTCCGCACACTATTCCTGCCGTGGCTTTGGCGAGCGGGAAATCGTCGGCCGGATCAACCGGGCTCTACCGGCAGACCTGCGCATGCCGGAGGAAAATTTCCGCATGCCGACATTGCGTGAGCCCGAAGCCTACGACGCGGATATTGCAGCGCTCGTTGGCATCGACCTCTTCCTTCTGGCGTCCGGCGCGGGTGACGGTCACATTGCCTTCAACCCACCGGGCTCTGCCCGCGACAGCCGAACGCGCATCGTGACGCTCGCCGAACAGACGCGGCGCGACAATCTCGCGACCTTCCCCGAATTCCGCGGGCTGGACGACGTGCCGACGCATGGCCTCACCGTCGGCGTCGGCTCCATTGCAACCCTCTCGAAGGCGGTCGCGATGATTGTCTGGGGCGAGGGTAAGCGCGAGGCGTTCCGGCATCTTTCAACCGTTTCCGCCTACGACCCTTCCTGGCCTGCGACCATTGCTGTCGAATGCCGGAATGCCGAGCTGCATGCCGATGCAGCCGCTGGAGCAGCCCCATGACACGGCACGCGATCGGCATCGACGTCGGCGGCACTAAGACCAAGGCCTGCATCGTGCGGCTTTCGGATGGCGAGGTCGTGGCTGAACGCACCGAGGCGACGCGTTGCCAGGATGGCGGAGCTGCGGTGCTCGATCTCGTCTGCGCGCTGGCAGCTTCCATGCGGGAGCGCGGGGACAGAGAGGCGCTCGATATCACGGCGCTCGGCATCTGCCTGCCGGAACTCGTGACGCGCACCGGTGAGCCGGCCTCGGCGTGGAACTTCGACTGGCGCGGTCTCGACTATCGCGCGCGCCTCGGCGCCTTCGGCGTGTTGCACATCGATAGCGACGTGCGCGCCGCCGCCTTCGCGGAGGGCTGGATGGGCGCCGGCAAGGGCATCGATCCCTTCGTCTACGTGACCATTTCCACCGGCCTTTCCCATTCGCTGGTCATCGGCGGGGTGCCCTATGAGGGCGCGCGTGGCTTTGCCATCCACTTCTCCGGCAGTGATCTCGTCACCTTCGACGGGCCGAACCGCGACCGGCAGGTCCGCCACAATCTGGAGCTCTTTGCCGGCGGCAAGGCGCTCGGCGAACGCTACGGCGCGGTGATCGACCGGCCGGAGACGACAGCGCTCGACCTTTTCGAGGCAGAAGCGCACGATCCGCGGGCGGCGGAGATGGTGGCGAACGGGCTGCTCTCGCTCGCCTCCTATCTCGGCCAGCTCGTCAACACGCTCGATCCGGCCGTGCTTGTGCTCGGTGGCGGCATCGGCAGCGACCCGAAGGTGACGCCGCGGCTGGCGGCGCTGACGCGTCCGTTCATCTGGGCCGACGGCGCACGCGACATGCCGATCGTGCCGAGCCGTATCGGCGATGCCGCCTGCGCCATCGGGGTGGCGGCGCTTGCGGCCAAGGCAAATCCGGCAAAGGGCCGCCGCGGCTTTGCGCACACGACAACCAGCAAGATGGAACGGTCATGAGCGGTATCGATCTCATCAACGTCGTCAAGCGCTTCGGCGCACTGACCGTCATCGACGGTGTCAATCTCAATGTTGCCGAGGGTGAATTCGTGGTCTTCGTCGGCCCGTCCGGCTGCGGCAAGTCCACGCTGCTGCGCATGATCGCGGGGCTGGAGGAGATCTCCGACGGCGAACTGCGCATCGCCGACAAGCGGATGAACGAGACACCACCGGCAAAGCGCAACATCGCGATGGTCTTCCAGTCCTACGCGCTGTACCCGCACATGAATGTCGAGCGCAATCTCGGTTTCGCGCTGGAGACCGCCCGGCTTCCAGTCGCCGAAATCCGGGAACGCGTGGCCAAGGCTGCAAAATTCCTCAAGATCGACCACCTACTGGAGCGGCGGCCCGCACAGCTCTCCGGTGGCCAACAGCAGCGTGTCGCGATCGGCCGTGCCCTCGTGCGCCAGCAAAAACTCTTTCTCTTCGACGAGCCGCTCTCCAACCTCGATGCCGATCTGCGCATGGAAATGCGCGTCGAGATCGCCCGCATCCACCGCGAGGTGAAGGCCACCACGGTCTACGTCACGCATGACCAGATGGAGGCGATGACGCTCGCCGACCGCATCGTCGTGCTGAAGGACGGCCGCATCGCCCAGATCGGCACGCCGATGGAGCTCTACGAGCGCCCGGCCAATCGCTTCGTCGCAAGCTTCATCGGCTCGCCGCGCATGAATTTTCTGCCTGGTCTTCTGGCCCGCGAGGGCGAGGAGAGCGTGCTGTTGCTCTCTGGCGGACGCCACCGGCTCGCTGCCCATGACTATGCGGGCGACGTCACGCTCGGCATCCGGCCGGAAGACCTGATACTCGGCGGCGGCGATGCCGCGCTGGAAGCGGAAGTCCTGCTCGTCGAACCGCTTGGCGGTGAATCCCTCGTTCATCTCAATGTCGGCGATGGCCGCTCCATCGTCGCCAAGGCGCAGGGCAAACCCGATATCCGGCCGGGCGCCACCACGCTCGTCGGCTGGAAGCACGAGCGCGCGCACCTCTTCGACAAGGATGAACGCGCACTGCTGCCGGGGAGGGCGTGACATGGCGAACGGAGCAATGCGCATCGGCCTCAATGCGATGCGGGCGCGAACGGCCTGGCTGTTCCTCGCGCCGAGCCTCGTCGTGCTCTTCGCGGTCGCGCTCTGGCCGCTTGGCCGAACCTTCGTGTTCTCCTTCACCGACGCCTTCCTCACCGAGCCGGACATTTACGACTATGTCGGCTTCGAGAACTATTTCACCCTGTTCGAAGATCCGCTCTGGTGGCAGTCGGTCCGCAACACGCTCTATTTCACCGTCATCTCGGTCTCGATCGAGACGGTGCTGGGGCTCGCCATCGCCCTTCTGTTGAACGCCCACATTTCCGGCCGCGGCCTGATGCGCGCCGTCATCCTCATTCCCTGGTCCATTCCCGTCGTCGTCAGCGCGCGCATGTGGCAATGGATGCTGCATGACCAGTTCGGCATCCTCAACCATGTGCTGAAGCTCATGGGCCTCATCGATAACGGCATTGCCTGGACGGCCAATCCGGACCTCGTCATGCCGGTCATAATCGCGGTCGACGTCTGGATCACCACGCCCTTCATAGTGCTGCTCATCCTCGCCGGCCTGCAGATGTTGCCGAAGACTCTTTACGAGGCGGCGTCCATCGACGGCGTGCCGGAATGGCGTCAGTTCACGGCGCTGACCCTGCCGCTACTGGCACCCAGCATCGCCGTTGCCGTGCTCTTCCGGCTGCTTGATGCGCTGCGCATGTTCGACCTGAGCTTCGTTCTGTCCTCCAACAGCGACGACACGAAAACCGTGTCGATCTATGCCCGCGAGGTGCTGGTCAATTTCCAGGACATGGGCGTGGGCTCGGCGGCGAGTGCTGCCATCTTCCTAATGATCGCCGTGGTGACAGCGGTCTACGTGACCGTCTTCCGGCTCAACCGCAGGCTCCTGGGGGTGTGACATGGTACGCAGTGCAGCAAACAGGCGTATTCAGCGTTTCGCGATCTACACGCTCTTCGGCGTGGTCGCGCTCTATACGCTGTTTCCCTTCTACTGGATGATCGCGTCCTCGCTGAAATCCGGCCAGGCGATCTTCGACGTCACCTTCCTGCCGGACCTGAAATTCAACAACTACGCAGCGATCCTGTCCGACGGCGTGTTCCTGCGCAGCCTGCTGAACTCGCTCGTCGTCGCGGCCTCCGTCGTCGCGCTGTCGCTGGGACTTGCCATCGCGGCCGCCTATGCGCTCGGCCGCATCGATTTCCGCGGACGTTCGCCGATCATGTTCCTCTTCCTTGCCGTCTCGATGTTTCCGCAGATCGCGCTGCTCTCAGGCCTCTTCGAGATGATCCGCTGGCTCGGGCTCTATAATACGCTCGGCTCGCTGATCTTCGCCTACATGATCTTCACGCTGCCCTTCAACATCTGGGTGTTGACGACCTTCATGCGCAGCCTGCCGCGGCAGATCGAGGAGGCGGCCATCATGGACGGTTGCTCGCCGCTGCGCATCGTGCGCTGCATCTTTCTGCCGATGATGGGGCCGGCGCTGATTTCGACGGGGCTGCTTGCCTTCATCGCCTCGTGGAACGAGTTCCTGTTCGCGCTCACCTTCATCCTCACGGACGAGAACCGCACGGTGCCGGTGGCGATCGCGCTTATCTCCGGCTCCAGCCGCTACGAGTTCCCCTATGGCGCGATCATGGCCGCGTCGACCATCGTCACGGTGCCGCTGATCGTGCTGGCGCTGCTCTTCCAGAAATACATCGTCTCCGGTCTGACCGCCGGGGCGGTCAAGGGATAGGCCCCGTCCGGGGCAGAAAGGTCTTTTCATGCGTATCGTCCGTGTCGGTCTGGTCGGTCTTGGCGAGGTGAGCCAGCTCATGCACTTGCCGATCCTTGCCGATCACCGTCATCTGTTCGAGATCGTCGGCGTTTTCGATGTCTCGCCGAGCCTCACCGCCTATTGCGCCGGGCGCTATCCCAACGCGCAGGCCTATGAAAGCGCCGAGGCGCTCGTCGCCGCACCGGATATCGACGCAGTCTTCATCCTGACGCCCGACCAGACGCACCGCCACTATCTCGACCTGACGCTGAAGGCCGGCAAACATGTCTTCCTCGAAAAACCCGCCTGCCTGACGCTTGGCGAGATCGATGACGTGATGCCGCTCGCTCGTCAGTCAGACCGGCTCGTCTTCGTCGCCTATATGCGGCGTTATTCGGCGAGCTTCCTGAAGGCCAGGGAGATGATGCCGGCACAAGAAGACCTGCGCTACGTACGCGTACGGGATCTCATCTGCGAGGGCCCGTTTTTCATCCGCCAGACCCGCAACGTCTTCTACCCGAACGATATCGACGCCGGTTTCCTCGCCCGGTCGCGCGCCGATACCGAGGCGTTGCTGCGCGACGTCGCCGGCAAGGATGCTTCCCCTAGCCTCATGCGCGCCTACCAGGTGCTGACAGGTCTGTCCTCACACAGCCTCTCGGCCATGCGCGAGCTGATCGGCCTGCCGCAGCGGGTCATCGCCGCCCATCACAAGCAGAATGGCGAGCAGGTCGTGGCGCTCTTCGACTACGGCCACTTCACCGCGATCTACGAGGCGCTGATCGATAATGTCGCGCGCTTCGACGCCCGCATCGAAGTCTTCTCCGATCGCCGCCGCCTCAGCTTCGGTTACGACACACCCTATATCCGCAACCTTCCGACCTCGCTTGAAGTGACGGACTCGACGGACACCGAGACGGAAACCCGGGTCTTCGGGCCGAATTACACCGATCCTTTCGCCATCGAGCTGCGCGCCTTCCACGCGCATCTCGTGAGCGGCACGACGCCCAAGACGACACTCGACGACTCCCGGCAGGATCTTGCTTTGATGGCGGAAATCGTCGGTCGCCTGCGGGAAAGTTCGCCGCTATAGCGGGAAGACCAGCAACAGCATCGGGGTTCGATATGGCAAAACGTGGCACCGCCCGGGAGCGCATCCTCAGCGCCGCCGAGGAGATCGTCGTCAATGAGGGCGTCTCCTCGCTCACCTTCGACAAGGTGGCGGAAGTGACCGGCCTCAGCAAGGGCGGCATCCTCTACCATTTTGCCAGCAAGGACGCGCTGGTGCGCGCCATGGTCGAACGTTTCGTCTACCGCTTCGAGACTGGCCTCGCCGGGCTCGAAGGGACGGACGAAGAGCCGCATGGCCGCTACACACGCGCCTATGTGGCGGCGACCATGGGCGATGCCGCCAGCACCGGCGACCAGTACGACCGGCTCGGCGCCAGCATCACGGCGGCGCTGTCGAACTTTCCCGATCTTCTCGAAATCGTCCACCAGCAGAACATCCGGTGCCAGGCCGCCGTCGAAAAAGACGGCCTCGACCCGATCGACGCGACGATCATCCGGCTTGCCATCGAGGGCATGTGGATGGCCGAGGTGTTCAACGTCATGCATCTCGACCCCGCCATGAAACAGGCCGTTATCGACCGGCTGATCGCCCGCACCCGTCCCGAGCGCGCTACACCCTAGCGCTCCATCGTTCAAAAGAAGGAGTTTTCCATGGGCTACAAGCCTTCCCCCCGCCCCGTTTTCGACCGGCCGAGCCACATTCCCTATGCCGGCGTCACGCGCCATCTCTGGGGTGAGGAGAATGCCGGCCTCGTCGATGACTGGATCTATGCCTCCACGGAAAACATCCACCAGATCGTCTTCGGTATGCAGCCGGGCGGTTGCTTCAAGCATACGGACGCTTTCCGCACGATCTTCGGCGCGGACGAACTGCTTTACGTGATCAGCGGCACGCTGGGGCTCGCCAATCCCGAGACGGGTGAGGTCTGCATCGCCAAGCAGGGTGAGGCCTTGTTCTTCCGCAAGGACACCTGGCACCACGGCTTCAACCTCGGCCAGGAACAGGTGCGCGTCCTGGAGTTCTTCGCCCCGCCGCCGGCCAAGGGCACCTCCGGTCCCTATGCCCGCACCAAGCCGCTTCTCTCGGAAAACCGCTACATCCAGCAGGAATTTCTCGGGCGCTGGCCGATGGAGGCCGCGGCCCGCGAGAAGGCCCGCACGATCCATCCGATGCGCGACTCCGAAATCCTCTTCAGCCTCGATGCCGAAACGCAGGGCGCCTACACCGGCTTCTACTGCGCGACGGACCAACTGACGGTCGGCAAGACCACGGTGCTCGGTGGCAAGCGCACGGCTATCGAGCGCCACAAGGGCGACGAATGCCTCTATGTCGTCTCCGGCGTGCTCAACATCCATATCCCGGATGCCGAGGGCCAGGCCTGGTTCGAGCTCAATCCCCGCGACGGCTTCTACATCCCCGCCGGCTTTGATCACCAGTATTTCAACATGTCCCACACACCCTGCGAATTCGTCTTCGGCGTCGCACCGGATTTTTAGGGTAGGGCACCGATCTGAAAAATGACCAGAGGCATGATGGGCTTGTCCCACCGCTGGGGGCACATCACGTTGTTTGAGCTTGTTTGAGAGGGAGGGTGGCTGTGGCTGAGACCAAACGAGCGTTTCAGTCGCAGCTTTCCAGTGCGCCATAGCGTGCAAGCGGTAGAGGCGGATGGAGAACGCTAACCGTTTTCAGCGTGGCGGGACGAAGAGTTGAGAAGGTCGAGGCGAAGCATTGCAGCGATCCTGGCGATCGAAAGCCCAGCATCATTCATTGCCTCCTAGTACAGCTTTCCCGTCTCGGAAGCCTGTAAATCTGAAAGCGCGGTCTTGAAGAAACATTGGGAATCTCCGGAGAACGCAACCTCTCCGGAGGCGACCCGCTATTAGACCTCCGAAAGGTTCTCCGGAGGAGGCTATTGTTTCCGACGCAGCGCTTTCGGGGCTACACTTCTTCGGCGGCGTGACCGTCAGATTGCCTGCAGTTTGAAATCGCTTGCCGCTACCGGCATGACCGTCTTGAGGAGCGTCACCGATTTTTCCAGCCCTTCGACGCTGTTGAGCAGCACGTCCTCGTGCTCGATCGAGAGCCAGCCGTCATAGCCCGCCATCTGCAAGCGATAGCAGAACTGCCGCCACCAGGCTTCGCCGTGGCCGAAACCGAGCGTGACATAGGACCAGCTTCGCGCGGGAATGTTTAGCAGCGAGCCGTTTTCCAGAAGCGAGGTCGTCGCCTGGATCGGCGCATTCAGCATCGTGTCCTTGGCGTGGACATGAAAGACGGCATCGCCGAGCGCTTCGGCCGCGACTAGTGGATCCGCCCCCATCCAGAAGAGGTGGGACGGGTCGAGATTGGCGCCTACGATCGGGCCGACGGCCGCCCGCAGCTTCAGGAGTGAAGGGACGTTGTAGACATATTGATTGCCGTGTAGTTCGAGCGCGATGCGCTCCACACCGCATTCCTTTGCAAGCGCGACGATCTCCGTCCAGAACGGCAGGAGCTTTTCTTCCCACTGGTAGCGCAGGATCTCCTGCGTTTCCGGCGGCCAGGACGAGACGATCCAGTTCGGCATGAGGTCACCCGCACGGCCAGCCGGCAGGCCGGACATGGTGCAAACGGTCTTGATGCCCATGTCTCCGGCAAGCCGGATCGTGTCCTTGAGGCATTCCCCTTGCTCCGGCTGGGTCGGGTGTAGCGGGTTGCCGTTGGCGTTGAGCGCGATGATCTCCAAGCCACGATCCTCGAAGGCCTTGGTAAAGTGGCGTCGCGCGTCGGCGCTGCTTTTCATCGCCTGAAGATCGAAGTGGGGGGCCGTGGACCAGCCGCCGGTGTTCACCTCGACGCCCGAGACACCGAGCCGCGCCGCG
Organism: Sinorhizobium sp. RAC02; assembly: GCF_001713395.1. Classification (NCBI taxonomy): domain Bacteria; kingdom Pseudomonadati; phylum Pseudomonadota; class Alphaproteobacteria; order Hyphomicrobiales; family Rhizobiaceae; genus Sinorhizobium; species Sinorhizobium sp. RAC02. The sequence continues at coordinate 2,158,466 of NZ_CP016452.1, read as the reverse complement.
TTGTCGAGAAGGGCGTCGAAAGACAGGCCGCCGAGGCTATCGGAGACGAAACCGAGTTTCATGGGAGCGTTTCCTATCGTGCGTTGTAGAGAGAAGGTTTGTCCATTGCGGCGAGGCCGATGCGTCTGCCTGTGCGCAACGCCTCGACGCCGGCTTCGGCGACAAGGGTCGCGCAATAGCCGTCCCAACTGTCGGAGGCGATTGCGGAGAACGTGCCGGTTCGAACGAAGTTGATGAAGGCCTTGTTCTGCAGGCGGTAGGCTTCCGCAAAGCGCGGGCGCCAATCGGCTGGGTAGCTCTCGAATGCCATGAGGTCGCTATTGCGGCGCGTATGGACGGGGGCATTGAGCTGAATCGATCCCTTTTCGCCAACAAGCTCACCGCGTACGTCGTAGCCATAGGCCGCGTTGTTGTTGACCTCGATGTTGACGAGCTGGCCCTTGTCGGTTTCGAGCACCATGAAGACCGGCGCTCGGGTTTTCCCCGTATCGATACCGGTGGGCTGAAAGACCGATATGGCGGTATAGTCGGCGTCGAGCATGAAACGGGCGACGTCGAATTCGTGCGGCGCCGAGTTGGTGATCGCCATCTGGCCGGTGAAGTTCGCCGGCGCTTCAACATTCCGGTGGGTGTTGTGCATCAAGATCGCCCGGCCGAGCGAGCCGTCTGCGAGCGCGGCCTTCATGTCCCGATAGGATGGGTCGAAACGGCGCATGAAGCCGAGCTGAACGAACCGGCGGCCGCGCGCGACCTCTGCGGCGATGACCGCGCGGCATTCGCTTGCATTCTGCGACAGGGGCTTTTCGCAGAGCACTGGCTTTCCCACCTCGATTGCGGCAAGCGACAGGGGGGCGTGGGTTTCATCGGGGCTTGCGATGATTACCGCGTCGATGTCGCCGCGCCGGATCGCCTGGAGCGGGTCGGTGGAGATGTCGACCGCGCCACAATCCTCCGCGATTGCGCGGGCGCGCGCCTCGGACGCATCGCAGACGACCTGCAGCACTGCTCCGGGCAAATCCTCGGAGACGATCCGGGCATGGTCCGCACCCATGATGCCCGCACCGATGATTGCAATTCTGACAGACATTCCATGTTCCTTGTTTTCGAAGGCGTGACCAGGTGGGGATGCGGGCGAACGATGTCCCGTGACGTCGATGCAGGTTCGGACCGGAACGAGCGTTCGATGCCTCGTGATCGCGCCGTGCCGGGAACCATGCCTTCCTCAGCTTGGCGGTTGGATTATCGAGATTGAAATGCCATCATTCAACGAGCGTAGCGGGCATTTTCCGATGTATTTTACATCAATAATTTCGCATTGCGGCAATTCACGGCAAACGCTTCAGGCGCTAGGTATTCAGTGTGCGGTTGTTCGATCTCATGATTTGAATCGCATCAGCAAACGAGGGGAAAATGCCAAAACCCGCGAAGCCCGGGACCTGGAAAGGGCCATCGGTCCACGAGATAGCCAGGATCGCCGCGGTCGGTTCCGCAACCGTCGACCGGGTGCTCAACAACCGCTGCGGCGTGCGGGAGAAGACGCGGGTGCGGGTCCTCGCCGCGCTCGAAAAGCTGCGCCATGAGAGCGCTGACAGCGACGTCCCGGTGCTCATTCGCTTGTTCTGTGAATCGGGCGAAACCTTCAATGCGGCCATGGCAGCGGCCGTGTCGGAAGTGAACCGCACGCAGGCCGGCATTGACGTACAGGGGGTATATGTGACGACGAGCGACGCCGAGCCGCTCGCCTTCGCGCGGCGGGTCGAGCAGGAGGGCGGCGAGGCTGATGGGGTCGTCGTCATTGCCCGCGAGCACCCGGCGACCAACCGGGCAATTCGAAAGCTTCGCACGCTCGGCCGGCCGGAGATCTGCCTCACGACGGATCTGCCGAGTTCACGAAGAAGCATCTATGTCGGGAACGACCAGTACGCCGCCGGAAGTGTCGCGGCATTGCTGATCGGCAATGCCTTGCCGAAGGTCAGCAACAGCATTCTGATCGTCATGAGCGTGCCGTTTCGTTGCCAGCAGGAGCGAGAAATGGGGTTTCGGCGCGTGCTGCGGTCCGATTTCCCCTATCTGAAGATCGAGGAGCGCGTGATGTCGGACGACAGGCCAGAAAGCACATGTGAGCAACTGACGCGGTATTTCGAGGCGAATGGGCATCCTGCTGCGATCTACAACGTCGCGGGCGCCAATCGCGGAATCGCAAAGGCGCTGGAGGCGGTTGGCAAGGTGGGGGAAACGGTGTTTGTCGGGCATGAATTGTCAAACCATTCCCGTGCGCTGCTTGAGGCCGGGGTCATGGACTACGTTATCTCGCATGATTTCGCGGCCGAGCTCGCGTCGGCAGCACGATGGATCAAGAGCAATCTGAATGGCGTGACCAGTGAACCGGGTTACTCGCAGATTCTCGTTCATACGCGGTATAATTGTGGTCTTTAGCCGGGTGAGTGCTCTTATCCCGATCGAAGGAACGTGCGGGTCGTCGCTAGGGCGTCCTACCTCTTCACGTTACCCTTGATGGCGCGTTTGCCTCAAAAACCCCGTGGCTGGTGATGTAGTTTGCATCATATCATTCGGATTTTTTGAATAAGTCAAATATTTTCAGTAATTTGAGTTCTTAGAGTCCATCGAGTCAATTTGATGGGAAGGCGATCAGGATCTGGCCTATGAAAGGCTTGTGAATCCTCTTCCCCATCCATGAAAATACCTCCCAGGCGATCTCGTCTTCAGGCGGCCCGACGATAGCCGCAAACGCTGACGCAATGCCGCGTTCGCTCCCGCTCTGGAATAAATGTTGACAGTATGAATTTAATGCAATTAATGTTGCATCTAGGAGTTCAGCAGGCGACGTGGAGGTTGCTTGTGATGCCGTCTGAAGACGACTGAGCAACCCGCTCGCATCGATAACTCCGTCTACCCATTCAAGGAGGAGGAACCTTATGAGAATTGGAAAAAGCATCCTGTATTCTGCTCTTCTGGCGTCGGCTGCGCTTGGGGTCGCCCACGCCCAGGACGGCGAAAAGCAGTATCGCTTCGTCATGGTCTCGCACATCGGATCCAACGATCCGAACATGAACTGGCTGACGACATCCCTCAAGGAGTTCGAGGCGAAGTATCCGGACGTAAAGACTGAATACATTTCCACGAACAATTACTCGGTTCAGGAGCATGTCCGCTTGCTAGAGCAGGCAATCGCAACCCAACCGGACGGCATTGCCGTGCCGATCGTCAGTTCGGATGCCTTTGAAGGCCCGCTGCGCAAGGCGATTGATGCCGGCATCCCGGTTGTCGCCTTCAACATCCCGGACGGTCGGCCCGATGGTGAGCGCATTCCCTATCTCACCTATGTCGGCGGCGACGAGTTTCTGACGGGCAAGAAGCTCGGGGAATACGCGCTGACGAAGGTCGAGGCCGGCGAAATCCCGAAGCCGACGCACGTCGTCTGCGCAAGCCATGACTCGGCACATCAGGGTCTCAAGGCGCGCTGCGCCGGCATGAAAGAGGTGATGGAGAAGGCGGGCGCCAAGTTCGACGAACTCTTCATCGGCGCGGAGCCGGCAACGGCGCGCAACACGCTGCAATCCTTCCTGCAGGCCAATCCGGACACCAATTATATCTTCACGGTCGCCGGCTGGTCGTCCCCCTGGGCGTGGGGCGTGGCAAACGAGATGAAACTCGATCCTGACGTCGACGACAAGGGCGTCACCGTTCTGACCGTCGATGAAGGCCCGGTATCGATCGAAGGCGTGCGCGCGGGGCATATTCTCGCGACAAACAGCCAGGGCTTCTGGCTGCAGGGCTACGCGCCCATGGAGTGGCTGTATTGGAACAAGAAGTTCGGATACGCGCCCCAGCAAAGCATCCTGACGGGTCCGCTCGTGATCAACAAGGATAATGCGGATCAGTGGGCCGAGCAGGTCCGCGGCGTGTTCGGCGACAAGGCCTACGACGAACAGAACACCTGGTAACCGGTACCCTCCCGGGCGAGGGCGGCTGGCCTTTCGACAGGCCGGCTGCCCTCATTTGCGCATCCCGCAGCGCATATCAACGAGCAGGATCAAGAACCATGAAGTACCTTGTCCGCAGCCAGGGCTTCGGCGCGACCATCGGCGTCATCGCCATGCTGGCCGTTTTCACAGTGATCGATTTTTCCGGATGGTGGACGGTGCAGACCCTGTCCAACGTCACGCAGTTCACGGCCATCCTTGCCCTGGTGGCCTTGGGGCAGGCCCTCGTGATCATGACAAAGGAGATCGACCTGTCCGTCGGGTCGATCTACGGGCTGACCGGCGTGGCCTTCATAACGCTGGAGCCGTCCCTCGGCGTGCCCGGCTCTCTGGTCGTGGCTCTCCTCATTGCGGCGGCGGCCGGATTTATCCAGGGAACCGCTGTCGTCAAAGGCGAGCTTCCATCGATGATCGTCACGCTTGGCGGCCTGTTTGCGGCGCGCGGCATCATCTACGTCTGGACGGGCGGATCCGTCCACAATTTCTCCCCCGATGCCCGCACCCACGCCCTGACCCGCCTCCTGGGCGGAGAGCTTTTCGGAATTTCCGCGGCCATCTACTGGGTCGCTATCATTTCCGTCCTGCTGGCAATCATGCTCTGGGGCACCCGTTTCGGGAACCGCCTTCTGGCGACCGGCGGCAGTCGGGAAAGCGCTGAATCGCGTGGTGTTCGCACCGACCGCGTCAAGACGGCGGCCTTTGTCCTCTGCTCGCTGCTTGCAGGCTTCGCCGGCATCCTGACGCTGTGCAACCAGCCGCAGACCCATGTGACGCTCGGCGAGAACATGGAACTCGAGGCCATCTCGGCAGCGGTGATCGGCGGGTGCCTGCTGACTGGCGGGCGAGGGTCGATCCTCGGTGTCGTCCTCGGCGCCTTGATCGTTGTCAGCTTCCGTTACGAGCTGATCGCGCTCGGCGCACCATCGTCCTGGTACATCACATTCGTCGGCGCCGTTCTCATCGTGGCGGTTATTTTCAATCAGAAGCTTGCCCGCTTTGTCGGGCACAGCGTTTGACGCGGGAGGACGCTCAAATGACCCAACACCCTCTGATTCAGGTCAAGAATCTTGACCTCTACTTCGGGGCCTTCCACGCCCTGAAAAACGTCTCAGTCGATTTCAACGCTGGCGAATTGATCGGCCTGGTCGGCGACAATGGTGCCGGCAAGACCACGCTGATCCGCGTTCTGTGTGGCATCCACGCCCCGTCGAAAGGCGAGGTCTTCTTCGACGGCAAGAAGGTCGAGAAGTTTCACCCGAAGCTCGCCATCGACCAGGGCATCGAGACTATCCAGCAGTCCGTCGGCCTTTGCGACAACCTTTCGATCGCGCGGAATTTCTATCTCGGCCGGGAGCCGGTCAAACGCATCCTCGGGATACCGTTTCTCGATTTCGCCAAGATGCGCGAGAAATCCAGCCGCGTTATTCGCCAGTTCGGCCTTCGCGAGAACGTCTCGGCCGATGACGAGGTGGAACGGCTGTCGGGCGGTGAGCGCCAATCGGTCAAGATCGGCCGGGCCGTCGAGTTCAAGAACCGTGTCGTGATCATGGACGAGCCGACGAACCACCTGTCGGTGCGCGAACGCGAGCATGTCAACGAGTTGGCGGTGCAGCTGAAGGAGCAGGGTCTGCTCGTCATCTACATCACGCATGATATCTTCCAGGTGCACAAACTCGCCGATCGCATCGTCATCATGGAGAATGGCGAGAAGGTTGCGGATGCGTCGACGGACAGCATGTCGGCGGAAGCGCTTGAAGACGTCATCCGCCAGGGCGGTCGGGTCGTCGAGAAGGAGGCGGTCTGATGGTGCTCTCCGCGGCAAAACCCCTCATTCGCCGCCACACGGAAATCGGCATCTTCCTGATCGGCGCCATCCTGATCGTCATTTTCGCATCGACCTCGGACGGGCGTTGGGCCAACCTCTACAATATCGGAACCATCATGCAGGTGACCGCGACGCTCGGGCTGATGAGCCTCGGTGTCGCCATCGTGATCGGGACCGGCGAAATCGACATTTCGGTCGGCTCGACCTTCGGCATGGGTGCGCTCGCCTATCTTTGGCTTGCCGCCCGTGTCGATCCCGTGTTTGCCGCTTTGGCTGCGATCGTGGTTGGCGCGGCTATCGGTTATGTGAACGGCTGGCTCATCACCAGGACAAAGACACCCTCGCTGATCATCACTCTTGGCACCCTGATGATCTTTCGTGGCGTCGCGATCGCGCTGACGGACGGCTTTTCGTTTTCCATTCCCTATGCAGCGCGAAACGGCTGGACCTACTTTCTTCTTGGCGGGGGCGATTTTCTCGGCTTCAATACCGCTCTGTTCTGGTTGATCGCGGTCTTTGCTATTCTCTTCGTCGTCCTGAAGGCTATGCCATTCGGCAACCGGCTGCTGGCCGTCGGCGGCTCGGCGGACAGTGCGCATTCGCGCGGTGTGCGTGTCGAGCGCATCAAGCTGTCCGCATTCGTCATCTGCGGTATGCTCGCCGCCTTTGCCGGCGCGCTTGAGGCTGGAAAGCTCGGATTTGCCGATGGATCCATGGGGAGACTGATGGAGTTGCAGGCCATTGCCTCCTGTGTTCTGGGCGGCTGCCTGCTGGCTGGCGGGCGGATCTCGCTGATCGGAGCCCTGATGGGTGCATTCGTCCTGTCCTCCATTCAGTCCTATCTGGTCGTCACCGGTGTTCAGCCGCAATGGTTCATTCTCATTCTCGGCCTCATCGTCGTCGGGGCGGCCTATGGCGACAAGTCGCTCCGGAACTGGGCGATCCGCAAGTAGCGGCACCTTCTCTCACCCTGTCTGACCGCATCGGCGCCGCTCACCGGCGCCGATTTTTTTTGTCTTTCTGATGGGTGATTTCCCGTTCGTGCGCCATGGCTGCGAAGTGTGTTGACATTCCATTATCTGCAATTAATGTTGCTCCTTGAGGATAAGTGCAATTATTCAATCCCGGCAGTGGCTTGCGACGTGCAACAGGCGCGTCGCGAGAGCGTCACGTGCTGATGTCTGCAGGGGTCGATACAGATCGGTAGGAGGATCTCATGAATGACATTGCAGCGGTGATTGATCTTGCGCAGTTCCGGCGCGAGGTCGAAACCGAAACCACGAAGGCGATGTGCCCGACGGCCATTGCCATCGAGAAGAACATCCCGATCTATGACGGCGCGTCCGTCAACGATGCCATCGGCCCGGAATGGGCCTCGGTCATCGGTGAGGGGCCGGGCCTCTTCGTGGTGAAGCGCGCTTTCACCGATCCTGGCGCCATCGACGCGGCCAGTGACGTGTTTCGCCAGATCATCGCCGACGAGCGCGCGGCAGGCACGGCCGCGGGTGACCACTTTGCCAAGGCCGGTGCCAATGACCGTATCTGGAACAGCCTGCAGAAGCTGTGCCTGCGCAACCCCGCCGTCTATGCCCGCTATATGGCCAATCCGGTGATCGACATTGCCTGCCGCGCCTGGCTTGGTCCCGGCTACCAGATCGCCACGCAGGTCAACCAGGTTCGCCCCGGCGGCAAGGCGCAGGCGCCGCACCGCGACTACCACCTCGGCTTCATGAAGCCAGAGCAGATGGCGGAATATCCGACCCACATCCACTCCACCGGCCCGACCCTCATCCTGCAGGGCGGCGTCGCCCATTGCGACATGCCCGTCGAGAGTGGCACGACGAAGCTTTTGCCGCATTCGCAGCGCTATCTGCCGGGTTATGTCGCCGCCACGCGCCCGGAATTCCAGGCCTATTTTGAAGAACATTGTGTCCAGCTTCCCTTGGAAAAGGGTGACGCCATCTTCTTCAGCCCGGCGCTGTTCCACGCCGCGGGCGAAAACCGGACGGCGGATGTCGTGCGCATGGTCAATCTTATCCAGACGGCATCCGCCTTCGCGCGCCACATGGAAAATCTCGACCGCACCGCCATGGCCCGCGCTGTCTATCCGCATCTGGCGGCACTTTCGCCGGAAGGACGGCGGGCGGTGATTGCAGCGACCGCGGACGGTTATCCGTTCCCGACCAATCTCGACACCGATCCGCCGCTTGGCGGTCTCGCACCGGAAAGCCAGCAGGAGCTGCTCGCCCGGGCCGTCGTGGAAGGTTGGGACGAGGCACAGCTCGATGCAGCGCTTGCCGCACAGGGCGCCAAGCGCGCCGCTTGAAAATTACCCGCAATGGCTTCGGGCGGGGAGGAAACAGGAAGCCAATTTCGGGAGGAAATCGTTCATGAAGAAAATTCTGCAATCGCTCGCCCTCGGCGCGCTGCTGGCCACGACGGCGTTTGCCGGTATCGCCAATGCTGATGGCGAGAAATTCGTCTGGATCAGCCACGGCCCGGATAGCGACAGTTGGTTCAACGTCATCAAGAACGCGATCAAGGTCACGAACGAGCAGATGGGCGTTACGACCGAATATCGTAATCCGCCGAGCGGGGACCTCGCCGACATGGCGCGCCTCGTGCAGCAGAGCTCGGCGGCCGGCGTTGACGGCATTATCGTCACGATCGCCGATTTCAATGTGCTGGAAGGGCCGATCAAGGATGCCGTCGCCAAGGGCATTCCAGTCGTGACCGTCAATTCGGGTACGGTGGAAGAAAGCCAGAAGCTCGGTGCATTGATGCATGTCGGCCAGCCGGAATATGAAGCGGGCCTCGGCGCCGGCAAGCGCGCGAAGGAGGCGGGCATCAAGAGCTTCCTCTGCGTGAACCACTACATTACCAACCCCGCTTCCGTTGAGCGGTGCCGTGGCTTTGCCGAAGGCATCGGCGTGGAACTCGGCAACCAGATGGTCGATTCCGGCATCGACCCGTCGGAAGTTCAGAACAAGGTGAAAGCCTATCTCACCGCCAATCCCGATACCGGCGCGATCCTGACGCTCGGCCCCAACTCGGCCGAACCGTCGATCCGGGCGGTCAAGGAGATGGGCCTCGATGGCGACCTGTATTTCGGCACCTTCGACCTCTCCGCAGAAATCTCTGCGGCCATCAAGGACGGCACGATCAACTTCGCGATCGACCAGCAGCCGTTCCTGCAGGGCTCGATCCCGATCCAGGTGCTGACGAACTATGTCGGTTACGGTGTGACGCCGTCGAACTCGATCTTCACCGGCCCTGGCTTCGTGACGAAGGACAACATCGCGCTCGTCGAGTCGCTGGCAGGCCAGTACCGCTGATCTGACGAACTTTTGGCGCGCACCGGCTCATTGCCCGTGCGCGCCAAAAAATGTTTCTGAGGGAGGAAATGCATTCATGACGGACGTCATTCCGGACGCGCTGAAGGACGAGCGCATCAAACCCGTCTCGCCGCTCAGGCGCGCGCTGATCCGGCCCGAGCTCGGCGGCATCTGCGGCACCATCCTGGTCTTCCTGCTGTTTGCGGTGATTGCCGGTGACAGCGGCATGTTCGCCGCCGAGGGGGTGATGAACTGGACGGTGGTTTCGGCCCAGTTCATGGTCATCGCGGTGGGCGCCTGCCTTCTGATGATTGCCGGCGAGTTCGATCTTTCCACCGGCTCGATGATAGGCTTTTCCGGTGTCATGATGGCCATCCTGTCGGTCCATCTCGGGGTGCCGCTCTGGCTCGCCATCATCGCGACCTTCGTCTTCTGCGTCCTGCTTGGCGGTGTGAACGGCTGGCTGGTCATCCGCACTGGCCTGCCGTCCTTCATCGTGACACTCGCCTTCCTCTATATCCTGCGCGGGTTGACCATCTGGGGCTCGATCTATTTTACCCGCCAGACGATCATCGGCGGCGTTGCCGAAAAGGCGGCAACCGACTGGCTCGCCCCGGTCTTCGGCGGCAAGGTTTTAGGCTGGCTCTTCACCTGGATGGGGGAGGCGGGCTGGATCGCCACCTTCACCCGCGGTAATCGCGCCGGGCAGCCGGTCATTGACGGTATTCCCATGCTCGTCGTCTGGGCGATCGTGCTCGTCGTCTTCGGTCACTGGCTGCTGACCCGCACCAAGTTCGGTAACTGGATCTTTGCCGCCGGCGGCGATGCGCTTGCCGCGCGCTACATCGGCGTGCCGGTCAATCGCGTAAAAATCCTGATGTTCATGTTCTCCGCCTTCTGCGCCGTCGTCTTCGCCACCTGCCAGGTGATGGAGTTCGGCTCGGCGGCGGCCGACCGCGGCCTGTTGAAAGAGTTCGAGGCGATCATCTGCGTGGTGATCGGCGGCGCGCTGCTCACCGGCGGCTACGGCTCCGTCATCGGGGCGGCACTTGGCGCCATCATCTTCGGCGTGGTGCAGCAGGGCCTGTTCTTTGCCAATGCGGAAAGCTCGCTCTTCCGGGTGTTCCTCGGCGTCATCCTGCTGACGGCCGTGATCATGAACACCTACATCCGCCGCATCATCACGGGAGAACGCTGATGTCCGCCATCGTGGAGATGAGAAACATCACGAAGCATTTTGGCCATGTCATTGCGCTGGCCGGCGTCTCCTTCGACGTCAAGGCCGGCGAATGCCACTGCCTGCTCGGCGACAACGGTGCGGGAAAATCGACCTTCATCAAGATCATGTCCGGTGTCTACAAACCGAGCGGCGGGGAGGTGCTGGTGGAAGGCGCGCCGACCCTGTTCCAGAGCCCGCGCGACGCCATGACGGCGGGCATCGCTACGGTCTATCAGGACCTTGCGATGATTCCGCTGATGAGCGTCAGCCGCAATTTCTGGATGGGGCGGGAGCCGGAGCGCGGCGTCTGGCCGTTCAAGACGTTCGATACGGACAAGGCCGATGACATCACCGTCAAGGAAATGCGCAAGATGGGTATCAGCCTGCGCGGTCCGGACCAGGCGGTCGGCACGCTCTCCGGCGGCGAGCGCCAAACGGTGGCGATTGCGCGAGCGGTCTATTTCGGCGCCAAGGTGCTGATCCTCGACGAACCGACCTCCGCGCTCGGCGTGCGCCAGACGGCAAATGTGCTGAGCACGATAGACCGCGTGCGCAAGCAGGGCATCGGCGTCGTCTTTATCACCCATAACGTTCGTCACGCTCTAGCTGTCGGTGATCGCTTCACGGTGCTGAACCGCGGCCAGACACTGGGAACCGCCGAACGCGGCACGGTGGATGCGGCAGCCTTGCAGGACATGATGGCCGGCGGCCAGGAGCTGGCGCTGCTGGAAGCCTCGCTCGGCGGGACGATCTGAGAGCTAATTTAAAACTGGCGTGCCGGATGGTTCATTCGGCGTGCTTCGCATCGCATGTGAGGGCTTGGTTTCAGGGATTGTGAGCCTTTTCGCCCCTCCAGCGTCATCCTCGGGCTCGACCCGAGGATCCACGCCGCGCCCGCGGCATGGATGGTCGGGTCAAGCCCGACCATGACAAAGGAGGGGCGGAGGTGGAGGCTTGTCAGTTCAGCTGACAACCTCGTAACCGGCGGCGGCCATGACGCGGAGGAGTTCCTTATGACCTATCTTCGCCATGTCGAGCGGTGGATTGTGGGTGGGATCCTGCTCCGCCTCGACGACGAACCAGCCTTCGTAGCCGTGGGAGGCGAGGCGCTTGACGATGGCCTCGAAATCGAGGCTGCCATCGCCGGGAACCGTGAAGGCGCCTTTGATGACGGCGTCGAGGAAGCTTTCGCGCGTGCGGTCGAGCGCGTCGATCACCGGCAGGCGGACATCCTTGGTGTGCACATGGGTGATGCGGCTGTGATGCGTGTCGATGACGCGCAGGACGTCGCCGCCGGCAAAGGCCATGTGGCCGGCATCGAAGAGCAGCGGCAAGCCTTCGCCGGAATGTTTCATCAGCAGATCGAGTTCTTCCTCGGTCTCGATCGGCGCCGCCATGTGATGGTGATAGGAGATCGGCATGCCCTGGTCGGAACACCATTCGCCGAAGGCCGTCATCTTGCGACCGTAGGCCTTGATCTCGTCCTCGGAGAGCTTGCGCTTGGTGGCAAGCGGCGCGGTGCGGTCACCCTGGATGGTGCCGGCCGTCTCGCCGTAGACGATGCAGGGAGCGTCGACTGCCTTGAACAACGCCATCTGCTCGGCGATCCGGTCCTTCTCCGCCTCTATGTCGCCATCGAGCAGAAGGCCGGAGAACCAGCCGCCGCAAACCTGGATGCCGTGCTTGTCGAGGATGGGGCGCAGGATCTTCGCGTCCATCGGGAACCGGCGTCCGGTCTCCATGCCGGTAAAGCCGGCTTGCGCGGCCTCGGCAAGGCATCCTTCCAGCGAAATGTCGCTGCTGATTTCCGGCAGGTCGTCGTTCCACCAGGCGATGGGGGCAATGCCGAGTTTGGCTTTCATGGTTGGGCTCCGGGTAAGGGGTTTCGAGTGTCTGAAAAACAAATATTGACACTTTCGTATTTTTGCAATGATAATTGCATTGAGCAAAATGCGCATCATCCAGGGAACAGAGAAAATGAAAAAGAAGCTCCGTCTTGGCCTCATCGGGTCGGGTTTCATGGGCAAGACGCATGTCTTCGGCTTCGCCGCCGCGGAGCGGGTGTTCGACCTGCCTTATGAGGTGGAACTCGCCACGATCGCCGATGTGACCATGGCGCAGGCGGAAGCCGCGCGCGGGGCCTTCGGTTTCGAGCGTGCCACGGATGACTGGCGCAGCCTAGTGGCGGATCCCGATATCGACGTCATCGACATCACGGCCCCGAATGCGCTGCACAAGGAGATGGCGCTATCGGCCATCGCCGCCGGCAAACACGTCTATTGCGAAAAACCGCTTGCCCCGCTTGCGCGCGACGCGCGCGCGATGGCCGAAGCGGCGGAGAAGGCCGGCATCAAGACACAAGTCGGCTTCAACTATCTTTGCAACCCGATGCTCAGCCTCGCCCGGGAGATGATCGCGGGCGGGGAACTTGGCGACATCCGCGGTTACCGTGGCCTCCATGCGGAGGACTATATGGCCGATGCAAGTGGCCCGTTCACGTTCCGGCATGATCCTGCCGGTGGCGGTGCCCTGGCGGATATCGGCAGCCACGCGCTGGCAACGGCGGAGTTCCTGATGGGACCGATCACGAAGGTCATGGGCGACTGCGTCACGATGATTGCGAGCCGCCCCGATGGCAAGGGCGGCTTGCGGCCGGTCGAGACGGATGATGTCGGCCGCGCCTTCCTGCGCTTTGCCAACGGTGCGACCGGCTCCATCGAAGGCAACTGGATCGCGACCGGCCGCAAGATGCAGCACGATTTCGAGGTCTACGGCACGAAGGGAGCGCTCGCCTTCTCGCAGGAGCGCTTCAATGAGCTTCACTTCTATTCCACGGCGGATGCCAGAGGTCGTCAGGGCTTCCGGCGCATCGAGGCCGGCCCAGACCATGCGCCCTACGGCCGCTTCTGCGTCGCGCCCGGCCACCAGCTCGGCTTCAACGATCTCAAGGCGATCGAGGTCGCGGGGTATCTGGAGGCGATTGCCGGCTTGCGTCCCGAGCCGTTCAATTTCCGCGCTGGCCTGCGCATCCAGACGCTGGTGGAGACGATCCAGCAATCGTCGCGCGCCGGCGCATGGCTTGATGTGAATGGTGATTGACCGCAGGGCGATGGTGGCGCAATAATAATTGCATATGGAGTTTTTCCGGCAATTCGTGCCGCGCTCGCCGGCACCGCGTCCGGCGCTCCATTCACCTCGAACAAGCTGTCCATCGCGCCGATTACGCTTGACGTGCAATTAAAATTGCGTCTTTGTAATAATGAAAACGAATGTTGCTGATCGGGTCTCCATCAGCAATCCGAGGAGGAAACATGTACGCGTCCTACGGCTTGTTCATCGATGGTGCCTGGTCAGGTCCCGCGACTGGCGCATCGACTGAAATCACGGATCCGGGCAATGGCGACGTTCTGGGTGTCGTTCCCGTGGCAAGCGTCGATGACACCAACAGGGCGATCAGCGTTGCGGACAAGGCTTTCCACGCGTGGAAGAGAATGCCGGCCTGGACACGCGCGGACCATTTGCACAAGGCGGCCGATGTGATGGCGGCGCGCACGGCCGAGGCTGCACGCCAGATCACGCTCGAAACCGGAAAGCCGCTGGCGCAGGCGGGTCGCGAATGGGCGCTCGCCGTCGACCAGTTCCGCTGGTACGCGGAGGAAGCCCGCCGCATCTACGGCCGCATCGTCGAAAGCCGCGTGCCAGGCGGCCGCCTGGAGGTCACGCATGAGCCCGTCGGCGTCGTCGCGGCCTTTACCGCGTGGAATTTTCCAGCGGCGTTGATTGCCCGCAAGGTCGCGCCCGCGCTTGCCGCCGGTTGCGCCGTCATCGTCCGTCCTTCCGTCGAGGTGCCGGGCGTGGCAATGGTCCTTTTCGATTGCCTGCGCGAAGCCGGCCTTCCGGCGGGTGTCGCCAATCTCCTGGTCGGCCCGACCGGCAACACCTACAAGCCGGTCATGGCATCGCCGGTCGTGCGAAAGGTTTCGCTGACGGGATCGACGCGCGTCGGCCAGCAGATGATCCGCGACAGCGCCGAGACGGTGAAGCGCATCAGCATGGAACTCGGCGGCAATGCACCGATGATCGTCTTCGACGACGCCGATCTCGATAAGGCGCTCGATCTCGCGGTGCCGACGAAATACGCCAATGCCGGCCAGGTCTGCGTGACGCCCGATCGCTTCTACGTGCACGAAACGCTGCACGATCGCTTCGCCGAAGGCTTTGCTGCCCGCGCCCGCGCGCTAAAACTCGGCCATGGCCTTGACGAGGCGACGCAGGTGGGGCCGCTGATCAACGAGCGGCGCATCGCTGCAATCGAAGAAATCGTTGCCGACGCCAGCGACCGCGGCGGCAAGATTCTCGCGGGCGGCCGGCGCCCGGCGGATATGAACGCCGGGTTCTTCTTCGAGCCGACCGTCATCACCGGCCTGCCGGACGATGCCAAGGCAATCGCCGAGGAGAACTTCGGCCCGATCGTCGCCATCACGCCGTTCTCCAGCACAGATGAGGTTTTCGAGCGGGCGAATGCCTCCGAAATGGGCCTATCCGCTTACGTCTTTACCCGCGATGCCGGCCGGGCACGTGAGGCGGCGGGGCGGCTGGAGGCGGGCATGGTCGGGGTCAACAGTTTTGCGCTCGCCGCCGCCGAGGCGCCGTTCGGCGGCATCAAGGCGAGTGGCATGGGTCGCGAAGGCGGCACCGAGGGCATCCTCGACTATTCCAACGTCAAGCTCGCGCAAATGCTGGTCTGAGGAGGCAGCCATGATCAAGAACGGTGTCAAACAACGCTGGGCCGAAGGCAAGCCCGTCCTCAACGGCTGGCTCTCCATCGCCAATTCCTTCAGTGCCGAAATCATGGCCGCGCAGGGCTACGATTCGCTCACCATCGACATGCAGCACGGCATTGTCGGTTACGACGGGGCGGTGCCGATGTTGCAGGCCATGCGGGCGAGCGGTGTCACGCCGCTGGTGCGCGTGCCCTGGCTCGATCCCGCCGACATCATGAAGGCGCTGGATGCCGGCGCCTATGGCGTCATCTGCCCGATGATCAACACGCGCGCCGAGGCCGAGCGGCTCGTCTCCTATGTGCGCTATCCGCCGACGGGCGTGCGCAGCTTCGGCCCCAGCCGGGCACTGTTTTCCGCCGGTGCCGGATACGCCGCGGAAGCCGACGA
The DNA here is from genome assembly GCF_001713395.1 of Sinorhizobium sp. RAC02. NCBI lineage: Bacteria > Pseudomonadati > Pseudomonadota > Alphaproteobacteria > Hyphomicrobiales > Rhizobiaceae > Sinorhizobium > Sinorhizobium sp. RAC02. Next base: position 2,142,912 of record NZ_CP016452.1, on the reverse strand, counting down.
CGAAATGATCTGCCTTGCCATGATCGAGACCGCGCAGGCCTATGAGAACCTCGAGGATATCCTCGCGACCCCCGGCCTCGACGGCGTCTATATCGGCCCTGCCGACCTGACGCTCGGACTTCAGGGCAAGCGTTACGCGCCCGGCTTCGATCGCCGCGAGCCGGAGATGATCGAGGCGATCAAGACGATCCTCCATGCCGCCCACAAGGCCGGCAAGCGGGCAGCGCTGCACAACGGCACCGCTGACTATGCGGCGGAAGCGGTGGGCTGGGGCTTCGATTTCGTGACGGTCACCAACGACGTTCGTCTCCTCGCAGGTGCTGCCGAGGCGAGTGTGCGAAAATTCCGCGATCTCGTGCAGGAAGTCGCGCCCGCCAACACGATCGACACGGGAGGATATTGAATGCCCAGGATCCTGGTGGCAGGAAAAATCCACGCAGACGGCCTTGCCGTCCTCAATACCGCACCCGGCGTGACGATCGACTATGTCGAGGAGGTTTCCGCGACAAGCTACGCGCCGTTCCTTGCAACGGCGGATGCACTCCTCATCCGAACCCAGCCACTTTCGGCGGCGTTCGTTGCCGATGCGCCGAACCTCAAGATCGTTTCGCGCCACGGCGTCGGCTACGATTCAGTCGATGTCGCGGCCCTGAACGGTCGCGGCATACCGCTTGCCGTCGTGGGGGATGTGAATTCTCGCGCCGTGGCAGAGCACGCCGTCATGCTGATGCTCTCGGCCGCGCGCCGCACCGTTCTCTTCGACCGCAAGATGCGGCAAGGCGACTGGAATTACCGCAACAGTCTTGATGCCGACGAGCTCGATGGGGGCACATTGCTGGTGGTCGGCTTCGGCCGCATCGGCAGGCGGCTGGCGCAGATCGCGACGGCGCTCGGCATGACGGTGCTTGCCTACGATAAGTTCCAGGGTGCGGACCAGATCGCGGCGGCCGGCGCAACGCCGGTGGACGGCTTGCTCGATGGTCTCTCCCGTGCCGACGTGGTGTCGCTGCATGTGCCGAAATTCGGCGCCGAGCCTTTGATCGGTGCGGCGGAGCTGGCCGTGATGAAGCGTTCGGCCATTCTCGTCAACACCGCCCGCGGCGGCCTGATCGATGAAACGGCGCTGCTTTCCGCGCTCAACGAGGGGCGCCTTGCCGCGGCCGGCCTCGACGTGCTCGATGCCGAACCGCCGGCACATGACGACCCCATGCTTGCCTGCGACCGGGTGGTGCTGTCCCCGCACAATGCCGGGCTCACCGAAGCCTGTGCGCGGCGCATGGCCATCTCGGCAGCGGCAAATATCCTCGATTTCTTCAGGGGCACGCTCGACCCGGCACTCGTCGTCAACCGCGCCGAGATTGCTCCGCGTCTTTCTCCGGTCGGCAGCTGATCATGGCGCTGCTGGTATTTCGCGATATCGCCAAATCCTATGGCATCGTGCCGGTGCTGAAGGGCATCGATCTCGTGGTGAAACCGGGTGAGGTGCTGGCGCTCGTTGGTGAAAACGGCGCTGGCAAGTCGACCCTCATGCGCATTGCCGCGGGGCTGGCGCCGCCGTCTTCGGGCACGATGCTGCTGGACAGCGCACCGGCGCCGGCAACGCTGCATGCCGCCGAGCGTGCGGGCATCGTCATGGTGCACCAGGAATTCTGCCTGGCGCCGCATCTGACGGTGGCGGAAAACGTCTTTCTTGGCCGGGAAATCACGCGCGGCCTCTTCACTGATCGCAAGGCGATGGAGGCACGGGCGCGCGATTTGCTGGCTGAACTCGGCTCGGTGGCTCCCGTTCGAGCGCGGTTGCGCGATCTCCCTGTCTCGGATTGGCAGATGATCGAGCTCGCCAAGGCCTTCGCCCGCCAGCCGAAACTCATTCTGATGGACGAGCCGACCGCAGTGTTGTCGGCGACGGAGGCGGGCAACCTGTTCGCCCGTATCCGCGCGTTCCGCGAGACGGGCGGTTCGGTGATCTTCACCTCGCACCGCCTTGATGAGGTGAAGGATATCGCCGATCGCGTTGCGGTCCTGCGCGACGGCCAGATCGTGCGCGTCGAGAACACCAGCGATATTTCCGAGGATGCGATGGCCGAGGCGATGGTCGGGCGGCCGCTTGCGGAAATCTATCCACCCCGGCGCGGTGCGGCAGACCGCAAGGCATTGCTCAGCGTCGCCGGCCTCACATCGCCGGGCACCGTCGAGGAGGCGACGCTCGATATCCGCGAGGGTGAAGTGCTCGGCATTTCCGGCCTTGTCGGCTCCGGCCGCACAGAGCTTTTCGAAGCGTTGTTCGGGCTACGGCCGGCGCGATGCGGGTCCTTCGTGCTGCGTGGGGAGGCGCGCAAGCTGCCGGCAGCGCGTGAGGCCTGGGGGCTGAAACTCGCCTACCTTACGGAGGACCGCAAGGGCAAGGGCCTGCTGCTCGGCAAGTCGCTCGACCAGAACGTGGCGCTCACCAAGGGGGCGATCAACGGCGCGAGCTGGATCGACCGGCGGGCGGAGCGGCGTGATCTCGAAGCGGCCGTCGGACGCTACGACATCCGCACTGGACGGCTCGACGTCACGGCCGGTGCGCTCAGCGGCGGCAACCAGCAGAAGGTGTTGATCGCCAAGACGCTTGCCGTCGAGCCCGATCTCATCGTCTTCGACGAGCCGACGCGCGGCGTCGATATCGGCGCCAAGCAGCAGATCTACGAGATCATCGCCACGCTTGCCGCAGAGGGCAAGGCGATCGTCGTCGTCTCGTCCGAGATGCAGGAGATCGTCGGTCTGTCCGACCGCGTGCTGGTCATGCGGCGCGGCCGCATTGCCGGTGAACTTTCCGGCGACGCGATCAGCGAGACCGACATCATTCGATTTGCCATGGGCCTGGAAGATAAAGCCCCGCAGGAGGAGGCAAGCCATTGACCGACATTACCGCATCATCCGCCGGCAACGCCAAAGCGTCGCCGGGCCGCACCCTTGCGGGTATTTTTGAGGCCGCAGGCCCGCTAATTGCTCTCATCCTGCTGATGCTCATCGGTTCCCTGATGAGCGACAGCTTTCTCGGCGCGGAAAACCTCTCGAACGTTTTCACGCGCAGCGCGATCATCGGCATCATCGCGGTTGGCGCCACCTTCGTCATTACGGCGGGCGGGCTCGACCTTTCCGTCGGCTCGCTCTCGGCGCTGGTCGCAGGCGTGACGATCATGTTCATGAATTCGGCCGCCGAGGTGCTCGGGCGGGGCTGGCAACTCGTTGCCGCCGGCATCGTCTGCTCCCTTGTCGTCGGAGCAGCGGCCGGTCTTCTCAACGGGGTCATGATCGTCAAGGGGCGGGTGGAAGCCTTCATCGTGACGCTCGGCGCCATGGGCATCTTCCGCTCGGTCATCACCTGGCTTGCGGATGGCGGCTCCATCTCTCTCGATTTCTCGCTACGCGATGCCGCACGCCCGATCTACTATGGCCAGATCCTCGGTATCGCCGTGCCGATCCTCGTGCTCGGCGTTATCGCCGTCGTCGGCGAACTGGTGCTACGTCGCATGCGCTTCGGCCGGCATGTGGCTGCCATCGGATCGAACCGCCATGTCGCCTTCTATTCGGCGATCCCGGTCAACCGCGTGCGCATCCTGACCTATGTCATCCAGGGCCTCTGCGTGGCCATCGCAACGGTGATCTACGTGCCGCGCCTCGGCGCAGCTACCCCTTCGACCGGCCTGATGTGGGAACTGGAGGCGATTGCCGCGGTCATCATCGGCGGCACGGCGCTCAGCGGTGGCTTCGGCCGCATCTGGGGCACGATCGTCGGCGTGCTGATCCTCGGCTTTATCAGCAACATCCTCAACCTCACCGGCTTCATCAGCCCCTATCTCAACGGCGCATTCCAGGGGGCGATCATCATCATCGCAGTCCTCCTGCAACGCGACCGTTCGCAGGGCTGACACCTTCTTTTCACTTCAACAGGGAGACAAGTGAATGTTCGACAGATTGAAATCCATCCTTGCCGCAGGTGCTGTGGTCGTCGCTAGCCTTGCGACGCCGGCGCTCGCTGCCGACGCCGTCATCGGCGTCTCGATCCCGGCCGCCACGCACGGCTGGACGGGCGGCCTCAACTACCACACCAAGCGCACCATCGACCGGATGAAGGAAGCCTTCCCGAACATCGACTTCGTGCTGGCGACCTCGTCGAGCGCCACGCAGCAGGTCAACGACATCGAGGATCTGATGGCGCGCAATATCAATGCGCTTGTCGTCTTGCCCTTCGAATCCGACCCGCTGACCGAGCCGGTCAAGGCTGCCAAGGCCAAGGGTGTGTTCATCGCGACCGTCGACCGGGGCCTTGCCGAAGAAGGCATCGAAGACCTCTATGTCGGCGGCGACAACCCGCGATATGGCACGGCGGCGGCCGAATACTTCAAGAAGAAGTTTCCGGACGGCGGCAAGATCGTCGTGATGCGCGGCATCCCGACAGCGATCGACAACATCCGCATCGACGCCTTCAACGCGGCGCTGAAGGATACCAAGATCGAAGTGCTCGACATGCAGTACGCCAACTGGAACCCGGACAAGGGTTTCGAGGTGATGCAGGACTATCTCCAGCGGTTCCCTGAGATCGACGGTGTGTGGGCTGGCGACGACGATGCCGCACTCGGCGCCATCGAGGCGATCAAGCAGGCGGAGCGCAAGAACGTGACGGTGCTGGGCGGTTCCGGCATGAACAAGGTGATCAAGCTGGTGATGGACGGCCACGACATGGTCGATGCCGACATCTTCTACCCGCCGACGCTGATCATTCCGGCGATCGAACTCGTCACCATGAAGTTCGCCACGCAGGCTCCGATCAACGGTCGCTACGTGCTCGGCAGCCCGCTGATCACCAAGGACAACGCTGCGGAATACTACTTCCCCGACGCTCCCTATTGAGGAATGACAGTGGTGCGCTCGTCAGGGCGCACCCCGTATCGTCGCCCCTGGAAGGGCGGCTGGACAGGTCTGCCGCGACAAGCGTTGCGGATTGTCGATTTTTGCAATACTGCACTGATCAGGCGATTGGACCGCGCGCAAGACACGTATGGAATGCCGCGGCCTCTTGCACATCACGCTTCAGGAGTTGCGCTGCATGCCACGGGTAAAACAGTCCGATCAGCCGCCACCGCGCACAGCCAACTACGAAACATTCGTCAATCTCGTCACGGAAGCCTATCCGGACTTGAGCGACCGTTTCCAGCAGGTTGCCCGCTTCATCACGCAGAACCCGAACGTCGTCGCGATGAAATCGATCAATGCGATTGCCGAGGAATGCGGCGCCCATCCGTCCATCCTTGTGCGCTTCGCCCAGAATTTCGGGTTTTCCGGTTTCAAGCAGCTCCAGGCCGTTTTCCAGACCCGGCTCTCGACGGCAGCGCCCGGTTATCGCGAGCGCATCAGCGCGCTGGACGTCGATCTGGAGAAGAACAAGCGGAAGGGCAACCTTGGCTTCCTGCACGATCTGGTCGTTCGCGATATTGCAACGCTTCAGGAACTGCTGAGCTCTACGCCCGAGGAAAGCCTGTCCAAGGCGGCCAAGGTCATAAAGAGCGCGAACACGATCTTTATCGCCGGACAGCTGCGCTCCGAGCCGATCGCGAAATTCCTCCGCTACGTGCTCTCCATGCTTCAGCTACGGGTCATTCTGCTCGACCCTGCGGGCGGGCTCGCGCCCGAGATGGCGCAGGTCATGGGCAAGAAGGACGTACTGATCGCAATCGCCTTCCGCCACTATGCCAAGGAAGTCGTGACGATCGCCGACGTTGCGGCACACAATGGCACGCCGATGGTTGCCATCACGGACAGCCAGCTGTCTCCACTTGCGAAGAATGCCAGCGTTCTGTTCACGATCCCGGAGGATGAATATTCGTTCTCGCGCTCGCTTGCGGCACCGATGTGCCTGACCCAGGCGATCGCGGTCGCGGTTGCAGCGCTGCTCCAGGAGGACAAGAAGGACTCGCCGCAGATTCCGACGGTGACGGGAAACCAGCGCCGCAAGCCCTGAGAAGGAATGCCCGCCATATCCATCTGGACCGGCGGGCAGGGGTCTCAGCCGACGATTTCGCGGATGTTGACGAACCGCCGCTCGGCGCGCGAGAGGTTTGCGGCCTCGGCGAGCGCGAGGGACTTTTCGCCGTCTTCAAAGGTGGCGTCCGGCGTGGCGTTGGTTTCGACGCAGTCGATGAACGATTCCAGCCCCAGCGCATAGGCTTCCGCATAGCGCTCGATGAAGAAGTTGAGGAAGGGTTCGCCGGCGCCGGTCGCGGTCGGCCCGAACCGTTCGAGGCCATGCGCGCGGCGGTTTCCGGAGATGAGCATTCCGTTCGAACCCAGGATCTCGACGCGCTGGTCATGGCCGTAGATCGCCGCACGGGAGTTGTTAATGTGGCAGAGCTTGCCGCTTTCCGTGCGCAGAACGACCATGGTGGAGTCGATATCGTTCAGCTCCGCAAGCGTCGGGTCGATGAGCGCACTGCCGGTGGCGAAGACTTCGACGGGCTCTTCGCCCAGCATGAAGCGGGCGAGGTCGAAATCGTGGATGGTCATGTCCTTGAAGATGCCGCCGGATGCCTTGAGGTATTCGCGCGACGCGAGACCGGGGTCGCGCGACGTGATGATCACCTGCCGGATGTCGCCGATCTCGCCTGAACGGGCCGCATCGCGCGCCGCCCGGTGACCCGGATCGTAACGGCGGTTGAAGCCGATCTGGATCGGCCTGTCGAAACCCTTCAGCGCCGCGCGGCAGGCCTTGACCCGGGCCAGCGACAGGTCGATGGGCTTTTCGCAGAAGATGGCCTTGCCGGCTTTTGCGGATGCCTCGATGAGGTCCGCATGCGTCGGCGTGGAGGTCGCGATCAGCACGGCATCGGCCTGTGCGATCGCCTCTTCGGCACTGTCGGCAACCATGCATCCGAACTGGCGGCCGACCTCTTCGGCGGCCGCGAAAACGGGATCGTAAACGGCTGCGAGTTCGGCTTTGCTTGAACGCACAATCGTGGCAGCATGCATCTTCCCGATACGCCCGCAGCCGAGCAACGCAATCCTGATCATCAACTTCCTCCTGATGGTGATGCAAAAAAAGTTGCGCATTTGATATTCCGTCAATATTAATTCTGCAAGCCCGTTTTCGGGCAAGCGTGGATTTTGAGGGAGGAGATCATGCCAGAGGTTTCAGGCAGCCAAGCGTTTCCGCTGGCCGAACGTCGTTTGCGGCTCGGCATCGTCGGCGGAGGGCAGGGCAGTTTCATCGGCAAGGTGCATGCGCGCGGCGCCCGGCTCTCCAATCGCTGGGATCTTGTTGCGGGTGCACTGTCGTCCCGGCCGCAGGTAGCGCTGGAATCCGGGCGTGCCTGGCTGCTCGCCGAGGACCGCATCTACACGGATTACCGGGTGATGGCCGAGCGCGAGGCGGCGCGTCCGGATGGCATCGATGCCGTGGCGATCACCACGCCAAACAACTCCCACCATGCCATTGCTTGCGCCTTCATGGAAAAAGGCATCGACGTCATCAGCGACAAGCCGCTGACGACGTCGCTTGCCGATGCACTCGATCTCGTGCGCCGGCAGAAGGAGACGGGCCTCGTTTTCGGCGTGACCTATGCCTATGCCGCCTCCGCCATGGTGCGGCAGGCGCGCCAAATGATCCGCGACGGTGCGCTTGGCGCGCTGCAGCAGGTGCATGTCGAGTATTTTCAGGAATGGGCGCTGACGCCCCTGAGCGATGCCGGTGCCGGCGCGCAATGGCGGGTCGATCCGTCGATCGTCGGCCCCACCTTCACGACCGGCGACATCGGCACCCATTGCCACCATCTCGGCGTCTTCGTCTGCGGTCGCCCTGTAACGGCGGTTCGGGCGGAGTTCCACACACTGGGCCCGCCGAAGGTGCTGGAGGACACGGCCTTCATGCATGTGCGCTACGAAGGCGACATTCCCGGCACCATCATGATCTCGCAGGTCGCGCCCGGCGCCCATTGCGGGCTGCGCATCCGCGCCTTCGGCGACAAGGCCAGCCTGGAATGGAACCAGGAAGAGCCTGAAATCCTGCATTTCCGCCGTTTCAACGAGCCGGCCCGCGTGCTGACGCGCGGCGAAGGCGCCGGTATCGGCGTGCATGCGGCGCGCTTCGTGCACATGCCGCGCGGCCATCCGGAGGCGCTGAGCGACGCCTGGGGCAATCTCTATGAGGAATTTGCGATCGCCGTCGAGGCCCGCCGTCTTGGCAGGACCCTGCCCGCAGGGCTGCTGGAATATCCGACGGTGGTGGATGGTGCGCTTGGCGTCAAGTTCATCGAAGCGGCGCTCGCATCGAACCAGTCGGGCGGGCAATGGACGGATTGCGTGCTGCCGATGTGAGTTGCAATAAGTATTGCAATATCTGTATTTATGAAATAATAAGTTCTGCGAAGAGGGCTGGCGCGGCAATGCCGGCTCAGGGAGGTTTTTAAATGGGTACCGTTCGTCTCACCATGGCGCAGGCCCTGGTCCGCTATCTCTGCAACCAGTTTACTGAAATCGACGGCCGACGCGAGCCGCTTTTCCCGGGCGTCTTCGCTATTTTCGGTCATGGCAACGTCACCTGCCTGTCGGAGGCGCTGGAGGCGGTCCAGGATACGCTGCCGACCTGGCGTGGCCAGAACGAGCAGTCTATGGCGCTGGCCGCGATCGGTTTTGCCAAGGCGACGCGCCGGCGCCAGATCATGGTCGCGTGCAGCTCCATCGGTCCGGGTGCGCTGAACATGGTGACGGCTGCGGGCGTGGCGCACACCAATCGCCTTCCCATCCTGCTTCTCGCCGGTGACAGCTTCGTCAACCGCCGCCCCGATCCGGTGATGCAGCAGGTCGAGCATTTCGGCAATCCGACCATCACCGTCAACGATGCCTTCAAGGCCGTGACGCGCTACTGGGATCGCATCACCCATCCCGAACAGATCCTCTCCTCGCTGCCGCAGGCGGTTGCCGTGATGCTGGACCCCGCCGATTGTGGCCCGGCCTTCCTCGGCTTGCCGCAGGATGTGCAGGAGATCGCCTGGGACTATCCGGAAAGCTTCTTCACGCCGACCGTGCACAGGGTGCCGCGCCCGCGGCCCGATCGCGACAGCCTTGCGGAAGCGATCCGCGTACTGAAGGCAGCCAAGCGCCCGCTGATCATCTCCGGCGGCGGCGTGCGCTATTCCGGTGCGGAAACAGCGCTGGCCGACTTTGCGGAAAAGCACGGCATCCCGCTTTGCGAGACCATTGCCGGCAAGGGCACCGTCACCCACGACCATCCGGCCCATGTCGGCCCGATCGGCATTGTCGGCTCCACTTCGGCCAATGCGCTTGCCGGTGAGGCCGATGTGATTCTGGCGGTCGGCACACGCCTCATGGACTTCACGACCGGCTCCTGGACGGCCTTCTCGCCCGACGCCCGGTTCGTCTCGATCAATGCGGCGCGCTGGGATGCCAACAAGCATCGCGCCGTCGCCGTGGTTGGCGACGCGTTGGAAACGGTCGGCGAACTTGAGGCCGCCATCGGCGACTACAAGGCCGATACAGGCTGGACGGAAAAGGGCAGGCTCGAATTCGCCAGGTGGAACGATGCCCTCGACGGCTACCAGAAACCGACGAACGCGCCGGTTCCGACCTATGCGCAGGTGGTCGGCATCGTCAATTCCAAGGCGAACGACCGCGACCTCATCATCACTGCTGCCGGCGGCCTGCCGGGTGAGGTGATGAAGAACTGGCGCGTCAAGGCGCCGAACACCTTCGATTGCGAATTCGGCTTCTCCTGCATGGGCTACGAAATCGCCGCCGGCTGGGGTGCTGCCATGGCCGATCCCACGCGCACGCCGATCGTCATGATCGGCGACGGCACCTACATGATGATGAATTCGGACATCTATTCGACCGTTCTCTCCGGCCACAAGATGATCCTCATCGTCTGCGACAACGGCGGCTACGCCGTCATCAACCGGTTGCAGAACGCCAAGGGCGGCGCCTCGTTCAACAATCTCATCAAGGATTGCCGCGTCAAGGAGCCCTTCGCGGTCGATTTCGGCAAACATGCCGAAGCGATGGGCGCGCTCACCCGGCATGTCGACAGTCTTGCCGATCTCGGCGATGCGGTCGAATGGGCGCAGACGACGGACCGCACGACCGTGCTGACGATCGTCTCCGATGCCTTCACCTGGACCCCGGGCGATGCCTGGTGGGATGTCGGCGTGCCGCAGGTCAGCGAGCGGGCGGAGGTCAATGCCGCGGCGAAAGACCAGCAGGAAGGCCGCAAGAACCAGCGCGTCGGCGTCTGATCGCGGCACGACCTCGGCACCATACTCATCTGAAGGACGACAAGCATGAGAACCATCAAGGGTCCCGGCGTGTTTCTCGCGCAATTTGCCGGCGATGATGCGCCGTTCAACTCGCTGAAGGGGCTGGCCGGCTGGGCCGCCGACAAGGGGTTCAAGGGTGTGCAGATCCCCACGTGGGACAGCCGGGTGATCGATCTCGAACGCGCGGCGGACAGCCAGGCTTATGTCGATGAGATGAAGGGAACGCTCGGCGAGCATGGCCTCGTCGTGACGGACCTCGCCAGTCACCTGCAAGGGCAGCTCGTCGCTCTCCACCCGTCCTTCAACCTGCCGGCCGATTCCTTCGCGCCGGCCAAGGTCCACCGTGACCCAGTGGCCCGCCAGGAATGGGCCGTCAACCAGTTGCTCTGCGCGGCCAAGGCCTCGCGCAGGTTCGGTCTCGACCGCCATACGACGTTTAGCGGAACACTTCTGTGGCCCTATTTCTACCCCTATCCGCAATGGCCGGACGGGCTGATTTCCGACGGCTTCGATGAACTGGCGCGCCGCTGGCGCCCGATCCTCGATGCTTTCGACCACGAGGGCGTCGACGTCTGCTACGAAATTCACCCGACCGAAGACCTGCATGACGGCCTGACCTTCGAGATGTTTCTGGAGCGCGTCGACAACCATGCGCGCTGCAACATCATGTACGACCCAAGCCATCTGGTGCTTCAGTCGATCGACTACCTCGCCTATATCGATCACTACCACCAGCGCATCAAGACCTTCCACGTCAAGGATGCGGAGTTCCGGCCAACGGGCAAAACCGGCGCTTATGGCGGGTATCAGCCGTGGGTCAGCCGTGCCGGTCGCTTCCGTTCGCCCGGGGACGGACAGGTCGATTTCGGCGCGATTTTCTCGAAACTCACGGGTTACGGTTTTGATGGATGGGCCGTGCTCGAATGGGAATGCTGCCTGAAGAACTCGGAAGACGGCGCGGCCGAGGGCGCGCGCTTCATTCGCGACCATATCATTCAGGTCTCGGATCGCGCCTTCGATGACTTCGTGAAGTCCGGTGCAGACCGATCCGTCAACAATGAAATCCTCGGGATCTAAGGACCTTGGCCGTGTCGAATACAAACCTGTCCAACCGTCGTCTTCGCCTCGGCATGGTCGGTGGCGGCGAGGGCGCCTATATCGGCGGCATCCACCGCTTCGCCGCCCGCCTAGATAACCACTATGACCTCGTGGCAGGTGCGTTCGATGTCGACGCCGAACGAGGCTACAGCTTCGCCGCGAAGAACTTCATCGATCGAGACCGCTCCTATGGCGACTATCTCGCCATGGTGGCGGGAGAGCGCGCACGCGACGACCGGATCGATGTGGTGGCGATCTGCACGCCCAACCACACGCACTTTCCGATCGCCAAGGCGTTTCTCGAAGCGGGGTTCGACGTCATTTGCGAAAAGCCCATGACCACAACCGTCGAGGATGCGATCGCGCTCCATGACCTCGCGCAGGCGACGGGGCGTTTCCTTGGGGTGACCTATACATATAGCGGCTACCCGATGATCCATGAGGCACGGGCAATGGTTGCACGCGGAGACCTCGGCAAGATCCGCGTGGTGCAGGTCGAATATCCATTGGAGTGGATGGCGACCGGCATCGAGCTTCAAGGAAACCAGCAGGCGGCCTGGCGCACGGACCCGAAGAAGAACGGACGTGGCGGCTCGATCGGCGACATCGGCACGCATGCCTATCATCTCGCAGGTTTCGTAACCGGATTGAAGGCGGAGGCCATCGCCGCCGACCTTGCAACATTTGTCGAGGGCCGCGCGCTCGATGACAACGCCCACGTGATGATCCGCTATGAAGGCGGCGCGCGCGGCCTTCTATGGTCTTCGCAAGTCGCGATTGGTCAGTCGAATGGCCTGCGGCTGCGGGTCTTCGGTGAAAAGGGCAGCCTCGCCTGGCATCAGGAACAGCCGAATGAGCTGATCTTCACGGGGCTCTTCGGCGCCCCGGAAACGATCAAGCGTGGTCGCGACGATCTCACCGATGGCGCGCGCGCTCGAACCCGCACACCGCCCGGCCATCCCGAAGGTTATATCGAAGCCTTCACGAACCTCTATTCCGGCTTCGCTGCCGTCATCCGGGCCAGGGAAAGCGGAGCCTCGGCCGGGTCTTTCGGCGAAGGGATCCCTTCCTCCTATGACGGGCTCAAAGGCGTGGCCTTCGTCGACACCGTCGTCGACAGCCACGAGAAACACAATGGCGGATGGCTGTCGTTGCAGTTCGCTTAGGGCGCACGGGACGAATCGGACGGCAAGAACAACGCGCAAGCACCCGAGAGGAAATCCAAATGGCACAGTTCGAAAACAAGATCGTCGTCGTGACCGGCGGCACGCAGGGCCTCGGTGCTGCAACCGCAAAGCTTCTTGCCGAACGCGGCGCGAAGGGGCTGGTCATTTGCGGGCGATCAGAAGAAAAAGGCGCGGCGCAGGCGGCCCAACTTGAAGCCCTTGGCGCGAAAACCGTCTTCGTCAAAGCCGATCTGTCTGATGTGAACGACTGCAAGGCCGTCATCGCCGCGGCCGACAAGACATTCGGCCGGCTCGACAGCCTGGTCAATGCTGCCGGCATGACAAATCGCGGCACGATCCTCAACACCAGTCCGGAACTCTTCGATCAGCTGTTCGCGGTCAACACCCGGGCACCGTTCTTCCTCATGCAAAGCGCGATCGAGCTTTTCAAGCGCGACAGCATTGCGGGAACGATCGTCAACATCTCGACCATGTCCTCGATGGGCGGACAACCGTTCCTCGCCGCCTACAGTGCCTCCAAGGGCGCGCTGGATACGCTGACCCGCAACACCGCCTACGCCGCCCTCAGAAACCGCATCCGCGTAAACAGCCTCAACATTGGCTGGATGGCGTCCGAAGGCGAGGACAGGACGCAGCGCGAACTAGATGGCCAGCCGGCCGACTGGCTCGAGAAGGCCGTCATCGCCCAACCCAATGGCCGCCTGATCGATCCGAATGAAGTTGCCCGCGCAATCGCATTCCTCGCATCGGAGGAATCCGGCTTGATGACCGGCGCTATCATCAACTTCGACCAGGCGGTCTGGGGCGCCTATGACAGCCTGCCCCATGCAAATGCGGCTCTATAAATATCTCTCATCACTTCGCCGAACGAGGCTGGCCAACTGATGAACTGGATTGGATATTCACGATCTGGCTACTGTGCCAAAACTGCGGGTCGGCGGTTCAAATCCCCCCTTTATTTGGAGGATTGGAATACGGTAGAGGAACATTTTACGCTTCTGCTCGCACCACGTAATAAGTTTTCCACGGAAAGCTTATTCCGCCTTTTGCATAGGTCGAGGTGTTGGGTGAAGGCGCTGGATCTGATTTGCAATGCTAGCGGAACGAGGCCAGCGCTTATTTTCAGGATGCAGAACAATCCTGACGTTCGACACTTCCACCTGCCACTATAAATCCCGCCGCATCGGTCGGGCCGCGCTCGAAAGACGGATAAAGGAGATTTGTGAGACATGGGTGCGCCATGGATATCAGCGCATCCATATTCACTTGCGTCGCAACGGATGGATAATCAACATGAAGAAGACGCGTAGGGTTTACAGCGCGTTAGGCTTTCAGTTGCGCAACAAGGGTCCCAAGCGTCGGATGAAGGCGAAGCTGCGAGACGACCGCGAGGTTGCCTCTGGCCCGAACGTTATCTGGGCGTGAAATTTGTCCACAGCCAGCTCGCAACAGCCCTAAAACTGCGTATTCTGACCATCGTGGAAATACATTCCTGCTATTGCCCGGCCACCGCGCGGGGTTCACTTGCCGTGGCGAGGATGTGGTCCAGACGCCGGAACGCGTCTGCAACAAGATCGGCTACCACAAGACGATCAACGATCGACAACGAATTCATCTCTCGTGATCTGGACCTTTGGGCCTACGTCAACAATGTCACCCTGAACTGCTCGCGCTCCGGAAAACCGATCGACAACGGCTTCAACGCGGCCTTCAACAGCAAGCAGCGGGCGGAATGCCTGAACGCGTACTGGTTCCTGACTCTTGTGGTTTCATGCGAAAAGCTGGAGACTTGGCGCCGATACTACAGTGAGGATCGCCCTCATTCGGCAATCGGACATAACGTCCAGATTGCCAAGCACAATCCCGGCGGCGAAGCCAGCCTCTTTACTCCTTCCGCCGGTCAGCAGACGGCCGAGTGTAGTGCGCAGCGTTTGATTGATGCCGCACGGCCCCCTGTGAACTACTCCGGGCGTATTTTCACCGTCAGTGCCTCTATCGGGTTCGCTTTTGCCGAAGGAGAGACTCCGACCGCACTGTTCACGAGAGCCGACCTCGCGCTCTATGCAGCAAAAGCAGCGGGGGGTGGCACATACCGAGGCCCCGCCGCACGGAATGGGCCGCCGCTCCCGATCGCCTGATCCCACGCGATCCGCACGCTCAAAGCGGTTGCCGCCAGCGAGGCGCGCGAATTACGCCGCCGCTACCTGACCACCGTGATGTATCTCGCCTTCAGGCACGCAGCACCGTTGCCAATCCAGCGTCAGTCGACAGCGCTTCTTCTCGCGCCGGCATTTCATCAATAGTCACACGATCGGACAGTTGGTGGCGAGGGTGAAGGGGTTCATCGTGCGGATTCAGCAGGAAACGGCGGGCTACGTCGAGATAGCCATCGTAGACCAGGCCACCGTTGATCTCGATAAGCGCGCTCCTGTGCCGACGGTAAAGCGGCGGTATGCGGTACCATGGAATGCCAGGGCGCTTGTGATGCAGCACATGCAGATTGTTGTAAAGGAACAACAGGCCGAATAGCGGGCTGTTTTCAACGATTGCGGTGCGCTCGTCGTGGTGGTCGGCGTAGCGGTGTTCGGCAAAGGACCGCAACCTGGAAAGCGCTGCACCGACATAGACGAAGCCGAAGAGATAGAGCCAGAGCGGCATATCGCAAACGGCGAGTACCCACACCATGACAGCGGCAATGCCGATTGCGTGGCGCACCCAGAGAGCCGCCTTCTGCCGGTCGCCATTTATAACGGCCGCCGCTTCCTGCACGAGGAAGTTCACGATCATCACGAGGGGGCCGAGTGTCAGCCGTCCAAGCAAGGTGGTGTTCCATGCGGCAAGGCGCCGACCGATACCGCCCATGCGTTCCCAGGCCGCCTGGGTGAAATAGGAGGATTCCGGATCTTCGATCGGGTCGGTCAGGTGTTCGTCGCGATGATGTGTCAGGTGTCCTTCGCGATAGATCGCATAGGGCAGCCAGAGGGAGAGCGGCGGCCAGCCGATGGCGTCATTTATGGCGCGGCTGCGGGTGGGGTGGCCGTGGATGACCTCGTGCTGCAGCGAGCCCTGCCAGGCGACCAGCCAGCCGCCGAGGCCGATCACGGCCACGACTGGCAGCGATTGCCAGAACCATGTCACGGCAAAAAAGCCGCCATAGATCACGACAGCAAGCGCCACCGTTTGCCATTCGATGCGAGTGGCGGCGGATAGGGTGGATTGCGAAGGAAGGGTATCAGGCGACTGGCGGCTGGACATGAACTGGTTCCGGCAGGAGAAAAGCGATCAATTTCAAACGCCAATATAAAAGCCGAGCGCCCGATGCCGCGCCGCATGGCTTTGCAGCAGACAGGCGAAAAAGGAAAAACGGGTTGCGTAAAACCGCGTTGTGGTGAAATATTTATTCTATGTATTTTATAGAATATTCGATCTAATCCCCTCTATCAAATTGACGAGCACCCTCCTCGCCTCGTGGCTGGTTGCTCAATACCGGAGGGACATCCATGACATTCAACCCCACCCGCCGTCAGGTGCTGGTCGGCGGCGCTTCCATCGCAACCCTCGTGGCGCTCGGCGGCATTCACCCCGCCTTTGCCAATGCGGACCGCACGAAGATCGTCGTGCGCGTCGACAAGGATCTTTCCAATCTGGATCCGGCCAACCGTTCCGGCCCCGTCGATCTCAATGTCATCTGGTCGGTTCAACAGGGCCTGATCTCCTTCAAACCGGGCTCGACCGAATGGGAGCTTGATGCCGCCGAAGAGCTGGAGCAGGTGTCGGATACGGAAATCCGCTTCAAGCTACGCGGCGGCCTTGCCTTTACCGGCGGCTACGGCGACCTGACAGCGGAAGATGTGAAATTCTCCTTCGAGCGCTTCATCAAGCCGGATGCCGAAGGCAAGCCTGTCACCTACGCCAAGGACTGGTCCGCGCTCGATCGCGTCGAGGTGACCGGCCCGCTCGAAGGCCGCATCATCCTGAAGAACCCGGTACCGGCGCTCTATACGATCGCGCTCGCAGACGGCTCGGGTCGCATCCTTTCGAAAAAGGCTTTCGAAGCGCTTGGCGAAAAGGCGATCGCCACGAAGCTGATCGGCAGCGGCCCCTATGTGCTGAAGGAGTGGACGCCGCGCGAACAGTTCGTTCTCGAGATCAACCCCGACTACAAGGGGCCGATCCAGCCGCATTTCCAGCAAATCGTCGGCAAGCCGATCGGCGAGCAAAAGACCGCGGAAATCGCCTTCCAGTCGGGCGAGATCGATTTCACCGCCATCGATCCTGAAAGCGGCAAGGCGCTCGCGGACCTGCCGGATGCGAGCGTGACGGAAATTCCCGCCATCGATTATGTCTGGTTCGGCCCGAACATCGAAAAGGCGCCGTTCGACGACATTCGCGTGCGCCAGGCGATCCGCCATGCCGTCGATATCGACGCGATCCTGCAGGGCGCCTATTCCGGCATCTATCCGCGCGCCAACGCGCTCCTGGCGCCGACGCTGCTCGGTTACTGGAAGGATGCACCGGTCCATGCCCGCGACCTGGAAAAAGCGCAGGCTCTGCTCGCCGAGGCCGGCCATTCCGGCGGCTTCAAGACGAAGCTGACGATCGAGGCCAATGCACGCTACGAAGCGATTGCCCAGATCATCCAGGCCAATCTTGCCGAAGTCGGCATCGAGGTCGAGATCGAGGCGCTCGAATCCGCCGCCTATTGGGCGCTGGGTGAAAACGATGCCAGCAAGGATCTTGAACTGTCGCTGATCAAGTACAACGGCAAGTTCGATCCCGGCTTCCAGACGCAGTGGTTCACCTCCGCGCAGGTGGGCCAGTGGAACTGGCAGCGCTGGAAGAATGCCAATTTCGACGCCCTGCATGAAAAGGGCGGCGTGACGGTCGATCCGGCCGAGCGCGAGAAGATCTACATCGAAGCACAGAAGCTGCTCGACGAATCCGCCGCCTTTATCTGGATCACCCACAACCTCAACGCCTTCGCCGCGCGCCAGTGGCTGAAGCCCGGTGTCCTGCCGAACGGCAACAACTGGCTCTACACTGCCTTCACGGAAGCGACGGCCTGATCCGGTGGCTGTTTCCGGACTGACGGATCGGGATGCGCTTCGATGAGGAGCGCATCCCTCCAGATTCATCTCGCCTTCAAGCTGGCGACGGCAATGCTCGCTGTCGCCGGCTCGGTCGTTCTTTTGATGGCGCTGACGCGGCTGATCCCCGGTGATCCCGCCACCGTGATCCTCGGCTCGCGCGCCACGCCCGAGGCCGTCGCCGCCCTCAATGCCCGCATCGGTCTCGACAAGCCGCTGATCGAACAGGTCTTTGCCTTCTTCGGCCGGCTCCTATCCGGCGATCTCGGCGAAGATGTTTTCAACGGCCGATCGGTCCTCGCTCTCGTTTCATCCGCGCTGCCGAATACCGCCGCCCTTGCGATCTCCGCCATGCTCTGCGCGATTGCCTTGGGCGTGCCGCTCGCCCTCCTCTCCGCCCGCTGGCCGGGCGGCAAGGTGGATCGGCTGATCGCGTTCCTGAGCGTCGGCTTCATCTCGACGCCGAGTTTCGTCGTCTCGGTCTTCCTGCTGATGACCTTTTCCGTCACGCTTCGCTGGTTTCCCGTACTGGGGGCCGGCGAAAGCGGCGATCTCGGCGATCAACTGTGGCATCTGGTGCTGCCGACCACGGCCCTTGCCGCCGGCTGGATTGGCTACATCGCCCGGCTGCTGCGCGCCTCGCTTCTGGAAGTGCTCGGCGAAAACCATATCCGCACGCTGCGCGCCTATGGCGTCAGCGAGACGAAAATCCTCGTGAAGTATGCGTTGAAACCAGCCATCCTACCCACCGTCGCCGTGCTCGGCATGGGATTTGGCGAGCTTCTGGGCGGCGCGGTCTTTGCCGAGGTGATTTTCAACCGGCCCGGTCTCGGCTCGTTGATCTACGATGCCATCCGGACGCGTAATTACCCGGTCGTGCAAGGCGGCGTCTTCGTCATCGTGCTTCTCTATGTGTTGACGAACCTCATTGCCGACCTCTCGCAGAGCCTGCTCGATCCGCGCGAGCGCGCCCGCCTCGTCTCCGGAAGAGGAGCATGACAATGGACCTCTTCCACGATCTCTCCCGTCGCCCCGGCGGCACGTTCGCGCTTCTTGCGGTGACGCTGCTCTGTCTGGTGGCGATCGCGGCACCGCTCATCGCACCCTATGGCCCGAACGCCATCGCACCGGTCAACCGGCTGATGGACCCGTCGTTCCAGCATCTGCTCGGAACCGACCATCTCGGCCGTGATATACTGAGCCGCATCATCTACGGCACGCGCGTCGCGCTCGGCATCTCGCTCTCGGTCATCGCCATTTCGCTGACAACCGGTGTGGCGCTTGGGATTGCGGCCGCGCTCTCGCCACGCGCCATCGACCTCGTGGTCGTGGGCATCTTCGATATCGTCACTTCGTTTCCAAGCATCATCCTGGCCCTGGCACTGGTTGCCGTCTTCGGCCCCGGCCTCGGTAATGTCGTGCTGCTCGTCAGCATCGTCTTCATTCCGCATTTCGGCCGGGTCGCCCGCGCCCAGACGATCGCGATCCGCAACAGCCCGTTCATCGAGGCCGAGCGCGTGCTCGGGGCGCAGGCCTGGCGTGTGGTGCTGCATCACGTCACACCGAACATCATCGGCCCGATCTTCGTGCTGGCCTGCATGGACATTCCCGTCGTCATCACCATCGAGGCGGGCTTGAGCTTTCTCGGCCTCGGCGTGCGCCCACCGCTGGCAAGCTGGGGCAACCTGCTCAACGACGGTTATACCTATCTCGACCGCTCGATCTGGCTTGCCACCTTTTCCGGCCTAGCGCTGATCCTCGCCACGCTCGGCTTCGCGCTGCTCGGCGAATCCCTGCGCGACACGCTCGACCCGAAGCTGAGGAGGGCGCTGTGACGGA
The DNA here is from genome assembly GCF_001713395.1 of Sinorhizobium sp. RAC02. Taxonomy (NCBI): domain Bacteria; kingdom Pseudomonadati; phylum Pseudomonadota; class Alphaproteobacteria; order Hyphomicrobiales; family Rhizobiaceae; genus Sinorhizobium; species Sinorhizobium sp. RAC02. The sequence goes on along the minus strand of NZ_CP016452.1, from coordinate 2,123,394 downwards.
CCCACTTGTCAGCATCGAAGGCCTGAACGTGTCGTACCGGGGTGCCGGGCGCGCGGTACATGTCCTCGATGGCGTGGATATCACAATCGGTCGCGGGCAATCCGTCGGCCTGGTTGGCGAAAGCGGCAGCGGCAAGTCGACCGTGGCCTTCGCCATGCTCGGCCTGCTCGCCGACAATGCCGAGGTTTCAGCGCGCCATGCACGCTTTGACGGGCATGAGACGACCTTCGCCGACAAGGAGACGACGGCGCTGCGCGGTACCGACATCGCGATGATCTTCCAGGATCCGATGACCGCGCTCAACCCGATGTTCACCATCGGCACCCAACTCGTCGATATCCAGCGCCGGCGTTTTCCGAAGGATAACCGGCGAACACTCTGGTCACGCGCAGAAGCCGTACTCGCCGATGTCGGCGTGCAGGATGCGGCCCAGCGCATGCACCGCTATCCGCACGAGTTTTCCGGCGGCATGCGCCAGCGTGTGGTGATCGCCATGGCGCTTCTGGTCGAGCCGAAGCTGCTGATCGCCGACGAGCCGACGACGGCGCTTGATGCGACGATCGAAGCGCAGGTCGTCGACGTGTTGCATCGGCTGAGACAGCGCACCGCCGCCTCCATGCTGGTCGTCAGCCATAGCATGGGGCTGATCGCCGAACTCTGCGACAGCGTCATCGTTATGTATGCGGGAACAGTCGTGGAAAGCGGCCCGGTCCGCGATGTTCTGCATCGTCCGCGCCACCCTTATACCCGCGCGCTGCTGGCCTGCGAGATCGACCCCTACGCCGCGTTCGATCCCGCGCAGGACCTAGCGACGATCCCCGGCAACGTGCCCGATCCGGCTTGTCGGCCCGAAGGCTGCATCTTCGCCAGCCGCTGTCCCGCAAGGCACAACCGTTGCAGCGAAAAACCTCCGCGCCGCCAGATCGCTAACGGGCATGCCTTCGCCTGCTGGCTGGAGGCTGCGTGATGGCCGCGCCCGTTCTCACCCTGAAGGATGCGGTGGTCCGCTACGACCGGCTGACAGCCGTCGACGGCATTTCGCTGGAGCTCCACCGCGGCGAAACGCTCGGCCTCGTTGGCGAAAGCGGTTGCGGAAAATCCTCCGTCGCGCGCGCCATCGTCGGGCTCCAGCCGCTTGCAGCGGGCACACTGACATTAGAAGGCGAGGCACTGTCCCAGACCTCGGCTCAGCGCAGGATCCAGCTGCTGTTTCAGGATCCGGCCGCCTCGCTCTCGCCCCGTATGACCGTGCGCGCGCTTCTGGCCGAGCCATTGAAAATCCGCGGAGTGCACACGCCGGAAAGCTGGGCGCATATCGCGGCGCTTGCGGACAGCATTGGCCTCGGCGAACAGCTTTTCACGCGCTATCCGCACCAGTTGAGTGGCGGGCAGGCACGGCGCGTGGCGCTGGTGCGGGCGCTTGCGACCGAACCTTCCATCATCGTTGCTGACGAACCGACAGCTGGCCTCGATATCTCCATCCAGGGGGAACTGCTCAATCTGTTGCGGGCGCTCCGCGATCGGCTGGGGCTCAGCTACCTGCTCATCTCCCACAATCTCAATGTGGTCGGACGCGTGACCGATCGTGTCGCCGTGATGTATCTCGGCCAGATCGTCGAGAGCGGGCCGACGGCAGCGCTGTTTCGCGATCCCGCGCATCCCTATACGCAGGCGCTGCTTTCCGCCAACCTCACGCTCGATCCCAAGCGTCGAAGCGAGCGCATCGTTCTGTCGGGCGAATTGCCGAGCCCGAGCAATCCACCGTCCGGATGCCGCTTCCACAAGCGCTGTCCCCTTGCCCAGCCGAAATGCGCAGGTGAGATGCCCGTGCTGCAGGCGGGAACGGATGGACGCAGCGTCGCCTGCCACTTTCCGCTCGCCGCGGAACCGACCGTCCTGCCTCAAGCGATGGCGGGGTAACCATGGCGCGCAGCATACCGATCCAGCTCCGCCAAAACCTCGTAGTCGGCATCGCCGAGCAGGCTGATGCCGCGCAGCGAAAGCGTGTCGCAAACGTCAGCAAGTGCCGGATCGGTGATCGTCTCCGCCAGCGCGCGGCGCAGGCTCACCAGGTCCCTTGCCGGGGTCGACGCGGCCGTGATGAAGGGCAGGCCCGGCCCCTTCGCCGTTTCCGCCAGGATGCGCACGCCCGCGACGCGCTCGGGGTCGAAACGCAGGGTGTTGCCGAAGGTCACGCAGTCGATCGCCGCGATATCGGCCGCCCCGTTCGAAACGGCATCGATGCTCGCCCGATGGCCGCCGGTCTCCAGCACGGATGCGAAGAACCGGCCATCGACCGCGTGCGGCGCCAAGAAGGCGCGGAACAGGTTGTAGCCGGAATTGCTGCCGGGCTCGTTGATGGCAGCCCGCTCGCCCCTCAGATCCTCGATCGACTGTGCGGAGGACGCTGCATTGACGATGATGAAGCTGCATTTGAGTGGGCCATCGCAGCCGGGAAGCCCATACACGGGCGAAGCGACCAGTTGCACCTTGCCGCGCAGATGCTGGACGTAGGGGTAGCCGCAGGTCTGGCCGAACAGGAGGTCCGGGCGAAGCCACGCTTCGTCGTAACGGACATCGTCGTCAAGCGCCTCCGGCGCATCAAGCCCAAGGTCCCGAAGGCGTTTGCCGAGAGCCTCCCAGAACAGCCGCGTCGCCTGCGCGACTGGCTCTGGGCTGACATACATGGCGAGGCTGGCGATGGGCATGACCGAACTCCGGAAACAATTCAAAAACCTATGCAATACATAGATTTAAACCGCAATAAGATTTCTTGTCTGAAAGGATTTCTACCATGAAGTTGCCCGTGCAAGACGCCGGCTCCACCGCTGCAACTGCAACCGAGATTACCTGTGACGTGCTCGTGATCGGCGGCGGCCCGGCGGGATGCTGGGCAGCCCTCGAAGCGGCCGGCGCCAAGGCAAGGATCGTGCTGGTAGACAAGGGTTACTGCGGCAGCTCCGGTGCCACCGCTTCCGCCGGCACCCAGATTTGGTACGTACCACCGGACCCGGCAGGACGCGAAACGGCGATGGCAAGCCGCGAGGCGATGGGCGGCTATCTTTCCGACCGCGCGTGGATGGTACCCGTCCTCGACAAGACCTTCGAAAGCGTCAATCGCCTGGCGGACTGGGGTTATCCTTTCCCCCGCAACGAGGAGGGCGACCAGCAGCGCATTTCCGTGCAGGGGCCGGAATATATGCGGTTGTTGCGACGCCGGGTGAAAAATGCCGGCGTCACCATTCTCGATCACCATCCCGCCACCCGTCTGCTGACGGACCGTGGAAACGTCGTGGGCGCAAGCGGGCTGCGCCGGCAGGCGGGCGGGCACTGGACGGTCCGCGCCGGGGCGGTTGTGCTTGCGGCCGGGGGCTGCGCCTTCATGAGCAAGGCGCTCGGCTGCGACGTGTTGACCGGCGACGGTTACCTGATGGGCGCGGAAGCGGGCGCAGAGCTATCCGGCATGGAATTCTCCTCCGCCTACGCCATATCGCCGGCCTTCGCCTCGATCACCAAGACGGCGCTCTATCGCTTCGCGCAATTCTACCGCAAGGACGGAAGCCTGATCGAAGGCGCAGGGTCCGCGCGCGGGCGCTCGATCATCGCGCGCATGCTGCTCTCAGAGCCCGTCTATGCCCGGCTCGACCTCACGGAGACCGATGAGGTTAGGGTGATCCTGCGGCGCGCGCAGCCGAATTTCTTCGTGCCCTTCGACCGGCGTGGCATCGATCCCTTCACCGAGTTCTTCGAGGTGAAGCTGCGCCTGGAGGGTACCGTTCGCGGCACCGGCGGCCTTCGGCTAACCGGGCTCGACTGCGGCACCACCGTCCCCGGCCTCTACGCTGCCGGCGACAACGCCACCCGCGAGCCGATCTGCGGCGGCTTCACCGGCGGCGGCAGCCACAACGCCGCCTGGGCAATCGCCACCGGTACCTTCGCCGGCGCGTCGGCGGCCGCCTTTGCCCGAGACAACACCAACGCCGCCAACAAAACGGCTGGGACCCCTTCAACGGTTGCAAGCCATCTAAGCCCCCTGGACCCGCAAGCCATCATCAAGGCGGTCCAGGACGAGGTCTTCCCTCTCGACATCAACTACTTCCGGACTCACGCCGGGCTTTCATCATCACTCAAGCGGCTTGACGCCCTTTGGGAGGATATTGCGACGGCAACGGCGGACGAGGCTACCGCCCTGCAATTGCGTCAGGCCCAGGCGATGGTGGCAACGGCACGCTTCATGTACCGCGCGGCCCTGGCACGCACGGAAACGCGGGGCATGCACCGGCGCGATGATTTTCCCCAGCAGGACCCTCAACAACATCACCGACTGGTCTTGAGCGGTCTCGAGGCAATCCTGGTGCGGTCGGAACCGATCCGATCTGCCGGATATGCGGAGGCAGCGGAGTAATGATCGAAGTTCTCGATGCCGATACCTGCACGGACTGCAATCTCTGCGTTCAGGTCTGCCCGACCAACGTTTTCGAAGCGGTGCCGGACGGCCCGCCCCTGATCCTGCGGCAAGACTCTTGCCAGACCTGTTTCATGTGCGAACTCTATTGCCCCGTGGATGCGCTCTATGTCGATCCGGATGCCGAGGCCGTGCATAAATTGACCGTGGAAGGCGTGCGTGCCGGCAATCTCTTCGGCAGCTACAGGAAAGCCATCGGCTGGCATAAGGAGACGCGTGACCGCCGCTATATCGACGACCATTTCCGTCTGCCGCAATAGCGGCCGGCACGAAAGGCCAAAGACTGTAAGCACCCGCTGGCAAGCCCATCAAGGACTGCCAGCGGGATCGGCTGCCCGGCTAGAAGGCGCGAACGGCTGCAAATGCCCGATCGAGATCCGCCTTGAGATCGTCGGTATCCTCCAACCCGATCTGCAGGCGCAGCACAGGTCCATCGGTCGGCGCCGTCGTCACCCTGCGCTCCTTCAGGGATACGTGAAGCGCCAGGGATGCAAATCCGCCCCAGGAATACCCCAAGCCAAAGATGGACAATGCGTCCAAAAAAGCCTGGGCCTTCGCCTTGAACTGCTCTTCATGCTCGACGCGAAGAACAAAGGAGAAGACGCCGCTGGCACCCTTGAAGTCGCGCTTCCAGATATCGTGACCAGGGAAACTCGGCAGCGCGGGGTGCAGCACACGCGCGACGTCGGCGCGGCTTTCAAGCCATCTGGCAATGTCGAGGGCGCTTGTCTGATGGCGATCGAGGCGAACACCGAGCGTGCGCAAACCACGCAGGACCTGATAGGTATCATCCGGTGCAGCACACAGGCCAAGCAAGCCGTTCGCCTTTCTCAGAAGCGGCCAGTGCCGGGCGTTGGCAGACACCGTCCCGAACAGGATATCCGCGTGACCGGCGGGATATTTGGTGGAAGCCTGAATGGAAACGTCGACGCCGAAATCGAGTGGCTTGAAATAAAGCGGTGTCGCCCAGGTATTGTCCATGGTCACGATCGCGCCATGGCGATGGGCTGCTTCAACGATCGCAGGAATATCCTGTATCTCAAACGTGCTGGATCCGGGTGCCTCGGTGTGCACGAGGCGGGTGTTGGGCTTGAACAGTCCCTCGATTTCGGCCCCGATCGATGGATCATAATAATCCACCTCGATACCGAAGCGCGGCAGCATGGAATCGCAGAACTCTCGGACATTGCCGTAGACGGAATCGACGATCAGCGCGTGGTCACCCGATGAGAGATAGGCGAGCAGCGGAACCGTGACGGCGGCAAGGCCAGACGGGACGAGGATGGTGCCCGCGGCACCCTCCAGTTCGTTGATCGCCGCACAAAGGGCATCCGTCGTCGGCGTTCCGCGGGTGCCGTAGGTATATTTCTGCCCGTGCGTCTCCATCGTATGCGCATCCGGAAACAGCACAGTTGAACCGTGCACCACCGGGGGATTGATGAAAGCGCGTTGACTGACGGAATCGTATCCCGACCTGACCAGGCGCGTTTGTGGGCCTTGCTGCGTGGCAGCGTCTGCTTTGTCGTTCATGAAACACCCTCCTCGGCATTCGATTTCAGGGCCGCTCACCGGCCAGGTGGCGTTCCAGGAAAGGCAGGTTGTCCTGTCCCCAATAGAGTTCGCCATCATAGCGATAGGACGGGAAACCGAAGACGCCACTCGCAGCCGCGTGGCTTCGATCAGCCGACCATTTTGCCCTGACGTCTTCATCGCTTTCCCGTCGGCCCAACACCAAGCCGTCAAAGCCGGAGGCGCTCGCGATGGCCTCGCGAACATGCGGATTGCCGATGTCCTTCGCCTCGGCCCAGAAAGCATGTTGCAAGGCGCTTGTCAGCGCGATCCAGTCCTGCCCATCAAGTAGGGCGGCAATCACGATCAACGATGCCGGCGTCGGGTCGCTCAGTGCCGGCCTGTTGTCGAGCAGTAGAGGCTTGCCGCGGGCGCGCGCCCACCGCTGCAGATCGCGTGCACCATAGGCCCGGCGTATGTCCGGGCGGTTTCGGGAAAAGATGCCGCCGTTCTCTTCTATGACCGTGGTGAGATAGGGCCTGATCCGGGTGCCACTACGGGCGGCGAGATCGACAAAGGTGTCGAAGCCGAGGTGAGACCAGGGCGATCCGATGGAGAAGAAATAATCGACTGTTTTCGTCACTTACAAAATCCCTGCTCGCGAAGGCACCAGCGGCCTGTTGTTGTTCACGCCGCTCTCCGGCGGGCGCCTGGACCAGCCGAGTTCCGGGGCGACGCGCGTGACGAAATCATGCACGATCTGGCGGTATTCCTCGTCCTCGAATTCATAGGGAAGCTCGAGCCGCAGTTCGCTGACATGCGGTAGGATCGGGTCGGCAAACAGCCGTTCGAGGATCTGATCGGACGTGCCGACGAGGTCTTGGGCGTAGAGCGTTCGACGCTCGCCCTGCGGGGTCAACGTGCGTTCGGTGCGCGCCGCCGCATAGTCGAGATAGCGCTTTCGCGTTTTCGCGTCGGCACCATCCAGCGGCACGATCACCCGGCCGAGCGCAACCCGTCGGCTGCCCTCGGCCGCTGCCCTGTAGGTTTCAAGCTGGCGCCGCTGCGCGACGAAGAAGTCATCGGTGTCTTCGCCCGTCGTGACATTGCCGATCAGAAGGTTGAAACCGTTCCGCCCCGCCCAGCCGGCGGACCGTAGCGAACCGCCGCCATACCAGATGCGATCCGTCAGCCCTCTGGCACGGGGCTGCAACCGCGGCCGCTGGGGGCCGAAGGGCGTCTTGATGAATGTACTATCGTCACCGATCAGGGGACTGCGAAGGTTTTCGACGAAGCGCAGCACCCGTTCGTGCGAAAAATCATAGCTCTCCCAGTCTCCGTCGAAGGCAAGCGGCCCGATGAGATCGGCATGCAGCGGGCGACCGGCGCTCAAGCCTACGTTCAAGCGCCCGGCTGAGAGCACATCAACCGTCGAAAGATCTTCGGCCAGCCGGTACGGGCTCTCATAGCCGATCGGAATGACAGCCGTTCCGAGCTGGATACGGCTCGTCCGCTGCGTCGCAGCCGCGAGAAACGCCGTTGCTGACGAAATGCCGGGTTCCAGATGCCGCTGGCGGACCCACGCGCTTTCGAAACCCAGCGCCTCGCCGAATTCGAGGAGCTGCAGCGTCTTCTCCAGCCCTGACAGCGGATCATCAGCGGGATAATTGCCCGGCGAAAGAAAGCCGATATGGCGGATGATGGGTCTTGGGAGGTTCATCGGATTGTCTTTCGCTCAGGATTTCGGCAGGCCGCGCGGATTGGTCTCCGACTTCGGCAGCGCTTCCTCGCTCAGTTGCCAGCGGTCGAGAATTTTGGCGTAGACGCCGCTGTCGATCAGGCCGTTGGTGGCGATGGTCAGCGCTTCCGCCAGTCCGCTGTCCTTTTTCGTGGCGATCGCAACGTCCGAACGATCCGGCCAGCCAGCGCTCAGGGTGCCGACGCGCTTGATGTTGTGATCGCGCGCCGCAATGTAGACGAGCTGCGCATGCGGCTGCACGATCACATCCGCCCGGCCGGAGGACACAGCGAGCAGGCTTGCGGCTTCGTCGTCGTAATATTGCAGCTCCAGCGGCTTCAGGCCGGCGGCCACATTCTGATCGTTCCACCGCAGCAGGATGCGCTCCTGGTTGGTGCCGGCACCGACGATGATCCTGAGGCTCGCGGCATCCTTCGGCTCGACAATCGCGACGATGGGGCTGTCGGATTTTACGAAGAAGCCGTGCAGGCCCTGCCGGTAGGTGGAGAAATCGAATTTTTCCTTGCGCTGCTCGGTAACGCCGACATTGGAAATGACGGCATCATATTTGCCGGATGTCAGGCCGAGCGGCCAATCGATCCAGGCGACAGGCACAAGCTCCAGTTCCAGCCCGAGGCTCTCGGCCACCGCGGACGCATAGTCCGGATCGGCACCGACGACGGTTCTGGCATCGATGGCATAGGTTGCGAGCGGCGGGCCACCGGGGCTCACCGCAACGGTGAATTTTCCGGGCGTGACGAAGGTGAAATCCTGGGCGATGGCGGCAATCGCCTTGTCGTTGCGCTCCACATGGATACGGCCGGCCTGCTGCGGGCTGAGGTCGAAGGCCTCTTCTGCGTGCGCCGGGCCGATCAGGGCGAAGATGGATGCAAGCACGCCGAGCGCGAGCGTGCGGAAAGCCGGTCTGGATGTCATGTCATCGTCTCCATGCTGTGGAATGCCGGTCGAACCGGCGCCGCAAGCAGCGCCGGTCCTCATGCTTGGGAGATCAGGAGCCGCTCTTCGGCAGGCCGGCCGGATTGGTGAAGGACTGGTCGATGCCTTCTGCTTCGAGGTTCCAGCGCTTCAGCACCTCGCCATACTTGCCGCTCTTGACGAGGCCGTTGATCGCGACCGTCACCGCATCGGCAAGGCCGGCGCCCTTGCGGGTGGTGACGGCGATCTCGGCGGTCAGCGGCCAGCCGCCGCTGACGATGCCGACGAGCTTGGTCTGGCCCTTGACGGCCGAGCCATAGGCCAGCGTCGCATTGGGGTTGAACTCGACATCCGCGCGGCCCGACGACAGCGCCAGCTCAGCGGCCGCGCGATCATCGAAATACTGGACTTCAACCGGCTTCAGGCCGGCGGCGACGTTCTGGCGATCCCATTCCAGGATGATCTTCTCCTGGTTGGTGCCGGCACCGGTGATGACCTTCAGGCCGGCGACATCCTTCGGATCCTTGATCTCGGTGATCGGGCTGTCAGCCTTGACGTAGAAACCGAGCACGTCTTTGCGGTAGGTGGAGAAGTCGAATTTCTCCTTGCGCTCTTCGGTGACCGTGACGTTGCTGATCACAGCATCGTACTTGCCGGAAGACACGCCGAGCGGCCAGTCTGCCCAGGCGACCGAGACGATTTCGACCTCCAGCCCCAGCGAATCCGCCAGGAGCGTCGCGAGATCGGGATCGGCGCCGACGATCGTCTTCGCATCGTTTGCAAAGGTGGCAATCGGCGGATCCCAGGCATTGATGGCGACGGTGAACTTGCCGGGGGTCACGAACTTGAAGTCGGGCGAGAGCGCCTTGATCGCTTCCTCGTTCTTTTCCGCGCGCACACGGTTGGACGTGTCCGGGCTGAGGTCGAACTTTTCAGCCGCCTGTGCCGTCGCCAGACCAAGCGCCGTCACCGCGACCGCACCTGCCATCAGAAGTTTTGCCTTGTGAAGAAATGTCATGTCCCGTCTCCTTTTTTCATCCTGTGGTTGTGCTTTCGGTCAATTCCATTCCGTCGCCGTTTCCGGCCCTGGAATTTTGCTAGAAGACTTTTGCGAGGAACTCGCGTGTTCGCGGGTGGTCGGCCCGGCTGAAGATGTGTGCCGGCGTACCGGTTTCGAGAATCTGCCCGTCTTCCATGAAGACGACGGTATCGGCGACTTCGCGGGCAAAGCCGACCTCGTGGGTGACGATGACAAGCGTCGTGCCAGTGCGCGCCAGTTCCTTGATGACATCGAGCACTTCGCCGACGAGTTCCGGATCGAGCGCCGAGGTTGGCTCGTCGAAGAGCAGCACCTTGGGTTTCAGGGCGAGCGCGCGGGCAATCGCGACGCGCTGCTGCTGGCCGCCGGAGAGCTGGCGGGGGTAGGCGTTGATCTTGTCGCTGAGGCCGACGCGGGCGAGAAGCTCGCCGGCAAAGCGGATCGCCTCCTCTCGGCTCGTTCCGCGCACCTGGATCGGCGCCTCTATGAGGTTTTCGAGCACGGTCAGATGCGGAAAGAGGTTGAAGCTCTGGAACACCATGCCGATATCGGCGCGGCGCTTCAGGATGTCCTTTTCCTTCAGTTCATAGAGCGTATCGCCTTTCTGGCTGTAGCCGACCAGCTCGCCATCGATGGCGATGAACCCGCTGTCGACCCGTTCGAGATGGTTGATGGTGCGCAGCAGCGTCGATTTGCCGGACCCGGACGGGCCGAGAATGGCCGTGACGCTTCCGGCCGGCAGGATGAGGTCGACATTGTCGAGCACCTTCAGCGGGCCGAAGCTCTTCGAGATCTTCTGGATCCGCACGGTGCCGCCGGTGCGCAGCTGCGCCGCATCCTGGAAACCGGCATGACGGATCGCCGGGACAGCCACGGTCTCCGGCAATGCCGGCCCGCGAAAGCGGGCGAGGAAGGACTGGAAGGGCAGCGGCACCGGATTGCGCACGGCGCCCTTGGAGAAATGGCGCTCGATATAGTGCTGGGCGATCGACAGCACCGTCATGATCACGAGGTACCAGGCGGTCGCGACCATCAGCAGCGGGATGACTTCGAGGTTGCGGCGGTAGATCACCTGGACGGTGTAGAACAGCTCCGGCAGCGCGAGCACGTAGACCATCGACGTGCTCTTGGCCAAGCCGATGATCTCGTTGAAGCCGGTCGGCAGAATCGAGCGCATCGCCTGCGGCAGCACGATGCGGAATGCCTGCCGGTGACGTGGCAGACCGAGAGCGGCGGCGGCCTCATGCTGCCCCTGGTCGACGGACAGGATGCCGCCGCGCACGATCTCGGCGAAGAAGGCCGACTGGTTGAGCGTCAGCCCCAGGAAGGCGGCACCAAACGGCGTCACGAGCTGCACCATCGGATAGTCGACCAGCACGGTATCGCTGAACGGCACGCCGATGCGGATCGTCTCGTAGAGATAACCGAGATTGTTGAGCACCAGCAGCAGCACGATCAGCGGGATCGAGCGCAGCAGCCAGATGTAACCCCAGGAAAGACTGGAGAGCAGCGGCGATTTGGAAACCCGTGCCAGCGCCAGCGCCGTGCCGAGGATGGAGCCGGAGATCGTGGCAAGTGCGGTCAGGAGCAGCGTCCTGCCGAGCCCGGCAAGGACCGGTTCAGCGAAGAACCATTCGGCAAAGACACCCCAGCCCCAGCGCGGATTGGTAGAGGTGGAATAGAGCACGGCGGCGATGACGACGGCGGCGAAGACCGTTCCCACCAGGCGACCGGGATGGCGGGCGGGCACGATGCGGTAGCGCGAATAATCCTGCTTTTGATGTTCGGCCGATCGGTGATCGACCCCGATCCCGGCGAAATCTGTCGTGAGTGCCATGATCTTCCCCTTATGGTTTTAGTCGCAAGCCGGTCAGCGGTGATCCGCTGCAAGCTGCAGCGATGGCTGCACGGGAATGACGGCCGCCGCATGCGCGCCGAGCTGTTTTTCGAAGGGTAGCGACTTGTAGATTTCCGGGTCGGCATCCACATCGAAAAGGGCGGTGTAGCCATATTTCAGATAGAGGCCGACGGCCTCCGGCTGGCGAAAACCGGTCGTCAGATAGATGCGCGAATAGCCCTGCCGCGCCGCCTGCTGTTCCAGCTCGACCAGCACCTTGACCGCAAGCCCCTGGCGGCGCAGGTCGGAGCGCGTCCAGATGCGTTTGAACTCGGCGGTGTGATCGTCGTATTGCTTGAAGGCACCACCGCCGACCGCCTCGCCATTGCGCAGCAGAAGCAGGAAATTGCCGTAGGGCGGCGCGAAGGCCTCGGCCGGATAGCGGTTCATCTCCTCGACGGCGCCCGCCTCACTGAAATAGGAACCGTAGCGCTTGTCATATTCGTAGGTCAGTTCGTCGATCAGCGGCTTGGCGCGGGGATCGAGAGGCGTGGTGTAGAGGAACGTATCGCTCATGTCGCCGGTCCTGTTGCTGACGTCACTGGAGGAAGGTTTCGGTGAGGCGCACCCAATAGCGGGCGGCGGGCGCGATGATCGCGTCGTTGAAATCGTAGCGGGCGCTGTGCAGCGGCGCCGTGTCGCCATTGCCGACGAAGACGTAGCTTCCCGTCTGCGCCTGCAACATGAAGGCGAAATCCTCGCTTGCGGTGCGAGGCTTGAAGCCTTCCTCGACCTGAACCGGGCCGAACGTGTCGAGCGCCACCTTGCGCGCAAATGCCGTCGAGCCGGCATCGTTGATCAGGGCGGGGAAGCCGAGGCGGTAGTCCACCTCCGCCACCGCTCCGAAACTTTCGGCCTGCGCGCGGGCGAGTGCCGGAATGCGTGCCCGCAGTTGCTCCCGCACGCCCTCGGTGAAAGCCCGCATCGTCAGCTTCAGCTCGACGCTTTCCGGGATCACATTCGAGGCGGAGCCGGCATGGATGGAGCCGACCGTCACCACGGCCATCTCCTGCGGATCGACATTGCGCGAGACGACGCTCTGCAAGGCCGTAATGAGGGATGCGGTCGCCACCACCGGATCGACGGCGTTCTGCGGCTCTGCGCCATGGCCGCCCCTGCCGACGATGCGGATATTGGCCTGGTCGACCGAGGCCATCGCCGGGCCGGGAACGAAGCCGAACTGCCCTGCCGGCACGCCCGGCCAATTGTGCAGCCCGAAGACGGCATCGACCGGGAAACGCTCGAACAGGCCTTCCGAAAGCATCTTCCGGGCGCCGGCGCCGATCTCCTCGGCAGGCTGGAAGATGAGATGAAGCGTGCCATTGAACGCACGGGTTTGCGCAAGATAGCGGGCGGCCGCAAGCAGGATCGCCGTATGGCCGTCATGCCCGCAGGCATGCATGACGCCGGGATTGCTGCTGGCATAGGCGAGATCCGTCGCCTCCTCGATCGGCAGCGCGTCCATATCGGCGCGGATGCCGAGCCGGCGCTCTCGCGTGCCATTAGAAAGCGTTGCGACAAGGCCGGTCCCGGCAATGCCGGTCGTCACATCATAGCCCCAAGAGGAAAGCTGCGAGGCGATGAGCTTGCTGGTGCGGCGCTCCTGGAAGGCGAGCTCCGGATATTGGTGAAGGTCCTGGCGCAGCGCCACGATCTCGTCGAGAAAGGCGGCGATACCCTGCTGGATGGGATCGTTGAGGCGCGGAGGAGGTGCAATAGCGTTCATGGTTTTTTCCTCAACGCTCACGCGCCGACCGCCTTTCCGGGTTCGATGGCGTCCGCGCCGGCCGCATGGCGGCTTTCGCGATAGGGCAGGCCCAGATGGTCGCGCAGCGTCTGGCCTTCGAGTGACGGATTGAAATATCCGCGGGCCGCAAGGACGGGCAGGACATGCGCTGCGAAATCGTCGAGGCCTTCGGCGATCACCTGGAAGCCGAGGATGAAGCCATCCGCCGCACTGCCGTCGACCCAGCGGATGATCTCGTCGGCGATATGGTCGGCCGTTCCAATGAAGGCGGTGCGGGGTGTCGCGACGTCAAGCGCGATTTCGCGGAGCGTGAGGTTCTGCTCGCGCGCCGTCTTCTTGATCCGGTCGGTCGTGGCGCGAAAGCTGTTCTTGCCGATATCCCCGAGTTCCGGAAAGGCCTCGTCGAGCGGATAGGCGCTGAAATCATGGTGGTCGAAGAAGCGACCCAAATAGAGCAACGCCTCCTCGACGGTCACGAGATTGCGGATCGCCTGGTATTTCCGTTCCGCCTCCTCGGCCGTCGCGCCGACGATGGGCGCGATACCGGGGAAGATGCGCACGTCGGCCGCCCGGCGTCCCTGCGCGATCGCGCTCTGCTTCACCTGCTTGTAAAAGACCGCCGCGTCCTCGAAGGGGCCGCCATTGGTGAAGACGGCATCGGCATGTTTGCCGGCGAGCTTCACGCCGGAATCGGAGGCGCCCGCCTGGAAGACGACCGGTTGCCCCTGCTTCGAGCGACCGATATTGAGCGGCCCCTCGACGCGGAAGAACCGCCCCTTGTGGCCGAGCCGGCGGAGCTTGGTCTTGTCGACATAGACACCCGTCTCGCGGTTGCACAGGAAGGCGTCGTCGTCCCAGGAATCCCACAGGCCTTTGACGACATCGAGATATTCGTCGGCAATCTCATAGCGCAACTCGTGTTCGGGGTGCTCGCGGCTGTAGTTGCGGCCCGAGCCTTCGAGCGGCGTCGTCACGGCATTCCAACCGGCACGGCCACCGCTGATCAGATCGATCGTGGCGAACTGGCGCGCAACGGTGAAGGGATCGCTATAGGAGGTCGAGACCGTGCCGACGAGGCCGATCTTCGACGTCGAGGCTGCGAGTGCCGAGAGGATCGAGATCGGCTCGAACCGGTTGAGGAAGTGCGGGATGGACTGTTCGTTGATGTAGAGACCGTCGGCGACGAAGGCGAAGGCAATGCCTGTGTTTTCGGCCTTGCGGGCAGTCTCCACGAAAAAGGGGAAATTGACGCTTGCATCGGCCGGTCCGCTCGGATGTTTCCAGGCGTTCATGTGGCCGCCCGGCCCTTGCAGCATGATACCGAACGTGACGTTTTTCTGGGACATGGGATCATCCTTTCCGGAAAATTCAGGCAGCGAGCGACAGCCGTTCCTTCGCCAGCAGCTCAATGGACTGGAAGCGTTCGGCCGCCGTCAGCGCCGGGGTTTCGATGATGAATTCGGAGACGCCGTAGCGGTGGTGGAGATCGTCAAATTCGTCACGCACCTGCGCCGGCGTGCCATGCAGGATGCTCGGCACCTTCTCCTCGACACGGTAGTCCGTGACACCGGACTGCCGCGCGAACTCGGCCGCCTGCTCCTCGCTGCCGACATTGACGCTCTGGCCGGTCGAGAGGAAAACCTTGAAGATTCTGAGCCCCGAAACCCGCTCACGCGCCTGCGCCTCGTCCTCCGCGACGAAGGCTGCCAGCGCCAGGATCGGCGCCTTGCCGCCGCTTGCCTCGCGATACGCCTCGAATGTCTTGCGCAGGTTTTCCGGGTCGCCGTTCAGGTGACCGGCGAAGACCAGCTGCCAGCCCTTGTCGGCCGCAAGCCTGGCGCTTTCGACGCTGGCGCCGAGCAGGAAGCGCTCGGGCGCCACGGTCGGGAGCGGCGTCGCCGCGAGATCCGTCGCATCGGGCGCGACCGACAGGTAGCGGTTGAGATCGGAAAGCTGATCGTCGAATTTCGGCTTACGTGCGGGGTCGATGGCCGCCTGCAACGCGTTGGTCGAAACCGGAAAGCCGCCGGGCGCCTTGCCGACGCCGAGATCGACCCGCCCGGGCGCCAGGGAGGCCAGAAGATTGAAGGTTTCGGCGACCTTGTAGGCGCTGTAGTGCTGCAGCATGACGCCGCCGGAGCCGACGCGGATTCGCGAGGTCCTTGCCAGAAGATAGGCGATCAGCGCCTCGGGCGCCGAACTGGCGAGGCTGGCCATATTGTGGTGTTCGGCTACCCAATACCGGTGATAGCCCAGCGCTTCCGCTCTCAAAGCAAGCTTCACCGTCGTCTGCAGCGCTTCTGCAGTGGTCTGGCCGGATTCGACCGGGCTTTTGTCGAGGAGGCTGAGATGATAGGACATGAACGCACCAGTGCTGAGACAGATGCATTAATAGTCTATAGTTTTTATGGAAAATTAAGGTACGACATTCTCTTCACGCGATTGGATGCGAAAAATCGTTGTTCATTGATGGCAGAAGTTTCCGGCACTTGTCTGGACGCGGTGGCTCAGTCGCCTCAAGCGCGATGAGCCAAAATCCACGATGACCGATCCCAAAACGCGAAGGTGCGAACCGCAGCTATGGAACGCGGTGTTCGGACGAGAGACGCGTGCTGCTGCGTAGATCGAGAGATCGCTCCGGCGCACCGACCGTCTATGGCTTTCTTTCAGTCAGGCCGCATTGAGACCGATGCCTGACCCCTGCGCCGTACACTAAGGTGTCCGCTTTTTTGCGTTGTGGATTCTTGCAGCAGACGGTCTGCTATCGGCCCCAAATATGCAATTGCATCAAAGCCAATCGCGATCTCCTCTACGAGAACTTTCAGGCATTGGGCTTTTGCAACGACAAGGTCGTAGGTTCGCTTCCGTTCAAGACCTGAGACGCCATTCGGCATTCACCCAGGAAGTCAGGCCGACTGCCTGAGCATGAGATCGGATCTCAGCAGAATCTGATCTTTGGCGGTTGCGCCATCGCTCACTTCGCTGAGTTTGCGAAGGAGGAGCTCGATCGCGAGGCGGCCGATCTCGTTGTAGTTCTGCGCGACCGTCGTAATGGGTGGGCAGGCATACCGCGACAATGGATGGTCGTCGTGACCGGCGACACGCAGATCGTAGCCGGCACCGTGGCCGATCTTCAAGCCGCGCTGCCAGGCGGCGGCGATGACACCGAAGGCCAGACGGTCGTTGGCGCAAAGAATGGTGCGGGAGGCAAGCTGATCGGGTTTCGCGAAGAGGCGGCTTGCCTCCTCGAAGGCGAACTGTTCGAAATCCCAGGTGGTCGTGTCGGCGACCGGCAGGATTCGAGGCTCGACGTTGAGGCGTTCCATGGCCTCCCGGTAGGCACTCAGGCGGGTGGCGGCGTTCGTATTGACCTGCGGCATGCCGAAATAGCAGGGTGGTTCGCCGGACCGGCAGAGATAGTCGACGATCAGCCCGAAACTTTGGCGGTTGTCCGTGCCGACGAACGCCGAGGCCTCATCGATCGGAGAATCGACATAGACGAGTGGAATGGCTTCGCCGAGCCGTTCCAGCGTGGTGTGGCGCGAGCGCGTTCCGAGCGGCGCGATGATGGCGCCGGCGACGTTCATCGACTTGAACGTCTTGATCGCGTTGTCCTCCATATCCGCGCGCCCATCTGATGACAGCACGAAGGCGAGGAAGCCCGCTTCATTGGCGATCAGTTCGATGCGCCGCGTCAGCGCCATGTAGAACGGGTCAGTCGAGTTGGGGATGACCACCCCGATGATGTTCGAGCGGCGGCGGTTGAGATTCACGGCGAAGATATTCGGCCGAAAGCCGGATTTTTTCAGCGCTTCCTCGATGGTGTCGCGCGTTTTCTTGCGCACCGAAGACGGGTCGTTGAAGTATTTCGACACCGTGGGCCGGGACAGGCCGACGAACTCGGAAAAATCCTCCATCGTTCTGATCGACTTGGCCAAACGTGTGCTCCCTGGGTTCTGATGCACGCCTTCTTAGCTGGCCCCATTTCGGGGGGGAAGCGCAAACTGGAGGCGACCATCGGCAGTTCGGCGATCAGTCGGCGGCAAACTGCACCTTCATCGTGGCGGGGTCCGTCGGCTTCCGTGTAAAGAACGGTAGCACCTCCTCCAGCGTCAGCCGATGCGAGACGAGTTTTGCCATTCTGCCATCATCTCGCTTGAGGATATCCAGCGCATCAGGGATGTTGCGGTTCAACGAATGCGAACCGACCAGCTTCAACTGACGGCGAAAGATCTCGAACGGCGCGATAGAGATCCGCGCATCCGGCGCGCAAACGCCGAAAAGCAGGGCCGTGCCACCATCGGCGACAAGATCGATCATGCCTTCGACGACACGCGCAATGCCGGTGGCATCGGCCACGAAATCGTAGGAGCGCGCCCTGTTCGCAAGGTCTGCGGAACCGGAGATAATTCCGCCCAGCCCGAGTTCGGCTGCGAAGGCGAGGCGGCTTTCGTTGATATCGGCGACCGTGACGTTTTCCGCACCTTCCGCCTTCAGCGAAAGCGCCAGCAGCAGGCCGATCGGGCCGGCGCCGATGACCAGCGCCTCGCGCGGCATGGGCGCGCCGTTGCGCAGGCCCGCACTGCCGAGGCCGTTGACCACGCAGGCGAGCGGCTCGGCGAGGGCTGCGATGTGATAGGGCATGTCGCCGATGCCGTGCAGGTGGTCGGCGCGCACGATGCTGTATTCGGCAAAGCCGCCATTGTGCGACACGCCATAGGCCTTCAGGTTTTGGCAGAGGTTCGATAGCCCTTTCCGGCAGGAAGGGCAGGTGCCACAGGGCAGGTTCGGGTCGACGGCGACCCGGTCTCCAACGCGAACACCGGTGACGTCGGCTGCAATCGCCTGAACCTCACCGGCAAATTCATGGCCCGGCACAAGCGGGAAGGCGCCGTCGCCATAACGCGCGTGCAGCACATCGATATCCGTGTGGCAGAGGCCGGATGCCCGGACCTTGACCAGGGCATGGCCGGGGGGAAGATCGCCGACCGGCAGATCGGCAAGGGCGGCTTCGCCCTTGGCGGTGAAGTGGATCGCTTTCATGTGGTTTGCCATGGTTCAGTTCATCCAGTTGCCGCCGTCGACATTGTATGTCTGGGCGAGAATGTAATCACTGTCCTTCGAGGCGAGGAAGACGGCGAGGCCCTTGATGTCGTCCGGCGTCGCGAACCGGCCGATCGGTACGGATTGCGCCACCGCCGCCTTCTTCTCGCCCGGCTTCAGCCCTTCCCACTCGGCGAATTTCGCATCGACAATATCCCAATGTTCGCCATCGACGACACCAGGCGCGATCGCGTTGACGTTGATGCCGTGTTTGACGAGGGCAAGGGCTGCCGACTGCGTTGCGGAGATGATGGCGGCTTTCGATGCGCAGTACAGCGTCACCAGCGCTTCGCCGCGCCGGCCGGCCTGGCTTGCCATGTTGATGATCTTACCGCCGCGCCCGCGCGTGATCATCACATTCGCTACCGCCTTCATCGTGAACAGCGGGCCTTTGAGGTTCACGTTGAAAACGCGGTCGTAGCTGTCTTCGGTGATCGCCTGGATCGGCGCCATGTCGAAGATCGCCGCGTTGTTGACGAGGATGTCGATGCCACCGAAGTCTTCGTCGATCTTTTTGATCACGGCATCGATGTCGGCAAGGTTCGTGACGTCGAGCTTGACGGCGGTCGCTGCGGGACCGATGGATGCCGCCGCTTCGCGGGCGCGCTCGAGATTGATATCGGCAATGATGACCTTTGCGCCCTCGGCGGCGTAGGCTTCCGCGAAGCCGAGGCCGATCCCGCGCGCGCCGCCGGTGATCAGGGCAATCTTGTCTTGAAGTCTCATATCGGTTCTCCATCCCGTCGTCACAACGGGCTGTGGTGGCGGTTCTGTTGATCGAAAACTTTTTTGATGCGGAGAGGCCCGGCGCCAAAAAACGCCAGGCCTCCCGGGAGGGCCTGCGGGCAAGCCGCAGGCTGAGCCCGTTACTTGATGTAGCCGGCGCGCGTCATGTCGCGCTCGACCTGCGTCTGGGCCGCTTCAAGCGCGGCATCGACCGTCTGCTGGCCGGCGAGCGCTGCGCTGACCTGCTGGCCAACGAAGGTGCCGATCGCCTGGAATTCCGGAATGGCGACAAATTGCACGCCGGTATAGGGCACCGGATCCTTGGTCGGTTTGGACGGGTCGGCTGACAGGATTGCCTGCAATACGGTTTCCGCGAACGGTGCCGCCTTCTGGTATTCCGGCAGCGCGTAGGTGGATTTGCGCGTACCCGGGGGCACGGCAACCCAGCCTTCGCTCTCGCCGACCATCTTCACATAGTCCTTGGAGGTCGCCCACTTCAGGAAGGACTTGGCGACGTCGGCCTTTTGCGAGGTTGCCGGAATGGCGAGGTTCCAGGACCAGGACCAGCTCGATCCGTTCGCCGTCTCTGCGATCGGCGAGCGCGTGAAGGCGATCTTGTCGGCGACCTGGCTCTGCTTGGGATCGTAGACGCGACCCGCGGCAGACGTCGCATCGATCCACATCGCGCAATGACCGGTCGCAAACAGCGTCTGGTTCTCGTTGAACCCATTCGCCGTCGCACCCTGGGGGCCGTATTCACCCAGAAGGGCGACGTAGTCGGTGATGGCTTTCTTCCACGGCTCGGAATTGAGCTGCGGCTTCCAGTCCATGTCGAACCAGCGTCCGCCATAGGCATTCACCATCGTGCCGAGGAAGGCCATGTTCTCGCCCCAGCCCGGCTTGCCGCGCAGGCAGATGCCATATTGCTGCTTGGACTTGTCGGTGAGTTTGGCCGCGTATTCCTTGATCTGCTCGTAGGTCGGCTGATCAGGCATGGTGAGGCCGGCCGCGTCGAACAGATCCTTGCGGTAGAGCGTGAACGAGCTTTCGGTGTAGAACGGCACAGCATAGAGCTTGCCGTCGACGGTCAGCCCTGCCTTGATCGGCTCAAGAAGGTCGGCATAGTCGTAATCGTCGCCGAGATCGTCGACCGGCGCCAGCCAGCCCTGCTTGCCCCAGATCGGCGCCTCGTAGCCGCCGATGGTCATGACGTCGAACTGGCCGCTCTTGGTGGCGATGTCGGTCGTCACGCGTTCACGCAGGACGTTTTCTTCCAATACGATCCAGTTGATCTTGTTGCCGGTTTCCTTCTCCCAGGCGGCCGACAGCTTCTGCATGATGATCATGTCGCCGTTGTTCACGGTGGCGATGCTGATTTCTTCAGCCTGCGCCAGGCCGCTGAGCAGGCCCAGGCCGACGGCAGACGATGACAGAATGCGAATAAGAATCCTCATAGTCCGTTCCTCCTTTACGGATGTCCACGCATAAAGCTACATGCGTAAAGTTGGTATCCGGTAAATTGATGGTGGATGTCAAGGGAATTATCTGGGCTCGGTGGGCGTTCGCTTCGTACGGTTTCCGCAAATATTTGAAAAATAAGGGCTAAACTCAAGTTTCTTATTGCGTCGCAAAAAGCAATTTGCTGCGATGCGGCATTACACAATGCCGTAATTTAATTTACGCGCGTAAAGTTATGTTGACTTTTCCGATGCAAGGCCGTTATCTCTCATGTAGTTGGTGGAGCCGTCTCGGCGGCTTTCATGCGGGGAGAAAGCATTGGCTATAACAAGCGCATTGGCGCCGGAGGCCCTGGGGCCTACGGTCACGGTCGGTGAAATCCTGGTGGAGATCATGGCCACGACGATCGGTACGGGGTTTCTTGAGGCCCAGCCGCTTCTCGGCCCGTTCCCGAGTGGTGCCCCGGCCATCTTTATCGATCAGGTAGCGCGTATCGGTGGCGCGGCAGGCATTGTCGCCGCTGTCGGCGACGACGACTTCGGTACGCTCAACGTCGAGCGCCTGCGGGCCGATGGTGTCGACGTCTCGGCGATCGCCACGATTGTCGGCAAGCCGACCGGCAGTGCCTTCGTCCGCTATCGCAACGATGGCGCACGCGATTTCGTGTTCAACATTGCGTATTCGGCCGCCGGCGAAACGAGCATGACCGAGGCGGCACGCTCGCTGATCGCGCGTGCGGGGCACGTCCATGTCATGGGCTCGGCCTTCGCCATTCCCGGCATCGCCGAAATCCTGGTGGAAGCGGTCCAAGCAGTAAAGGCGCGCGGCGGTTCGGTTTCCTTTGATCCTAACATCCGCAAGGAGTTGGTGCAGGACGGTGCGGGCCGCAAGCTCATTGATGACATGCTTGCGGTGACCGACCTGCTGTTGCCGTCCGGCGACGAATTGCTGGTCGCGGCCGGCGCTGCGACGGAAGAGGCGGCGGTGCAGCACCTCCTCGGCTTGGGCATCGGCGAAGTCGTGCTGAAGCGCGGCAGTGATGGGTCTACCCATTTCAGCAAGGTCTTTGGCCGTGTCGATTGCCCGGCCTTCGCAGTGGAGGAAATCGATCCGACTGGCGCGGGCGACTGTTTCGGCGCGGCCTATCTGACAAGCCGGCGTGCTGGCCTCCCGCCCGCCCGGGCACTGCTTTATGCCAATGCTGCCGGCGCCCGCACGGTCACGAAGCAGGGGCCGATGGAGGGAGTATCCAACAAGGCGGAGCTCGATGATTTCATTGCCGCCGCAGGCCGGGAGCTGACAGCATGAAGAACGTCCTGACGGGCCTTGCCGCCGCTCGGCGTGCGGGCCAGCCTTATGGAATTCCCTCCATTTGTTCCGCTCATCCCGTTGTGCTGCGTGCAGCACTCCGGCGCGCCGCAAAGGGCGGCGGGCCGGTGCTCGTCGAAGCGACCTGCAACCAGGTCAACCAGTTCGGCGGCTATACCGGCATGACGCCCGCCGATTTCGTCGCCTTCGTCGGGCAGATCGCGGGCGAAGAGGGGGTGCACCGCGACCAGATCATTTTCGGTGGCGATCATCTTGGTCCCAATCCCTGGCGCAAGGAGACGGCGGAGGTCGCGCTTGCCAACGCGGCGGACATGATCGAAGCCTATGTCGCAGCCGGTTTCGGTAAGATTCACCTCGACGCCTCGATGGGCTGCGCCGGCGAGCCCGCCGCCCTCGATGACAGTACCGTGGCGGAGCGCGCCGCAGCACTCTGTGCAGTTGCGGAACGAACGGCCGCCCGCGCCGGCCTGCCGGCTCCCGTCTACATCCTCGGCACGGAAGTGCCCGTCCCGGGCGGCGCGGACCATGCGTTGGCGACGGTCGAGCCGACGGCGCCGGAAGCGGCCCGCGAGACCATTGCCGTGCATCGCGCGGCATTCGCCAAGGCGGGGCTCGCCGAGGTTTTTGCGCGCGTCATCGCTTTTGTCGTGCAGCCGGGTGTCGAGTTCGGCAGCGACAATGTCATCGCCTACGATCCGCCGCGTGCCGCAGCCTTGAGCAGCCTTCTCGACGACGAGCCGACATTGGTCTTCGAGGCCCATTCGACGGACTACCAGACGGGCGACGCGCTGGCGGCTCTGGTCCGCGACGGCTACCCGATCCTCAAGGTTGGCCCGGGCCTCACCTTCGCCTATCGCGAGGCGCTGTATGCACTGGACCTTGTCGCGTCGGAACTGGTGCCCGGTTACGGTGAACGATCCCTTGCCAAGGCCATGGAGGCGCTGCTGACGGAAGCGCCCGGCTATTGGATCGGCTACTACCATGGCGATGCGACGGCGCTGCGCGTTCAGCGGCATTTCAGCTACAGCGACCGCATCCGTTACTATTGGACGCGGCCGGAGGCGGAGGCTGCCGTAGCAAGATTGATGGACGCGCTTGACGGCGTGCGCATCCCCGAACCGGTGCTGCATCAATATCTGCCGCAGGTCGCGCCGGGAGAGGGCCAAAGTGCCGAGGACATTCTGGTTGCCGCGGTGGACCAGGTGCTCGCGCTCTATGAAGGCGCGGCGGCTGCGAGCGTTCGAGGCTGAAAAGACGCACGCGACGGCGTTGCCGCTCGTGTGCTGGTTGGGAGGAGGAAATCATGGCGACTGCGAACACGCGTGGATTGGCGCGGCTGATGTTGGCGCCCTCGGTTGGGTTGCTTCTGGTTTGGATGATCGTGCCATTGGCGATGACGCTGTGGTTTTCGTTCCAGAACTACAACCTGCTGAACCCGGCCAATGTCAGCTGGGCGGGGCTGTTCAACTATCAGTATTTCTATACCGACCCGGCCTTCTTCCAGTCGATCTGGAACACGCTTTTGATCGTCGGGGGCGTGCTGTTCATCACGGTGCTTGGCGGCGTGGCGATTGCGCTTCTGCTCGACCAGCCGATGTGGGGGCAGGGGATCGTGCGCATCATGATCATCTCGCCGTTCTTCGTCATGCCGCCGGTGGCGGCGCTGGTGTGGAAGAACATGATCATGCATCCGGGCTACGGCGTGCTTGCCGATATCAACCGGGCGCTGGGTCTCCAGCCGGTCGACTGGTTTGCGCAATATCCGCTGTTTTCGATCATCATCATCGTCGCCTGGCAATGGCTGCCGTTTGCCACCCTCATCCTCTTGACCGCGCTGCAATCGCTCGACGGCGAGCAGAAGGAAGCGGCCGAGATGGATGGCGCCGGCTTCGTCTCCCGCTTCATCTACCTGACGGTGCCGCATCTCTCGCGCTCGATCACCGTCGTCATCCTCATCCAGACGATCTTCCTGCTCGGCGTCTATGCGGAAATCCTCGTCACCACCAATGGCGGCCCGGGTTATGCATCGACCAACCTGCCGTTCCTGATCTACCGCACGGCCCTTCTCGGCTACGACGTCGGCGGAGCCTCCGCCGGTGGCATCATCGCCGTCATCCTCGCCAATATCGTCGCCTTCTTCCTGATGCGCGCCGTCGGCAAGAACCTCGACAAATAGTTTATCGCAGTTCCGGACGGAAAACCGCTTCACACTTTTCCTGGAACAGCTTTTAGGGAGGACAAGACCATGGCTCGCGCAGTTTCGACAAGACGCACTGTAGTGTTCACGATCGCCGCCTGGATCGTCGCGCTGATCATCTTCTTTCCGATCCTCTACACGATCATCACCTCGTTCAAATCCGAGACCGAGGCGATCCAGGGGTTCAACATCATCCCGTCAGGCACGGTGGAGAGCTATGCAGCCGTGCAGGCGCAGAGCAACTACTTCAAGTTCTTCCTGAACTCGGTGGTGCTGTCGCTCGGCTCGACGCTGCTGGCGCTGTTGATCGCCGTGCCCGCCGCCTGGTCGATGGCGTTCTCGCCGACGGCCAAGACCAAGGACATCCTGATGTGGATGCTCTCGACGAAGATGATGCCGGCCGTCGCCGTGCTGGTGCCGATCTACCTCCTCTTCCGCGACTTCGGCCTGCTCGACAGCCGCATTGGTCTCACCGTCATGCTGACCATGATCAACCTGCCGATCGTCATCTGGATGCTCTACACCTACTTCCGCGAGATCCCCGGCGAGATCCTGGAGGCGGCGCGCATGGACGGTGCGTCGCTGTGGGGCGAGATCGTCTACGTGCTGACGCCGATGGCGGTACCCGGCATTGCCTCGACCATGCTGCTCAACATCATCCTCGCCTGGAACGAAGCCTTCTGGACGATCCGCCTGACGACGACCAATGCAGCGCCGCTCACCGCCTTCATCGCCTCGTTCTCCAGTCCGCAGGGCCTGTTCTGGGCGAAACTCTCGGCAGCCTCGACGCTGGCCATCGCGCCCATCCTGATCATGGGGTGGTTCTCACAAAAGCAGCTTGTCCGCGGCCTGACCTTCGGCGCCGTGAAGTAAAAACAGATCGGGGAGGAACCACCATGGGCAAGATCATCCTGAAAAAGGTCAACAAGAGCTTTGGCGAGACGCAGGTCATTCCGGGCATCGACCTGACCATCAACGAGGGCGAGTTCGTCGTCTTCGTCGGCCCGTCGGGCTGCGGCAAGTCCACGCTGCTGCGCCTGATCGCCGGCCTGGAAGACACCACCAGCGGCATCATCGAGATCGACGGCCGCGACGTCACCGGGGAGGCGCCGGCAAAACGCGGCCTTGCCATGGTGTTCCAGTCCTACGCGCTCTATCCGCACATGTCCGTGCGCAACAACATCGCCTTCCCGCTGAAGATGGCGAAGATGAGCCCCGAGGCGATCGACAAGAAGGTGACGGAGGCCGCGCGCGTGCTCAACCTCACCAACTATCTCGAGCGCCGTCCGGGCCAGCTGTCCGGCGGCCAGCGCCAGCGCGTGGCCATCGGCCGGGCGATCGTGCGCGAACCGTCGGCCTTTCTCTTCGACGAGCCCCTGTCGAACCTCGACGCGGCGTTGCGCGGCACGATGCGGCTCGAGATCAGCGAGCTGCACCACCAGCTGAAGACCACGATGATCTACGTCACCCACGACCAGGTGGAAGCCATGACCATGGCCGACAAGATCGTGGTTCTCAATGCCGGCAATATCGAGCAGGTCGGCTCGCCGCTCGATCTCTACAACAAGCCCGACAACCTGTTCGTCGCCGGCTTCATCGGCTCGCCGCGCATGAACTTCGTCAAGGGCGAGGCGGCCAAACCGTACAACGCGCCGACCGTCGGCATCCGCCCGGAGCACATCAGGCTCTCCAAGGAGAGCGGCACGTGGAAGGGCCTCGTCGGCGTCGCCGAACATCTCGGCTCCGACACCTTCCTGCATGTCAATGTCGAGGGCATCGGCCTGATGACGGTGCGCGCCGGCGGCGACTTCCCCGTCACCCATGGCGATACGGTGTGGCTCACCCCCGACGAAACCCGCATCCACCGCTTCGACGACGCCGGGAAGGCCGTGAGATGAACAGGCTTGAGGGCAGGAGCGCGCTGATCACCGGATCGGCGCGCGGCATCGGCCGCGCCTTCGCGGAAGCCTATGTCCGCGAAGGCGCAAGGGTCGCCATCGCCGACATCAACATCGAACGCGCACGGGCGACGGCGAGCGAGATCGGTCCGGCAGCCTATGCGGTCGAGATCGACGTGACGCGGCAGGCTTCGATCGATGCCGCGGTTGCCGAATGGCGAGCTACCAGCCGGCAAACTCTGCGAGCAGGCTCTCGTCGACCCGCCCTGCTGCAACATCGGCGAGGGCCTGATCAAGGATGGCGACACCCTCCTGCGCTTGGTTTTCGGTGAGCGTCAGGGGTGGGGTGAATTCGAGCACGTTGGAGTGGACCCCGACGTAGTAGAGCACGAGGCCAAGCTGGAAGGCGCGGTAGATGGTGAGCGCAGTTTGCCGTGCTGCTGGTTCACGGCTCGTGCGGTCGGTGACAAGTTCGACGCCGAGAGCAAGGCCGCGGCCGCGTACGTTGCCGATCAGCGCCTGGCGAGCAGCGAGACGGTCGAGGGCCTCGCGCAGCACCGTGCCGGTTCTCTCCGCGTTCTCGACGAGATGGTCGCGTTCGATCGTCTGGAGCACGGCAAGGGCCGCGGCGGCGCAGACTGGATTGCCGTGCACGGTCTGTAGCGAGAAGGCGACTGCGTGGTTCATGATGGCTTCCGGGCCGACCACCGCCGAAATCGGCAGGCCACCGCCAAGGCCCTTGCCGAAGACGACGATATCCGGCTCGATGCCGGAATGTTCGAAGGCGTTGAACAGTCCGCTGCGGCCGAGCCCGACCTTGACCTCGTCGGAGACCAGCAGGATGCCGTGCTTGCGGCAGAGTGCTTCCACCGCCTTGAAGTAGCCATCCGGCGGAACCAGCATGCCCCCATCCGACTGGATCGGCTCGATGAAGAACGCGGCGACTTCTTCCGGCGGCACGTCCGTCGCGAAAAGCGTTTCGAGATGGGCGAGGGCGGTGTCCTTGGCGGCCTCCGGGCTACCGGCGGTATAGCTGTTGGGATAGGGCACAAGCGTCAGGCCTTCGGCCCGAGTGCCTTGCTGTGCCGGATGGCCGGAGACGGCCATGGAGCCGACGGTTCCGCCGTGATAGGCGCCGCTGAAGGCGAGGATGCGCGGCCGGCCGGTGGCGGCTACGACCATGCGGGCGACCGTCTCGTTGGCGTCGGAACCGGAATGGCCGAACCAGACCCGGCCGCGAGCGCGTTCCGGTACGAGGGACAGGAGCTTCTCCGCAAGCAGCACGCAGGGCTCGTTTGCGGTCGAAAGGTAGCTGGCGCCCGCCTGGTCCGAGAGCGCACGATCGACCGCCGCGCGGACCGCGGGATGGGAATGGCCGAGGCTCGCCGCACCCCAGGAGGCGGCAAAGTCGAGGAGCTGCCGTCCGTCGTCGCCGGTGAGATAGGCACCGCTGCCACCGACGATCGCCTGCGGGAAAAACCGCAGATGCGCCATTTTCGAGACCGATCGGCTTTCGCGGGCGTAGAGACCGGACATCGTGCTTTCCTCGCCTATTTGAAGAAGGTCAAAACCTCGTCGAGCTGGACGACATGGCAGTAGATCATGTTGATGATCTCGAGTTCCCGCTTGTGCAGTTCATCCGTTGCCGCAGCACCACAATCGTCGACGACCACCACGCCAAAACTTTCGTCGGCGAGGCTGCGCACGGTCGAGGAGACGCACTGGTCCGTGAAGATGCCGCAGCAGATGACGTCCTTGATGCCCATATTGGCGAGGATCAGGCGAAGATTCGTGCCGGTCAGCGCGCTGTCGGTCGTCTTGGTGATGACGATTTCGTCGGCACGAGGCGCGAGCTCCGGTACTATCTGGCCTTCCGGCAGGTCCTTCGGCAGCAGCAGGTAGTTGAAGCCGGGCTTCTTCTGGCTGAGCGAACGGTCGCGGCCATCCGGCTTCTGGCAGGCAATGCGGGCGTAGATGACCTCCACCTTGCGCTTGCGACATTCATCGATCAGCCGTGCGGTGTTCGGGATTACGGTCCCGCGCACGCGGTCGTAGAACGGTTGCCAACGGGCGGTTTCTTCCGGCGTGTCCTTTGGGTCGAGATAGGTGTTCTGGAGGTCGATGACAAGCAGCGCCGTCGTTTCCGGGTCGAGCACGATGTCGTCCGGCGCCTCGGCATTGGCGTAGTAGAAGGAACGGTAGGCGGTCTTCCAGTTCATGGTGCGGTTTCCTTCTTGCGGCGGGCGCGGGTGAGGATGTGGCCGATCTCGCGGTTGGGGAAGAGACCGCCGGGTTTCAGGATCATCACGGCGATCATGGCGAGCGCCAGCACGATTTCGGTAAGGCCGATGACCTGGCCGGCACCGACGGACGTGGCGTTCAGCGCCGACTCCGTACTACGCAGGCCCTCATAGGCGACGGTGATGAGGACCGTGCCTGCGACAGCGCCAGTCACCGTGTTGGCCCCGCCGATCACCAGCATGGTGACGATCAGGAAGGTCTCCTTGAGGTAGAAGGCTTTTGGCGCAAAGGACGTGATGAAGTGGCCCCAGAGCGCGCCGCCGATGCCGGCGATGAAGGCGGCGAGGATGAAGGCGCGCCAGCGCAGCTGCGGGATGTTGGCGCCGAGGGCTGCGGCCGCGACTTCGTCCTCGCGGGAGGCGCGCAAAAGCTTGCCGGTGCGCGATTCCTTGAAGAGCAGGGCGACGACGACGACGATGCCGGCAACGATGGCGGCGATCGGCATATCCGTCGTCTTCGGCAGGCCGAAAAGGGTGCGCGGGCCGTTGGTGAAGGCGCTCCAGTTGTTCATGACTGTGTAGAGCACGACGAGCAGCGCGAAGGAGGTGATGACCGACGCCGCATCGGACAGTCGCATCAGCGGATAGGCGACGACAGCAGCAACGACTGCGGCCAGAACCCCGGCGGCGAGCATGGCGATAAGGGGCGAGACTTCCACCAGCTTCATGAATTCGTACAGGTCGGGCAGTGCCATGCCCTTCATCTGCGCCGGTATGGTGAGCACCGCGGAGGTGTAGGCGCCAAGCCCCATGAAGCCGATATGGGCGAAGGAGAGCAGGCCGGAATTGCCCATGAAGGTCTGCAATCCGATGACCAGCACCAGCGAGATCAACAGGTTGGTGGCGATGCGGTCATAGAGGCGGATGCCGAGAAGCTGGCTGCCGACACCGATGACGAGGATGACGCCGATGAGGATGAGGGCGGTGAGATAGGAATGTTTCATGGGTTCCGCTCCTCAGGTCCGCTGACCGCTTGCCGGACCCTTGATGAGGCCTTCGGGGCGCCAGAGCAGGATCAGGATGACGAGGCTGAATGTGAAGGCGTCGCGGAACTTCAGGAGGTCCTGCGACAGGGTATAGTTGAGCGTCGTGTCGATAAGCGCGAGCAGGAACCCGCCGACGACGGCACCGGGCAGACTGCGCATGCCGCCGATGACGGTGGCGATGAAGGCGATGAGCAACGGCTCCAGGCCGACGCCCGGCACAACGGTACCGATGCGGCCGATCCAGAGGATTCCGACCACGCCGGCGAGGAAGCCCGAGAGCGCGAAGGCGGACGAGATGATGAGGTTTGCCGGCACGCCGAGCATGCGCGCCATGGTGAAGTTGGTCGCCGCTGCGCGCATGGCGATGCCGAGCGTCGTCTTGCGCATCAGAAAGGCGACGGCGGCGAGCAGCACGATGGACGCGGCAATGGTGATGAGATTGCGCACCGGCGTGATGGCGCCGCCGATCGAGACCGTTTCGGAAAAAATCTCCGGCAACGGCACGTTGCGCGGGCGGGGTGAAATGAAGAGCAGGGCCGCGTTCTGCAAGAGGTTGGAGAAGGCGAAGGAGGTAATGAGGACTGCGGTCACCGACTTGGCGCGCACCGGACGGAAGGCGGCATAGTCGGTGATGATGCCGAAGACGATCGCCATGACGACGGCGAGCACCGCCATGATGATCCAGGGCAGGCCGGAGCCGCTTGTCAGGAACATCGTGTAGCCGGCGACCATGATGAGCTCGCCATAGGCGAAGTTCACCAGTCGCAGGATGCCGTAGATGATGACGAGGCCGAGCGCCATCAGGGCATAGGCGCCGCCGAGGCTCAAGACGTCGATGACGAACTGGATTGCGAAAGCCATGGGTCAGCCTCCCAGATAGTGCGCGCTGAGATCGCTGGTCGCGCGGATCTCGTCGGGCGTGCCGGATGTGACGACCGCGCCGAGCCGCATGACATAGGCGCGATCGGCGACGGCAAGTGCCTGGTTCACGTTCTGCTCGACGAGCAGGATGGTGAGGCCGGACTTTTTCAGCGTCTCGATCATCTCGAAGATGCGTTCGACGATCGCTGGCGCAAGCCCGAGCGAGGGTTCGTCGAGCAGCAATACAGTGGGGCGCGACATCAGCGCACGGGCGATGACGAGCATCTGTTGCTCACCGCCGGACAGCGTGCCGGCCGGCTGGCGCGAGCGCTCGGCAAGGCGCGGGAACAAGGTGTGTTGCCGTTCAAGATTCTGCCGATTGCCGGCCTGGTCGCGCCGGTGGATGTAGGCGCCGAGCATGAGGTTTTCGGCGACTGTCAGGTCCGGAAACACGTCGCGGGTTTCGGGTACGGTGGCGAGACCGGCGCGCACAACCTGTTCGGGGCTGGCAGACGTGATGTCCTTGCCGTCGAGCGTGATGGACCCGCCCGACGCCTTCAACGCGCCGGCAATGCATTTGAGCGTCGAGGATTTGCCGGCGCCGTTCGCGCCGAGCAGGCTCACCAGTTCGCCCTTGCCAACGGTGAAGTTGATGCCGCGCACGGCACGGATCGTGCCGTAGCTGACGGAGAGGTCGCGGATATCAAGCATGGGCCGCTCCCTTGCCGAGATAGGCCTCGATGACCGCCGGGTGGCCGCGGACATGGGCAGCATCCCCTTCCGCGATGGTGCGGCCGGAGGCGAGCACGTGCAGCCGGTGGCAGAGGCGCATGATGAGACCCATGTCGTGGTCGATGATGAGAAGACCGAGGCCGCGTTTCTTCGGCAGTTCGGACAGCGTGTGCAGCAAGGTTTCCGTCTCGGCGTCGTTCATGCCGGCCGCCGGTTCATCGAGCAGCAGGAAGCGCGGCTCCGCTGCGAGCGCCCGAGCAATTTCCACGCGCCGTTTGTCGCCGTAGCTCAGGCTTTCGCCCAGCTCGTCCGCCTTGGCCGTCAGGCCAAGTTCGCTGAGCAGGCCTTTCGTGCGCTCGGCGGCGACAGCAAGCGAAGCACCCTTTGCCAGCGCCGCGGCCTCGACGTTTTCCAGAACCGTCATTGTGTTGAACAGCCGCACGATCTGGAACGAGCGGCTGATGCCTTGCAGCGCGATCTCGCGCGGGGAGAGACCAGACAGCCTGGTATCGCCGGCGGTGATCGTACCGCCTGCCAGTTTCACCTGGCCGGTAATAGCATTGATGAGCGTCGTCTTGCCGGAGCCGTTCGGCCCGATGAGGCCAACGACCTCGCCGGTCAAAACGGAGAGAGACACATGGTCGAGGGCGCGGAGGCCGGTGAATTCCACCGACACGTCGTTTACCGCGAGGCGCGTTTCAGACATGGCTTTTCCGAAGGTGATGGGCCGGCCTTTCGGCCGGCCCGTAAACGGGAACGATCAGGGCTTCGGCAAGGATTCCGGCTTGCGCCATCCCACGAAGGTCGGCTTGCCACCCTTGAGCTCGATCAAAGCCGCGGCCTTGTTCGGCACATGGCCTTCCTCGTTCGTACCGTAATCGAGGTCACCCGTGAGCAGCTTGAACTGGCCGTCTTCCAGCGCCTTGGCAACGGCTGCGCCATCGGTCGAGCCGGCCGCGGTAATCGCCTGAGCGAGCATCATGATCGTGTCCCAGCCGGTCGAGACGAAGGAGGTGTCCGGGTCCTTGCCGAACATCTCCTTGTAGAGGCCGATGAATTTTTCCATTTCTGGATCGGCCCCCGCTCCCATCCAGGTGTGGGTGACGAAGTAGACGTTGTTGCCGAATTTCTCGCCGAGCGCTTCGTGCATGGCCGGGTCGTCATAGGCATCGCCACCGAGAATCGGCGCATCGTAGCCGACTTCGCGCAGGGCGCGGATGATCACGCCGATATCCGTGCCGTAGGACGAGACAAAAATCACGTCCGGCTTCTTGCCAAGCGCCTGGAGACGCGCGAGCTGGGCGGAAAAGTTGTTGTCGCCGTTCGTATAGGTGTCTTCGAGCAGGATCTCGCCGCCATCGGCCTTGAACTGTTCGACGAAGTATTTCGACAGCGACTTGGTGTAGGCGATGAACTGGTCGGTGACGACATAGGCCGTCTTCCAGCCCTTTTCCTTGACCGCGAAGTCGGCGGCCGTCGCGCCCATCGTGGTGTTCCACATGGAGAGCGTGAACTGCTTGTCGCCCAGCGACCACGAGGAATAGAGCGGGTCGGAAGCGCAGGTGGAGATGCCGACGAGGTTGGCGGTCTGCGCCTCGCGGCTGGCCGGCGAACCGAAGTCGAAGTCGCAGGGCGCGACGATGACCTGGGCGCCCTTGTCGATCAGCTCGACGGCGACGTTGCCGACTGTCACCGGATCGGATTTGCCGTCGATGTTGATGAACTCGACCTGCTTGCCGAGCACGCCGCCATTGTCGTTCAGATATTTCACGGCGACTTGCGCGCCATTATAGCCGGGCGTGTCGAGCGGTGCCTGAATGCCCGTCATCGACAGTGCCCCGCCGATCACGATCTTGTCGTCGGCGGCAAAGGCCGTGGTGGAGGCGAGCGCAAAACTCGCTGCCAGAAGCAATGTGGAAGTCTTCATCATGGTCGTTCCCCTTAGTGATGCCTTTTCGGCAATGAATGGATCAGCGGTCCGGCCTTTTTGTTTTGTTGTGCGGCCCGCTTTCGAATGCTCCTCGTTTCCGTCCCGTCGGTTCGTTCCGGGTTTTTACTGTCCGATTTCCTTCAGGAGATCGTCGGTCGAAATCTGGCGGCAATAGCCCTTGATCGCACTCAGCGATGTGTTGTGGCGCGCCTCGGAATAGGTGCCGCAGGCATCCGGCACGAGCGTCACCAGGTAATTGAGATCGCAGGCGTCGCGGATCGCCGATTCCACGCACTGGTCGGTGAGCAGTCCACAAAGCACAAGTTGCTTCACGCCGAGATTGCGCAGCGTGTAGTCGATATGGGTGGAGACGAAGACACTCGACGAACTTTTCGGGAAGACGATTTCGTCTTCCAGCGGCTCCAGCTCGTCGATCACCTTGCCGTCCCACGAGCCCTTCGGCACGTTGAAGCCGGTGATCTTGTAGTCGAGGCTGCGGTCGCGGCCATCCTTGGTCAGGCTCTCGATCGTCGTGTGCAGCACTTCGATGCCGGCCTTGCGGAAACCGGCAAGTAGGCGCTGCATGTTCGGGATCGCCACCTCGTGGATGCGCTTGAAATAGTAGCCGTATTTACCGTCGATTTCCGCTTCGGAAACGTCCTTGAACTCGCCGCCCTCGCGGCGCACGGAAAAGTTCTGCACGTCGATGAAGAGGATGGCTGATGCCGCCGGGTCGAGCGG
Source organism: Sinorhizobium sp. RAC02 (assembly GCF_001713395.1). Lineage (NCBI taxonomy): Bacteria > Pseudomonadati > Pseudomonadota > Alphaproteobacteria > Hyphomicrobiales > Rhizobiaceae > Sinorhizobium > Sinorhizobium sp. RAC02. Next base: position 2,089,802 of record NZ_CP016452.1, on the reverse strand, counting down.
GATTTCGCGGGTGGTGAGATGGTTAGCGGCCATCAGGCTTTTCCTTCGATTCTGTCTGCGGCAAGGCGGAGGGGGCCGGCCAGACGGTCGGCCCATTCCTCCTGCCCGCGGGCATCGGTGATAAGATCGTTGCGCACTTCGAGAAGCACGTGCGGAATGCCGCGCCGCTCGCCATGCACGGGGATGGTGTAGTCGGAGACGTCGTCGACGTGATACGGCGCGTTGAGCTTGACGGTGACGTCCGGATTGGCGGCACGAAAATGCTCCGCCAGCCGTTCGGCAAGACGGGCGTCGCGATTGTAGAGTAGGCCGAGTTCGAAATCCCGCACGGCGCCCGTCGCACGCATGACCGGCGTGAAGCTGTGCACCGAGACGAGGAAAAGCGGTTTTCCGTTCGCCTGGCGCTGGTCGAGTGCCACGGCGATCGCCTCGTGCAGCGGCTGGTGGATTTCCACATAGCGGCGGGAGCGATCGAGATCCGTGATGTCGGCGTTGACCGGAACCACCGTGCCGTCGCTTTGCGTGACGATGCAGTCCTTTGCCTCCAGCGGGCGATTGCAATCGATGACGAGACGGCTGTAGCGCTGAAGGATGAGCGCCGCATCGAGCCGTTCGGCAAGGCCACGCGCCACACCCTCGGCGCCGACGTCATAGGCGATATGGCGCTCCATCTCCTCGGCTGGAATGCCGAGATCGCCGAGGGCGCGCGGCACGGCACGGCCGGCATGCTCGCAGGTCAGGAAGATCGGTGAAGAGCCGGCGGAGTTGAGCCACTCCACGGGATCGGGGTCGCCCGTCTGCAGCAATCTGGTCGTCTCGCGGCCTGCGAACCTGAGCATGGAATGGTATCCGTCATGCGGCTCGGCGAGGGCCGGGCGCTGGCTTCTTATGGTGAGCAGTCAAAGAAATTTCTCGATCATAGTCAACATAATTTTTCCATTTGACTATTTTTTTTCATAGCGCAATATCCACGCCAACAACGGGAACGAACACCAATGAGCGATGGGAAATCATCGACGACGATCCGAACGAGGATCCGCGAGGCCGCAGCGCAGCTGACGGCGAGCGAGCGCAAGATCGCCAATGCCATCCTTGCCGACTACCCCTTCACGGGCCTCGAGAGTATCCAGGAGCTGGCGGCGAAGACCGGGGTCAGCGCACCCTCGATCACCCGTTTCGTCAGCAAGATCGGCTGCAGTGGCTTCCAGGACCTGCAGCGCCAGTTGATCGCCGAGCTGAAGGAGGGGCAGCGCTCACCGCTGGACCTGAAGTCCAGCCAGAAGCCGGTCGGGCATTCGGAGTTCCTGTCGGAATATGTCGCCCGCGTTTCCGCCGTCATGCAGGAAATGACGGCAACGGTTTCGCAGGCGCAGTTCGACATTCTCGCCGGCCTGCTCGCCGATCCGTCGCGCAATATCTTCCTGCTCGGCGGTCGTGTCAGCGACAATGTCGCCGCGTTCCTGTCGATCCATCTCAGGCAGATCCGCAGCGGCATCTACCACATGGCGGACAATCCGGAATTCTGGCCGGAGCACGTGCTGCGCATGCGCAAGAAGGACGTCGTGCTGCTCTTCGATTTTCGGCGCTACCAGCTCAGCCTTTCGCGTCTCGCCGAAACGATCGCGGAAAAACGCGGCGCGACGATCGTCGTGGTCACCGACAAGTGGATGTCGCCGGCCGCTCGCAGCGCCGATCATATCGTGGCCCTGCCGATCGATGCCGGTACGGCCTGGGACACGGTGGCCGCTGCCATGGCGCTTGTCGAGGCGCTGATCGTGCGCGTCTCCGAGGCTGATTGGGAAGCAACGCAAAAACGCATCAAGGATTGGGACGGCATTCGCTTCGAGATGCCGGGCTATGACCAGGACAAGATCAACGGGGACGCAGATGAAACGTGAGGAAATGATGGTTGCCTGCTGTGGCGACCTTTCGGGCAAGGTGCGCGGCAAGGCTTTTCCGCTGGTACAGATGGAGAAGCGCTTGAAACGGGGCGTCGGCTGGACGCCGACCAACGTGCAGATCACCTGCTTCGACAACATTGCCGAAAGCCCATTCGGCTCGCTTGGCGATCTCGTGCTGATTCCGGATCCTGCGACCAGCGTCAGCATCGAGAGCGAAGAGGGTGCGCCGAACGAAAACTTCGTGCTCGGCAACATCCGTTACACCGATGGCCGGCCATGGGAATTCTGCACACGTTCCATCCTGGAAGCGGCGCTGGAGCGCCTGCAACGGGTGGCGGGCGTCACGCTCTACGGCGCGTTCGAGCATGAATTCCAGATCAAGCATCTCGTCTCCGACATCGGCAAGGCCTTCACGCTCGGCGGCTTCCAGGAGGAGCGGCATTTCTGCGAGGCGATCATCGCGGCCATGCGTCAGGCGGGGGTCACGCCCGATACGATCCTCAAGGAATTCGGCGCCGGCCAGTTCGAGGTCACGATGGGGCCGCAGAAGGGCGTCACGGTCGCGGACCATTCGCTGATCACCCGCGAACTCGTCGGCCTCGTCGCCCGAGAGCTTGGCTACGATCCGACCTTCACCCCGATCCGCGATCCAGCCGGGGTCGGCAACGGTGTGCATGTGCATATCAGCATGCTGGATTCGACTGGCAATCCGGTCACGTACGATCCGGATGGTAAGCACGAGCTTTCCGATGTCGCCGGAAAATTCGTGGCGGGCATTCTGAAATATCTCGATTCGATTATCGCCATCACCGCACCGAGCGTCGTCTCCTACCTGCGTCTCACCCCGCATCGCTGGAGTGCCGCCTTCAACAATCTCGGCTTCCGTGATCGCGAGGCCTCGGTGCGCATCTGCCCGGTCTCCGATATCAGCGACATCGCCCGGGCTGCCCAGTTCAATTTCGAATTCCGCGCCGCCGACGGCACCGCCAACCCGCACTTGACGCTCGCCGCGATCATCCACGCCGGGGTGCAGGGTATCGAGGAAGAGCTGGAGGTACCGGAGGCGACGCAGGAGGACCTCTCGCTTCTGAACGTGGAGACGCTTGCTGCACGCGGTTACGTCCGTCTGCCGCAAACGCTCGAAGCCGCCCTCCAGCGCTTCAAGGAGAATGCGACGGTTTGCGGCTGGTTTCCGGAAGGCTTTGCGGATGTCTACGTCAAACACAAGGAAGGCGAAATCGCCTATCTCGCCGGCAAGACACAGAAGGAAATCTGCGAAGCCTACGAGAGTGCCTACTGAGGTAAGCGGGAAAAGGAGGATATTTCATGCACAAGCAGGATGCCATCAAGGCGGTTTGGGACATCATCGACGCGGATAGCAGCCATGTCGTCGGTTTGACACAGGATCTGGTACGAATCCCGTCCGTCAATCCAAAATTCTTCCAGGATGCCGCGCAGAACCGCGAGCCCGACGTCCAGAAGCGTCTGCAGGCGGAACTCGAAGATCTGGGCTTCTCCTGCGAGCAGTGGGATGTGTTTCCAAACCGTCCCAATCTCGTCGGTACGGTTGCCGGGAACGAGGAGAAGAGCCTTATCCTCTGCGGCCACGTCGATACGGTGCCAATCAGCGATGAAAGCAAATGGACGGTCGATCCCTTCGGCGGCGAAATCAAGGAGGGCAAGCTCTACGGACGCGGTGCACTCGACATGAAGGGCGGCGTTGCCGCTTGCGTTGCAGCCTATGCGGCGATCCGCAAGGCGGGCCTGACGCTTGATGGCCGGCTATCGATCCATGCTGTTGTTGACGAAGAGGCCGGTGGTTTCGGCGCGATGGATGCGGTAGCCAAAGGCAAGCTTGCCAAATCGGTGCTGGTTGCCGAGCCGACCTGGGGCGACATCCTGCCATGCGAGGGGGGCCTACACTGGGTGCGCCTGACCATCAAGGGTCGGCAGGGCCACGCCGGCTGGCGCTTCAATGAGGTCTGGCCTCAGCCGAATTCACCAGGCCGGATCCAGCCGGGGGTCAACGCCGTCGAACTCGCCGCTCGCTTCCTGAATGCCTTGCGCGACTATGAAAGCATGCGCTGCCGCACGACCCATCATCCGCTTGTGCCGCCGGGGCTGAACACGATCAATCCGGGCGTGTTGCGCGCCGGCGCTGGTCTTGGCCCGGACGGACTGCCTATGGTGATGGGCAACCCCGCAATCATTCCCGATGTCGCAGTCCTCGACCTCGATTTCAAGTTCCTGCCGAACGAATCTCCGGAGCAGGTGCGGGCGGAATTCGAGGCCTTCATCCATCACTTCTGCCAGCAGGACCGCTGGCTGCGCGATAATCCGATCGCGATCGACTGGTATCTCGCCGATCTCTATTTCCCGCCGATGGACACGCCGGTCGACCACCCGATCGTCGCCTCGCTGGCAAGGCACAAGACGGCGTTGGGCAAGCCCTTCCGGATTCGTGGCTTCGAGGCCGTGTGTGATGCCGCGCACTATGCCGGCGCGGGTGCCGCGGGCGTCATCTACGGGCCAGCCGGCGACGGCCTGCATGGCTTTGACGAATTCGTCACGATCGAATCCCTCGTGGAAGCCGCGAAAGTCATTGCCGCAGCGACGATCGATTTTTGCGGAACGAAATAGCCATAAAACAAGGGAACCGAACGCATGCGACACATCACAAGAACATTCATGCTGACAGTAGCGCTGTCATCCGGCGCGCTTGCTGCCTTGCCTGCGCTGGCGCAGGAGAAGATCGCCAGGATCGGCATATTGGCACCAATTTCCGGCGGTGCTGCGGCAGACGGGCAGGACACCCAGCAAGGCGCTACGCTTGCGGTCGAGGAGATTAACGCGGCTGGTGGTGTCAACGGCTACAAGCTCGAAATCGCTGTCGCCGATACGCGTGACCTCGGCCCTTCCGCTGTCACCAGTGCCGTCGAGCGCCTGCTGAGCGACGAAGGCGTCAACATGGTCATGACCGGCTATGCCAGTGCTTCCAACTTCGAGATTGAAGCGATGGCCGAGGCCGGCATGCCCTATTTCCTCGCCGGAAACTCGACACAGACCGCCGATATCATTGCAGACGCGCCGGACGATTTCCCGACGATCTGGTCCTTCGCTCCGTCCTACGATCTTTATGAAACCGGCATCATGCCCGTCATCGAGCGCTGGCAGAGCGAGAAGAAGCTGACGCTTTCCAACAAGAAGATCGCCTTCATCACCTCCGACAACCCTTACTCCAAATCGATCTATGAAGGCATGATGGAAGATGCCAAGGCGCGCGGTTGGGAAATCACGGCAACGGAAGTCGTGCCGTTCGGCGAAATCAATGACTGGCGGGCGTTCCTCAGCAAAACCAGGCAGGATCCGCCGGCCGTGATCGTCAATACGGATTACCTGCCCGGCAACGCGGCGACTTTCACCAGCCAGTTCCTGGAGAACCCGACGCAATCGCTGGTCTTCATCCAATATGCCCCGACGGTCCCCGAATATCTCGAGCTGACCAAGGAGAAGGCGACCGGCATCATCACCTCCACGATGATCGGCGTGCTTCCAAACGAGCGCGCGGCGGCGATAAACAAGGCATACAAAGCGCGCTATGACATTGATGCAAGCACCTATGCCCAGGCGCTCTACGAAATGGTCTACATCTATCGCGACATTCTTGCAGCGGGCGTCGACCCGGCGGATCGGCTCGCGGTCAGCAAGGCGATCGGCGACGTCAAGGATCGCGTCACTGCCCTCGGCATCGTTTCGTTCGACCCCAAGACGCACCTGGCCGTCGCCGGAGACGATTTCATGCCGCTGCAGATTTTCCAGGTCTGGGACGGTAAGCGCGCGCTCCTGTCCCCCACACGCTGGGCGGACGGCGAGCTCCAGACGCCACCATGGCTGAAGAAGTAAGGTTGCCGGCGGCCGTAAACACGGCCGCCGGACTACCCGATCGTCCGAAAGCCAGCCAGGAGAACCAGATGGCGGCAATTCTTCTCGATGTCGGCAACGTCACCAAGCGCTTTGGCGCCTTCGTGGCGGTGAACGACGTCACGTTCGACGTCCGTGAAGGCGAAGTGCTCGGTATTGCCGGCCCGAACGGCAGCGGCAAGAGCACGCTCTTCAACATATTGACTGGAATCCCCTTCGGCCGCGACGCAGGCGAAATCCGCTTTCGCGGTCAATCGGTCGGGCGGCTGAAGCCCTTCGAGATCGCTCGCCTCGGCCTTGTGCGCACGTTCCAGAAGGATAGCGATTTCAAGACCCTCTCCGCATTTGACAATGTCATGATGGGCACATGGTGTTGCGGCCCGATATCGGTCTCGCAGAAGCGCGATCTTGCGGCGGCGGCGCTCGATAAAGTCGGCTTCGCGCTCGAACGCTTCCACCTTACGGCCGGTGACCTTTCGGTCTTCGACAGAAAGCTTCTGATGATCGCGAGCGCGCTTGTCTCCTCACCGCACTTGCTGATGCTCGACGAACCGGCCTCCGGCCTCACCAAGCCGGAGATCGACGCCCTGCGCGACCTGTTGATCGAGCTCAACGCCGGCGGCTTGACGATCGTTGTCATCGAACATGTGCTGCCATTGCTCATGGCCGTGGCACAACGGCTGATCGTGCTTAATGAAGGGCGCATCCTGAGCCAGGGCGATCCTCAGGTGGTCGTTCGCGACGAGCGCGTCATCAGCGCCTATCTCGGAGGGCAAGCGAGCCATGCACACGCTTCTTGAAGTCGAAGACCTGACGGCGGGATATGGTGACCATCAGGTTCTGAACGGCCTATCGTTCAAAATGGCTAAGGACGAGAATATCGGTCTCTTTGGCCCCAACGGGCATGGCAAAACGACTCTTTTCGAAACGATCAGCGGATTGATTAAACCGGCATCCGGCAAGATCACTTTCGACGGGCGCGACATAACCGGTCGCTCGCCGCGCGACATCGTCGAGATCGGCCTGATCCATGTGTCCCAGGGCAATCGGCTGTTTTCCGACATGATGGTCGGCGAGGTTCTCGCACTCGGTGCCTATTCCCGTCGGGCAAGAGCCCGCATGCGGCAGAACATCGAAATGGTGGAGGCGCTTTTTCCGCGGCTGGCGGAACGGCGCCGGCAGAAATGTGGCACGCTTTCGGGCGGCGAGCGGCAGATGCTGAACCTCGCCGTCGGGCTGATGGCCTGTCCGCGCCTCCTCATTCTGGACGAGCCAACACTCGGCCTTTCGCCGCGATTGAAGGACGAACTTGCAGCGGCGATCGCGCGCATCGCCGAGGGCGGCATGCCGCTTCTCGTGGTCGAGCAGGATATCGATTTCCTGCTGCGGCTCGCCTCGCGGCTCTACCTCGTCAATCACGGCGTGGTCGCCCGCACAATCGAGGTCGGTAGCGACAGCTTCGGCCATGCCGATGTCATGAAGGAGTATTTTGGGATGACGGGGCACTGACATGGCTGATATCATTGTCTCGATCCTCGTCAGCGGCCTCGTGCTCGGCTCCCTCTACGCCCTGATGGCGAGTGGGTTGTCGATGGTGTGGACGACACTCGGCATCTTCAATTTCGCCCATGGCGTCTCGATGACTGTCGGGGCCTATGTGGCCTATGAAATCGCCCAGCGCCTGGGCCCCGGCCTATGGGTAGGATACTCGATTCTCATCGCGCTCGTCGTCATGGCCGCCATCGGCGCGGCGTTCGAATATCTGCTGATCCGTCCCTTCTATGGCCGCGACGACATGGTGCTCGTCACCATCATGACCACGCTTGCGGGCCTGACTTTCCTGGAAAACGGCGTGCTGACCGTCTGGGGGCCGCGGCTGAAGCAGTTGGAGCCGCTAATTGGCGGAAACATCTCCTATGGATTGGTGAACATCTCCCGGCAGGAGTTGATCATCGTGCTTGTCGCGCCGGTCATCCTCATGGCGCTGTTCTTTGTGCTCAACCATACCCAGATCGGCCGGGCGATCCGGGCGGTGGGGCAGAACCAGAAGTCTGCGCAACTGATCGGCATTCCGGTCACGAGGATGTTTCTCGTCTCCTTCGGGCTTGCGGCAGCGCTTGCCGGCCTCGCTGGCATGCTGCTTGCCGGGGTGCGGCTGATGACACCGACCATGGGCGCCGACCCGCTTATGAAGGCCTTGATTGTCGTGATCTTCGGCGGGCTGGGCTCCGTCGGCGGCTCGATCGGGGCGGCCTATGTCATCGGCTTCCTCGAAGCGATCCTCATTTTTACGGTCGGTATCTACTGGACGCCGTCCATGCTGTTCCTGCTGATGGTTCTGGTCCTGCTGTTTAGGCCGCAAGGCCTGTTCGGTGCAAAAAACCCGTCGTCGCTATGAGGTGGATATGATCAACCGACCGCTCGCCATCGCCGCAGTCCTCATGTTGTTGCTGCTGCCGCTCGTCCTGCAAGGGCCGTACATTCGTCATCTTTTCATCCTGGCCTTTCTCTTTGCGATCGTCGCTGCGAGCTGGGACCTGACGCTCGGTCTCACCGGCCTCTTCAATTTCGGCCATATCGCCTTCTTCGGGCTCGGCGTCTATACGGCCGGAATCCTGACCACGCAGGTCGGCGTCGATCCATGGTTGGTCATTCCAATCGCCGGTATCGTCGCCGCGCTGGCTGCGTTGGTCGTGGCGGCGCCGACGCTTCGGCTGCGCGGCATCTATGTTGTGCTCGTCACCTTTGCCTTCTCGCAGCTTTGCCTGCAGGTCGTGATGAGCCAGGGCGATCTCACCGGTGGAGCCGGCGGCATCGTACGCGTACCGAGCCTCCGGATCGGTGACTACAACCTCGCCCGCGATCAACGGCTCGGCTACTATTATGTCTCCCTTGTCCTTTCCCTTGCCTGCATAGCGGCTCTTATCGCGATCGCGCGGTCGTCTCTCGGCAAGACGGCGCGGGCCGTGCGCGACAACCCGGAATACGCCGCTGCGCGCGGGATCGACCAGACACGCATCCGGCTGACGATGCTGGTTATCAGCGCCATTCCTACCGGTATTGCCGGCGCGCTCTACTGCATCTACTTCCGCGTCGCCGCGCCGGAAGTCTTCTCCTTCAGCACCTCGACGCTGATCCTCACGATGCTTCTGGTGGGGGGCGCCGGCAGCATCGTCGGCCCTGCGGTCGCGGCGGTCGGGATCGTCATGATCAGCGAGTATCTTGAACAGTTCCCCGATCTCAAGGCGACCAAACACATGCTGCTCGCGGTCGGCATCATCCTGGTGCTCCGCTTCTTTCCCGGTGGATTGGCGCAGATATCGTCCAACATGTTCGCGAGGCCCGCCAAGCCGGCCGACACCACCCCCGAACGATCTGAAGAGTTAGGCCGTAGGTGAACCATTGCTTAGATGCAAAACGACAAGAGAAATCGTTGCCCACTGCGGATCGCGCGCAAGAACGGCGCGACAAATGAACTGCCACCGGAGCGCGCCCCAATTCCGCTTCCTTGAATGGCGGCCTGGCCCAGGTTCGGGTCTTCACGATTCACCCCTTCCGGGGACACGCGCGCAAGCGCGGCGGCTTGGCTTTGCCTCCGCGTTGATCGTGACTGTCCCAGTGGAGCGATCAAACTACATCGCGATGTCCATGTAGTTCTGCTTCAGGTACGGAACCGAAACGAATGGGAAGAGTGTCTCGTTCCTTGCATTGCCGCGAGTCTCAAAGGAGACGTTCGCCTGAAATGCTGGCCCTTGGCCAATGAGTGTATCTTAGAAACAAATTCCGATTTGGTTCGTGACAGAACCCCATAGCTCACTACCAGCCGAGGCCTTCGGATATTTTCCTGGCGGCGTCCTTCAGCAGGGCGACGTAGCGCTGGACATCGGTGTCCTGCGTGCGAAAGGCCGGGGCGGCGACGTTCACGGCGGCGATCACCGAGCCGTCGAAGGCTAGAACCGGGACGGAGACCGACACGAGCTGATCGCTGACCTCGCCGCGGCTGACGCAATGGCCGGCCTCGCGGATGCGCTTCAGCTCGGCGTCCAGCTTTGCACGGCTAGTGATCGTCCGGGGTGTGAACCGCTCGAGTTTTTCCGGGATCATCTGGGCCTGGACCTGCGGTGGCAGGTAGGCGAGGAGCACCTTGTAGGAGCCCGCATAAAGCGGCCGGCGCCGTCCGATCATCGAATGCACACGCAGGTCGCGCGTCGGCTCGAATTTGGCGATGCACAGGGATTCACCGTTGTCGATGATCCTCAGCTGGGTCGTTTCATTCACCTTCTGCCCGAGCTGTTCCAGGATCGGGTTTGCAATTCTGACCAGGTCGACCTGGGTCGAGGCGGCCGTGCCGAGCACGATGGCAGTGTTGCCAAGGCGATAGGTCCCGCTGCTGCTCTTGCGGACCAGCCCGCGGCATTCCATTGTGCGTAACATTCGCAAGATTCTTGGCTTGGTTTCACCGGTGCTCTTGGCAATGTCGGCCAGCCGACAGTCTGGGTTCTTTGCCACATCGAGGAGCACATCGATGCAAACATCAACTGCCTGAACAGTAGAGCTTTTTTCCAACATTTTCTCATCTTTCGCGGAGCGTTTTCGTCGCGGAAACAGTCGCATTTCAGCCTGGAACGATGTGTTTCATCTATCGTAACACGCTGGTTTTCTATTTGACAATATGCACCCAGGGAACTTACGTTTTTTCCAAGAGAGGCTGAGAACCGCTCGTCAGGCTGGCGCTAGACCGGCAGGAAACTCCAACTGGGATTGTAAAGATGACCGCAAAGATATTGACGCGGGCCGCCATTGCGCTGCTCGGTACCATCGCCGTTCCTGCATTGGTCGTAGCGCAGGAGAGCCCCCTGATGATAGGCATGTCGACCACGCCGACGACCCTCGATCCGCATGAGGACAGCTCTGCGCCGAACAACGCCACGTCCCGTCACGTCTGGGACAGCTTGATCAACCTCACCGGCACATCGGCAAACGACCCGGAACTGGCCACCGAATGGAAGGCTGTCGACCCCACACACTGGGAATTCAAGCTGCGCGCCGGCGTAAAATTTCACGACGGCAGCGAGTTCAACGCCGACGATGTCGTGGCCTCCCTGCTGCGGGCCCGCGACAAGCCGAGCCAGGGTTTTGCCTCCTACACCCGCAACATCGCGAACGTGACCGCCAAGGATCCACTCACCGTCATCGTCGAAACCAAGGTTCCTGATCCGCTCATCCTGAACTCGGTCAGCCGTATCCGCATTATCAGCGCCGACTGCAAGGATGCACCGGTGCAGGATTTCGACAGCGGCAAGTGTGCGGTCGGAACGGGGGCCTATTCCTTCGTGTCCTATTCGCCGGGTAGCGACCTGACGCTGAAGCGCAACGACGGCTATTTCGCCGGCGCCTCGCACTGGTCGAACGTCACCCTGCGCTTTCTACCCGATGACGGCGCCCGGCTGGCATCACTGCTATCGAACGAGATCGACGTCATCGAGGCGCTTCCGGCCGACGGCATGGCCCGCGTCGAGACGAGCGATACGCTGCAGGTCATCAACGGTCAGTCGTCGCGCCTCGTCTATCTCGGCATGGACGTCAGCCGTGATGCCTCGCCCTTCATCAAGGCCGCAGACGGATCTGACCTTGGCAAGAACCCGCTCAAGGATACCAAGGTCCGCCGGGCCATGCTGATGTCGATCAATCGCCCGGCGATCGTCGACCGGGTCATGCAGAAGAACGGCACCGTCGCCGACCAGTTCGTTGCCGAGGGATATGCCGGCTACAGCGACAAGGTCGAGAAAGTCGCCTACGACCCGGCCGCCGCCAAGGCACTTCTGGCCGAGGCAGGTTATCCGGACGGCTTCAGCCTGACGTTGCACGGCCCCAACGGCCGCTACGTCAAGGACGCCGAGGTACTCCAGGCCATCGGCCAGATGTTCACGCGCATCGGCATTCAGTCCAAGGTCGAGGTATTGCCCTGGGCGATGTATTCGGAGGCCTATTCGGAAGGCGCCTACAGCACCTATCTCGGCTCGTGGGGCGTCAACACCGGCGAGACGACCAATCCGACCGTCGCCCTGGTCGCCACGCGCGACGAGGCTAAGGGCACCGGGCGCTACAATGGCGGCGGCGTTTCGGATCCGAAGATCGACGACGTGCTCGCCCGCGCCAGCTCCACGCTGGACGAGGCGGAACGCAACCCGCTGCTGCAGGAATTGTCGACACTGACCTTCGGCAATCTCTGGATCCTGCCCATGCACTACGAGAACGTCGTGCTCGGCGCCAAGAAGACGGTTGCCTACACCCCGCGCGGCGACAAGTACACGCTCGCCTATGACGTGAAGCCCGCGAACTGATCGCAGGCTGCGGGGGCCGCACCAAGCGGCCCCCAAACTATCGGATATCCCAGGAGACAATCATGCAGGAACTCGGAACGGGCGACGCCAATGCCCGGGCGAAGGCGATCTATGACTATGGCCAGACGGCGATCTTCGCCTCGAAAGTCGACCCGCGCCTTCATATGCTGCTCTACGTGCCGCCCACGGCGGTCGATGGCCGCAAAATCGACCTTCTGGTCGCGGTGCACGGCACGGGCCGCACCTCGGCTATTGATTTTCGCGACGGTTTTGCCGAGTTCGGTCTCTACAACGACTGCGCCATCCTGTGTCCGATCTTCCCTGTCGGCGTACTCGGCGACGACGCGCGCTCCGGCTACAAGTTCATCGAGGAAGGCGACATCCGCTACGACCATGTCGTGCTCGCCATGGTCGAGGAAGTGGCCGTCAAATACGGCCAGGACTGGTCGACCTTCGCCATGTTCGGCTTTTCTGGTGGCGGGCATTTCACCCATCGCTTTGCGATCCTTCATCCGGAAAAACTCTGGGCCGCATCGATCGGCGCACCAGGCTCGGTGACGCTTCTCGATCCGACGCGTGACTGGTGGATCGGCATTCGCGATCTGGAGACGCGGTTCGGCAAACCGTTCCAGCCGCAGGAGCTTGCCAAGGTTCCGGTGCAGATGGTCGTCGGTGGTGCCGATCTGGAGACCTGGGAAATCACCCACAAGCCGGGCGGAAGATATTACATGGAGGGCGCGAACGATGCCGGTGCGACGCGCCCCGAGCGTCTGGCCGCGCTCGCCAACTCGTTCCGCGATGCGGGCGTGGATGTGACGTTCAACAGCGTGCCGGGAGTCTCCCACGACCGGATCAAGGTGCTGGGCCACGTCAAGGCGTTTCTGGCAAAGGTATTGAAGGACCATCGCGCAAAATGAGAAATGCAACGATTGTCGCGCCTCAGCCCGAGGCGGTGGAAGCTGGTGCCCATGTCCTGGAGCGGGGCGGCAATGCCGTAGATGCGGCGCTTGCCTGCGCCTTCGTGCAGGGTGTCGTGGATCCGCAGATGGCCGGCATCGGCGGGTTCGGGTCGATGCATGTGCATATGCCGAAAAAGGGCGTGCACGAAATTCTGGAGTTTTACGCCCGCGCGCCGCTGAAGGCGACGGCGGACATGTGGCAAGGCGCGATCAAGCACGAAAGCCGCGACGGCTTTGGCTATGTGCTGGAAGGAAACGTTTCCGATATCGGCTATCTTGCGGTCTGCACGCCTGGATCGCTGAAGGGCTATGAGACCGCGCTCCGGGATTACGGCACATTCGACTGGGCCGACCTCATCGCGCCGGCGGTGCGTTATGCGCGCGATGGCTTCATGATCCGGAGCCACATGCACTGGTACTGGACCAAGGACCAGTCGAATGACGGCTTTGCCAACACCATTGACAAGCTCAGCTATTCCGCCACCGGCCGGCGCGTCTATTTCCAGGAAGACGGCAGCGTACGGAACATTGGCGATCTGCTCGTCAACACGGACATGGCGCAGACTCTCGAGCGGATCGCGAGAAGCGGCGGCTCCGACATCTTCTACCACGGCGAGATTGCCGAACAGATCGCCGCCGACTTCAAGGCCAATGGCGGCCTGATCGACCGGCAGGACCTGGCCGAATACGAGCTATCGCGCGTCGAACCCGTCTGGGGCGAGTATCGCGGGCATCGCATCGCCACGTCGCCGCCACCCGGCTCCGGCTTTCCCATGCTCGAACTTCTGCACATCATGGAAGAGTTCGATGTCGGCGCGATGCAGCATGGCAGCGTCGAGCATATCCGCATCCTCTTCGAAGCCATGAAGAGAATGACCATCGACAAGGATGCCCATATGGGCGATCCCGCCTATGTCGAGGTGCCCTACGAAAAACTGCTATCGCGTGAGCACGCCAAAGCCCTTGCCGCGTCGATCAAGGCCGGCGAACGAGCGACAGTCTCGCGTCTCGACCGCTCGCAGCGCGACACGACCCATATCTCGGTTATCGACAAGGACGGCAATGCCGTTGCCATGACGCACACGCTGGGCAGCCCGTCCGGCGCGATCACGGAGGGTCTCGGCTTCATGTATAACGGCACGATGAGCCGCTTCAATCCGGTTCCGGGCAAGCCCGGTTCCATCGCGCCCGGAAAGCGGCGCCCAAGCTCCGCCGCCCCAACGATCGTCTTCAAGGACGGCGAGCCCTGCATCGTCATCGGTGCGCCGGGGGGGAGCTATATCGCTCCGTCCGTCGCGCAATGCCTTATGAACATGATCGACTTCGACATGCCGGTGCTCGATGCAGTCGTCGCGCCGCGCATCGCGGGCGTCTCCAACACCATCGATATCTGCAACCGCATTCGCCATTCGGTCGAGGATGCGTTGCGCGCGGATGGGTATCCGGTCGCACGCTCGCCCCAGACCTATGCTTTTGGGGCCGTGCACGCGATCAGGATCGAGAATGGGGTTTCAAGGGGCGCCGCCGATCCGCAACGAGACGGGATGGCGATCTCCGTCGCTTAATGTTTGTCGGGAAAAGCGGGACGGCTTTCCCGAAAAGACGAACGGAAACAAAGTAATCTGGTGTCCATCTGGTTCGCTGTGAGCCGAATGAAATCTAGAGCAGTTGCAGCAGGGGCGCGTCGAGTCCTTGCGACCGGACTTGCATAAAAACAAGGGGAGAAAGCATTGCAAGTGATCCCGTTTTCACCGGAAGTGCTTTGGAGGAGAGTTCAATGGTCACGTCGATAATCAGGCGGTTGATACAGGCGGTGTTTGTCGTCGTTGCGATGACGATAATCGTGTTCATCGGCGTAAACGTCATCGGCAATCCGGTCGATATCCTGATCAACCCGGATGCCAATCAGGCAGAGCGCGCCCTCGTGATTGCCCATTACGGCCTCGATCAGCCGCTCTGGAAGCAATATCTGTTGTTCCTGCAAGGCTTGCTGCAAGGCGATTTCGGCAACAGCTTTGTCTATGGTCGCCCGGCCATGGGGCTGATCCTGGAGCGTCTGCCGGCTACGCTCGAACTGGCGATCACCGCCTTGCTGATCGCCCTCGTCTTCGGCCTGCCGCTTGGTCTCTATGCCGGGCTCTATCCAAACCGGGTGTCGTCTAAACTGATCATGAGCGGCTCAATCCTCGGCTTCTCGCTGCCGACATTCTGGGTCGGCTTGATGCTGATCATGGTCTTTTCGGTCGAGCTGGGTTGGTTGCCGACCAATGGGCGCGGCCCGACACTGGAACTGTTAGGCATAAAATGGTCGTTCCTCACCGGCGACGGGATCAAGCATCTTCTCCTGCCAGCCTTCAACCTCGCCTTGTTCAAGACATCGCTGATCCTGCGATTGACGCGCGCCGGTGTGCAGGAGGTGCTGCCGCAGGACTACATCAAGTTTGCCCGCGCGAAAGGCCTGCGCGAGCGCCGGGTGATCACCGTGCATGTGCTGAAGAACCTGATGATCCCGGTGGTGACCATCATCGGGCTCGAATTCGGCTCGCTGATCGCTTTCTCGGTGGTCACCGAAAGCATTTTTGCATGGCCGGGCATGGGCAAGCTGATCATCGATTCGATCAACCTTCTCGATCGCCCCGTCATCGTCGCCTACCTGATGATGATGGTCCTGCTCTTCGTCGTCCTGAACTTCATCATCGACGTCTGTTACACCCTTCTGGATCCGCGGGTCCGACTGGATTCAAAGGCTTAGACCATGTCCGGAAACAACACCCACGATACGGATACGACTGCTTCGGAGCCGAGCCGCCTTTCCAAGGGCATTGTCGACTTCTACGCTTCACCGGCCGCCGCCATCGGCTTCGTCACCCTTCTGGCCATCTGTTGCCTGGCGCTCCTTGCGCCCTGGATATCGCCGCAGAACCCCTACGATCTGATGCAGCTCGACATCATGGACGGGCGCCTGCCGCCGGGCTCGGAATCGATGACAGGCCTGGTCTACCACCTCGGCACGGACAGCCAGGGGCGGGACATCTTGTCCGGCATCCTCTACGGCCTTCGTACGTCGCTGATGGTCGGCGTGTTGTCCGCTCTGGCGGCGGCCACCATCGGCACGACGGCCGGGCTGTTTGCCGCCTATATGGGGCGCCGGACGGAAACGGTGATCATGCGCCTCGTCGATCTGCAGCTTTCGTTTCCGACGATCCTGATGGCGCTGATGCTGCTCGCAGTCCTCGGCAAGGGCGTCATCAATGTGGTCATCGCGCTGATCATCGCCGAGTGGGCGACCTATGCCCGCACCGTGCGTGCAACGGCCCTTGTCGAGCGTGAGAAGGAATATATCGAGGCGGCGCGCATGCTGCGTCTGCCGGGCTGGCGTATTCTCTTCCGCCACCTGCTTCCCAACTGTCTTGCGCCCGTCATCGTCATCGCCACTATGCAGGTGGCCCGCGCGATCGGCCTTGAGGCAACGCTGTCCTTCCTTGGCCTTGGCGCATCGGTCACCGAACCGTCGCTCGGCATGCTGATCTCGACGGGATACCAGTATCTCCTGACCGGGCTTTACTGGATCAGCTTCTTTCCCGGCATCGCGCTCCTGCTCACCATCGTCGCCATCAACCTTGTCGGCGACCGCCTGCGCGATGTCCTCAATCCGAGGAACGCATCATGAGCGCGCTGCTGCAGGTCCGCAATCTGGTAACCGAGTTCGGTGGCGGCAAGGGACAGCCCGGCACGCGGGCGGTCAACGACGTGTCGTTCTCGATCGAGCGTGGCCGCGTGCTCGGCCTCGTGGGCGAGTCGGGCTCGGGAAAGTCGGTCACCGGCTTTTCCATCATCCGGCTTTTGGAGCGGCCCGGCCGCATCGCCGCGGGCCAGATCCTCTTCGACGGCGTGGATATTGCCGGGAACTCGGAAGAGGAAATGCGGCGCCTGCGCGGCAAGCGGATCGCCATGGTGTTCCAGGATCCGACGATGACGCTCAATCCCGTCCTGTCGGTCGGCACCCAGATGGTCGAGGCCGTGCTGGCCCATGAGACCATGCCGAAGGAGATGGCGCGTCAGCGCGCCCGCGACGCCCTCGGCCTGGTCGGTATTCCGAGCCCGGAGGAACGGCTTGCGGCCTATCCCCACCAGTTTTCCGGCGGCATGCGGCAGCGCGTGGCCATCGCCATTGCCCTTTTGCACAAGCCAGACCTCATCATTGCCGACGAACCGACGACGGCGCTGGACGTCACCATTCAGAGCCAGATCATCGCGGAGTTCCAGAAGCTTGCCGAGAAATCGAAGACCGCGGTGATCTGGATCACCCACGACCTGGCGATCGTCTCCCGGTTGGCCGATGACATCGCCGTCATGTATGCAGGCCGGCTGGTGGAAACCGGACCCGTCTCCGATGTCCTCAACGACCCCCGCCATCGCTACACTGCCGGCTTGATTGCCTCGGTGCCTTCGCAGAACAGGCGCGGAGAGCGCTTGCGCCAGATCAGCGGCATGACGCCGGCTCTCAACCGGCTCCCGCAAGGTTGCAGCTTCCGCACGCGCTGCGAGTGGGCCGACGAGGGCTGCCTGACCATGCCGGATCTCGCGGTACAGGGCGACCGGTCTTTCCGCTGCATCCATCCCGTGACGAAAGTATCTGCACCATGACGGCTGTCGACACCCCCCTGATTGAAGCCAGAAATGTATCGCAGCGCTTTGGCACCAAGCCGGATCTGGCCGCCTGGATCGCGCTCGGCCTGAAACTGGCAAAACCCGCGCCCGTCGTTCACGCGCTGGACGAGGTCAGTCTCAGCATTCGCAGTGGCGAGGTCGTCGGTCTCGTAGGCGAAAGCGGCTGCGGAAAATCGACCCTCGGCCGCGTCATCGCGGGTATCGCCAAGCCGACCGGTGGCAGCGTGCTGTGGAAAGGCATGGACCGCAACACCATGACATCCGCCCAGTGGAAGGAAACTGGCCTTTCGACGCAGATGATTTTCCAGAACCCGATGGCCGCGCTCAACCCGCGCATGACGGTCGAGGACTTGGTCTTCGAGGCGCCGAAAACCCATGGTCTGGCGACCTCGGCGGAACGCGTGTCCTATGTGGACAACTACCTGACTTTAGCCGGGTTCGATCCGTCGATGAAGACGCGTTACCCTCACCAGTTCTCGGGCGGCCAGCGCCAGCGCGTCAACATTGCGCGGGCGCTTGCCGTCAAGCCGCAGTTCCTCGTCTGCGACGAGAGCGTCGCCGCCCTAGACGTGTCCATCCAGGCCCAGGTAATCAACCTGTTCATGGATCTGCGCGACCAGCTTGATCTGACCTATCTCTTTGTCAGCCATGACCTCGGCGTGGTGGAGCACATTTCCGACCGGGTCGCGATCATGTATCTCGGCCGGATCGTCGAGGAAGCGCCGGTGGAAGAGGTCTTCCGGCGGCCCAATCATCCCTATACGAAAGCCCTGCTTGCGGAGGTTCCCCGCATCGAAACCGGCAAGCGGGCCTTCAAGTCCGTGGAAGGCGAACTGCCCAGTCCGCTCGACCCGCCCAAGGGCTGTCATTTCCATCCGCGGTGTCCGTTCGCCATCGATCGCTGCCGGGTGGAGGTTCCGGTGCGCAAGGAAGTGGCACCGAAGCATCTGTCGGCCTGCCATCTGAACGGCTGAGACGGGACGCAAAATCCGACACTGCAATACGAGAGACTGGAGGCCAGCCATGGCTGAAACAAATTCCGCTTCCGGCGTCAATGACGTGACGTCGCTGATTGCCGCCATCGTCGAGGAGAACGAAGCGCGCTTCATCGATATCCGCCGGCGTATCCACGAATATCCGGAAATCGCCTTCGAGGAGGTGAGGACCGCGGCCCTCGTTGCGGAAACCCTGGCAAACCTTGGCATCGAACACCAGACCGGTGTCGGCCGCACGGGTGTCGTCGGGCATATCCGCGGCAAGCGGCCCGGCCCGACCTTGCTGATCCGGGCGGACATGGACGCCCTGCCGATGCAGGAGCAGACCGGCCTTGACTATGCGAGCAAGATTCCGAACCGCATGCATGCCTGCGGCCATGATCTCCACACCGCAACGGTGCTAGCAGTCGGGGCCGTGCTGAAGCGCCTGGAAAACCGGCTGGTCGGCAATGTCCGGCTGATCTTTCAGCCGGCCGAGGAGGCTATCGGCGGCGCGAAGGAAATGATCGCCGACGGGGTGATGGAGGGCGTCGACATGGCTCTCAGCCTGCACAACCGGCCCGAAATTGCGGCCGGCCAGTTCGGCATCGTGCACGGCTACGCCAACTCCGCGGTCGATTCCTTCGACATCACCGTACGCGGTAAAGGCGGGCATGCGGCGCGCGCCTACGACGCCATCGACCCCATCGTCATCGCCGCCCAACTGATCGGCCAGTTGCAGACCATCGTGTCGCGCGACGTGCGGGCACTCGATGCCTGCGTGGTGACGGTCGGCTCGATCCATGCGGGAGAGGCAAGAAACATCATCCCCGAAAGCTGCGAGCTGAAAGGCACCGTGCGCAGCCGGCAGCCGGAGGCTCGCGACGCGGCGGAGGCCGGTTTGCGTCGCCTTTGTGAGGGTGCGGCGTTGGGGTTCCGGGCAGGTTGCGACTTCACCTACAGGCGCGGCACGCCCCCCATTTTCAACGATCCGGGCATGCTCCAGCGGACGCTCGCCTCCATCAACACCCAGCTCGGCGACGTGGCGTTCGATTATGAACCGAGTATGGGCGGCGAGGACTTTGCGCTGATCGCGCAGATGGTTCCCTCGTTCCGGCTGCTTGTCGGCTCCTCGCAGCCAGGTCGCTCGGACAAGGTGCACAATCCCGACTATCAGCCGGACGAGCGATCGATCGCCTTCGGGACGCTGGCGCTCGCGAGGGCGGCGGTTGATCTTCTAAGCTGAGCACTACTCATCTCGCACGCTATGGCGCACTGAAACCTTCTTGATCTCAGCCGCGGCCACCCTCCCTCTCTACCAAGCTCAGCTACGCGACAAGCCCGGGAGGGCAGATCAATTCAGTCGGCGGTTATCTGCGAGATCTGACGCGCAGGACCGAGCGAGGAGAGCTCCCGCTCGGCCTGATGTTGATGGCGTTGATGAGGGCGAATGGTCAGCCGGAGCACGTCACGGGATGACACGACTGGCTGATCATTCGACTTCTGAGTTCGTGTCCTATCCGGCAGCTGCCGCCAGCCGCGTGCGGCTCGCAAACCCGATCAGGGTGGCGCCGAGCATGGCGGACAATCCGGCGAAGGCGAAAACCCCGGCCGGACCATGGCTTCCGACGATCAGGCCCCCGAACACCGCACCGCTCGAAATGGCGATCTGGAAGGTCGTCAGCGTCAATGCGCCGGCACTCTCCGGTTCATCGGATGCCGCCTGGGTGACGAAGCTCTGGACGCTGACGGGAAGCGCGCCAAAGGCAAAGCCCCAGAGCGTCGTGGCGACGGTGGCGACGACCGGCGAGGCGCCTGCAAAGCTCAGCACGAAGGCTGTGATGGCGATGCCAGCTGCCGCAAGCGTCATCGACAAGGCGGTGTTGCGCTCGGAAATAAAACCGCCAGCAAAGTTACCGAAGAAACCACCGATGCCGAAGGCCAGCAGAATTCCCGAAATGCCTTCGACGCCAAAATGCGGCACATTCTCCAGGAACGGGCGTATGAAGGTAAACCCGGCGAAGTGGCCGGCGACAACGAGCAGTATGGTCAAGAGCCCGATGCGGATGGCGGGGCGACGCAGGACGGTGGCCATCGTGCCGAGGTTGGCCGGACCGGTGGACGGCATGGCAGGCAGCGTGATCGCCTGTGTCAGAAGCGCAAGCACGCCGAGTATGGCCGTGATGACGAAGGCGAACCGCCATCCCATGATTTCGCCTATCCAGGCGCCAACAGGCGCTGCGCAGACCGTTGCGGCGGATACGCCGCCCATGATGATAGCCATCGCCCTCGGCATCAGCCGTTCAGGTACCAGCCGCATCGCCAGAGCCAGTGACATGGCCCAGAAACCGCCAAGGCCGATGCCAAGCAACGCGCGCGAGAAAAGCAACATGGGCAGCCCGCTGGAGAAGGCGGTGATGAGGCTGGACAGGATCAGCAGCGCGGTGAGCCCCAGAAGCGTATAGCGCCGATCGAAGCGGCTCGTGCCGACCACGATGGCAGGGCCGGCAATCGCGCCGACGACCGCTGTCATCGTTACCGATTGTCCGGCCGCGCCGATGCTGACGCCGAGGTCATGCGACATCGGCGTCAGCAGGCTGGCCGGCAGAAACTCCGCCGTGACCAGGCCGAACACGCCGAGCGAGAGAGAAATCACGCCCGCCCAGGCAGACTTGGTATGGCCGTCGTCGGCACGAAAGCCGGTTGTCTCTTGATTGCTATTCATCTGCTGTCTCCAAAACTGTTGAGAGAACGCTAGACGGGAAGCGGCGGTGTTTCTATGCTAAGAAATCCATAAGGCATGACTATTCGTCCAAATAGGGGCGCGCCGATGAACGATCCATTGACCGAGATGCTGCGGGGCTTACGCCTTGATGGCGTAGAATATGGCCGCTGCCAGCCTTCTGCCCCGTGGGCAACGGCGTACCCGACCCAGGTGGAAGCGCGGTTCCATTTCCTGGCCGCCGGTCACGCCTATCTGCAATCGCCCTCCGGTGAATGGACGGAAATGAACGCAGGTGATGCCGTCCTGTTGCCACGCGGCGATGCCCATGTTCTGGCAAGTGAACCGGGCGTGGCGCCCACGCCGGTGGAGTCCATGGCGCGAAAACGCCTCTGCGATGGCATCGTCGATCTGCAATGCGCCCGCCCCGACACCAGCAACCTCCTGTTTTTTGCGGTGATGCGGTTCAACGTCGACAAGCGGCATCCTCTCCTGGAACTGATGCCGGACGTGATGCGCACCAGCGATCTGGCGGCCAGCGAGCCGACAATCCCGCTCTTGCTCGATGCGATGATGCGGGAGGTGGATATGAACCGCGTCGGGGCAGGGGGTATTCTTTCCCGTCTGGCCGACGTGCTGACCGCCACGATCATCCGAACCTGGGTGGAACATGGCTGCGGCGACTCGACCGGCTGGTTAGCGGCCGTCCGAAACCCGGAAGTCGGCCGTGTTCTCGCGGCCATTCATCTCAATCCATCCCATGACTGGAGTGTCGGCGAACTCGCCCGCCACATGGGCGCCTCGCGATCCGGCTTCGCCCAGCGCTTTGCCACCGTTGTCGGTGAAACGCCCGCTCGGTACGTCGCCCGGATGCGCATGCACCAGGCCCACCAGTGGCTGGGGGAAGGCCAACGCGTCGCCGTAATTGCGGAACGCCTCGGATACGAGTCCGAGGCGTCCTTCAGCCGTGCCTTCAAACGTATCATCGGTGCGTCGCCGAGCCAGTTCCGCGAGCATCGGAAAGCAAATGGAGGCGCGCCCTAGAGGGAGGGCGATATGCACTGCTTGACGTCCGACGCTGAAAGACCGCGACGTTCCAATCAACTGATTGTCAGACGTGAGCGAGGATGCTCGACAGCGGATATGACGTCCCGTCTTGTTACTTCGTATGAGCGCAGTTGGTCGGTGACGATGCGCTTCGGCGTCTGGTCTTGCGGCGGGCTTGGGCGACCTCGTCGAGACCGTCCTGGTCGACGGCAGGCCAAAGCCAAGTTTTTGGCCGCTAATGGAAATCATGACCTCGTCCAGACGCCATGTATCCTCTCGCGACGGCTACTTCCTGCGCAACTGCTTCGCGTAAGCCACCCCGAATTTGCGACCCCATCGCGTACCGCTTCACGAGACACGACGATGTCGCGCTCCAACAGCATTTCCTCAATCAGCCATAGGCTTAAAGGGATCCGGAGATACAATCAGGCCGCACGGGTGATGATTCGCGGTGGAAAGCGGTAGTTCTGTAACTGATAGTCGGCGGATTCATCTCAGCCGCATTACTGCCCAACCACGAAGCTGCTGACAATGTGGCATCGCCTTATGACCACCATCCATGTCCCATCGTGCTTGAGTGCTTGGCGAATATGCATTGCCGCTGCCTTGGGATCACCCATGTCGTGCGGGCAATCGAAACAGGTGATCAGATCGAAATCGTGGCCGTTGAAGTCCTAGGCTCTCGCAACTTCAAGGTGCGCGTTTGTCAGGCCATGCGATCTGGCGTGCGCGATCGCAGCGGCGATCGAGTCCGGGTGAAAGTCATAGCCCGTGAACCGGGAGTACGGGAAGGCCTGTGCCATCAGGATCGTCGACAGTCCGTGCCCGCATCCGACGTCCGCGACGGTGGCTCCTGCCTTTAGCTTGTCGGCGATACCGTCCATCGCCGGAAGCCATTCTTGCACGAGGGTGTTGACGTAGCCTGGGCGGAACAGCCGTGCCACGACGCAGAATATGCCGCCGCCCTGGTCGCCCCAGGCAACGCCGCGACCCGTCTTGAAGGCCGAGCATCAGGAGCCCACCCAGCATCACCGCCGTCGTCGCCGAGCCCGGAATGCCGAGGGTGAGCAGCGGGATCATCGCGGCGTAGGAGTAGCGTTGTTGGCAGCTTCGGGCGCTGCGGCGCCCTGATGGCACCCTTGCCGAACCTTTCCGGGTTCTTGGACATGCGCTTGGAGCGGCGTAGGAGAGGATGGTGGAGGCGGTCGCGCCGGAACCGGGCAGGATGCCGACGGCAAAGTCGACGATCGAATCGACCAGCAGGTCCTCCCAGCACAGGATGATGTCGCTGAGGCGCGAGAAGAGCGAGCGGAAGGTGTATTTCGGCGCGGCGCGGTTTTCGACTTTCTCGCCCAACGCGCTGAACATTTGGCCAAGGCCGAAGACGCCGATGGCGACGACCGTGAACTCGATGCCATCAAGGAGGTTCGGGTTGTTGAGAGTGCAGCGCGGCGTGCCGGAAATGAGGTCGATGTCGACCACGCCGAGCCGGAGGCCGAGGGCGAGCAACGAGCTAGGACGCGTTCGAAATACACCTGATCGCTGCGGTGAAAAAACGCCGCGCACACGCTTGCGGCTATAGCTTCTCTACTTCACGATCCGTCTGGCTGTTCGATCCCGTGCTTTGGTGGTGCGATTCGTTTGTTGGAATGTAGGGGCATTAAGAGTCAGGTTCGTCATGGTAGCTTCAAAATGATACTCGCTATCCGAGCAGAAATGCAGCGATCGGTTGCTTTGCGATGTTCTCCGCTCGGACGAAGCCGGTGGAAGGCTGAGCGAAAACGGGACAGGCAATCCAGCCGGACTGCCAGGGTTCCTGAATGGGGATGATGTTGTGCGCGACATGCAATTCGGACCGTTCACACTAGCGCCTGCCCGCCGCGCGCTTCTGCGCGATGGCAGGCTCGTGCCGCTGGGCAGCCGGGCGGCCGATATCCTCATCTTTCTTGCCGCGCATGCGGGAGAACTGAAGACCAATGCGGAAATCGTCCGGCATGTCTGGCCGGACACGTTTGTCGAGGAGGCCAACCTTCGCGTCCATATTTCCGCGTTGCGCAAGGCGCTGGACGATATCCAGAAAGAACCGAAGTTCATCGCCAACGTGCCGGGTCGAGGCTATGCGTTCATTGCCGAGCTTGTGGCGCGGCCGACGGAGAATGCCGCGCCGGTTCCGGTTTTGGCCGGCGTCGCGGTCACGCCCCGCATTTTTGGCCGGGAGCATTCGATCATGGAGATCGCCGCGCAGCTTGCCCGGTCCCGGCTGCTCACCATCGTCGGGCCGGGTGGCATCGGCAAATCCACTGTTGCGCGGGCTGTGGCGGCGGGCGCGGAAAGCACGGTCTGGATCGACCTTTCGGATGTGGCGCAGCCCGGCCTCATCGCCACCTCGATTGCCACATCGCTCGGTATTTTGACGCGCAGCGACGATGTCGTGCGCGATATCGCCGTGCATCTTGCACAGCACGACATGTTGGTCGTGCTCGATGGCTGCGAGCAGGTGGTGGACGGGGTCGCTGTCATCGTCGAGGCAATCATGGCACGCGCGCCGGCACTGCGCGTCCTTGCGACCAGCCGCGAGCCGCTTCGGGCCGAAGGCGAGCGTGTGCACCGCTTACCGCCGCTTGATCTGCCTGCACAGACGGGTCTCGCCGAGGAGGCGATGCGTTCGCCGGCTGTGCAATTGTTCGTCGAGCGCGCCGATGCCTGTCTCGGCCGCTATGTGTTGACAGATGCGGATACGCCCCATGTCGCCAAAATCTGTGCGCAGCTCGACGGGATCGCATTGGCGATCGAGCTTGCGGCCGGACGACTGGAAACGATCAGCGTTCCAGCGCTAGCCGCTGCGCTGACGGATTGTTTTCGCCTGCTGACGCGCGGGCGGCGCACGGCGCTGCCGCGGCATCAGACGCTGCGGGCGACGCTCGACTGGAGCTACAATATCCTCAGCGAACGGGAGCGGATGGCGCTCGCCGAACTCTCGGTGTTGCGCGGCTGTTTCAGCGAGGCAGCGGGCGCGGCGGTGCTTTCCGGCGGGGAGGCGGGGGACGACCTTGCCTCGCTCGTTGCCAAGTCGCTGGTTGCTGCCGATACGCAGCCGGCCGGCACGCGTTACCGCCTGCTCGATACGACACGGCTCTATGCGGCGGAAAAGCTGGCCGCGGCAGGGAGTACCGATGCGTCGATGGGCCGACTTGCCGCCTGGCTGGCGGCGTGGCTGGTGCAAAACGAACAGCAACTCTATTCCGCTGCGATGGTCGAATGGCCGGAGGAATTTTCCGCGCATGTGCCAAGCCTGCGCGATGCGCTGGATTGGGCGTTTTCCGAGAGCGGCAATCCATCGCTCGGAGTGCGGCTGACGGTGGCGAGCCTGCCGCTCTTCTTCCGCCTGTCGCTGCTCGACGAGTGCCTGGCGGTCGTAACGCGTGCTATCGCCTATCTGGAGGCGCGGCCTGGCTTCGATGAGCGCAGCCGCATGAAGCTCAATGCCGCGCTCGGCTGGCCGCAGATGCGCGCCACGGACGCGCCGGAGCATGGCATTGCGGCTTGGTCAACGACGCTGCGTATTGCCGAGACGATCGGCGACACGGATCATCAGTTGCGAGCGATATGGGCCTTGTGGGTTGACGCCATCAATCGCGCCGAGCCGCGGATCGGCCTGCAATTTGCGGAAAGGTTCGCGGTGCTTGCCAAGATCTCCGTCGACCCCGCGGATGCGATCATCGGCCACCGCATGCACGGCGCCACGCTCCATTGGCTCGGCCGCCATGCTGAGGCACGGGATGAACTGCGGCAGATGCTGCGTGACTATACCGACCTTCGCGGCGGGCAACATTCCATACGCTTCCAGTTCGACCAGCACGTCACGGCCCGCATCGTCCTTGCCCGCGCCCTGTGGTTCCTCGGCCAGGAGGGCGCGGCGTTGCTGGAGGTGCAGGAGACCATCGACTACGCCAAGAGCATCCGGCACACGCTGTCGCTTTCCAATGTGCTGGCGGAGGCGGCCTGCCCGTTGGCACTCCTCTCAGGCCGGGACGACCTCGCCACCGGTTACATCGCGGAGCTTCGCGAACACACGCGGGCACTGTCGCTCGACGTCTGGCATGCCTATGCGGACTGCTTCGAGGCGGAGCGCCTGCTTCAGCGGGGCGAGACGCAAGCGTGCCTGCGCCAGCTTCGCCCCGCCATGGCGACGCTGCAAGGCGCTGGCTTCACCCTGTTCCAAACCTATTTCCAATCACTTGCCGCCGTCGCCCTCAGCCGGCAATGCCGGCATCCGGAGGCTTTTTCGACGATTGCGGCGGCGATCGACCATTGCCAAGCGAGCGGCGAGCGCTGGTGTCTGCCGGAGCTCCATCGGGTGCGTGCGGAGCTTTTGCTGGCGGAGGGACTGAAGGGTGCGGCTGGTGCGGCGTGGACGGACCTCGGCCTTGCCACGGCGGTGGCGGCGCAGGATGGCGCGCTCGGTTGGGCCCGCCGCATCGAGCGGGATTTGGGCTCGCTCGATGCGTGCAAGGTGTTGCCCGCAGCCGGGTAGGGCGCGGCGGTTAACACGGATTTACAACTCTCAACTCGTAGTTCTCGCCCAGAGCGATGATGATGCTGCGAGAACAGGAGTGAGAAAATGACAGAAATGCCCGCCGTCCCCCGCTTCCTGATCCTTATCGTCGAGGACGCGGAGGAGATGGAGGTCGGCCTTTCCTGGATCGCACCCGCCTACTACGCCTTCAAGGACGTGGGCGCCGAGATCGCCATTGCCACCCCCCTCGGCGGGCCGCCGATACTGGCGGGCGCGCGGGGCGAGGGCGGCGATGCGGTCGAACGCTTCCGGGCTGACAGGCAAGCCCGTGACGAACTCGCCGATACGCTCTCAGTCGACCAGATCGTCATCGAGGATTTCAACGGAGCCTTTTGCTTCGGCATGGCGGGCGGGATATGGTCGGACGGAGAGTATGGCCTTGCGCCGCTGGTACGTGCCTTTCTGGCCGCGGGAAAACCGGTCGCGCTCGTGCCTGGCCGGCATGTGCTTGTTACACCGGAGGGGGCGGGCAATGGCCTCCTGATCCTCGGCGAGAGTGCGCAATCGCCACTGCGCGCGGCACAGGCGCTCATCCGCGTCGTGCAGCAGTGTGGGTGACGAGCCCGTTTGCATCGATTTACGACGCTTAACTCGTGTTGCGGCCGGGCCTGCGTCAACCTGATGCCCGTCAACGAGACGCGGGAAAACCCGCACAGGAGGCAAGTCATGTATGAACGAGCCATCGCCTTTCCACTAGAGGCCACGCGCCGCGATCTTCTCCTTGGCGCTGCCGCCGGCCTTGCGGTGCTCGCCCTGCCGCTGGATGCCGCCGCCCAGGCATCAACCACCGAACCAAACGAAACGAAGGGAACCAACGCCATGCCTTTCATCAAGACTGCTGACGATGTCGAAATCTTCTACAAGGACTGGGGCCCGCGCGATGCGCAGCCCATCGTCTTCCATCACGGCTGGCCGCTTTCAGCTGACGACTGGGACAATCAGATGATGTACTTCCTCAACGAGGGTTTCCGCGTCATTGCCCACGATCGCCGCGGCCATGGTCGCTCGACGCAAACCGACACCGGCAACGAGATGGATACCTATGCCGCTGACGTCGCAGCGCTCACCGATGCGCTCGACCTGAAGGACGCCGTCCACGTCGGCCATTCGACGGGCGGCGGCGAAGTGGTGCATTATGTCGCCCGTGCGAAGAAGGGGCGGGTCGCCAAGGCGGTCATCATCGGCGCGGTGCCGCCGGTCATGGTGAAATCGGAAACGAATCCCGGGGGCTTGCCGATCGAGGTTTTTGACGGTTTTCGTGCTGCGCTCGTTGCCAACCGCGCGCAGTTCTTTCTGGATGTGCCGGCTGGTCCCTTTTACGGCTTCAACCGGCCTGGCGCAAAAGTCTCGCAAGGTCTGATCACCAACTGGTGGCGGCAGGGCATGATGGGCGGTGCAAAGGCCCATTACGATTGCATAAAAGCCTTTTCCGAGACCGATTTCACGGAGGATCTCAAGGCGATCGACCTGCCGGTCCTCGTCATGCATGGCGAGGACGACCAGATCGTGCCCTATGCGGATTCCGCCCCGCTTTCGGCAAAGTTGCTGAAGAACGGCACGCTGAAAACCTACAACGGCCTGCCGCACGGCATGTGCGCTACCCATCCTGAGATCGTCAATCCCGATCTCCTGGCCTTTATCAAGGGCTGACCCGCGCCTCCCCGGCAGCCCCGCGCGTCGCGGCCGTTCTCGGCCCGGCGCGCGCTTTTCCCTCTTCGAGACGATCATCAGAGGAGACCTGTGATGCCTATAGTCGAAGCAAAAACCATTCTTGCCACCCGCCGGCAGTTGCTTGCGGGCGCCGCTGCGGCCACTGCATTGCTTGCCCTGCCGCGCCAGGTACTTGCCGCGCCCTTTCATAAATTCAACCATGGCGCCTTCGATATTACGGTCGTCAGCGACGGCGTGCTGATGCTGCCGCCGGAAATCCTGCTGCCCGATGCCAATGCCGAAGAGCGGGCCGATTTCCTGAAACGGCTCGGCGGCGACGAGAAGGGCGCGGCGGTGCAGGCGAACATCCCGCTGATCCGCCATGGCGACGATCTCATCCTCGTCGACAACGGCTGCGGGCCGTATTTCCAGGCAAGCGCGGGGCGCCTTGCGGAAAACCTCGGGACACTGGGCGTCAAGCCGGAGGAGATCACCAAAATCGTCTTTACCCATGTACACCCCGACCATTCCGGCGGCACGACGACGCCCGACGGCAGGGTGCTTTTCCCGAATGCCCATTATTATGTCGGCGAGGCGGAAGCGGCATTCTGGACCGACCCGGCCTTCGAAACCCGCCAGCCATCCGGGCTGCACGGTTTCGCCAAGGGCGCGCAGCGGGATCTCGGCGCGGTCAAGGATCGCCTGACGCTGGTCAAGCCGGGCGACGAGATCGTGCCGAGCATGGCGGTCCTGCCAACACTCGGCCACACGCCCGGACATCTCTCCCTTGAGCTTGCCGGCGACGGCAACCTGCTCGTGACGGGCGATGCCTGCACCAGCGATACCATCTTCTTTGCACGGCCGGACTGGCATTTCGGTTTCGACACGGATGCGGAGACGGCCCTGAAAAGCCGGCAGATGCTGCTCGACCGGGCCGCCACGGAAAAGATCAAGATGCTGGGCTACCACTGGACCTATCCGGGCGTCGGCTATGCCGAGCGCGCCGGTGCTGCTTATCGCTTCGTGCCGGCCTGATGTGTTCTGCACGTGCCCGGCAATCGCGGGCGGCACTGCCTTCTCGCAATTGTCGAAACGCCTATCGCCTTGGCGAGAACATGGAGGGCGACCCGATTTCTGCAAAAAACAGCGGCGGTCGGCCGTCGTTTCGGAAGCGACGGTTTTTCAGGGCAAGGTTTGGAAACCGCGCTTTCTATCGTCCTTATCTATCTGTATTCACCAAGTAGGTGGCGTTTTGCTTGCCATGGCCGGTAATAGGTGTGCCTTGTTCCGACCAAGTCGAAATGCTGGAGTGATGTCATGGACACCGAGTGGCGGGTTGGAATTCTTTTCTCTCGCAGCGGCGTGACCGAAGTCACCGAGAGCGAGCATTTCTTCGGGACGGCGCTTGCGATCGAGGAGATCAATGCGGCCGGCGGTGTGCTCGGCAAGCCCATCGTCCCCGTCGCCTATGATCCGGGCGGAGATAATGCCGCCTACAGGGAACTGGCGCGCAAGCTTCTCACCGACGATGACGTGAACATCATTTTCGGCGGCTCCATGTCGGCAAGCCGCAAGGCCGTTCTCCCCATCGTTGAGCGGCACGACGGCCTTCTGTTCTATCCGTCCATGTATGAAGGCTTCGAATATTCGGAGAACGTGGTCTATACCGGGGCGACGCTAAATCAGAATACGTTCGCGCTTGCAGAATATCTGCTTCGCACCTACGGACCGCGCATTCTCTTCGTTGGCGCCGATTACATTTATCCGCGCGAATCCAACCGCGTCATGCGCGACGTGCTGGAGGCGAAAGGCGGCGAAATCGTCAGTGAGCGCTATATTCCGATAAATGCAACGGAGGATACGTTGCGCTCGGTCATTTCCGATATTCTGCGGCTGAAACCGGATGCGATCTTTTCCACGATCATCGGCCGATCCGCGCAGAAATTCTACCAGATGTATGCTGAGACCGGTATTGATCGTGCAAAGGTGCCCATCGCCAGCCTGACCATGGCGGAAACGGAAATTCGCGAGATCGGGGCGCATCTGTGCACCGGGCACATCCTCTCGGCAACCTACTTCCAGACGGTGGAGACGGCGGCCAACGATCGCTTCGTCAGCGCATTCAAGGCCCGGTTTGGTCCGGAGGTAACGACGAGCGTCTGGTCGCAGCCGGCCTATGTGCAGGTGCATCTCTTTGCTCGGGCTCTCGCCCGCGCCGGATCACTGGAGACCCACCGCATTTCCGAGGAAATTCTCGCAGAGGAGTTTCTAGCTCCGGAAGGGCGGTTGAGTTTCGATGCCGACACGCGTCATCTCTGGCTGCATCCACGCATCGGCGTTGCACGAGCCGACGGGCTGTTCGATATCGCCTGGCAGGCGCCAGGTCCGCTACGCCCCGATCCGTATCTGGCTGCCTCGCGGTTCGAAGACGTCTGGCTGGAGGCCTGAACATGGCAGGTCCCGGTAGGATCATGCAGGATCTGCGGCGCGCCAGGGTTCTCGTCGTTCACCCGAGAGACGAGGACGGGGACGCGCTGGTCGCCCATCTCAAACGGCTTGGCTGCGAGGTTCGGGCGACCTGGCCCTTGCCACCCGTCTTGCCGGCCGACGTCGATACGGTGTTCCTGCATATCGAGGATGTCCAAGTCGCGAACGCCTTGCATCTGGCCGACCAGCATCAGCCGGCGATCATTGCCATCGTCACCTATGAAAGCCCGACGTCGCTCCAGGCCATTATCGATCTCAATGCCCACGGCGTCATCAGCAAGCCGCTGAGGCCCCTTGGCATCCTCACCCAGTTTGCCCTGGCGCGGTACCGGCACAGCTACGAGAAGCGGCTGGCCGGCAAGGTCCAGAAGCTTGAGGACACTCTGAAGGGTCGTCGCCTCGTCGAAAGAGCCGTATCGGCGCTGCGAACCATCAATGGTCTCGATGAAGAATCCGCCTACAAATTGCTTCGTGATCAGGCAACGGCCAAGCGGATGCCAATGGCGGCGATCGCCGAATCCATCATTGCCGCTCACGAAACCATGAAGAGTCTCGGGCTACAGACAGCCGGACGAAACGACACCTGAGTCGAGCGGAAACACGCGCAGACATGTCGACTATAATCTTTTATTTACAATTAGTTAGTTGATTTGCGGAGCCTGCGAAGCCGTATTTCGACCGACCGTTTGTTCTGCATTTTTCCAGGCGGGAAAATACACGCTCGCCGTACTTGACGGCGAACTTCTCCTGTGAAAGTCTTGTGAGAACGAGCAAGATTGCTCAGCGGCAGGGCTGCCGCTTTTTACATGTTGGCTATGTAGCCTCTGGTTCACGGATTGATTTCCGTGCCAGGGGTTTTTTGCGTTTGGAGATAATTTTGGTTCCCAAGACCTCAACCCCGCGCCGCGTGACGATCGCAGCAATTCAATTCGAACCGGTCGTCGGCGATCGTGCCGGCAATCTTGCGGCGATCGAACGCTTGGTGACGCGCGCCGCGAGCGATGGTGCGGAGATTGTCGTCCTGCCGGAATTGGCTGACAGCGGATACAATTTCAACGATGCAGACGAAGTCGCAGAGATGGCGGGCGCGGTTCCGGGTGGAGAGAGCGCAGACGCCCTCTGCCGCCTTGCCATCGAGCAATCCATCCACCTCGTCAGCGGTGTCGCAGAGCGCGATGGCGACCGTTTTTACAACAGCGCGATGATATGCGGCCCGCAGGGGTTTATCGGCAAATACCGCAAACTGCACCTTTGGAACAACGAACATCGCTATTTTGAAAAAGGCGACCTCGGCTTGCCGGTCTTCGACCTGCCGTTCGGGCGCGTCGGCATTGCGATCTGCTACGATGGCTGGTTTCCGGAGACCTTTCGCAAACTCGCGCTCGCCGGTGCCGAGCTCGTCTGCGTTCCGACCAACTGGGTGCCGATGGCCTGCGCGGAAACCGTACCGGAGCCCATGGCAAATATCCTGCACAAGGCAGCAGCGCACAGCAACGGCCTGTTCATCGCCTGCGCCGACCGGATCGGCACGGAGCGGGGCCAGAATTTCATCGGACGCAGCCTGATCCTTGGGCCGCAGGGCTGGCCCATATCCGGCCCTGCAAGTGCCGACCGCGAGGAAATCCTTCTCGCGGACATCGATCTGTCGAGTGTTGCCGATACCCGGGCACTCAACAGTTTCAACCATCTGCTCGGTGATCGCCGGGCGGATGTCTACGGTTGATTCCAACCAACCAAGCCAAGAAAGGGGAACAAAATGAAAAATAAACTCATCACTTTAGCATTGGCATCAGCGGCATTTGCCACATCCGCCTTTGCAGAGGACCCGATCAAGATCGGCGTTCCTGTCGGTCTCTCGGGCGCCAACAGTGTTGTTGCGCCTTCGGTCGTCCAGGCGGCCGAACTCGCCGTCGAGGAAATTAATGCAAAGGGCGGCGTTCTCGGGCGCCAGTTGCAGCTGGAAATTGCCGACGACGCTTCCGGAGCGGCTGGTGCCCAGAAGGCTTTCGATGCGCTCGTCTTCCAGAAGGAGGTCAATGTCGTCATCTCGATGGAAACAAGCGCTGCGCGCAATGCGGGCCTGCCCATCATCAGCAAGGGTGACGTTCCCTACATCTACACTTCGTTCTACGAGGGAAAGTCGTGTAACGCCAATCTCTTCGTCAATGGCTGGGTGCCGGAACAGCAGGTTCCGCCGGTCGTCGACAACTTCATCAACAAGCAGGGCGCGAAGAAGTTCTTCCTGATCGGCTCCGACTACGCGTTCGGCCGCGGAATGCTCACGTTTGCCAAGGACTACATCACCAAATCCGGTGCTGAAGTCGTTGGCGAGGAATATCTGCCGATAGACGGAAGCGACTGGACGGCCGTTATTTCAAAGGCCAAGTCATCCGGTGCGGATGCAATCATTACATCGACCGCCGGCGGCGCGCCGAACGTGACCTTGACCAAGCAATTGCGGTCATCCGGCGTCGAGCTACCCTACGGCAATCTCGCGGTCGATGAAGGGACCGCCAAAAGCATGGGAGCCGAAGCCAAGGACATCTTCCTGTCCGCGTCCTATGTCACCGCCATCGAAAGCCCCGAAAACAAGGCATTCCTGGCTGCGATGGAGGCGAAGTTCGGCAAGGAACTGCGCACGCCCAACGACCTTTCCGTGCCGCAGTACGAGGCGATCTATCTCTACAAGGCAGCCGTCGAGAAAGCCGGCTCAATTGATACGGAAGCTGTTATCGAGGCCTTACCGGTCGTTTCCTTCAAGGGACCGCGCGGCGAGGTTTCGATGAGCAAGCAGCATCATGCGCCGCTGACGATGTATCTCGGCCAGGTGAAGGACGACGGAAGCGTCGTCGTCGTCGACAGCTTCAAAGATGTCGATCCAGGGGATCAGTGCCCTAACCTGTAATTCTCGTGCGGGGTGGGGCGAAAGCTCCGCCTCCAGCATCGGATTTTTTCGACATGACACTTGTTCTCGATATCGTCAGTACCGCGGCTATCCTGTTCATCGTTGCCGCCGGGCTGCTCGCGATCTTCGGCGTGCTGAAGATCATCAACTTCGCCCATGGCGCTTGGCTGACGATCGGCGCCTATTGCGCCGTCGTCGTTGCCGGTCTTGGCCTCAATCCATGGCTCGCGCTTCCGCTTGCCTTCATTGTCGGCGCGGCTTTCGGTGGCCTGACCGAGCATTTCATCGTGCGGCCGCTCTACCGTCGCCCGTTGGACGCCATTCTTGCGACCTGGGGTCTCGGCATCGTCATCGGGCAGTTGATCACCTTGTGGTTCGGCCGTGATGTCCAGTTCACCCCGCCGCTGCTGCCGGGCGCGCTCACCTTCCTCGACGTCAGCTACTCGCTTTATCGCCTTTTTGCGATTGTCGCCGCCCTTGCGCTCGGTTTCGGCTTTGCCTTCCTGCTGGACGGCACGCGCCTCGGCCTTTCGGCGAGAGCCGTGATCATGAACGAGACGCTGGCGCGGGCGCTTGGCATCGATACCGAGAAGGTCCGGCTTGCGACCTTCATGATCGGAACCGGTCTTGCCGCATTGGCCGGCGCGCTTCTGGCGCCGCTGACCAGCGTCGATCCCAACATGGGCGTCGCATGGCTCACCGGAGCGTTCATGCTGGTCATGGTCGCCGGTTCGTCCTTCGGCGCACTGGCTGCGGCCTGCCTCGTCTTCGGGGCTGCCCAGGTTCTCGTCAGCATCTATCTCAGCCCGGTTCTCGGCGGCATGGCCGTAGCCGTTCTTTGCGCTGTCACGTTGCGCATCCGACCGAAAGGATTCGCCCGTGCCTAACAGACATAACCTCCGCCTTGTTCTCCTTGTCGTGCTGGCGATCGTCGGCATCCTGCTCGTCGTGTTCGGGCCGATGTTCCTCGGCCGGTTCAGCCTCAACGTACTGACGCGCTCGATGATCTATGCGATGCTCGCCATCACCGTCGATCTCCTCTGGGGCTACACCGGCGTGCTGACCTTCGGGCAGGCGGCGTTCTTCGGGGTCGGCGCCTATGCG
This sequence comes from Sinorhizobium sp. RAC02, assembly GCF_001713395.1. NCBI lineage: Bacteria > Pseudomonadati > Pseudomonadota > Alphaproteobacteria > Hyphomicrobiales > Rhizobiaceae > Sinorhizobium > Sinorhizobium sp. RAC02. The sequence continues at coordinate 2,054,541 of NZ_CP016452.1, read as the reverse complement.
ACGGCGATGGTGCTGACGCATCTTGGTTCGAGCCCCGCCTTCTTCGTGGTGGCGCTGGTCGCGGCTTTGGTCGTTCCGCTGCTGCTTGGGCTGGCCGTCGGCTGGTTGTCCTTCTACTACGGATCGACACCACTCTATGCCACCGTGATCTCGCTCGTTGTACCAATCGTCGTCACGCAGGCGGTCTTCTCCGGCGGCGTCTGGACAGGCTCCTCGAGCGGGCTCGTCGGCTACGAAACGCTACCTTTCGGTCTCGCCGGCTACTTTCGTCTGGCAGGCATCTGCCTCGTCATCGTTGCGGCACTCGCGATCCTCTTCGTGCGTTCCGATGCCGGCCGTCTCCTCGCGGCCGTGCGCGACAACGAAGCCCGCGTCGCATATCTCGGTATGAACCCGGCAAAGCTGAAGATCGCCTTGACTGCCGTGCTTGCTGGCGTCTGCGGACTGGCCGGCTTTCTCTATGCCAATGCGTCGGGCGTCGTCGCACCGGAGAACACCGGTTTCGTTTTCGGAACGGAACTGGTCGTCTGGACGGCACTCGGCGGTCGCGGCACGATCATTGGCCCGATGTTCGGCGCCATCGGCATCGACTACCTTAGCGCCAACCTGTCCGGTGACCTGCCGTACCTTTGGCAATTGATCGTCGGTGGGCTTTTCGTCGTGATGATCATCCTTCTGCCGGGTGGTCTGGCCTCGCTGGTCACTCGGTTGCTGAAGCCGGGCGGCACAGGGACCAAGCTGACGCCGATCCCGATGCGACCCTTCGCCGGCAAGGACGAGGGCAGTCTCCTGTCGATCCGCAATCTCGGGAAGTCCTATGGCGCCCTGTCGGTGCTGAAGGGTATCGACCTGGAAGTTCGCTCTGGCGAGCTTATAAGCCTCGTCGGCCCGAATGGTGCCGGCAAGACGACGATGATGCGTTGCCTGTCCGATGGCAGGGAGCGGGTCGAGGGCGAAGTCGACATTCTCGGCAGGAACATCGCCGGTCACACGCCGGAGAAGATTGTCGCCCTCGGGGTCGGACGAAAGTTCCAGGTTGCCAGCATTTTCGACAGCATGACGATCGGTGAATGCCTGAAGATGGCGCGGTTCAGCCATCAGACGCCGAGCTTGGTCCACTCCGCTACCGAGATCGCAATGCCGGCGCCGGCTGTCGATATCCTTGAACTGACCGGCATGGCCGCCATGCTCGACAAACCTGTGTCCCTGCTTTCTCATGGCCAGCGGCAGGCATTGGAACTTGCAATGGTGGTGGCGCTGCAGCCACGCGTCATCCTTCTCGACGAGCCGACTGCGGGTCTGACCAAGACAGAGCGGATGACGATCGGCACCATCCTGAAAAAACTGACGGACGAGATGGGGTTTGCCGCGATCCTGGTCGAACACGATCTCGACTTCGTGCGTGAGATATCGAGCCGCATCGTTGTTCTCCACCAAGGCAAGCTCGTTCTCGACGGAACCGTCGAGGAGGTGGTGAACTCCGAAACGGTCCGTACGATCTACTCAGGAGGCGCCCATGTCTGAGGCCGCAAAACTCGAACTCGTCGGCGTGTCGAGTGGCTACGGCATCAACGATGTCGTCAACGATGTGTCTCTTTCCATCCCGTCCGGTGAAATCTTCGCGCTGCTCGGCAAGAATGGCATGGGCAAGACGACGCTGCTCAAGACGATCCTAGGTTTCCTGGGCCTGAGTGGTGGGACCATCAAAGTCGATGGCTCGATCATTTCGGGAAGGAAGCCGGCTCAACTGATCGCATCGGGCATCGGCTATGCTCCACAGGAGCTGCCACTTTTCCAGGATCTTGCCATCCGCGACAATCTTCGTCTCGCCTTGAAAAGTGACAGGCTTCTGCCCGATGCGCTGGATCGGGTCTACGCCTACTTCCCGTTTCTCAAGGATCGCCTTGCCCAGAAGGCCGGCACGCTTTCCGGCGGCGAACAGAAAATGCTCATCCTGGCGCGCGCCCTCATGTTGCGTCCGAGGTTGCTTCTGATCGACGAGATCTCCGAGGGCCTGCAGCCGTCCGTCGTCCAGAATATCGCAAGGGCGCTGAAGGAAGACCGTGAGGGGTGGGGCACCACCGTGCTTCTCGTCGAGCAGAACCTGGATTTCGCGCTTTCGGTCGCAGACCGGTGGGGGATCCTCAAGCTCGGCGCTATCCAGGAGGTCAGTGCGAACGGTCCTAGTAGTGCAGGCCGCGTCATGCAGCATCTGAAGATCTAGGCGGCGGCCATGATGGACCGGTGGAACGCGTTCGTGCCCTATCCGAGCAAAGCGGTGCAGCATGCGCCCGCCGGCCGCCTGTCCGGTCTGCGACTGGCGGTGAAGGATCTGTTCGATGTCACCGGATATCCGACGGCTGCGGGAAACCCGGTCTTGCTCGCCGCTTCGGGTAACAAGACGGAGACGGCGCCGCTTGTACAGACGCTGCTCGATGACGGCGCGCGCTTTGTCGGCAAGACCAACACCGACGAGCTTGCCTATTCGTTGATCGGCGACAATGTACATTTCGGAATGCCGATCAATCCGCGACACCCGGAGCGGATCCCCGGCGGCTCATCGTCCGGTTCCGCTGTCGCCGTCGCCGCGGGCCTTGCGGATATCGGCCTTGGCACGGACACGTCAGGCTCGGTCAGGCTGCCGGCTGCGATCAATGGCGTCGTAGGTCTGCGGCCCACCCATGGGACACTGAACACAGCCGGTTTGCGCCCGCTCGCTTCGAGCTTCGATGTTCCGGGTTTTATGACCGCGCATCTCCAGCACATGGCGCAGGTCGCCGGCTCGGTCGGCCTTCCGACCGTTCCGGGCCAAACGACATCCATTGTGATTGCGGAAGACATTCTGCACTCGATCGATCCGGCCATCGCCGATGCGCTGGTTGCATGCATCCACTCGACCGCCGTGCCGCTCCAGCGTGTCCGTTCCCTGTCTTCGATTGGGTACGGCGACCTTGCGTCGGCTTTCGTTACGATCCTGCAGAGCGAAGCCTGGGAAAGTAATCGGTCGTTCTTCGAGCTCCACGGTTCGACGATTGCGCCGAGCATCGCGGCCCGCCTCCTGTCCGGGTCGCGGCTGACGCCGGCCGTGGTCAAGGAGGCGCAGGCGATCAGGAGGGCTTTTCGCAGGGAAATGAATGCTGCCTTTGCAGACGGCGCGTTGCTTGCCTTGCCAACGCTGGCGGCGAGCCCCCCGCGTCGTGAAGACACCGCGGATCAACTTGCCGAATTCCGTTCGGCCTGCATTCCCTATTTATGTCTTGCTGGCCTTGGCGGTTACTCGCAACTGGCATTTCCGGCTTCGGTGGGCGATCGGGAGTTCTCACTGTCGCTCATCGGAGCAGCGAATGCAGATTTGTTGCTTGTGGATACCGCACTGCGGGTCCGAGTGCCGTGATCCGACCGATCCATGGGCAGGCTGCGGACGAGGGGACGGTCTGCCCCCACGGGATAATCCATGGCCAACGTTAGTGCATGTTTGCGAAACCAGGATTTCTGCGACGCTCTATCGAACAACCTCTATTGGAATCGTAGAGCCGCGCGCCGACAGTTCAGCAAGGATCAGCGAAAACATGCCGGCGATGAAGAGACCGCAGGCCAGGTTGAGGGGGGTGCCGTCGTAGAAGTGGCCAATCGTTATCGCAAATACCGTGGCGACGAGGCTGGAGCCGGAGGCGATCAGCGACGCTGCCAATCCTGCGGCCTGTCCAAGCGGGCGCATCGCCATGGCGTTGAGATTGCCGAAGAGCATGCCAATTGAGAAGAAGGCGGCATAGGTCAGGGCCAGAAGGATCGCAAGCGGCAGATGCCCGTCGAAGGTGAGGACCGCGGAGAGCATCGCCATCCCCGCCAGCGTCAGGCCGAGAAAGCCGATGCGGGCCATGGCATCCATGCCGTAGCGTGGCACCAGCTTCGCATTGAGAAACGAGGCAAGTCCGATGCCGGTGGCCAGCATGGCAAAATAGAGCGGAAAGGTCTCCGCGATCCCGTAGGCATCGTAAAAGAGATCGGCGGCCGTGCTCAGATAAAGAAGTTGCGCACCAAAAACGAAGCCGGTGGCGAGGATCAGCAACGCGACGCGACGGTTCGTGAGAATGCGCTGCGCGTTGCGGAACAGCAGTCTTGGCCGAAAGGTGATCCGTCGCTCCGGCGGCAGGGTTTCCGGCTGGCGCAGCATTAGCCAAAGACCGAGGAAGCCGGCGAACACGAGGTAGCAGATGAAGATGCTGCGCCATCCTGCGGTGAGGATGACAGCTTGCGCCAAGGCTGGCGCCAGCATCGGTACGAGAATAAACAGCGTGAACATGAAGGACATGACGCGGGCCATGGCGTCACCTTCAAATTGGTCGCGAATCATCGCTCGCGTTGCAATCTTGGGGCCGGAAACACCGACTCCCTGCAGGAAACGCCCCAGGATAACCATTTCCAGCGAGCCCGCCAGCATAGCGATGATGGTTCCGGCCGCATAGACACCAAGGCCGAGGACAAGTGCCTTCTTCCGGCCCAGCGCATCGGAAATCGGCCCCAGCAGCAGTTCTCCAAATGCCATGCCGAAGATGAACAGCGATATGACATGCTGCGTCGATAATGGTGGTGAAACGCCGACATCGGCTCCGATCGCCCGCAGACCCGGCAAAAGTGCGTCGATGCTAATGGAAGTCAGCGACGTGAGCAGGGCGTAGAGCACTATGCGTTCACGCAAGCTGATCGATACGGTCTTCAGATTCGTATTCCCCCAAACAGCCTTGCTGTATCTATCGCACTCCTGGAGGGTGCCTGAAACCCCAGGTCAGGCGTTCTTCAGGAGATAGTCGCGCAATCTGCTTTTCAAACTTTCGACGACCTCGGAGTGATCCAGGAACTCGGCAATCGGCATGATTGCCCATTGCTGACCCTCGTCGCCAAACCTTATCGGCCCGAAGCCACCTTCAAGCTTTGCAACAAAGAAATAGCTCCCAGGGTCGGTCGAAATCGGCGCCGGATAGTGTCGCTCCCATACGATCCACTCGGGATCGATCGTGATATCGAATTCCTCTTGCGTCTCCCGGATTGCGCACTCCATCGGAGTTTCACCCTCTTCCCGCCCTCCTCCGGGAAGATCCCACATGCCGGGAAACGGGATGTCCGGTTTCTGGTCGCGCTGATAGGCGATCAGTTGCCCTTGATAAAGCAATGCGATTTTTGCGCCTTTGAAGGGAGAAATGTCATCTGCCAAACTCTGGGCTCGCCGGAACGAGAGCCGATTCTCGCCGGGGATTTCACGGGGCAGGATACACCATGTCCGTCTCCGGAACAGGTCGCCCGCAACGACTGCGTATGCCCGAAGTAGCTGACGACTATTTGGGCCGGACAGTCCGGTTCGCTTCATCAAGGCTTCCGTTAAGACGGCACCTCAGTGAAGACGAGGGAAGTCAGCCCGCCACGGCAATGGAGAAATCCAAGACCGGCGTTTCCGTGCGAAGGCACGCCTGCCAGTAAATCTGAGCGGTTTCGGCAAAATTCCAAACTTTCGTTCAAGTCGCCGACGGGCCGGGTGACTACCATTGCAATCATCGAACTGTTCTTCGGAGTGCAAACGATGACGGCCCTTCCCCTTCTGCCCCCCATCGAGCCCTTGCTCTTGATCGTCGACCAGCAGGCGGGGCTCGCGTTCGGTGCGGGATCCGACGATCGCCAGCCGCTGGTTGGCAATACGGTAGCCCTTGCCCGGACAGCACGTCTTTTCAACCTGCCGATTGTCGTGTCGACCTCCGCATCCAGGGTTTATAGCGACCCCCTGATGCCGACGATCCGGGCCAGCGCCAGCAAAGGGCAACGACCCGTCGATTATCGCATTCGATGCTCAAAGTCGGCGCGGGAGCTTCGCGTTTCCCGATCTAATTATTTCGTAATTCGCAATTCACTCAAAATTATTGTTGCAATTATTCGACACAATCAAACGCGCTACATCTTTCTTCACCGGGCGGCCACTGGGCGAACCGAAGAGATCAAGCCGGCCCAGATGCTGCCTCTTATCCGCCGGGAACCGAGCTGCCCCAGGGGCAGAATTTCGCTTTCCGGCCTTCATGAGCAACCAGCGAGGGGACAATGCTGAACATACTTCGTGGGAAAAGCAATTCACTGGCGCTGGCATTCGTTTCCGGATTTGCGGACGCGCTCTTCTTCATTCACTTGGGCGGCCTTTTCGTTGGGCTGGTCACCGGCAATGTCGTGCTGTTGGGGCTGGGTCTGGTCGGCCATGAAAAAGGCGGCCTGCGTGATCTCCAGCTCATGACATTCCCGCTCTTCATGGTAGGTGCGGGCTTGGCGGCCATCATGGTCGCCTGGATCAAGCCTCTCGAACGCGCGACGTTCTGGACGCTCATTATCGCCGCAGCGGCGTTCGCAACGGCCGGCCTTCTTGCCATCTTCGACGCCGGGCCGGTGTCGGCGTGTGCGCTTCTCGCGGTTGTCGCGATGGGGATGTTGACTGCGATCGAGCGCCTCGACCCCAGGCTCGGCCCACCGTTTTCACTGATGACAGGCAACATCGCCGGGCTCGCCGTCGCCGCTGCCCGTCGCCTCATCGGCTATAGCGAGAAACCTGAAGAGTGGGGGCAATCGCTGACGTCGATCATCCTGGTGCTCGGCTTCGTGGCGGGATGTGCGGCCGGCGCGTTCGCGCAAGTGACGGTAGGCGTTGCCGGCATGCTTTTGCCAGCTCTCTTGCTGCTTCTGGTCGGCCTTTTCTATTCGCCGAGGAGCGCGCAAAAGCCGAACTGAACGGATGGGCAATGTTGTTTGCACCCGCAGGCGCAATCGCCCCCTTTCCACGTCATCTCGAAGGTTGGTCAGCCTTGTCCAGGATAGCTTCATTCAGGTTGGCCCCGCGCGATCGCGGCGAGACCAACCGCGACTCGACCTCGCTCGAGTTGATGTTCGATCTTGCCACCGTCGTGACGGTGGCTGCCGCCGCGCACGCACTGGCGCAAGACATCGAAGCCGGCGATCTTGCGCTTGGTGCCATCCGGTTTGCCTGCAGCTTTTTCATGGCCTGGCTGGCCTGGGCAAACTACACGTGGTTCGCTTCGGGCTATGACAACAAGTCGGCCGCATTCCGTGTGGTGACGATGGTCATCATGTTTGGATCGTTGACGCTCGCCGGAGGGATTCGAAGCGGCCTCGGCGATCAGCCGCATTGGCTCGTCCTCATCGGCTTCAGCATCATGCGGCTTGGCATGATTGCGCTGTGGCTGGGTGCTGCGAACGGCGATCGACAGGGCCGCCTGACGGCCCTGCGCTACGTGGCCGGGATCGGCGCCATGCAGATCTACTGGAACACCTTGATCATCCTGGTTTCTCCGCAGGCGCCGCTCTACTTTCCCCTCTTTGCACTCGGTGCTCTCGGCGAGCTGGCCGTTCCCGCACTGGCGGAGCGAGGGGGCGCCAGCAACTGGCACCACGGTCACATCATTAATCGCTACAACTCCTTCAACATCATTGTCCTTGGCGAGTGTTTTGCCGCCGTCGCCTTGATTATCTCAGGCCCGGCGACGCCGCAGTTCCAGCATTTCTGGTGGGCGGCCCTATGTTCCATCATCGCCTTTTCGATGTGGGGGCTCTACTTCGACCGCAACGAACAACTGCTCGGCCGCAAGCTCAGTGTCGTTCTTACCTGGGCGTACGGTCATTGTGTGCTCTTTGCGGCGGGAGCAGCGACGGCTGCCGGTTTTGCTGTGCTTCTCGCGGATGCCAGCAATGGAACCGTTTCGAAACAGCACATCGCTCTCGCTTTCGGAATCCCGATCGCGGTGTACCTGACTGCCCTCTGGCTGGTTCGCGACCGGACGTCCAGGCATGGCTCGATGCACTGGCTGCTCTTGCTGGTCGCGGCTTTGGTTCTCGCGAGTAGCGTCTTCATCGCCGCCCATGCGCTGGAATCGATCGCGGTACTGCTGGTTGTCGCCGTATCGGTACGACGCCGGCTGTATCCGGCAGGCTCGCGCGCCGATTGACGGCCCATGCGCGAACCCGCCGTCTTCAGGGGAATACAACCGCTATTTGGACCATCTGTCAAAAAGCATGCCGTCACACTCTTGACAACGTGCAATCGTTCGCATTAATCATGCAATCGATTGCAGGAGGAAAAGCCATGGATACGGCAAAGACAGAGACCCGGCAAAGTCACATCATTGAAAACCAGGAGGAGGTGACGGACGTCGTGCTTGATGCGATGTCGCGCGCGCCGAACGATCGTCTCAGGGAGGTCATGGAATCCCTGGTCAGGCATTTGCATGCCTTCGCCCGTGAGGTCCGCCTCACCGAGGAAGAGTTCGAGCAGGGCGTCGATTTCCTCAACCGGATCGGTCAGGCGACCAACGACGCGCACAATGAAGGCGTTCTGGCCTCTGATGCGCTCGGTTTTTCGACCCTGGTCTGCCTGCTGAACAATGGCCAGAACGGTGCGACGGAAACCGCTGCGGCGCTGCTCGGCCCGTTCTGGCGGATGCATTCGCCTGCCACCGAGAACGGCGGTTCGATCATCCGCTCGCAAACGCCGGGCCCTGCGCTCTTCGCCGGATGTCGCATCACCGATCCTGAGGGTCAGCCGATCGAGGGCGTCGAGATCGACGTTTGGCAGGCGTCACCCGCCGGCCTCTACGAGAACCAGGATCCGGATCAGGCGAACATGAACCTGCGCGGTAAGTTCCGCACCGATGCGGAGGGCCGCATCGCTTTCCGCTCGGTCAAACCCGCAGGCTACCCGGTGCCGACCGATGGGCCGGTGGGAGAGTTGCTGCGCGCGCAGCTGCGCCATCCCTATCGCCCGGCCCACCTGCATTTTCTCTGCTTCAAGCCGGGCTACAGGACGCTCATCACCCAGATCTTCGTCGATGACGACGAGCATCTGGAAAGCGATGTGGTGTTCGGCGTGACGCGCCACCTGATCGGCGATTTTGCGCAAGGAACGGGCGAGCCGCCGGCAGCCGATGTGAACGGCCCCTGGTATCGCCTTGCCTATGAATTCGTGATGGAGCCCGGCGAAGCCACGCTCCCGACGCCGCCAATCCGCTGACCCCCAACCTTGAACGGATGATCCTCATGTCGAACACGGCACAGTCTGAACGTAAAACCTATCCGCGCTCGCTCAAGGGCAAGGTGGCTCTCGTCGTCGGCGGCGCCGGCGCGATCGGCGCCGCAACCAGCCGCATGCTCGCAGCAGCCGGTGCGACCATCGTCGTCACCCATATGGACACGGAGCGTGACACACAGGCGGCAAAGACGCTGATCGCGGAACTCGGCGCGCCGCACGCGGCCTATGTCGCCAATGTCGTCGATACCGCTTCCCTCGTCGCGCTTCGCACGGTGCTCGAAAAGGAGCATGGCCGCCTCGATATTCTGGTCAATGCCGCGGGCTTCACCAAGCCCGTGCCGCATGCCGATCTCGATGCGCTCACCGACGAGCTGATCGATCTCATGCTGCAGGTCAACTGGCGCGGTCAGTTTGCGACGGTCCGCACCTTCGCGCCGCTCTTGAAGGCATCCGGTGACGGTCTGGTCGTGTCGATCTCCTCGATTGCGGCCTTCACCGCCATCGGTTCGTCCATCGCCTATTGCGCGGCGAAGGCCGGCATCGATGTCATGACCAAGGCTCTGGGGCGAGCGCTCGCGCCGGAAGTGCGTGTTCTCGCCGTATCGCCCGGTGTCGTCGATACCGAGTTCGTTCCGGGGCGCAGCGCGGACTTCAACGACAAGGTCATGGCCTCGACGCCTCTCAAGCGGATCGGCGATGCCGAAGACATTGCCGCGGCGATCACCGCCTGCGCCACCATGCTCGGCTATTCGACCGGACACATCATTCAGGTAGATGGTGGCCGCGCGCTCTAGCCGGACCAACGGGAGGAAACAATGACACGCGCACCGCTCCAAAAAATCTTCATCACCTGTGCGATCACCGGCAACCTCACCAAGCCGGGGCAGACGCCGCATCTGCCGATCACGCCGCAGCAGATCGCCGATTCCGCGCTGGAAGCGGCCGAAGCCGGGGCGGCGATCGCCCACATCCATGTCCGCGATCCCGAGACCGGGCAGCCATCGATGGACCTCGACCTTTACCGCGAGGTTCTCGACCGCATCCGGTCGAAGAATGCCGAGCTGATCATCAATCTAACGACGGGGCCGGGGGGCCGGTTCGTGCCGTCGCAGCATGATCCGAAGGTTGCGGGCGAGGGCACCACGCTGATGGTGCCGGAACGCCGCGTCGATCATATCGTCGCGCTGAAACCCGACATCTGTACCCTCGATCTCAACACCATGAATTCGAGCGGCCAGGTCGTCATCAACACGCCGGAAAATGTGCGCCGCATGGCGAAGGTGATCACCGAGGCGGGCGTCAAGCCGGAGATCGAGCTGTTCGATTCCGGCGATATCGCGCTCCTTCACGACCTGGTCGCCGACGGCACGCTCACGGGGCCGCTCCTCTCCTCCTTCGTCATGGGCGTGAAATACGGCTTCCAGCCGTCACCCGAGACCGTGCTCTACGCACGCGGGTTGCTGCCGGCCAATGCTGCCTTCACGGCCATCGGCATCGGCCGGTCGGCCTTCCGGATGCTCGCCTTGTCCTATCTGGCCGGCGGCCATATCCGGGTCGGGCTCGAAGACGCCGTCTATATCGACCGTGGCGTTCTGGCGCCTTCCAATGCGGCCCTTGTCGAGAAAGCCCGCCGCATTGCCGAAGATCTGGGTGCCCAGATCGCAAATCCATCCGAAGCGCGCCGCATTCTCGGCTTGCGCGAAGCTGTGTGACAGGAGGCCTCAGTGATGAACAACGAAGATCCGAACAGCAAGACGGCAACGACGGCAAGAGGCCTGCGTCTCCATGCCAATGCGCCGAGCTACGACACGATCAAGCTTCCCATCGAGATGCATCCGCTACGGCCTCTGCGGCCAGGTGAAGTGCTTGTCGAAATTCATGCCGCGGCCGTCAATCCGGCCGATGCCAAGGCGGCAACCGGCCTGATGCCCTATGCGGTGTTTCCGCGAACGCCGGGACGCGATTTCGCGGGCCAGGTGGTGGCAGGCCCCCAGGAGTTAGCCGGAAAGCTGGTCTTCGGTTCATCCGGCGATCTCGGCATCCGGCAGGACGGCTCGCATGCGAGCCACATGATCGTCGAGGCCGATGCCGTCGTCGCGGTACCGGACGGAATCGACATCAAGGCTGCGGCAGGGATCGGCGTGCCCTTTGTTACCGCCTGGAAAGGCCTGGATCGGGCCGGGCTGCCCGAGGCTGGCGAGACCGTGCTCATCCTCGGCCTGAACGGCAAGGTGGGGCAGGCGGCGGCGCAGATCGCGACCTGGCGCGGCGCCCGCGTCATCGGCGTCGTGCGCCGGGACGAACCCTATCAGGGGCACACCAACGCACCGATCGAGGTCATCGCTGCCGACAGGACGGATGTGCCTGCGCGGGTTCGTGAACTGACCGGCGGCAAGGGAGCTGCCATCGTTTACAACACCGTCGGCGACCCGTTCTACGAGATCGGCCAGAAATCACTCGCCGTTGGGGGCAGGGCCATCTTCATCGCGGCGGTCGATCGCTTCGTTACCTTCGACCTGCTTGCCTTCTACAAGGGGCAGCATACCTATGTCGGCATCGACACGATCTCACTGAGCTCGGTCGAGACGGGCGCGATCCTCAAACAGCTGGCGCCGGGCTTTGCCGCCGGCAAGCTCAAGCCCTTTCCCATTCTTCCGAGCGCGACCTATTCGTTCGAAAACGCCTACGACGCCTACCAGGCCGTCATGGCGTCCTCGCGCGACCGTATCGTGCTGGTCCCGGGAGCGTAGACGCCATGCACGTCGTCAAGTTCGCCGACGCGCCGCCCTATCAGGCGGCAGGCCACGACAAAATGCGGATGGTTCGCCTGCAGGGCCGCGAGGCTGGGCCTTCCGACACGGTCTGGCTCGGCGTGTCGATCCTTGAGCCGGGCGGCGGCACGACCCTCGACAGTTCGTCCGTCGAAAAACTCTACGTCGTTCTCGACGGCGAGGTCACGGTGTCGAACGGCCTCGAGGCGGTCGTGCTCGCGCCGTGGGATTCCTGTCGTGTCGCGCCCAGGGAGGGGCGGAAACTTTTCAACGCGACCGACCGACCGGCGACGATCCTGCTGGTAATGCCGCTGCCGCCAGCTCAGCCGCTGTAAGGCCGGCGCGAGCTAACCGCTCGCCTACCTCGAAGTTCCGATTCCAGTTCACGTGACGGGTTGCCCGTCGCGGCAATCTTGCTCATTCCGAAGGGAGGATCTTCCATGACGCATGCTTCCACTGCTCCAAAGCCGCGCAAGGCTTGGTATCAGATACTCTACGTACAGGTTATGATCGGCATCGCGCTCGCGATCGTCTTTGGTCATTTCTGGCCGGAGGCGGCGATCGAGATGAAGCCGCTCGGCGATACCTTCATCAAACTGATCAAGATGGTGATCGCGCTCGTCATCTTCTGTACCGTGGTGTCGGGCATCGCCGGCATGAACGACCTGAAGAAGGTCGGCCGTGTCGGCGGCAAGGCACAGCTCTATTTCGAGGTCGTTTCGACACTCGCGCTCGCCATCGGTCTGGTGATCGGCAATGTGCTCAAGCCCGGTGCCGGCTTCAACGCCGATCCCGCCACGCTCGATGCCGACGCCGTCAGCGTCTATGCCGGCAAGGCCGCGGAGCAGTCCGTCACGGAATTCCTCATGAACATCGTGCCGAAGACGGTCGTCGATGCTTTCGCGCAGGGTGACATTCTTCCCGTCGTGCTGATCTCGGTCCTGTTCGGCTACGTCCTGTCGCATCTCGGCGATCGCGCCAAGCCGATCCGCGACGTCATCGATGCCGGCTCGCATCTCGTGTTCGGCGCCATCAACGCGATCATGCGCCTCGCTCCGATCGGCGCGTTCGGCGCCATGGCTTTCACCATCGGCAAGTATGGCGTGTCGTCGCTCGGCCCGCTCGCCTTCCTGATCGGCACCTTCTATCTCACCAGCATCCTTTTCGTTTTTGGCGTGCTCGGTCTGATCGCCTGGTGGACCGGCTTCAGCATCATCAAGTTTCTGGCCTACATCAAGGAAGAGATTCTCATTGTCCTCGGCACGTCGTCATCAGACTCGGCGCTGCCGAGCCTGATGGAAAAGCTGGCCCATGCGGGCGTCGCCAAACCTGTCGTCGGTCTGGTCGTGCCGACCGGCTACGTGTTCAACACCGATGGTTCGTCCATCTACATGACGCTCGCCGCCCTGTTCGTCGCCCAGGCGACCAATACGGACCTTACGCTCGCCCAGCAGCTTGCCATCTTCGGCGTCGCCATGGTCACGTCCAAGGGCGCATCGGGCGTGACGGGTGCCTCGTTCATTGCCCTTGTCGGTACGCTCTCCGTGGTGCCGGCGATCCCGGTGGCGGGCATGGCGCTCATCCTCGGCATCGATCGCTTCATGAGCGAGGCGCGCGCCCTGGTCAACATGATCGGCAACGGCGTAGCGGCGATCGTCATGGCGAAATGGGAGGGGGAACTCGACGAGGCCCGTCTCCAGGCGGTGCTTTCAGGCAGCCCGCTGGCCGACACCGAAGCCGTCGACGACCTGGATGTCATTCCGGTCCCGGAACTCGCGTCGAAGATCTGACGATGTCGGGGCCGCGGCAGAGGCGGCCCCCGATCCCCACGACCATTGGAGTGTGAAATGGCCCTCTACGATCTCGAAGAGCGCAAGCCCGTGCTTGACGAACACCTGGGATGGATCGCGCCGGATGCCGAGATCATCGGCAGGATCCGCATCGGCAAGGACAGCAGCGTCTGGTTCGGCGCGGTCCTGCGCGGCGACAACGAACTGATCGACCTCGGCGCTCGCAGCAATGTGCAGGACGGCGCCATCCTCCATACCGATCCGGGCTTTCCGCTCGCAATCGGCGAAGACTGCACCGTCGGCCACCGTGCCATCCTCCATGGCTGCACCATCGGCAACGGCTCGCTCATCGGCATGGGGGCGATCGTCATGAACGGTGCCGCGATCGGCGAAGGCTCGCTCGTCGGGGCGGGGGCGCTGGTCACGGAAGGAAAGTCGTTTCCGCCGCGCTCGATGATCCTCGGCTCGCCGGCAAAGCTGGTGAAGACGCTTTCGCAGGAAGAGTCCGAACGCCTCAAGGCATCGGCGCAGCGCTACGTGCAGAACGCGATCCGGTATCGCGACCATCTCGTATCAAAGGGAGTTTGACCCCATGAAGAAGGTAATGAGCAGCGCGACCGAGGCTTTGGCCGGTCGCCTCAAGAATGGCATGACGATCCTCTCGGGCGGCTTCGGCCTCAGCGGCATTCCGGAAGCCCTGATCCTGGCGATCCGCGAATCCGGTGTCACCGGCCTCACCGTGATCTCCAACAATGCCGGCGTCGATGGGATCGGCCTCGGCGTCCTCCTCGACTCACGCCAGATCCGCAAGATGGTCTCGTCCTATGTCGGCGAGAACAAAACTTTTGCACAGCAATACCTGTCGGGTGAACTCGAACTCGAATTCACTCCGCAAGGCACGCTTGCGGAACGCATTCGCGCCGGCGGGGCCGGCATCCCGGCCTTTTTCACGCGCACCGGCGTCGGCACTCTTGTCGCAGACGGCAAGGAGAGCCGCGACTTCGACGGCGAGACCTATGTGATGGAAAAGGGCCTGCGCGGCGATCTCGCCATCGTGCATGCCTGGCAGGGCGATAGCGAAGGCAACCTGATCTATCGCTACACCGCGCGCAACTTCAACCCGATGATGGCGACCGCGGCGGACTTCACCGTCGCCGAGGTCGAGCATCTCGTTGCGACCGGCGAGCTGAACGCCGACGGGATCCACACGCCCGGCATCTATGTCGACCGCATCGTGCATGTCGCCAATCCGGAAAAGCGCATCGAACAACGCACGACCAGACCGCGGACCGCGGCTTAGGAGGATCAAAGCATGGCATGGACTCGCGATCAAATGGCGGCGCGCGCCGCCAAGGAACTGCAAGACGGTTTCTACGTCAATCTCGGCATCGGCATCCCCACGCTGGTCGCCAATCACATTGCGCCCGGCATCAGCGTGCAATTGCAATCGGAGAACGGCATGCTCGGCATGGGGCCGTTCCCCTTCGAGGGCGATGAGGACGGCGACCTGATCAACGCCGGCAAGCAGACCATCACCCTGCTGCCGACGACCAGCTTCTTCTCCTCCGCCGACAGCTTTGCCATGATCCGCGGCGGGCATGTCGACATCTCGATCCTCGGTGCCATGGAGGTGGCCGCCAACGGCGACCTCGCCAACTGGATGATCCCGGGCAAGATGGTCAAGGGCATGGGCGGTGCGATGGACCTGGTGGCCGGCGTCGAGCGCGTCGTCGTGGTCATGGAGCATGTCGCCAAGGACAAGACCGGCGCCGTCCAGCCAAAGCTGGTTCCGCAGTGCTCGCTGCCCCTGACGGGCAAGGGCGTTGTCGATCTCGTGATCACGGACCTCGGCGTCTTCAGGCCGCTTCGCGGCGACCGTCCTGCGTTCGAGGTTCTCGAACTCGCCGACGCCGTGACGATCGAAGACGTTCGAGCCGCCACCGGGGGCGAGATCGTCGTTCCATCGCACCTCGCCGTGGGCGCCTGATCCCGGTCCGAAACTGCCGATGCGCAGCCGCGGCGATCGCCGCGGCTCTCCAACGTCTTGCCCAGATGGCAAAGGGAGCGAACTGATGTCGTTGAAAAAGACCCATTCGGCAGGCCCCTCGGTGACCGCCGCAGAAGCGCTTGAGTTTCACGCCATGGGGCGCCCTGGCAAGATCGAGATCACGCCGACCAAGCCGATGGCGACCCAGCGCGACCTTTCGCTGGCCTATTCGCCCGGCGTTGCCGAGCCTGTGAAGGCCATCGCGGAAGACCCGTCTAAGGCTTTCGACTACACCACGCGCGGCAATATGGTGGCCGTCATCTCCAACGGTACAGCCATTCTCGGCCTCGGCAATCTCGGCGCACTGGCGTCCAAGCCCGTGATGGAGGGCAAGGCGGTCCTGTTCAAGCGGTTCGCCGACATCGACTCGATCGACCTCGAGGTCGATACGCAGGATCCCGACGAGTTCATCAACTGCGTGCGCTTCCTCGGCCCTTCCTTCGGCGGCATCAATCTTGAGGACATCAAGGCACCGGAATGTTTCATCATCGAGCAGCGCTTGCGCGAAGTAATGGATATCCCGGTCTTCCATGACGACCAGCATGGCACCGCCATCATCGCCGCCGCCGGGCTGATCAATGTGCTGCACATCACCGGCCGCGACATGAAGACGACGCGCCTCGTCTGCAACGGCGCAGGTTCGGCGGCGATCGCCTGTATCGAACTCATCAAATCCCTCGGCTTTGCGCCGGAAAACGTCATCCTGTGCGATACCAAGGGCGTCGTGCATGAGGGCCGCACCGAGGGCATGAACCAGTGGAAGTCGACCCACGCGGTGAAGACGACGCTGCGCACGCTGGCCGAGGCGATCGACGGCGCCGACGTGTTCTTCGGCCTTTCGGCCAAGGGTGCGCTGACGCCGGCCATGGTGCAGTCGATGGCGAAAAACCCGATCATCTTCGCCATGGCGAACCCGGATCCCGAGATCACGCCGGAGGAAGTCGCCGAAATCCGCACCGACGCCATCATGGCCACGGGCCGTTCGGACTATCCGAACCAGGTCAACAATGTGCTGGGCTTTCCCTACGTCTTCCGTGGTGCGCTGGATGTCAGGGCGACGACCATCAACGAGGCCATGAAAGTGGCGGCCGCGCAGGCGCTGGCCGAGCTTGCACGCAAGGACGTGCCCGACGAGGTCGCCGCCGCCTATCAGGGCAACCGGCCGAAATTCGGCCCCAGCTACATCATTCCGGTGCCATTCGACCCACGCCTCATCTCAGAAATCCCAGTCGCCGTCGCGAAGGCCGCGATGGAGACAGGCGTCGCGCGTCGCGACATCGACAACCTGCAAAAATATGCCCAGGAATTGTCCGCCCGTCGCGACCCGATCGCTTCGACCCTCCAGCGCATCTACGACCGCGTGCGGCTCCAGCCCAAGCGTGTCGTCTTTGCGGAAGGCGAGGAGGAGCAGGTCATCCGCGCGGCGGTCGCCTTCGTCAATCAGGAACTCGGAACGGCGATCCTCGTCGGCCGGGAGGACCGCATCAAGCAGGCGGCGCTGAATGCCGGTCTCGATATTGCCAACACCGGCATCGAGATCACCAATGCGCGGCTTTCGCCGCGGAGCAGCGCCTATGCCCAGCACCTCTACGCGCGACTGCAGCGCAAGGGCCTTCTGCTTCGTGACTGCCAGCGCCTCATCAACAATGACCGCAACCATTTTGCGGCCAGCATGCTGGCGCTCGGCGATGCCGACGCCATGGTCACCGGGGTGACGCGCCACTATTCATCGGCGCTGGAGGATATCGGGCGGGTGATCGACCCGCGCCCGGGCCAGCGCGTCATCGGGCTGTCGATCGCGCTCAGCCGCGGGCGCAACGTCATTGTGGCCGACACCGCCGTGCATGACCTGCCCAATGCCGAGCAGTTGGCGGATATCGCGGAGGGGGCTGCCGGTTTTGCGCGACGCATGGGCTACGAGCCGCGTGTCGCGCTGCTCGCCAACGCGACCTTCGGCCAACCGCAGAGCGAGCGGTCCGAGCGTGTGCAGGAGGCCGTCCGCATCCTCGACAAACGCAGGGTGGATTTCGAGTACGATGGCGAGATGGCGGCCGACGTCGCGCTCAATCATCAGCTGATGCAGCAGCAATATCCGTTCTGCCGGCTGTCCGGCCCGGCCAATGTGCTGGTCATGCCGGCGCTGCACTCCGCTTCGATTTCGACAAAGATCCTGCAGGAGCTCGGCGGTTCGACCGTCATCGGCCCGCTTCTCGTCGGTCTCGATAAATCGGTGCAGATCGTGCCGCTCAACGCCAAGGATTCCGATATCGTCAACATGGCCGCGATCGCCGCCTTTGGAACCGATAGCGCCTGATCAGGCCCGGCGTCGTGGCCGCGGCGTTTCGCCTTGATGTTCAAAGACCGGCTATGCCATCGGTTGATCTGGCACGGTGTTGATTGGCGCTGCCCCGCCGGGGGAAGACAGGCGGGGCAGCGCTCGTCGTCAATTCAGCAGGCGCACCAGCCACAGCGAGATCGTTGGGAAGATGATGAGCGCTGAAAGACGGAGGAAGTCCGCGATGACGAAGGGAAGCACGCCGCGATAGGTCTGCACGATCGGGACATCGCGGGCGATCTTGCTGATGATGAAGACATTGAGGCCGATCGGCGGCGCCGTAAGGCCGATGCCGACGACGACAAGCACCAGCATGCCGAACCAGATCGCGACATCTTCGGGCGGCATGCCGAAATCGAGTGTGAGAACAACCGGTATGAAGACCGGCAGGGTCAGCAGGATCATGGCCAATTCGTCCATCACCGCGCCAAGGACGATATAGGCCAACATCATGGCGCAGATGACGGCATAAGGTGGCAGGGACGAATCGCCGATCATCGAGGCGAGCGTTATCGGCATCTGGGTCAGCGCAAGGAAAGCGCCGAACACTTCCGCACCAAGCAGGATCAGGAAAATCATGCCGGTCGTTTCCGCCGTCTGGAGGAAGCTCTGCTTGATGTCCTCCAGATTGAGGGTTCTCTGGGCGATACCGACCACCAGCATGATAGCTGCCCCGACGGCCGCTCCTTCGGTCGGCGTAAACACCTGGCCGTAGATGCCGCCGACGACGACGAATGCGATGCCCGCCGCCGGGATGACGGCGAAATTGGCGAACATCATGAGCAGGCCGAGGATCGTCAGCAGCACGGCGCCGGTCACGCCCACGTAGCCCACGAACCAGGTGCCTGCTGCGAGAAGAACAAGGACTGCCCCCACGGGGCGAGCCCAGGCCGGGCGCGGGGCCGCGGCCGGCGGTGCATAGCTTATGGGCGGTGCCAGTTCAGGATTGCGGCGAACGACGATGGCGATCACGATGATGTAGAACGCCGCCGCCATGAGCCCGGGGATCAGGGCCGCCTGGAAAAGCTTGGCGATGTTCTGCTCGGCGGTAATGGCGTAGATGACGAGGATGACGGATGGCGGAATGAGAATGCCCAGGGTGCCGCCGGCGGCGATGGTGCCCGTCCCGAGGCCCGGATCGACCTTCGCCCGGCGCAGTTCCGGCAGCGCCGCCCTTCCGAACGTGGCGGTGGTGGCGACCGAGGAGCCGCAGATCGCGCCAAAACCGGCGCAGGCGACGATGACCGCCATCGGCATGCCTCCCCTCAGCCGGCTAAGGCTGTGTTCGGACGCGCGTAGCAGCGTTGCCGCGATCCCGGAGCGTTCCGCCAACGCGCCCATCAGGACGAACAGCGGAATGACCGACAGCGTGTAGCTGGCGAATTGGCTGTAGGCGTTGGTTTGCAGATAGTAGACCAGGGCATGGGGGCTGGACAGCCATGCATAGCCGCCGGCGCCGACCACGAGCATGGCAAGTGCGATGGGCATGCGCGCCGCGATAAGCAGCAGCATGGCGCCGAATCCGAGCAATGCGATGGAAAAGCCGCTCACTTGCCGCCTCCGAGTTTGAGAAAAGCGACCGCGAGCGTGATCAGGCAGGCGAACGCGGCGTGAATGGAACAGGCGAAATAGACAGGCCAGATCGGCCAGGCGATCTGGACCAGCGTTTCGCCATAGGCGCGCGCGTTCAACCCTCCAGCCAGCAGCCCCCAGGAGAAGAAGCCGAGGAACCCGGCCAGAACGAGATCCCAGAGCCCGTCGATGGCGGCGTTCATGCGGGACGGCAGTTTGAGCGTGAACGTGTCGACGGCGATGTGGCCGCTCTTGGCGCCCGTGTAGGCCAGAAAGGCGAACACGGCGACAGCGACACTCACTTCGACCAGTTCGTAATCGCCTGTGATCGGTTTGTTGAACAGCCGGCGTCCGGCGACGCTGATCGTCACCAGCAAGGCTGCAAAGCAGATCAGAATGCCGCCGATCATGGCCAGCAGGCCGGCCAGGCGCTCGACCTGGCCCGCTCGGCGATCCCGGCGAGGTTGCTCAACCTTTTCCATGAAAGGCTCCGTAACGATCGTGAAGAAATCGCCGGAACGGTCAAAGGCACCGTTCCGGCAGTCCGGTCAGGCCTTGGTGTATTTCTGGATTGCATCCTGCGCGGCCTTGACGAGGGCTTCGCCGTCGAGACCTTTCGCCTTCATATCGGCAACCCACTTGTCGCGAACCGGAGCCGTGGCTTCGATCCAGCGTGCCTTTTCCGCCTCGCTAATCGTCGTGACCGTGTTGTTGCCACTGGCCTCGACCTTGGCGCGAACCTCCGCACCGACCCGGTCCCACATGTCGCCGGCGGCCTTTGCGAAGGCAAGGCCGCTGTTGCGATCGAGGATCTCGCGTAGCTCTGGGGCGAGGCCCTCATATCTCGCCTTGTTCATCGCGAGGAAGAAAGTCGTGGTATAGAGCGTCGGCGTACCCGGTATTTCCAGGTGATACGAGGTCAGTTCGTCGATCTTCAGCGAGGGCACCACCTCCCACGGCACGACGCAGCCATCGATCGCGCGCTGCGCCAGCGCTTCGGGAATTTGCGGGGTCGGCATGCCGACCGACGTTGCGCCGAGCGCTGCCAGCGCTTCCCCGGCCAGGCGGGTCGGGTTGCGCAGCTTCAAGCCCGAAAGGTCTTCCTTCGTCTTGATTTCCGTGTTGGTGTGGATGAGGCCGTGATCATGCGCCCAGAAGCAGAGTATTTTTGTATCGGCCGTGTCTTGAACGACATGGGTCTGGGCGTAGTCTTCGCAGGCCGGGGCGTTCACTGCCGCCTTCTGCGCGGCGATGAACGGCAATTCGAAGACTTCCGTCGAGGGGAAGCGCCCGGGCGTATTGCCCGGCAAGGTCCAGACGATATCGACAACGCCGTTGGCCGCCTGGTCATAGAGCTGGGGCGGCTTCCCCCCGAGCTGCATGGCCGGGAAAATTTCGACCTTGAGCTTGCCGCCGCTCTGATCGTCCAGCGCCGTCGCCCAGGGCGTCAACAAGTGCTGATGAACATTGGCAGCGGGCGGCAGGAAGTGGTGTAGCCGCAGCGTGACCACCTCCTGAGCACGCGCGATAGTGGACTTCAGGATAACCGGAGCGGCAAGCGCGGTTCCAGCGGTCGCCATGAATTTTCGCCTGGTGAATTCCATTCTCTCCTCCTTGGATATGACATCACCGCCTACTCCTCCTCGAGTAAGGCAGCGCCCCGATTGGCATGCTTGAACTGGCCTTAGCATCTCCACATATTTAACATGATAAGTAAATTATACAGTTTCACACGATAATCAATAGAACGTGATCGGGGCGGCCTGCATTTCCACGCGCAGTCCTGTGGCGAGCGTCATCTTTCTGGCAGTGGTCTGAAAGACCTGGCGATACGCGGTGCCGGGCGGGAACATTTCCGCTCCCGTTCGGCGCCGGGACATTGTAGCCTCGTCGGTAATGGCGAAACCATCGACAGGGCCGCCCCTTCGGACCCTGCCTTCCCTTTATGTGGAGAATGATCATGAGCGAAACCAGGCTTTTCTCGCCCTTCGAAATGGGCACGCTGACGCTGCAAAACCGCATCGTCATCGCGCCAATGTGCCAGTATTCGGCCATCGACGGCGAGATGACTGACTGGCATCTCATCCATCTCGGCAATCTGGCGCTCTCGGGCGCGGCCATCCTCACCATCGAGGCGACGGCGGTCTCGCCCGAGGGGCGCATCTCCTATGGTGATGTCGGGCTCTATTCGGATGCCTGCGAACGGGCGATGGGCGAGGTGCTGGACGGGGTCCGCCGCTGGTCGGACATGCCGATCGCTATCCAGCTCGGCCATGCCGGGCGAAAGGCGTCGAGCGAGGTGCCTTGGAAGGGCGGCCGGCAGATCGCTCCCGCCGGCGACGGCGGCTGGAAGACGGTCGCGCCGAGTGCAGTGCCTTTCCATGACGACTACGACCATCCGGCCGCGCTCGACCGCGCCGGGCTCGCGCGGATACGTTCGGCCTTCGCCGACGCCGCCCGCCGCGCCGCTGCGCTCGGCCTGGATGCGGTTCAGATCCATGGCGCCCACGGCTATCTGCTGCACCAGTTCCTGTCGCCCCTCTCCAACCATCGCACCGACGACTACGGCGGATCGCTGGAAAACCGCATGCGCTTCCCCCTCGAGGTCTTCGAGGCCGTGCGCGAAGCCTTCCCGGCGGAGCGGCCGGTAACGATGCGGGTTTCGGCGACCGACTGGGCGGAAAACGGCTGGAATGCCGAACAGACCATCGCCTTCTGCAAGGAACTGGAGGCACGCGGCTGCTCGGCCATCCATGTTTCGACAGGCGGGCTGGCGCATCACCAGCAGATCACCATCGGCCCGAGCTACCAGGTGCCCTTCGCCCGCACCGTCAAGGCCAATGTGACGATCCCGGTTATCGCCGTCGGCCTGATCACGGAGTTCGAGCAGGCGGAAGCCATCCTTACGGTGGGAGACGCCGATCTCGTTGCGATTGCCCGCGCCATTCTCTACGATCCCCGCTGGCCGTGGCATGCGGCTGCGCATTTCGGCGAAAGAGTATGGGCGCCCAACCAGTATTTGCGATCGCAACCCCGCCAGCTCCGGCACCTCTTCGACCGCTGAAGCATTTCCTGCAACCGCGCGCCAAAAAGAAAGGCCGTCTCCGGCGGCAGGAGACGGCCTTGGCGGACCGGGCGGTCCGCGGCTTCGGGGGAGGGGATCCCTGAAGCCAGTAGCCGGAGGCCGCTAACCGCCTCGCGGGAAGCGACGCGATGAATGAAAGGTAGGCCTCTCTCGTGCTGAGCGTAACTACACTTAGGTATCGACCCGCCTCGACCACCAGCCATTTCTTCCGGGTTGTCCTGGAGTGGCGGGTCAAAGGCCCTTTCAGGCGCGGGGTGCCCCCACACGATCCATCAGTTCCTACAGCGGGCCGCTTGAAGCGCGGCGGAGAAGAAGGAAGCACACAGTGAACCAGCCGGAGAACAATGCCGTCGTCGAGCGACCAGACCAGCACCGTTTCGAGCTGGCGGTCGATGGCGGCACTGCCACCGTCTATTACCGCCTGGAGGATGGACGTCTGGTGCTGACCCACACCGAGGTCCCGCAGGAACTGTCCGGCCGGGGTGTCGGCTCGCGGCTGGTGACGGGCGTCTTCGATCTCGTCAGGGCCAGTCACCGGAAAGTCGTAATCCGTTGCCCCTTCGTGGCCGCCTGGTATGCGCGTCACCTGGATTACGGCGACATCGTCGATGGGTGACCGGCATGCGGTGGGCTTCGCTGTCAAACCCTGCTTTTGATGCGCACGGCGTCGAGGCTGAGCGGACCACCGCCGGCTGACGCAAGATAGAGAAACACGAAACAGAACAGAATCGCCGCCGTGCCGCCGTTCTGGGCCGGATAGAAGCCTTGCGGCGCATGGCGCAGGAAATAGGCAAAGGCCATGAGGCCGGAGAGAATGAAGGCCGAAAGGCGGATCTTGAAGCCGACCAGCAGGGAAAAGCCGAGAACGAGTTCGAGGAGCCCGGCAATCCAGGGCAGGGAACCGGGCGGCGGCCCGCCGTCGTCTGCCGGAAAGCCGATGATCTTCTGTGTTCCGTAGCTGAAGAGCACGAGGGCGGACACCATCCTCATGACGCTGAGCAAATAGGGCGCGAACTGTTTGGTCGAAAAAAGCATCATCGTTTCTCCTGCAACGGGTTCGCAGCGATCGGGAAGACGGGATCGCTGCCGGGCAAAAGGCGGCAGGCCCCTTGCGGGGCCGGCCTGTTGTCTGAAACGGGGAGGGATCACTTTGCCGGGTTGGGGCCGATGCGCTTGCCGTGATGGACGCGTTCCTCGCCCTTGTGGACCATGGTCACGGCGTAGTCGATGCCCATGCCGTAGGCGCCGGAATGCTCCTTCACGATCGCGGTGACGGCATCGTAGGTTTCCTTGCGGGCCCAGTCACGCTGCCATTCCAGCAGGACCTGCTGCCAGGTCACCGGCACGACACCGGCCTGCACCATGCGGTCCATGGCGTAGTTGTGTGCATCGAGCGAGGTGCCGCCGGACGCATCGGCCACCATGTAGATTTCATAGTCGGTGTCATGCATGGCCGAGAGCGCGAAGGTGGTGTTGCAGACTTCCGTCCAGAGACCGGAGACGACGATCTTCTTGCGGCCGTTGGCGGCATTCTTTGCCAGCGCGTCGCGCACGTTCTGGTCATCCCAGGAGTTCATCGAGGTGCGTTCGAGGATGTCGTTTTCCGGGAAGACGGCGAGCAGTTCGGGATAGGTGTGGCCGGAGAAGGAGCCGGTCTCGACGGTGGTGATCGTCGTCGGGATGTCGAAGACCTTGGCGGCCTTGGCGAGACCGACGACATTGTTCTTCAGCACCTGGCGGTCGATCGACTGGACACCGAAGGCCATCTGCGGCTGCTGGTCGATGAAGATGAGCTGGCTGTTCTGCGGGGTCAGGACTTCGAGTTTGCCGGACATGGTGTGTTCCTCTCTCTTTGGTTGGGTGGGAAGAAGGGCTTTTGCCGTTGTCTTCGCCGGTTTCTGCGGGTGTCTGTGTTTCGATGGAGATAGGTGTAGCGCGGTTGATTGCGTCGCTGAATTGCAATAATAATGTTGATTGAATTGCGATTAAGGAAATAATCGAGATGAACGATTACAAGGCCCTGCGCATCTTCCTGCTCGCCGCGGAGAAACGAAACTTTGCCCAGGTGGCGCGGGAACTGAACATGGCGCCGGCCGCCATCACGCGGGCGATTGCCGCGCTGGAAGACGAACTCGGCGTCCAGCTCTTCGTGCGCACGACACGGCAGGTGTCGCTGACGACGGACGGCGCGGTCTTCGCAGCGCAGATCCAGCCGGCCATCCAGGCGATCGATACGGCGCGCAAGGATGTGATGGACGCGCACAAGGTGGACCAGGGGCGGCTGCGCATCAGCGCGCCGACCTGGTTCGGCAAGGCGGTGCTGCCGCCGATCCTGTCGGGGTTTCGAAAGCTCTATCCGAAGATCAATTTTGAAATCTCGCTGGCCGACGGCTTCGTCAACATTCTCGACCAGGATTTCGACCTCGCTATCCGCATTTCCTCCACGCCCTCCGACAAGTTCACCATCTGGCGGAAGGTCTGCGTTATCCCTCGCGTGCTCGTCGCCGCACCCGAAAGCCGGTTTACGGCGATGGACCACCCCGGCGAGCTGACGCCGGACGAATGCCTCGCCTATAGCGGCGAGAGCCGGCGTGAAACGTGGACGCTCTCGGACGGCAGCGCGAGTGTCGAGATTTCCGCGGGCCGGGCCTTCAGCGCCAACAATGGTGACATGCTCGCCGATATGGCGGCGGAGGGCGTCGGCGTCGCGTTGCTGCCGCGCTTCCACGTTGCGGGCCACCTGAAGGCCGGCCGGCTGGTGCATGTCCTGCCGCACTGGTCGCCGCCCGACCTTTGGCTCACCCTTTACTACCCGCCCTATCAGGCCCTGCCGCCTCGCATCGCCGCCTTCTCGAAATATTTCGAGCAGCACGTGCCGGCCTTCATGTCTGCATTACAGTAGATCGCCGAGAACGGACCCTAGGACGGGGCAGGGGCCGTGCTGTCGCGGATGACGAGTTCGACGGGCATAATGGTCTCGACAGGGACATCCTTGGGATCGTCAGCGTTCAGCAGGCGCAGCAGCGTCTTGGCCGCGACCTGGCCGGCGCCGTACTGTTCTATGCGCACCGTCGTCAACCGCGGGCGGATGAGGTCGAGCATCGGCATGTCGTTGAAGCCGGTGACGGAAATCTCGCGGGGGCAGTCGATGCCGCGTGCGCGCAGTGCCTCGATCGCGCCCAGCGCCAGGCGGTCATTGGCGCAGAGCACGGCGGTGAACGGCACGCCACTGGCAAGCAGGGCCGCCATGCAGCGCGCACCGTCCTGCTCGTCGAACCGCGTGGCGGTGACGATGAGGTTTTCATCCACGCCAAGCGCCTGGTCCGCGGCAGCCGTGCGGAAGGCTGCAAGGCGGAGTTGGCCGGTCGAAAGATCCTGCGGACCGGCGATGTGGGCGATGCGTCGGTGGCCGAGAGCACGCAGGTGGCGCAGCATCTCGCAGATGCCGCCGTCCTCGTCATTGATGACATAGGGAATGGATGAACTCTCCACCCTTCGGTTCAACGTGACGACCGGCAGGCCGTCCTCGGCGGCGCGGGCGATCGACGGGTCGCTGCGCAGCACGGCGGCATGGATGATGCCGTCGACGCCACGGTCGCGCAGCACGTCGAGTAGGCGCACTTCCCGTTCACGTTCGCTGTCGGTGTTGACGATGATCGAGGCGTAGCCGAGCGGTTCGAGCACGCTCTCGATGCCGCGTAGGATCGGCGGAAAGATCAGGTTGGTAATGTCCGGGATCATCACGCCGACCGTCAGCGTGCGGTTGGTCCTGAGCCCCGCGGCGATGCGGTTCGGCCGGTAGCCGAGTTTTTCCGCGGCCGCCTGTACGCGTGCAGCGACCTCCTCGGTGATGGCCTTGCGCTCCACGGGGTCAAGTGCCCGGGAGACCGTCGATACATGCACGCCGGTCTCCCGGGCTATGTCCTTCAGGGTAATTCGTTTTTTCATCATGCCTCGTTCCTAGTCCGCGCGGGCATATTAACGCGAAGAGGCGGAGAAGCAAACGATTGCATGAGTTGCTTGACACTTGATTTTTGTCATGCTAGGTGTTTTTGCAATCGATTGCATTAATTCATTGCCGTGATCTGGGTGTCGCCGGCAGGCGCAATCGGCTCCTTGCGACGGCCGGGCGAACGAGGAGCGCCAAAGGCCGTGTGGCAATGGGTGGCGTTTTACCGCCATTTCTTTGACCTGTTTATGCAATCGATTGCGCATCAAGCGTTATACGTCACCCTGGTGGAGGAGCATCAATGACATTGACGAAAACCCTGACGGCCGCCCTGGTATTCACGCTGGCGAGCACGGCGGCCTATGCCGAAACGATCCGTATCGGCTCCTCGCTGCCGATCACCGGTGGCCTGTCGGTTAGCGGCGAAAAACACAAGCGCGGCTATGAGCTATGTACGCAGCTCATCAATGCCGGCGGCGGCATTCTGGGCAAGCAGGTCGAGCTGATCGTCAGCGACAACCGTTCCGACCCCGCCACCGCCATCAACCAGTATGAGCGCTTCATCAATGTCGACAAGGTTGATGCCGTCTACGGCACCTTTTCCAGCCGCCTGACCTTCCCGGTCGCGGCAATTCTCTCGAAATACAACATGGTGCATGCGGTTCCTTCGGGCGGCGCGCTGCGCATCTATGAACAGGGCTACAAGAACCTGTTCTATTTCCAGGTGAGTGCCGCCGAATATGCCGGCAAGGACGTGACCGCGGTCATCCATGATCTCATTCCGGCCGGCGAGGGGCCGAAGAACGCGGCGATCGTTTCGGCCGATGACTTCTTCGCCAATGCCATCGCCACAGGCCTCACCGGTGAAAAGGTCATGGACCCCGCGACCGGCAAGGAGATCGCCGACCTCGCTCCAGGCTACCTCGCCAAGGAAGGCATCAAGGTGGTGATGCAGGAGAAATGGCCGGAGGAGGGGTTCAACGACTGGCTGAACCTCGCCAACTCGATCAAGCGCTCCGGCGCAGAGATGGTCATCGGCCTGACGGCCTCGGCGGAAGAGGCCGTGCAGCTCACCCGCAGCCTGAAGACCGTCGGCGCGACGCCGAAACTGGTCTATCTCAGCCAGGGCGCGCAGAGCGAATTCGTCGAGGGTGTCGGTGAATCCGCGGCCGATGGCGTGATGATCCACACCAACTGGCACAAGGATGCCCCCTTCGAAAGCACGCTCGCCGGCAAACCGTTTACCAACGGCGATTTCGTGAAGGCCTTCTCCGCTGCCTACGGCGTAGAGCCGGACGAGGACAGCGCCATTCCCTTCGCCGTCTGCCAGGGCATCGAACAGGCGATCGCCGGCGCGGGCACGACGGACAATGCCAAGATGGGCGAATGGCTGCACACCCGCACCAAGGACGCGCCTGTGCGCACGGTGCTCGGTCGCTTCACCTGGGACGCCCGGGGCCTTGCGCAGGACAAGTCGCACATCATGGTCCAATGGCAGGACGGCGACCTGAAATTCGTCGCGCCCAGGGGCGAATTCGACGGCATCACGCCCTTCCGCTACCCCAAGGCCGGGTTCTGACCCTGCGGTAAGCGCTGGCGGCAGCCCCCCTCATCCGGCTGCCGCCACCTTCTCCCCCGCGAGGAGAAGGGGAAAACGAGACGTATGGGCGGCAAGACGCCTTCGACATCCACGAGATCAACAAACCGGAGGCCGGGCCCATGCTCGAAGTCAGGAATCTCTGTAAGCATTATGGCGGCATCAAAGCCGTCGACGAGGCGACGTTTTCGGTCGAGCAGGGCTCGATCACTGCCCTGATCGGCCCGAACGGGGCCGGAAAGACCACCGCCTTCAACTGCATCAGCCGCACCGTGACGCCGACCTCCGGCGAAATCCGGCTGGACGGCAAGCGTATCGATGATCTCAGGCCTCACAAGGTCACGGCGCGCGGCCTCAGCCGCACCTTCCAGATCTCCCGCAACCTTGCCGACATGACGGTCATCGAGAATATCATCGTCCAGTCCCGCGTTGCCGGCTGGCGCGATCTCATGCGCCCGGCCATGAGCGCCGAGGAGAAGGACAAGGCGATGTCCATCCTCGAATTCCTCGGCATCACCCGCATCGCCTACGAGGACGGGCACAATCTTTCCTATGGCCAGAAGAAGCTGATGGACCTTGCAGCCCTTCTGATGTCCGATCCGAAGATCATTCTGCTCGACGAGCCCGCCGGCGGCGTCAACCCGACGCTTATGGAAGAAATCGTCGGCCATATACGGGCGCTCAACGACAAGGGCCTGACCGTGCTCATCGTCGAGCACAACATGGACCTGATCATGCGGCTCTCGCACAAGGTTGTCGTGATGGCGCAGGGCCGCGTGATCTGTTCGGGCACGCCGGATGTCGTGCGTCGCGATCCACAGGTGCTCGAAGCCTATCTCGGCGGCGTTCTCGACGCGGAGGCGGCGTGATGAGCGAGCTTCTTCAAGTCACCAACATCACCGCCGGCTACGGCGACGGTCGCGCCATTCTTGACGGCGCGCATCTGACGGTCGAGCCCGGCAAGGTCCATTGCATCATCGGCCCGAACGGCGCCGGCAAGTCGACGCTCCTCAAGGCGATCTGCGGCATGCTGAAGATCCGCAAGGGCGACGTCATCTTTAAGGGCAAGCGGCTCAATGGCCTGCGCCCCGACCAGATTCTGCGCGAGGGCATCTGTTTCGTGCCGCAGGAGCGGGCGCTCTTCCCCAAGATGACCGTGCGCGAAAACCTGCGCATGGGCGGCTTCATCCTTAACGACCAGAAGGAGCTGGAGCGGCGCATCGACGGCATTCTCGAACGCTTCCCGATCCTCAAGGAACGCGCCAACCAGCATGCCGGAACCATGTCCGGCGGCCAGCAGCAGACGCTCGCCATGGCCCGCACGCTGATCATCAAGCCGGCCATCGTCATGCTCGACGAGCCCTCGCTCGGGCTTGCGCCAAAAATCATCCAGGAGATGTTCGACATCATGAAGATGATGTCGGCGGAGGGCGTCACGGTGCTGCTCGTCGAGCAGAATGCGCTGATGGGGCTGAAAAACTCCGACTGGGGCGTAGTGCTCGATCTCGGCCGCACGCTGTTCGAAGGCCCGGCATCGGACGTGCTTTCCGACCCGCGCATCCAGGAACTCTATCTCGGCGGCAAGAAGGCCGCCTGAAGGAGCGACGATGGCAGATATTATTCAAGTCCTTATCCTCGGCCTCGCGCTCGGTGGCGTCATCGCCCTGATGGGCTCCGGCCTGGCGCTGGTCTTCGGCGTCATGCGGGTCGTCAATCTGGCGCATCCGTCCCTCATCATCGGTGGCGCCTATGTCGCCTATTGGGGCTTCAAGTTCACCGGGGCCGATCCGATCGTGCTGCTGCCGGTCGCCACCGTCATCATGGGCGCCGTCGGCATGCTGCTCTACAAGCTGCTCTTTGCCCGTGAGGCGCGCAGCGCAAAATATTCCGAAATGACGGTGCTGCTCACCTTTGCGCTCGCCATGATCGTCGAGGGCTTGCTGGGCGCGCTGTTCAGCAATACCCAGCGCGTCACCTCACCCGATTATGCGACCGATGCCTTCTTCCTCGGCGACGTCTTCATTCCGAAGGGCCAGCTCTATGCCGGGCTGATCTCCGTCCTCCTTATCGGCGCGCTGGCGCTGTTCCTCAAATATTCGCGGCTCGGCTATGCCATCCGCGCCACGGCGCAGAACCGCGAGGCCGCCGAACTGCTCGGCGTCAACGTCAACCTCATCGGCCTCGTCGCCTTCGCCATCGGCATCGGTCTTGCGGGTGCCGCCGGCTCGCTCGTCAGCTTCGTCTTCTCCTTCTTCCCTGCCAAACACTGGGAGTGGATCGCCATGCTGATGTCCGTCGTCGTGCTCGGCGGCATGGGCAGCATCCTCGGCACGGTCATCGCCGCCGTGCTGCTCTCGGTGATCGCTGCCTTCGTCGGCACCTGGGTGGGTGCCACCTGGTCGACGATGACCTTCTTCCTCGCCCTTTTCATCATTCTGCTGGTGCGGCCCCAGGGCCTGTTCGGCGAAAAACCGGAGTTGGCATGATGGTCGTGACCCTTCAGCAATCCGATACAAGCGCCGTGCTTGAGGCAAGGCGCATCCACAACGAAAAACTGGCGCTTCGCGCCGACCAGCGGCGGGCGACGTGGTTCCCGCTGGTGTTGCTGGCACTGCTTTGCGCCCTGCCGCTCCTGCAGTTCACCGGCAACTACAATTATGTCCTGCATCTGGTGCTGTTCACCGCGTCCTATGTCGCGATGGCGTCAGGTTGGAACATTCTTGGCGGCTTTACCGGCTATGTCTCGCTCGGCCATGCGGTGTTCTTCGCCATTGGTGGCTATTTCTCCGGCATGATCCTCGCCCGCTACGGCATCTCGACGATCGTCACCGCCCCGCTTGCCGGCCTTGTCGCCGCCGCAGTCGGCTATCTCATCGGGCGCATCACGCTCACGGTGCGCGGCCCGAGCTTCATCATCTCGTCGATCGCGCTTCTGATGATTGCCCGCATCCTGTTCGACAACTGGGAATTTGTCGGCGGCGCCAATGGCGTGACGCTGCCGGTCAACAGCCTGCCGGTCGAATGGGCGAAGTTGCCTTATTACTACGCCATGCTGGGTATCGCCGCCGTCTCCGTCTGGGCGAGCTACCGCGTCAAGCATTCGAAGTTTGGCCTCGGCCTGCGCGCCATTTCCAAGGATGAGATCAAGGCGGAAAGTGCGGGCATCGACACGCGTTTCTACAAGGTCATGGCCTTCGCTCTGTCCGCCTTCTTCGTCGGCATGGCCGGCGCCGTCTGGGGCGAATACCTCACCTATCTGCGCCCCAACATCTTCCTGGTCATCCTCGTCTCCGCCAACCTCGTTTTGATGTCGATCCTCGGCGGCAAGGGCACGGTCGCTGGCCCGGTCATCGGCGCAATCCTCATCGTCGCGCTCAACGAGATCTTTGTCGCCACCATGGGCGCCTCCGAACTCAACATCCTCGGCACGGGCCTGGTGATGGCGCTCGGCTTGGTGTTCTTCCCGCTCGGCCTCGTCGGCACGCTGGCCCGCAGCGGCAAGCTGCCGCGCATCCTCAACTGGGACTGACTGCCCGCCTTCGACGACCCTTTCCACCTGAATTTCGTTCACTCCATAGGAAATGAGACATGAACATCCAAGCCGATACCCAACTGGCAAAAGCGCTCCGGGTCAGCGAGAAATCGCCGGACCTCGACAATCTCAAGATCGACCTCGTCGATGTGGCATGCTGAACAGCGCCACAGACGATGTCGCCGCGATCATCAAGGAAAAGACCGGCGGGCATGGGGCGGACATCGTCTTCAACACCGTCGGCAGTCCTTATTTCGAGATCGCCAACAATGCCATGGCCAAGCGGGCGCGGCAGATCTTCCTTTTGACCTTCGATCGCGCCGGGCCCTTCGGCATCTTCAACTTCTTCCGCCGGCGCCACAAATATATCGGCGTCGATACGCCGGCGCTGTCCTCGGTCAAGCGCGCATGCATCTTCGACAAGCTGAAGGCGAAGCTCGAGGGGGCAAGTTGAGGCCGTTCCCGATCAACCCGGCGACCGTCTATGGCCTTGCCGACGCGGCCTCGGCCTACGCCTCGGTGCTGCGCGGCACGGCCGATCGTGTACTGCTGAAACCCTGATGCAGGTGACGCGCTATTGCGAGACAAAACCTTGCGAGACGGCATCGTGCCACGACATGCGCTGTCGCCAGCTACGGGGCATGGAGGCGAGTGTGACCGACACGATCTGAATCAGCCTGCAGCATCGCCTGCCGCACCTCGCACGGCCGGCCGGGCCTAGAC
Source organism: Sinorhizobium sp. RAC02 (assembly GCF_001713395.1). Classification (NCBI taxonomy): domain Bacteria; kingdom Pseudomonadati; phylum Pseudomonadota; class Alphaproteobacteria; order Hyphomicrobiales; family Rhizobiaceae; genus Sinorhizobium; species Sinorhizobium sp. RAC02. The sequence goes on along the minus strand of NZ_CP016452.1, from coordinate 2,022,070 downwards.
AATCCAATCGTCGTCGCGGGTGAGGTGGCGGCCGAAACGGTGTCCGCTGTCAGATTGTGCTTGGCCCTCTCGTCATCCTGCCTTCCCGGCGGCCTCACCCTTTCGCGCCAGCACAAAATCGTACTCCACCTCCCAGAACGGCCCGGCAAATTCATAACTCTTCGCCCGCGCCGCATTGTCGACGAGATGAAAATCGGCAAGCAGGCTTTGCTTCACGCCGAAGACCGCATCCGAATTGATATAGGGGTCGTGCGGATCGAAAATGTGGGTGATCAGCGTCTCGAAGCCTTCGGCCTTGAGGATGTAGTGCAGGTGTGCCGGGCGGTAGGGGTGGCGTCCCAGGTGGTCGAGCATCTTTCCGACCGGGCCGTCATGCGGGATCGGATAGAATTTCGGCTTGACGGCGCGGAACCAGTAGCGTCCGTCCGCCCCGGTGCGAAAGACGCCGCGCAGGTTGAATTCCGGCTGGATGCCGAGCTGCTGCACGTCGTAGAAACCCTCGTCGTTGGCCTGCCAGACATCCAGCACCGCGCCTTCGATCGGCCGTCCCTGCGTGTCGAGGATGCGGCCGGAAATCACCATGTCCTCACCCTTCTGGTCGAGGCAGATGTTGGCGCCCATCGGCAGCTCCGGTGCATCCTGCACATGGAACGGCCCGAGCACCGTGCTTTCCGAGGCGCCGGAGGGCTTGCGGTTGTTGATGGCGTCGACCAGCATGGAGACGCCGAGCGTGTCGGACAAGAGGATGAACTCCTGCCGCCATTCGTTGCACATCTGACCGGTGCGGGTGAGGAATAGGATCGCCTCCATCCACTCCTCCTGCGTCGGCTCGATCTCCTTCACGGCCTCGTGCAGCTTGCGCGTCACGACTTCCATGATCGCCTTCAGCCGCGCGTCCTTGGCATTCCTGTTGCGGCCGCTGACGACCTCGATGGAATTTTCTTCGGTGAAGAAACCCTTTTCGTGCTCTTCCATCATCGGCCTCACTTTCCAAGAACGGCTGTCATCACCCGGCGCAGCTCCGCTGCCGGATTTTCAGCACTGTCCGCCTGCCGCCAGCAGACATGATGGTCGGGGCGCACCAGCACGACGCCGCCATCGCGCACCTCGCTGAGATTGGCCCAATCGCCGGTAAAATCCTGCCATTGCTGGCGCGGGCCGATGGCGTGCGCGGCGATATCGATGCCGAGTTCGCGTCCGACCGCCTTCGCCGCCTCGATCCAGCCCTGCCCGCCGGGACCGGTCAGCACGGTGAAGCGGCCGTGGCCGGCAAGGTCGAGTGTTGAAACCTTCCTGCCGTCTTCCGAAAACAGCCAGGCATGGGGTAGGCGGGCACCCGGCCAGGTCGTTTGTTGGAAATGCAACTCCGGGTCCTTCGCAAAGATGGGTTCGGGCTGACCGTCGGTCACCACGGCATCCGAGCGGTAGCGCTGGTTCATCTCCACGCCATGGGCGTCGAACTCATAGACCTTTGCCGCGATCGCCTTGCGGATGGCGGCGCGCTGTTCCTCGGCGGCCGGCGTGTTGTTGCAGCGGGCGTCCATGTTCTGCTGCATCTTCACGGGGTCAATGGAATCAAGCAGGCCGAGCGCCTTGAAGATCGGCCCGAATTCTTCGATCGACTTGTTGGCGCGGGTGACGATCTGTTTTGCGACGGGCGCGCGCTCGGTCTGGTAGCTGTCGAGCAGTTTTTCGCCGGCCTGGCCCTTCAGCACATGGGCGAGCTTCCAGGCGAGGTTGAAGGCGTCCTGGATCGACGTGTTGGAGCCAAGGCCGTTCGAGGGCGGATGGCGGTGGATGGCGTCACCCATGCAGAAGACGCGGCCGTTCGAAAGCGTGGTGGCGTACATGTTGTTGACGGTCCAGGTGGAGACCGACTTGATCGTCACGTCGAGATCGGCGACACCGACGAGATCGCGCACCACTTTTTTTGCATGATCCTCGTCCACCGCGGGGGCCGGCTGGTTAATGTCGTAGCCCCAGACGATCAGCCATTCGTGCCAGGGTCGTACCATGCGTACCAGCCCCATGCCGATGCCGCCGACATCGGCGCCCGGCTGCAAGACCCAGTAGAGTACCGAGGGACGGTGGGCGACGTAGCGCGAAAGGTCGGCCTCGAAGAGGATGTTCATCGAGCCGGCAACGCCCATGCGACCCTCGAAGGAGAGGCCGGCATGCTCGGCGACCTTTGAGTTGCCGCCGTCCGCGCCGACGAGATATTTCGAGCGAACGGTCAGCGTCTTGCCGGTCAGTCGGTCGAGGCAGGTGGTGGTGACGCCGTCCGCATCCTGCTCGTGGCTGACATATTCGGTGGACATGCGGGCCTGTGTGCCGCGCGAACAGGCGGTCTTGAACAGCAGCGGCTCCATGAAGGTCTGGGGCAGGTCGTTCATGTGGCTCGGGGAGGAGAGCTGGTGTTCGGCGCGCGAGACGGGATGTTTGCCCCAGCTCTTCATGCGGCCAATTTCCTCGCCGGCAAGCGCCGTGCAGAAGACGTTCTCGCCCATCAGGTCCTGTTCTGCGGCGTACATATAGGCCTCGTCCTCCACCTCGCGGCCGAGGTCGCGCAGCACTTCCATGGTTCGCTGGTTGGTGATGTGGGCGCGCGGCGTGTTGGCAAGCCAGCGGTAGCGGTTGATCACCATGTTCTCGACGCCGTAACTCGAAAGCAGCGCGGCGGTGGCGGAACCGGCGGGGCCGGTGCCGATGATGAGCACGTCGGTGGTGATGTCAGCCATGTGATGATCCTCCCTGATGGATAGACGGGCCGCCGACAAGCGTGCGGCGAACCGGAAAGAGCTGGATGCCGGTGCGGTCGGAGAAGGCGCCCCAGAGACCGCGCGGCGCGAAGAGCATGACGAGGATGCCGGCAAGGCCGAGCATCAGCAGGTACCACGAGCCGTAGTCGGCCATGAAATTCTGCAAGAGAAAGAACAGGATGACGCCGAGGATCGGCCCTTCGATGGTGCCGATGCCGCCGATCACGACGATGAAGATGACATAGGCCGTCCAGTCGGTGACGGAGAAGGCGGCATCCGGCGATATGCGGGCCTTCTGCACATAGATCAGCGCGCCGGCAAGGCCGGTTAGGAAGGCTGTCGCGAGATAGACCAGCGCCTTCATGCGCCGGGCATCGACGCCAACGGCACGCGCCGCCTGCTGGTTGTCGCGCACGGCGGCAAGGCCGAGCCCCTGCTTGCTGCGCAGGAGGCGGTAGATGAAGCCGATGGTGGCGGCGGCGAGGATGAGCGCCAGCCAATAGGTGATCGCGTCGCTCGCCTGGGCCGGTTTCATGCCGAAGAGATCGCGTAAAAGCGAAACACCTGCCATGTCCCGCACCGCCTCGCGCGGCAACGATGTGCCGGTGCCGCCGCCGAGCGCCTTCCACTGGGCGAAGAGCAGGCGCACGATCTCCGCCACGACCCAGGTGCCGATGGCGAAATAGGGGCCATAGAGGCGGAAGGTGAAGAAGGCGGTCGGGATGGCGAGCAGCACGGACAGAACTCCGGCGATGAGGATCGCCAGCAACGGATCGACGCCCAGCAGGATGACCGCGCCGAACATGGCATAGGCGCCGAAACCGACGAAAACCTGCTGGCCGACGGAGATCAGCCCGGCGTAACCGGCCAGCAGGTTCCAGCTCTGCGCCAGCACCAGCATGGTGAGGATGAAGAACAGGTCCTGCACCGCGCCGCGCGAGACGAGGAAAGGCGCGGCAAAACCGAGCGCCAGCACAGCGAAGGCGACGAGCAGCGAGACCGACGAGACCTTCGTGCGGGTTTCGACCTTGAGGGAGGGGATGGCGATGCTCATCGAAAACACCTCAATCGACGGCGCGCGGGAAGAGACCGCGCGGCTTGACCAGAAGGACGGCGAGGAAGGCGAGATGGCCGGACAGGATCTGCCATTCGGGATTGATCGCCGCGCCGACCGTTTGCGCCACGCCGAGGATGATGCCGCCTGCAAGCGTGCCCCAGAGCGAGCCGAGGCCGCCGATGATCACCGCCTCGAAGGCGTAGATCAACCGGGCCGGACCGGCGGTCGGATCAAAATTGGCGCGGGTACCGAGATAGAGCGCGGCAATCGTCACCACCACCATGGCAAGCCCCGTCGCGACAGCGAAAATCTTGCGCGGGTGGATACCCATCAGGCCGGCCGTTACTGCATCGTCTGACGTGGCGCGGAAGGCGCGGCCGAGCGCAGTGCGGTAGATGAGGAGGTTCAGCCCGACAATGACGGCGACGGCCGAGAGAAGGGCGAGCAGCGGCATCAGGCCGATGATGACGGGACCGGCCGCTATCGAAGCCGTTTCCAGCGATCCCGCGGAGATACGGCGGCTATCGGCCGAAAAGCCCTCCAGAAGGCCGTTTTGGATGACGATTGACAGGCCGAAGGTGACGAGCAGCGGCGGCAGCACGTCCTTCCCAAGCGTGCGGTTGAACAGCACCTCCTGCAACGCATAGCCGAGCGCAAACATGACGGGTGCGACGATGAGCGCGGCGAGAAAGGGGTTGAGGCCGAGCGTGCTCACCAGCACGAGCAGCAGGAAGGCGGCGAGCACGATCAGGTCGCCATGCGCGAGATTGACCAGGCGCATGATGCCGAAGACGAGGCTGAGGCCGGCGGCGAACAGCGCATAGAGACCGCCGAGCAATACGCCCTGGACGATGGTGTCAATGAGGCTCATGGCGCACGGCTCCGAAATAGGCGGCGTGGATGTTTTCGCGGCTCAGCTCGTCCGGCCGGCCGGAAAGGGTGATGCGCCCCTCCATCATGCAATAGACGCGGTTGGCCACCTTCAGCGCCTGGCCGATATCCTGCTCGACGATGACGATGGAGGCGCCCGAGGCGCGGATGCGCGGGAAGGCGGCGTAGATATCGCGCACGACGACGGGCGCGAGGCCGAGGCTGATCTCGTCGCAGAGCAGCACATCAGGATTGGCCATCAACGCCCGGCCGATCGCCACCATCTGTTGCTGGCCGCCGGAAAGCGCCGTCGCCGGGTTGTTGTGCCTCTCCTTGAGGATCGGGAAGAGCGTGTAGACGCTGTCGAGCGTCCAGGCGCCGCGGCGTTTGCGATAGGCGCCGATGAGGAGATTTTCCTCCACCGTCAGCGAGGGAAAAAGCCGCCGCCCCTCCGGCACCATGGCGACGCCGCGGGCCAGAATATCGGGGGCAGGGAGCGCGCCGATCGCCTCGCCCCGGCAATGGATGGTGTCGGCGGCGCTTTTGAGCACGCCGGAAATGGCGCGCATCAGCGTCGTCTTTCCGGCGCCATTGGCGCCGATAATGGCGATGGTTTCGCCGGCCTCCACGCGGATATCGACGCCGAACAGCGCCTGGAAATCGCCGTAGAAAGCCGTCAGGCCCTTGGTTTCGAGGAGCGCGGTCATATCTCGATCCCCAGGTAGATTTCCTTGACCTCGCGTGAGGCCATGATCTCGGCCGGCGCGCCCATGCCGATCACGCGACCGAAATTCAGCACCAGCAACCGTTCCACCACCGAGGTCAGCGCGTGCAGCACATGCTCGATCCAGATGACGGCGACGCCCTTGGCATGGATGGCGCGGATGGTGGCGACGAGCGCCTGGCATTCGCCCTCCGTCAGCCCGCCGGCGATCTCGTCGAGCAGCAGCAGGCGCGGTTCGGTGGCGAGCGCCCGGGCAAGTTCCAGGCGTTTGCGCTGGAGCAGACTGAGGCCGCCCGCCGGCACGTTGGCCTTGTCGATGAGGCCGGTGTCGTGAAGAATCTTGGCGCAGCGGTCATAGGCCTCCGCCTCGCTGCGCCGGGCGCCAAAACTGCCGGCGACCAGCAGGTTTTCGAAGACGGTGAGTTTCTCGAAGGGCTGGGGGATCTGAAAGGTGCGCCCCATGCCGGCAAGACAGCGCGCCATCGGCGGCGTGCAGGTGACGTCGGCACCGGAAAAGCGGATGGTGCCGCTGTCGGCGGCGATCGTGCCGTTGATCAGGTTGAAGAGCGTCGACTTGCCGGCCCCGTTCGGACCGATAATGCCGAGCGCCTCGCCTTCGCCGACGGAGAAGCTGATCGCTTCCGCGACAGTGAGCGCGCCAAAACGCTTGGAAACGCCGTCGAGCTGTAACAGGGTCATCTTGCGCCTCCGGGGCCGCCCATCCTCCGCACGTTCAGGCGATCGCTTCCATCGTCCCGCCGACGGGGATGGCCGGCGCGGTCTTGTTGTCGGTGATGACGAGGTCGTAGCCGCCGCCGTCCTTCAGTCGCCATTGGCCGCCGACAAGCGGTGTCTTGGCGATGTTCTTCGCCGCAAACGGCGGCAGGTCCTTGCCGTCCCAGGTGACGGTGCCGACGAGCGTATCGAGTTTCGTCGCCGCGATGGCGGCCGCGACCGTATCGCCGTCCGTCGGGTCCTCGGCGCGGGAAAGCGCGTCCACCGCGAGTTCAAAGAGCGCATGGGCAAAGCCGATCGGCTGCGTCCAGGGACGGCCGGTCGTCTTGGTGAAGGCGCTAGCGACTTCGGCCGAGGTCTCGCCGGTCAGCGACGACTTGAACGGATGGCTCGGCGACCACCAGATTTCCGAGGAGAGATTGTGGCCGGCCGTGCCCAGCGCCTCCACCGCCTGCGGGAAGAGCAGCGCCTTGCCGATCGAGGCGACCTTCGGCACGAAACCCTGCTGCTTGGCCTGGTTCCAGAAGGTGGTGAAATCGGGCGGGATGACGACGCCGGTGATAATCTCGCATTGACCGGCCTTGAAGGCATTGATCTGCGCGGAAAAATCGTCGGTCATGTTCTGGTAGCGGCCGGGATCGTTCAGCGAGTAGCCCATCTTCTCCAGCACGGGCGGGAAGCCGACAACCTTGTCGCCCCAGGCATTGCCGTCGCCGTCATTGGGGAAGAGACCGCCGACCTTGCGGTTGGTCTCCACCTGCGCCCACATGTTGGTGAAGACGGCGATGACATCCTCCAGCCCCCAGAAGAAGTGGTAGGCGTAATCGAAGGGTTTCCAGGAGGCGGGATCGCCGGGATTGCCCTGCTGGCCGATGAACCAGGGCTGCCAGGGCGCGACGGTGGAGATGCAGGGCATGCCCTCCGCCTCGCACGTCGTCGCGACGGGATTGGTCGTCTCCGGCGTCGAGGCAACGAGCACCAGGTTCACCTCGTCGTCGACGATGAGTTGCTTGGCGACTTCCGCCGCGCGGTTGGAGTTCGACTGGCTGTCCTTGACTGTTATCTCGTAGTTCAGCCCCTTGGATTTGGCGACGGCGAGAAAGTTGTCGATGACGAAGCTGTCGGCCTCGCCGAAGGCGGCGAGCGGCCCGGTCTGCGGGCTGACATAGCCGAGTTTCAGCGGCGCATTTTGCGCCAGAGCCGGCATGGAAAGGCCGGATGTCAGGGCGGCGGCGCTGCCAGCGGCCGTCGTCTTCAGGAAATCGCGTCTCGTCAGCATGATGGGTCCTCCTCCCAGTCCCTTTTCGGGCGTTGTCAATCCGGCCGCCGGCCCTCCCAGGCATCCTGCAGCAGCGCACGGATCGACCGCCGGTCGATCGGGCGCGGGTTTGGATAGGGGTTTTGCGTGGCGATATCGGCGGCAAGGTCGAGATCACCTTCCGTAAGCCCGAGATCCTTCAGCGCCAGCGGCGCGCCGGCCGACTTGGCGAAATCCCAGAGCCCGCGGCCAACCGAACCGCCAAAAATCTCCGCCACGGGGGCGAGCATGTCGGGCACGGCGACGGCGTTGAAGGCCGCAGTGTGCGGCAGCATGATCGCATGGGTCTCGGCATGCGGCGTATCGAATGTGCCGCCGAGCGTGTGGCAGATCTTGTGGTGCAGCGCCATGCCGACCGTGCCGAGCACCGTGCCGCAGAGCCAGGCGCCATAAAGCGCGTCCGACCGTGCCGCCTCATCCCTTGGTGAGGCGACGATCGCCGGCAGGCTCTTTTGGAAGGCGCGCAGGCCCTCGACGGCCATCAGCGAGGAAACGGGGTTGCGGTCCTCGGCATAGAGCGCCTCCACGGCATGGGCCATGGCGTTGAGGCCGCTCGTCACGCTCATGCCGACCGGCAGGCCGAGGGTGAGCGCTGGGTCGTAGATCACCACTTCCGGCAAAATGCTAGCGCTGCGCACTGTCGTCTTGCGGCCCGCCTCCGTTTGGCCGAGGATCGGCGTCACTTCCGAGCCGGCATAGGTGGTGGGGATGACGATCTGCGGCAGGTCGGTGCGATAGGCGATCGCCTTGCCGAGCCCGGTCGTCGAGCCGCCGCCGAGCGAGACGACGACATCAGCCGCGGTCTGGCGCACCACCTCCATCGCCCGTTCCGTCATCTCGACGGGCGTGTGCATCACCGCCCCGGCAAAGACGCCGGCCACGCGGGGCCCAAGCGTTTCCGCCAGCCTTTGCGCATCACCCTCCTGGTGCGGCGTCGAGAGCACGAGCGCACGGCGACAGCCGATACGGTCGCTCCACTCGCCGGCGGTTCCGGCTTTGCCCGGGCCGAAGACGATATGCGCCGGACTGGTCGAATAGACGAAATCGCGGGTCATGTTCCGGCTCCCTGTTTTTTGGCGCGCGCCAGAACGAAGGTGAAATCGAGCCGCCAGCAGGGTTTTTCGCCCATGCGCTCGAAGCGGCAGATCAGCTCCGGCTTGACGGCGAAGAGCGGGTCCTCGGCAAGGTGCGGATCGCTGCCGTCGTAGAGATGGGTGACGAGCGTCTCGAAGCCGGCCGCCCTGATCAGGAATTGCAGATGCGCCGGGCGGCGTAGCGGCAGGCCGGCCTTCAGCAACAAGGCGCCGACCGGACCATCGTCAGGCACGCCGTAACCGGCGGGGCGCACGGTGAGGTAGTGGAAGCGCCCCTCCCCATCCGTCTGGAACAGGCCGCGCAAGTTGAATTCCGGCTGGAGATCGGGCTGCTGGTTTTCGTAGAGGCCGGCGGCATTTGCCTGCCAGGTGATGATCTCGGCCCCGGCGACGGGTTCGCTGTCGAGATCCACCACGCGGCCGAAGACGGTGAGTCGTTCGCCAACGCCATCGAGCGAGATGTCGCTGCCGAGGGTGCGAGCCGGTGCATCGGCACGAAAGAAGGGTCCGCGCAGCGTGCCCGGCGTCGCCTGCTTGGGGCGATGGGTGTTGACCTCTTCGACAAGAGCGGTCGCGCCGAGAAGATCCGACAGCAGCACCCATTCCTGCCGGCGGTCGTCCGAGGCGTGGCCGACATCGGTGAGGAAGGTGATCAGGCTGCGCCACTCGGCCGGCGTCGGCTTCAATTCGCGGATGAGGGCGTGGAGATGGGTGACGGCACCGACCAGCGCCCGCCGCAACGGCTCTTCGCCCGCGGCCGCAAGCCGCCGGGAAAACACCTCTGGCGAGATGAGCGTATTGACAGGGACTGCCATGCTTCGTCCTCCAACGTAGGAAGATTAGCAAAGCCACGGATCGGCATTGATGATTTTGTTCGGCGAGAATATAACGGATCGTTATGAAAATTGACGAGCGCCACCTGATCCAGCTTGCCGCCGTCGTCAAGACGGGCGGCGTTACCGAGGGGGCGGCGCTGCTCGGCATGGCGCAGCCCGCCGTCTCACGCACGTTGTCGATGTTGGAGAAACGTCTGGGCGAACCGCTGTTCCTGAAGGGGCGGCGGCCGCTCCAGCCGACGCCGCTCGGCCGGGCGCTGGCGGATCATGGCCAGACCATGCTCGCGGCCTCTCGCAAGGCGTCGGATACGATCGAGAGTTTTCGCGTCGGCAAGGGCGGTACGGTGCGTATCGGCGGCACACCCTTCTTCATGGATGCGCTGATCGCCGGGATGATTGCAGAATTCCAGAACCAGCATCCGGACGTGCGCGTCGACCAGATCTACGGCTATTTTTCCGATCTGCGCGCTGCGCTGAAGGCCGACCAGATCGACCTCGCCATCTGCCCGATCGATATTCTCGATGAGGGCTCCGGGCTGGAATTTCATGAGATTCTGCCCGGCCGCAACGTCGTCGCCTGCCGGGTGACGCATCCGCTGCTGTTGAAGCGCCGGCCGCAGCCGATGCATCTGCTGGACTATCCCTGGGTCGCACCGCCGCCGGGCAGTCCGCTTCTGGCCGACCTGCGCAGCATGCTGCTCTCCTTCGGCGCAACGGAGCTGCGCATCCGCTATACCGGCGGTTCGCTGATGAGCGTCGTCAACTACCTGAAGGGCACCGATGCCCTGACGGTGCTGCCGCATAGCGTGGTCTTTGCCCAGCGCAACGAGAAATCGATCACCGCGCTGCCGGTCAACGTGCCCCATCCGCAGCGCGCGCTCGGCCTCCTGAAGCGTGCCGATGCACCACGCATGCCGGCGGTCGATCATTTCGCCCGCCATGTGCAGAGCGGTTTCGACAACCTCAAGCACCTCATCAAGCGCCACGAGGAATCGGTGGTCTGGGGGCTTTGAAGGAAGGCGCCGGGAGGTTTCCGCCCCGGCGCCTCAGTCGCCATCAATCCTTGATGAAGGCCAGCACGTCGGCGTTGAATTTTTCCGCCTCGACTTCCGCCAGGCCATGCGAGCCGCCCTTGTAGACAAGAAGCTTGGCATCTTTGACGATCTTTGCGGATTTTTCGGCGGAGGCGGCGATGGGCACCATCTGGTCGTCGTCGCCATGGATGATCAAGGTCGGGCGGTCGATTGCCTTCAGGTCCTCCGTGTAATCGACCTCGGAGAACTCCCGGATGCAATCATAGTGGCCCTTGATGGAGCCCATCATGCCCTGCAGCCAGAAGGATTCGCGAAAACCTTCGTTTACTTTGGCGCCCTCGCGGTTGAAGCCATAGAAGGGCATGGTGACGTCCTTGAAGAACTGCGAGCGGTTCGTTGCCGTGCCCTGGCGGATGCCGTCGAAGACCTCGAGCGGCAAGCCCTCCGGGTTGGCCTCGGTCTTCAGCATCAGGGGCGGCACGGCGCCGACGAGCACAACCTTGGCGACGCGGGCGGAGCCGTGGCGGCCGATATAATGAGCAACTTCGCCGCCGCCAGTGGAATGGCCGATCATGACGAGGTCCTTCAGGTCGAGCGTTTCGATCAGCTCGGCAAGGTCGTCGGCATATTGGTCCATGTTGTTGCCGTCCCAGGGCTGGTCGGAGCGGCCGTGGCCCCGGCGGTCATGGGCGACAACGCGAAACCCGTTCTGGCCGAAGTACAGCATCTGGCCATCCCAGGCGTCGGCTGAAAGCGGCCAGCCGTGGGAAAACAGGATCGGTTGACCCGTGCCCCAGTCCTTGTAGAAAATCCGGGTTCCGTCCTTCGTCGTGATTGTGCTCATCGGGTTGGTTCCTTCTTCAGTTGCGGTTTCGGTCTGGGCAAGCGCAAGGCGGGGCAGCAGCGTGGCGGCGCCGGCAAGGGCCGCTGCGGCAAGCGTCTGCCGCCGGGTGACAGGCAAAAAGGTGCTCCAGTCGGTCATGGACCTACTCCTCTAGTCGGGTTGTGTTGGCGGCGTTTCGTCAGCGCCGGTCGGCGGCGAGCAGGTGGCGGACCTTCGGTGGGTCATCGCCCTTGTGGAAGCGACGCACCTCCTGCTGGAGATCGGCATCGGCCTTGGAGATGCGTCGGTGCTGGCGCAGGTGTTCTGCCCAGGATTCCACGAAGAACCATTCGAGGTAGATTGTTGGGTCGGCGGCATCCTCCGTTACGCCCCAGCCATAGGCGCCGTCACGCCGCCGTTCGGAGGAGAAGCTGTGGAGTGCCGCGAGGAAGGGTGCCCGGTCGGCCGCATCCACCCGGTATTCCACGGTGATCAGCACCGGGCCACGGTCATTTTCGACCGTGCCGGCGGTCAGCGGCTCGGGCCAATGGTTGGAGGGCACGAGGTCCGCCTCGCCCTTCGGCAGCTTCAGCCTATGGAAGACCAGGCCGACGACTGTGAGGCCGGCGGCGGCGACAAGCAACGTAGCGGGAATGCCGAGCGCCTCGGCGATCGTGCCCCAGGTGAGGCTGCCAGCGGTCATAGCGCCGTTGAACACGGTGAGGTAGATGGCAAGTGAGCGGCCGCGCACCCAGTTCGGCAACACGGATTGCGCCGTGCCGTTGAGCGTGGTGAGCGCGGTGATCCAGCCGGCGCCGAGCACCAGCAACAACAGGATCGCCACCCATTGCGGCGGGGCAAGCGACAGCCCGGCCATGACGGCGGCAGCGGCTATGGCGGCAAGCAGCATCAGGCCGTCGACGTCGAAACGCGCACGCAACATCGGCATCAGGAAGGCGCCGCCGATGGCACCGGCACCCACCGCGCCGAGCAGGACGCCATAGAAACCGGCCGTGCCGCCGAGGAGGTTGCGCGCCACCAAAGGCAGCAGCGCCCAGACCGCGCTGGAAAAGGCGAAAAACACGGCGGCGCGCACCAGCACAACATGCAGCTCGCGGCTCGACTTGGCATAGCGCAGGCCCGCGCGGAAGGCGCCGAAGAAGCGTTCCGACAGCGCGTCCTCGCTATCGACGGGACGTCGCCACCAGAGGAGGGCGGCGATGACGAAGACATAGCTGATGACATCGACGCCATAGGTGACGGCCGCGCCAAAGGTGGCGAGCAGCACGCCGCCAAGGGCCGGGCCGATGGCGCGCGAAATGTTGATGCCGAGCGAATTCAGCGCGATGGCGCCCTTGACGTCGGCCTTCGTCACCAGTTCCGGCACGATCGCCTGCCAGGTGGGCGCCATCAGCGCCGCGCCGATGCCGCCGATGAAGGTGAAGGCGACGAGCGAGGTGATCGATTGCAGGCCGGTCGCTGACAGCGTCAGCAGCGAGATGCTGGCCGTGGCGAGGATGAGCTGGATGACGATCAGGAATTTGCGCCGGTCGAGGATATCGGAGAGCACGCCGGCCGGGATCGCCAGAAGGAAGATCGGGAAGGTGGAGGCGGCCTGGATGAGGGCCACGGCGGCGGGTGCGGCGGAGAGGTCCGTCACCAGCCAGGAGCTTGCGACATCGCGAACGAAGGTGCCGATGTTGCCGACGATCGTCGCCACCCAGAGCACGGCGAAAACTTTTTGGCGCAGCGGCGCGAAGGCGCCGGGCGGGCGGGCGGTCTCGGCGGCCATCAGGTCCAGTCCTCCCGGGGCGCCGTCTTCCAGCGGTGCAGGTCGTACCAGGCGACCAGCAGGAAGGCGCCGGCCAGGCCGAGATGCTCGAAAAAGGCGTTGGTCGCCATCATGCGCTCCATGCCGGGCGTCATTTCCCAGAAGCGCAACGCGATGAAGGTCGCCATCAGCGTGAAGGCCGAGAGTGCCAACGCGCCGATCCAGCGGCAAAAGCCAGTCAGTACCATGGCCGAGCAGACGAGTTCGAAGAAGATGACTGCGGCGGCGAACGGGGCGGCAGGCGTCAGACCAAAATGCTCCATCTCGGCAATCGCGCTGTTGAAATCGAAGAGCTTCATCAAGCTGCCCTGGATATAGGCGGCGCAGAGCCCGAGAAGTGCCAAAAGCCGCACCGGATGGCTGATGATGAAGGGCGCGCAGACTTTTGCCGCGCGCTGTTCCATGGTTTGCAGCATATTGTCTCCTTAAACTGCCCAGCAGGCACAGCCGAGCGCGCCAAAAAAGCCCTTCAGGTCGCCGATCGGCAGTTTCGACGTCCAGGCCGCGGCGTGGTCATGACCATGCACGCCGCAAGAACTGGCGCAGCCGCATGTCGAGATCGCGGTGCGCCGGAGCGAGCGTTTGCCGGCACCCTCCGGTTCGCCCCAGGCTGCATAACCACCGAAGGTTCTGACCGGCGACCAGTCGGGCATCGCCGGAGGCACGGGGTTTTCGTCCAACCGGGAGAAATCGCCGGCCCCGTAGACGATCTTGCCGCCGACCATGGTGAGTTCGGAGGAGAGGAAGGAGATCTCGTCCTCCGCGCAGGTGAAAAAATCCTTGTCGGGGATTATGAGGTCGGCGAACTGGCCCTTTTCGATGCGGCCCTTCTTGCCCTCCTCATTGGAGAACCAGGTGACGTTCTCCGTCCACATGCGCAGGGCCGTTTCGCGGTCGAGGCAGTTGGCGCGCGGATAGAGCGCCGTGCCGCCCACGGTCTTGCCCGTCACCATCCAGGACAGCGAGACCCAGGGATTGTAGGAGGCGACGCGGGTCGCATCCGTGCCGGCGGAGGTCTTGATGCCCTTTTCCAGCATGCGGGCGACGGGAGGCGTGGCTTCGGCTGCGGCATGGCCGTAGCGTTCGACGAAGTATTCGCCCTGATAGGCCATGCGGTGCTGCACCGCGATGCCGCCACCAAGCGCCGCCACCCGGTCGATCGAGCGTTCGGAAATGGTCTCGGCATGATCGAAGAACCAGTTGAGGCCTTGGAGCGGGATGTCGCGGTTGACCTTCTCGAAGACGTCGAGCGCACGGGAAATCGTCTCGTCATAGGTGGCATGCATGCGCCAGGGCCAGCGGTTTTCCGCAAGGATGCGCACGACCCCTTCGAGATCGCCCTCCATTTCCGGCGGCATGTCCGGCCGCGGCTCGCGAAAGTCCTCGAAATCCGCGGCGGAGAAGACCAGCATCTCGCCGGCACCATTGTGGCGGAAGTAGTCGTTGCCCTGCTTGTATTTGACCGACTTCGTCCAGTTGAGGAAATCTTCCTTCTCCTCCTTCGGCTTCTGGGTGAAGAGATTGTAGGCGAGCCGTACGGTCATCTGGTTCTCGTCGGCGAGTTTTTGAATGACAGCGTAGTCATCCGGATAGTTCTGGAAGCCGCCGCCGGCATCTATGACGGAGGTGACGCCGAGCCGGTTCAGTTCGCGCATGAAATGGCGGGTCGAGTTGACTTGGTAGTCGAGGGGGAGTTTCGGCCCCTTGGCGAGTGTCGAATAGAGGATGCCGGCATTGGGTTTGGCAAGGAGCAGGCCGGTCGGGTTGCCGCTGGCGTCGCGGGTGATCTCGCCGCCGGGCGGGTTCGGCGTGTCCTTGCCGTAGCCGACGGCGCGCAAGGCCGCGCCGTTGAGCAATGCGCGATCATAGAGGTGCAGCAGGAAGACCGGCGTGTCGGGGGCGACCGCGTTGATCTCCTCGATGGTCGGCAGGCGCTTTTCAGCGAATTGATGTTCGGTAAAGCCGCCGACGACGCGCACCCATTGCGGCGGCGGGGTGATCGCCACCTGCCGTTTCAGCATGTCCATGGCATCGGCCAACGAGCGCACGCCGTCCCAGCGCAGTTCCATGTTGAAGTTCAGGCCACCGCGCACGACGTGGGTATGGTTGTCGCAAAGCCCGGGCAGTACGCTGCGGCCCTTGAGGTCGATCACCCGCGTCTCCGGGCCGGCAAGCGCCATAACCTCGCGCTCGTCGCCGACGGCGAGGAAGGTGCCGTCCGCGATGGCGACCGCTGATGCCTGCGGATTGCTGCGGTCGAGGGTCGTGAAACGGCCGTTATGAAGGATGAGGTCGGCAGTCATCGAACGGGACTCCTGTTGGGCCTGCGTGGCGGCGCTGCCCAGTGTCAGGGCGGCAGCGGTCGCGCCAAGGAAATTACGACGGGTCGGCATCAGACGTGTGTCCTGTCGGTCGGTTTTCCGCCCTTCGGCATCTCACCGAAGACATGCGGCTTGACGTGGTGCTGCAGCCAGGATTGCGCGGCCGGGTCACGGTTCCAGAACGACTTGGCGAGCGGCACGATCTGTTCGCCGACGAGAATGCCGAGCAGGCCGATCAGCGCGACGACCGGCGGGGCGGGCGAGCGCACATTGAGCAGGCTGTAGAGCACGCCCACCATGAGGCCGGCACCGAGCGAGAGCAGATAGATCTTCATCATGGCTTCCTTCTCCATCCGGGATAGAACGCCCGTCCGCAGGGCGGCCTGCGGACGGGCGGAGCGGGCAATGAGTGCGGGAGGGGGAAACGAACTCAGTGCCCCTCGGAAGCCCCAAACATGGTCTTGGCGTAGATGATGCCGAGGCCGTAGGCGCCGCCGAATTTCTTCGCAATGCCGGTCGTCATCTCGTAGGTTTCGGTACGGGCCCAGTCGCGCTGGAGTTCCAGGAGGTATTGCAGCGAGGTCATCGGGCGCACACCCGCCTGCACCATGCGGTCTACGGCCCGATCATGGGCCTCGGTGGAAATATCACCGCAGGCATCGGTGATAACGTAGACCTCAAAGCCCTGGTCGAGCGCCGAGAGCGACGGGCCGACGATGCAGACGGAGGTCCACAGGCCGCACATTACCAGGCGCTTCTTGCCGATGCGGTTCACCTCATCGATGACAGCGGCGTCCTCCCAGGTGTTCATCGAGGTCCGGTCGAGAAGGGCCTGGCCCGGGAAGGCCTCGGTGATCTCGGTGAACATCGGACCGGAAAAGGTCTTTTCGGCCACCGTGGTCAAAATCGTCGAAACGCCGAAGCCCTTGGCACCATGGGCGACGAGAGCGGCGTTGTTGCGCAGGTTCACGGCATCGATCGATTTCGTCGCAAAGGCCATTTGCGACTGGAAGTCGATCATGATCAGCGTGTGATCCTTGGGGGAAATCAGCAGGCTGCCGGGGGTGGGCGTCGCGTTCAGGGTCATGGGGTCCTCCTTTTTGGATGCCGGTTTCAGTTTTCTTCGAACCGGACTATGCCCCTGTGCTCCGTACCGTTCTTGTCGCCTATGTTTGTCTTTTGAACATTCTGACAGGTTTCTCGGCCAAACTCGCTCTTGTTCGCGTGCGAGCAGAGGGTACGGTTCTCTGATTGCACGCGGCAGCATGCCGCTTCGGCTCACGCCTTGCGGCTGCGCCGCCAGGTCCCCGGCGCGGCGCCGACGATGCGCGAGAAAATTCGCGAAAAATGGCTCTGGTCGGCAAAGCCGCAGGCGGCGGCGACCTCGCTGAGGGTCAGGGAGGAGAAGGCGAGCAGGTCGCGCGCCTTTTCGACACGCTCCTGCATGAGGAACTGATGCGGGGTCTTGCCCACCGTCTCGCGAAAGGCACGCAGGAAGGCGCCTTCGGAAAGGTTGCAAGCGCGTGCCAGATCCTCAATCGCGACATCGCCGTGAAGCCGGTCGCGCATCATGTCCTGCACCGCGGCCATGCCACGCGACGAAAGGCGCCGGCCTTTCGCCCGCTCCGTCACGGTCTCGCGCGCGGCATTGCCGTAGTGGTGCGCAACATGGATGCCGATCGCCAGCGAAAGCTGGTCAACGAAGAGGGCGCTGCGCTCCAGCTGATCGCTGGTTGGGGCGAAAAGTGCACCCATCAGCCCGCCGAGCACCGGATCGGACTCCTCCCCGAAGGCCTGCAATTCGTTGACGCCCGCGAGATCCGCGCTGTCGGCCAAGCGCTCGAGCGCACATGGACCGATTTCCAGGAGAGCGAAATCGAACGAACCGGCCAGTTCCGCCTGGTAGGCATCCTGGAAGGAGCGCAGATAGACGGCATTCTCCGCAAAATCGTGCACGCTGGAATGATGCGCGTGAAAAATTCGCCGGCGATGGCCGCCGGTGAGCGACAGGCCGAGCAGATAGCCGCGGCTGGTGGCGGGCGTGTAGACCGGTTCCGGCGGGGCCGAGGTCGCCCTCTTGCGATGGAAGGTCATGCCACTCGCCTCGACGCGACGGTCATCGTCGAGCCGTGAAAGGCTGCATCCCAGGCTGTCGCGGGAGGAAGAGGCGGCCGAAACGGAAGGGGCATTACCCATGCCTTTTTCCTCCGAAGTTGGCTTCCCCACGGGCAAGCTACCCGATCCAGTCCCCTGGCGACACCCTAAATTTTTGCGGAGCGGCGTTCACGGCGAAAGCGGGCGGGCGTCTCTCCGGTCACGGCGGCAAAGACCTTGGTGAGATGGCTCTGGTCGGCAAAGCCGCATCCGATGGCGATTTCGGCAATCGGCAGGTCGCCAGACAGCAATTCCTTGGCGCAGGCGACGCGATACTCGTTCAGCCAGCGGGCCGGCGTTCGCCCGAAACTCGCCTTGAAAGCCGAGATGAAATAACTGCGCGACAGGTCGCAGCTTTGCGCCAGCTCCGCGATGGAGACCCCGCCATCGAGGCGCGCGGCGAGGAGTTCAAGCGCGCGTTTTTCCTGCCAGGGCGCCAGCGTGCCCTTGCGATCGACCGGAAAATAGACGCCTCCATAGGTCTGCGTGAGATGGGTGAGGATGGCGAGGCCGACCTGTTCGAGGAACAGGCGGCTTGCCTGCTGTGGCCGTTCCAGTGCAGGCAGCAGCGCTTGCGCGAGCCCTAGCATCACGGCGTCCAGCGTGCCGGGCCGGCATTTAAAGCCCGACAGTTCCGGCCGGCTAAGTTCGGTGGCGAAGGCGCGTACGTGCTGGAAGGGGATCTTGAAACGCACATTGTCGAAGGGCGAGAGATGGTGGCAGCGCCACTCCTCGCGCAGATCGGTGATGGCCAGCGCGCCCTTCGGGTGCCCCCCCTCGAAGATCAGCGACTCCCCCCGCCATAGCCGGTGCAGGCGAAAGTCGCGGAGCTGGGTAATGATATGGAACGCGTCTTCGGGCGCATTCGGGGGATCGGGGGCTAGATCGTCTCGGTCGGAACTCAGTCGTGTGATGGTGAGCGGCGAGGCACGTAGCTCCCAGCGGCGCATGGTAGCAACCATATCGGCCGTTTCCGGAACTGAATCATCGTTCATCGTGTCCTCCCCGCACCAGCCGTTGGAGAAGCCGAGAGTGCAAGATTTTCTTGCCGAAGCAAACAGCTTGCATCAATTGACGTGCATGCGGCCCCAGGCCGCTGGCGTCATGCCGGTTTCGACAGTGAAGGCCTGGTTGAAGTGTTCCAGGTCGCCGAAACCGCATTGACGGGCAATTGCTTCAATGGACAGGGTGTGTTCCGCCATGAACTCCTTCGCGCGTTCAACGCGCATCCGCGTCAGCCATTGAAAGGGTGCCAGTCCCGTCGCGCGCTTGAAGTCCAGCAGGAACGTCTCTTCGGCAAGATCGGTGGCCGTGGCGATGGGGAAAAGTGGCGGTTCGTCGACGTCGTCCGCCTGCTGCGCCCCCGCCTTCGGAACAGAGGGCAGCCGCCCGATGGTGGGGTCACCTTCCGGTGTTTCGCCATACTGATGCAGGAGATGGGCGCAGATGGCGACGGCCATATGCCCGAGCAGCGCGGGCGGCGAGGACGCTCGGCTGCCGGTCAGCAGCGCGAGCAGGGCCGTGCCGAGATTTGCGAGCACACCATCCGGCTTGCCTCGCCGACAGGCCAGGCGACGCATCTTCGTGCCCGACGATAGCGAGGCGGCCTCTTCGAAAAGCGTCTTGGGCAGAACGAAGGTCAGCGAATTCAGTCGGCTGTGCAGGCGAATGGCTGCACCGTCGTCCAGATCAACGAGGCAGATCGATCCCTGCTCGTAGCGGTGGACCGGTGTGCACGTTCCGTCCGCCAGGATATCGGCGTGGTCTGCGTCTTCCAGATAGAGCATGAGGAAATAAGCATCGCAGGCGGGAAGCCGTACGTCGTTGGCCGTTTCCTCACCCAGGTCCTTGCAGATGCTGGTAACGGAAAAAGTCGCGGCCTTGATCGGGACAGTGGTCAGGCTGGGTGCCTCGGGCGTTCCGAAGCAAAGGCCTACGCAACTCAATTCTTTTCCTGGAAACGACAACGGCAATCTCTCAATCACTCTACCGGGTCTATACGACCAAAAGAGAAACCGGATTCAATTTTTCGACTTTAGTCTAGTCCGCTGGCCTATGCAACGTTGCGTCGAAGTGCTGGCCGGAAATGCTTTAGCGGACAGAACCTGGCTTTCAAATGTTGCGTTTTTGTCAATAATATATGAATTATTATGCCCATTCTAATGGGGCAGCATTGGCTCTATCTCTTGCTCAACGAAGACACCCGAGAGCGAGGACCACATCATGCTTACCCAGATCAAAGGCCTGCACCACGTCACCTCCATGGCCGCCGACGCCCAGGAAAACAACGACTTCTTCACCAAGACGCTCGGGCTGCGCCGAGTTAAGAAGACGGTCAATTTCGATGCGCCGGACGTCTATCATCTCTATTATGGGGACGAGACCGGTTCGGCCGGTACTGTCATGACCTACTTCCCCTTCCCGCACATCGCCAGAGGCAACCGTGGCGCCGGGGAGGTTGCCGAAACCGTCTTTTCCGTACCGAAAGGCTCACTCGGCTACTGGAAGGAACGTTTTGCCGGCAAGGGTCTTACCGGCCTTGCGCAAGATGAAGCCTTCGGCGAAAAGCGCCTGCGCTTCCTCGGCCCGGATGGCGACGGCTTCGCGCTGACCGAAGTTGATGGCGATGCGCGGCTGCCTTTTTCCGGCGGCGGTGTGCCGGTGAGTGATGGCGTGCACGGTTTCCATGGCGTGACCATGCGGTTGCGCGATGGCGGTGCCACGGGTGAACTCTTGAAGTTCATGGGCTATGAGGAGGTCGATCGCCGTGGCGACCTGACCCGCTATGCCATTAAAGGCGGCAACGGTGCCGATTTCATTGACCTCGAAGTGCTGCCCGGCGCGCCGGTGGCGCGGCAGGGCGCAGGCTCCGTCCACCACGTTGCCTTTGCGGTCGAAAACCGCGCGGCTCAAGCGGAAGTGCGCAAGGCCTTGATGGACACCGGCTACCAGGTCACCCCGGTCATCGACCGTGATTACTTCTGGGCGATCTACTTCCGCACGCCTGGCGGGGTGCTGTTCGAGGTGGCGACGAACGAGCCCGGTTTCGACCGTGACGAGGACACCGCTCATCTTGGCGAAGCGCTGAAGCTGCCACGCCAGCACACCCATCTGCGCGATCGGATCGAAGATATCCTGCCGCCCATCGTCGATTGACGATCAAGGCAGCCGCCGGCATCGACCCGGCGGCTGCCGATGATGACTAGAGATTGGAGACCCTCATGTATCGCGACGCCTATTCTCATTTTGCAAGAGCCCCGGCGGCGGGTGCCCCGCTGGTCTTTGCCTTCCATGGCACGGGTGGTGACGAGCATCAGTTCACTGGCCTGATCGGCCAGATCCTGCCGGATGCCGGCATCGTCTCGCCGCGCGGTGACGTGTCGGAGCATGGTGCCAAACGCTTCTTCCGCCGTAAGGCAGAGGGGGTTTACGACATGGCTGACCTTGCCGTCCGCAGCCGCAGGATGGCTGAATTTATCGGTGCCCACCGGGACGCCAATCCCGGCGCTCCGGTCTATGGCCTAGGTTACTCCAACGGTGCCAACATCCTTGCTTCGGTGTTGTTCGAGGCGCCCGGCCTTATCGACCGGGCGGTGCTGATGCATCCGCTGATCCCCTGGACGCCCGCACCAAACCCGGCGCTTGGCGGCCGGAAAATCCTGATCACCGCGGGCCGGCGCGACCCCATCTGCCGGCTTCCCCTGACCGAGGCGCTCGTTGCCTATCTGGAAAGTCAGGGCGCCGACGTGGACCTCGTTTTGCACGACGGGGGCCACGAGGTGCGCCAGGAGGAGATCGCCGCCATCACGGCCTTCATGACGGGCCGCTGAGTTTTATGGGCCTGTTTTCTGTTGCGGAATCGTCCGCAACAGCGTCATCTTGAACCAGCCAATCGAAGGAGGAACACCATGAGTTGGATGCCCGGCATCGAACCGCAATGTCCCGAGGCAGGCACGATTGCCGATATCGAGATGCTCATCGTGCCGCGATCTCGTGATCTCGGCGGCTTCGAGGTGCGCCGAGCGCTGCCGGCGCCCGAACGCCAGATGGTCGGCCCCTTCATCTTTTTCGACCAGATAGGTCCGGCCGAATTCATCAACGAGGGTGGCATCGACGTGCGCCCGCATCCGCATATCGGGCTCGCCACGGTGACCTATCTCTACCAGGGCGAATTCCAACATCGCGACAGCCTTGGCACCAACCAGATGATCTATCCGGGCGAGGTGAACTGGATGGTGGCGGGCAACGGCGTTACCCACTCGGAACGCACCGGCCCGCTGACGCGCGCCAAGCGTCATTCGCTCTTCGGCATCCAGACATGGGTCGCTTTGCCGGAAGACGACGAGGACATGCCGGCAAGCTTCGAGCACCAGGGAGCTGAGGCCTTGCCGCTGCTCAGCGGCGAGGGCAAGGAGGTACGCCTCATCCTCGGCAATGCCTGGGGCGAGCGAGCGCCGGTGAAGACCTTCTCCGAGATGTTTTATGCCGATGCCATTCTTCAGGCCGGGGCGAAACTGCCTTTGCCCGACAATCACGAGGATCGCGGGCTCTATGTCACACAGGGCTCCGTGGTTGTCGCCGGCCAGGAATTTTCAGCCGGGCAGATGATGGTCTTCCGTCCCGGTGATCCCATCACGGTCACCGCCGGTGAAGCGGGCGCGCGGCTGATGCTGCTTGGCGGCGAGACGCTGAATGGCCCGCGCTACATCGCGTGGAACTTCGTCGCGTCCTCGAAAGAAAAGCTGGAAGCCGCGAAGGAGGCCTGGATCAAGGGCGACTTCGAACACGGTCGCTTCCGCCTGCCACCCGACGACGCCGCTGAGTTCATTCCCTTCCCCGATGCGGGGAAACCAGCGCACTGAGCCGAGCGAAGGTGGCTGGTTGGCGATGTTACGCGGGCCAGCGTTTCTCGTGCTGGCTTAACCGCCGCCGACTGCGATCGTGATCGCAATCGGCGGAGTGACTATGAGGCGATGGTGGCGTGGCCGCGTGGCCACGAAGAACCGCACTCGATTCAGAACGTGCCCTTGACGCCGATGCCGAACATCCGCGGGGCGGTCATGCTCGCCTCGATGCCGCCGATGCCGCGGTTCTGCTGCATGTAGGTCGGCGTGCGTTCGTCGAAGATGTTCTTCACGTAGCCGTAGACCTCCATATGGTCATGCACCTTGTAGCTCGCCCGTACGTCAGCGATCGTGTAGGGCTTGATCACGTAGGCTGGCGTATTGGCCGTGTCGGAGTAATAGCCGTCGAGATGACGGACCTGGCCCGATACGTTGAATTTCTCCGTAACGTCCCAGCTCGCACCGAGGCTGACCATGTACCCGGGCGACTTGGCGAACTCGTTGCCCTGGTAAGCGAGATTGCTGGCAATCTCGTCGATCTCGGTACGCAGCACGCCGGCGCTGGCTCTGATCATCAGGTTGTCCAGCAGCTGGTAGTCCGCACCGATTTCAAGGCCATAGGCGTGAGCCTGCTCGGCATTGATCGTATAGGACTGGGTCACGCCTGGCGATACCACCACCGGAATGTTGTACTGTGCATTCTTCATGTCCATGTAGAACAGGTTGCCGTTCACCATCAGCCGGTCGTCGAGGAGGCTGGCGCGCGCGAACAGCTCGTAGTTCCAGATCTTCTCTTCCTCGAAGGGCTGCCATTTCTGCGCGGTCATATTGAGCGAGACCCCGCCGGGGTTGTAGCCGCGGCTGACGAGTGCGCCAACGGTCCAGTCGTCGTTCACGGCATAGGCAAGCGATGCCTTCGGCAGCAGAGCCGAGTATGTCGTGTCGAAATCGACCGGCGTCGGCGCATAGACCGATTTGCCGATGCGCTGGATATGATCCTGCTGATAGCGCAGGCCGGTCGTCAGTGTCCATTGCTCGGCGAAGCGGTAGCTGATCTCGCCGAACAGGCCGAGATTGCGCTTCGTGTCGTCGAAGGAGGACGTGCCGTTCAGGAAGAGCAGTTCGTCGGTCTGCGTATGCGCATAATAGAGACCGGCGACGCCACTGATTTCGTCTTGCGTATCACCGAAAGTCACGCGCGTTTCATTTGAGGCGTTGGTCTGGTCGATATCGGCGTCACCGCCATTGATCAGGCCGGTGGTGCGGATCACATTCGACGTTGAAAGCTGCGCCTGGTTGAAGAGCTTGATGCCGTTCTCGAATTCATAGGAGACGTCGAGAATCCCCGTATTGGTGTGCTGCTCCCAGCTTGGCATCGTCGTGGTGACATGGTTGAGCTCGTCGAAGGGCCAGGAGGCGGCCTCCTGGCTCGGCCGGTTGCTGCTGTTGTGGGAATAGGTCAGCTTGGCCGTCAGGCCGGGGATGTCCGCGGGCTCCCACAAGAGCTTGAAGCGGGCATTCAATGCCTTGAAATCCTGATCGGTATCGCCGTGCTGGAAGCCGGAATTGATGTAGTCGATGAAGGTGTCGCGCCCGGAATAATCTATGGCCAGCCGTGCGGCCAGCTGATCCTCGATGATCGGGCCGGATAGCGCGATGGATGCCCGCTTGCTGTGATAGTTGCCGATCTCCGCCTGGTAGGCCGCTTCGGGCGTGAACGTCGGGTCCTTCGTGTTGACGATGATGGCGCCGGCAATGGCGTTCGCGCCCTGTGAGGTGGTCTGCGGTCCGCGGAAGACCTCGATGCTGTCGAGATCCCAGACGGAGGACGTGCCGAAATAGAACTCGTTATAATTCAGATAGTGGCCGTCGAGATTGATAGTGGCACGCGGAACTGTACCGGCGAAAAACGCGGTCGCACCGGTGTTCGGCCCCTGCGTGTCCTGCCCACGGATGACCGGCGCGCTGACCGTGTCGGAAAAGACGACGTTCGGCACATCGGCAATCACTTCCTGGACCGTTGCGTTGCCGGTTTTTTCCCGGTCGATCTCGCGGCTCGTCTTGATCGACACGGACGAGGCCGTGCTCTTCATGTCGCGCGCTACTTTCTCGCCGGTCACGGTGATGGTTTCGAGAATCGTAGCCTCCGTGCCGTCCTGTGCGACGGCGGCCAAAGCCGGAAGCAGTGACAGCGCAGCGACGCTGACGCCTGCTGCCAGTCTGCGATTGATATGAGTCCCCATAACAGCCCCTAAACATGAGTATTTCAGTCATGTTGACGTAGCGGGACCGCCATCGTTCCGCAATAGGGAATGCTTTCCGCATTTTGAACAGATTGCCGTCTGGCGCAAGCCGTGGCATATCCGCAACAGTGCAAACGCTTGCCAATCGACACCGCGTCGAGGCGAACGCGCCGCATCTTGTTGATAGGGAGGGTGTCGTTGACCGAATTCGAAGAAAGTGCGGATGAACTGTCGGATGCCGCAGGCGAGAAGCGGGCGGGCATCATTCAGTCTGTTTCCATCGCCTCGCGGTTTCTTACGATTCTTGCCGCCTCCGATGGGGAGTTGCCGCTGGTCGAACTTGCGCGCCGCGCCGGGACGGGCCGATCCACCGCGCATCGCTACATGCAAAGCCTTGTGCGCGAGGGGCTGGTGGCGCAGGACCAGGTCACCGGCTGTTATGATCTCGGACCGGCGGCGCTCAACATTGGCATCAGCGCGCTGAAGCGCATTGACCCCGTGGCGGTCGCGGGTCGGCATATGAAATCCATGGCCTCGCGGGTGGCGGCAAGCTGCGGCGTCGCGATCTGGACCGACCGCGGACCAACCATCGTGCAATGGTATCGCAGCGCCCGCTTCGCGATCAGCACCGTGACGCTGGGCGATGTGCTGCCGCTCGACAACACCGCCTGCGGGCTGGTGTTTCAGGCTTTTATGCCGCCGGAACGCATAGAGGCGGTGCGGCGGTTGCAGCCGGATGCCTTTCGTGGCCGTCCCCCGGCGCCGGGCGTGCTGGAGAATATCCGCCACGCTGGTGGTGCTGAACTGAATGAGCGGCTGTTTTCCGCGCTGACCGGCAAGGCGGCCCCCGTCTTCGACGTTTATGGGGAGATCTGTTGCGTGGTCACGACGGTCTCTTTCGTCGAGACGGCCGAAAGCGAAGGACATGGCGCCGCACTCGTCGAGGCTGCCCGGCAGGTGACAGTGGAATCGGGAGGGGCGTGAACCGCCCCCCCTTTCATGTCTTCGAGCGGATGCGCAAATGCGCGCGCAGTGTCTCGCCGTCATATTCCCTGCGGAAGACGCCCCGCTGTACCAGAAGCGGCACGAGGCCTTCGAGGAACAGGCGCAGCGATTCCCGCGAGCCGCCCGGCAGCGCGATGAGGCCGTCGATCGCGCCGGCGGCGAACCATTCCGTAATGTCGTCAGCGACGTCCTCGACAGTCCCGACGGAAACCCAATGCGCCGAGCCGACCACCTCCGGTCGCGCCAGCAGGTCCTCTACAAAGGGCTCGTTCTTCTCGATATAGCGGCGCAACAGGTCGGCATGGGTACGACTGCGTACCGGCTGGTCGTCTGATGGAAGCAGGTCGGCGGTCACGCGTGCGCCGGGTGACAAATGCGAGAGATCGAGGCCGAGAATCGTCTTCACGGCGTCGAGGCGCTGTACGGGCGTCAGGTGCGCATGGGCACGCCGGTGCATCGCCCACGCTTCCTCTCGCGTTTCAGCGAGGAAGAAATAAAGGCCCGGCAGAACCCGGGGTGCATCCGTCCGTCCATGTTTCAGCGCCCGCGCCCGCAAGTCGTTGCGCAAGTCCAGGGCGGCCGCCATGTCAGGGGTCGAAGCAAAGGTTGCGTCCGCCACCGAAGCCGCAAAGTCCCGCCCGATCTCCGAGGCCCCGGCCTGGAACAGCGGCGGTGGGCCGCTGGCATGGCCGGGCACGTTCAGCGGTCCCATGACGCTGAAGAATTCGCCTCGATGGTCGAGCGCCGTTGCCTCGGCCTCACCCTCCAGCGCAGCAAGGGGATAGCTTTGCCAAAGGTCGCGGACAAGTTCGGTGAACTCGGCGGCCTTGCGGTAGCGCTCCTGCGGCGGCGGCATCGGCGCATCGCCGAAATTCTCCGCGCCGTCGATCGAGGTGACGATGTTCCATGCCGCCCGTCCGTTGCTGATCCAGTGCAGCGACTGGAGCTGGCGAGCGACGACATAGGGCGGGTTGAAAGTCGTCGACGCGGTCGTGACCAAGCCGATGCGCCGGGTTGCGGTGGAAATGGCGGCGAGCAGCACCGTCAGGTCCAGCCCGACGAAAGACGGCGACGTGCCCGATTTGCCGCGCCGCATGACCAGTATGTCCGGCTTGAAGACGAAGTCGAGCTTGGCCCGCTCGGCCGCCTGCGCCAGCTTGATGTAGAAGCCGGGCGGGTCCTGTCGCTGTTCGACAAGCTCGGCGTCCTCCGCCTGACGGCCCTGGAGCCATGTTTCTGTAAGGCACAATCCGATGTGGAGCTGCCTGTCCGTCATGGCGCTGAAATCCCCTTCGGCTCCTGCCGAGGGCGTGCTGGACGATGACGCCCGAGCGGTACGATGAGCGGCGTGTGCGAAACCGGATCATCAATGACGATGCAGGGCAGGCCAAACACCGCCTCGACCAGCTTTTCCGTCACCACGTCCTCAGGGCGGCCTTCAGCAAGGATTGCGCCGTCGCGCATGGCGACGAGATGGGAGGCGTAGCGGCAGGCGTGGTTTAGATCGTGCAGCACGGCAACAACGGTTCGCCCCTCGGCATTGAGGTCGGCCAGGAGTTCCAGCAGTTCGATCTGGTGGGCGATGTCGAGGAAGGTGGTGGGCTCGTCGAGCAGCAGGATCGGTGTTTCCTGCGCCAGCACCATGGCGACCCAGACGCGCTGGCGCTGGCCGCCGGAAAGTTCGTCGACCAGCCGTTCGGCAAGATCGGTGACACTGGTTGCCTGCATCGCCGCTGCCACGGCCGTCTCGTCGGCCTTCGACCATTGCCGGAAGAACGACTGATGCGGATAGCGCCCGCGCCCGACGAGATCGGCGACAGTGATGCCGGACGGCGCTGTTGCGCTCTGCGGCAACAGGCCGAGCCGGCGCGCGATTTCCCGTGTCGGAAATTCGCCGATGCTCCTGCCGTCGAGGATCACCTGACCGGTTGCCGGAGTGAGTAGGCGCGCCATTGCTCGAAGCAAGGTGGATTTTCCGCAGGCATTCGGCCCGACGATAACGGTGAAGGAGCCGTCTGGTATGGCGATCGTCAGGTCGCTCGATATGGTTCGCTCGTCGTAACGCAGCGTCACGGAGCGGGCATGAAGGCGGTGGGTCATGGCAGTTCTTCTAGCAAGCGGTGGCGGCAATCCGTATTGCATTGCAGAATGCATTCTGCAATATGGACAAACAAATTTGACTTTAGTGCTCATGTTTTAGCGCCGCGTCGCTGCTTTATGCAACCGTTTTGACCCGGACAGTGGCTGGCATGAGGGATGACAGGAGGCGAGGGCGCCATGGCCGCACCGCGTAATGAAAGCGTTAAAGACCGAAACAATCTGCTTTCGCAGGAAGATCATATGGGCAGCATGGAGCGATTGGCGATGGAAGTCGTCGCCCTGACACGGCCCGTCCCTTCGGTCGTCCGCGTAACCGGCCGCATCGCCCCGACCGATCCTGCCGCGTGGCGCAGGCCCAATCTAGCGGTGCGTCTCGAGGTCGAGACCCCGGAAGGCCAGCGGCCGGTATCGCGCGTCTATACGATCCGCTCCTTCGACGAAAACCGCAGCCTTATCGACATCGACTTCGTGATCCATGCCGATGACAGCCCGGCCATGCGCTGGCTGGAGCGCGCCGCAATCGGCAGCACCATCCATCTCGTCGGTCCCCGGCCGCATTTCCTGCCGGACCACGCCGCCGAGGGTGGCATTGCGCTTTTCGCCGACGAAACCGCCATTCCAGCCATCCATGCGATCCTCAGCACCTGGCAGGAGGGAAGCCATGGTGTCCTTTACGTCGAAACCGCCGACCGCGCCGCCTTCGATGAACTGCCGGAGGTCGAGGGTGTCGAACGGCATCTTCTGCTGCGTGGCCCGGACGAGGGGGCCGGCACGACCGGGAAGTTGGTCGCGGCCGCCCGCGCGCTGCCGGACCCGATGGGCTGCATGATCTGGGCGGCGGGGGAGAGGCAGGATATCCGCGCCATTCGAGCCTACTTCACCGAGGAGCGCGGCCTGCCGAAGGACCGCGTGCGCGTCTTCGGTTATTGGCGAAAAGGCATGAGCAGTTCCGAGATCGACCGGATGCGCCTCCAGCAATACGAGGCGGTGCGTGCCGGGGGTGGCGGGCTTACCCAGACGGAAGATCTCGACATTCTCGCCTGAACCCCTTGCAGCTACGGCAGACACGACCATGACGCTTCGCCGCACATTCCTCACCTCTACTCTCGGCCTTGCTGCTACCGCGCTCCTGCCGCTCCGCACCACGCGCGCCGAGGATGCGTGGCCGCGCACCGTGCGCCATGACGCCGGCGAACTGACCCTGCCGGCGCGGCCGAAAAGGATCGTCTCGACGGCGCCGAGCCTCACCGGCATCCTTCTCGCCATCGGCGCGCCGGTCGTCGCGACCGCCGCGACAACGCCGAGCGCGCTGACGGATGACAAGGGCTTCTTCTCGCAGTGGGCGGCGGTTGCCGACGAGCGCGGTGTCGAGATGCTCTATGGCAAACTTGAATTCGACATCGAAGCCGTGATCGGTGCGGAACCGGACCTGCTGATCGTTTCGGCGACGGGCGCCGACAGCGTCGTGGCGCACTATGCCGAGCTTGAGGCGCAAGGCATCCCGGCGATCGTGGTCAACTATTCCAATCAGAGCTGGCAGGACATCGCGCTGGAGCTCGGCAAGGCCACCGGCCTCGAGGACCAGGCGGCCGAGGCGATCCGCCGTTTCGATGCTTATGCGGCGGAGGTTGCCGCCACGCTGCCGCGCGTAGCGGGCACCGCCAGTATCGTCGGCTACAACGTCGGCGGCAGCTATTCCGTCAGCAAGCCCACGAGTCCGCAGGCCCAGCTTCTCGCAGCACTTGGCATGACGCTGGTCGGCCTACCCGAGAGCCTCCGCGGCCAAGTCACCCGTGCTTCCGATTTCGAATTCATCTCGCAGGAGAACCTGCCGGCGGCGATCGCCGGCGACAGCGTCTTTCTGCTGCGGGCAACGCAGGAGGACGTCACGGCCTTTCTTGCCGATCCTGTTCTCACCAATCTTCCTGCCGTCGCCGGTAAGCGGGTCTATCCGCTAGGACCCACGTCCTTCCGCATCGACTATTATTCCGGCCTGCAGATGATCGACACCGTGGCCCTGTCCCTGAAAACGCAATGACCACGGCGATTTCGGGTGGGGCGGTGGGCGACTTGCGCCGCAGGCGGCGGCTCGCCGGGCTCCTCGCCGGCCTTGCGGTGCTCGTGCTGCTCTGCCTTGCCAGCCTTGCCTTCGGCTCGCGGCCCATTCCCCTTCATGTCGTTCTCGATGCAGTCTTCGTCCATGATACGCGCGACGACCAGCATCTGATCGTCTGGAGCCTGCGTCTTCCGAGAACCGTCGTCGCGCTTCTTGCAGGTCTCGCGCTTGGTCTCGCCGGCGCGGTAATGCAGGCGGTCACCCGCAATCCGCTGGCCGAACCCGGTCTGCTCGGTGTCAATGCCGGCGCCGCCGTTGCGGTCGTGCTCGGTGCCTCGGTCTTCGGAGCAACGACGATGGCAGGCTACGTCTGGTTCGGTATCGCCGGCGCGGGCATGGCGGGCGCCGCCGTCTTCGTGCTGGGACGAGCGCACGAAACCGGGACGAACCCGGTGAGGCTGGTGCTTGCCGGTGCCGGATTGTCGGTCATGCTGGGCGCGGTTACGGGCATCATGTTGATCAATGCGCCCCTCGCGGTGCTCGACAATTTTCGCAACTGGGCGGCGGGGTCGGTCGCCGGGCGCGGGTTCGACATTGCCGGCATCCTCGCCATCGCAACACTCTTCGGGGTTGGAGCAGCCGTCTCGATTGCCGGAAACCTCAATGCGGTTGCCCTCGGGGATGATCTCGGCAAGGCGCTCGGCCTCAACACACGCCTTACACTGGTTCTGGCCTGCCTCGCGGTGATGCTGCTTTCCGGTGCGGCGACGGCCGCTGCCGGCCCCATCGGCTTCGTCGGGCTGGTGGCCCCGCATCTTGCCCGCACCGTCACCGGGCCGGATTATCGCTGGATCCTTCCCTATTCCGCTCTCTTCGCCGCCATTCTCCTGCTCGGCGCAGACAGTCTCGGCCGGGTAATCGCCGCACCGGAGGAAATCGCTGCCGGCATCGTCACCGCATTGATCGGCGGTCCGTTCTTCATCCTCATCGTCCGAAAATTCCGACTGAAGCAGCTATGACAAACGCGCCCGTATCCGTCTGCCGTTTCGGCCCGCTGTCGTTTTGCTGGCGATCAAGGGTCGTCGTGCTCTGCTGCGTGCTGGCGCTGATCGTTGCGGTTTTCGCCATCCTCCTGCTCGGCACAGGCACCTTGTCCTTCAGCGCAAGCGAAGTGCTGGCGGCGCTTACCGGGCAGGGCGAGAATGCGAAGGCCGAGCGCGTCATCCTGCGCATCCGGCTTCCGCGGCTGCTGACGGCCATTCTCGTCGGCGGCGCGCTCGGCATGGCGGGGTCGAGCTTTCAGTCCATTTCGCGCAATGCGCTCGGCTCCCCGGATGTGATCGGTTTCACGACGGGGGCGGCGACCGGTGCTATCGTGCAGATCATGCTGCTGAATGCCGGGCCGCTCGAGACATCGGTAGCGGCCGTGCTTTCCGGCGTGTTGACGGCGGTCGCCGTCTTCCTGCTTGCCCGGAAGGGCCGCTCCACCGGCGGATACCGGCTCGTTCTGGTCGGCATCGGCGTCGGCGCCACGCTTTCCGGCGTCAACACGATCCTGCTGGTGAGCGGCGGTCTAGATCAGGCGGCGTCTGCCCAGTTGTGGCTTGCTGGTTCGCTGAACACGCGCACCTGGTTGCATGTCGTGCCCGCCGCCATCGGCTTTGCGGTCGTCCTGCCTGTCGCCCTCGCCCACGCGCGCCGCCTGAACCTGCTCGAAATGGGCGACGATGCCGCCCGCCAGCTTGGCGTCGATGCCGAACGGACGCGGCTCGTGATGATCATGGCGGCTGTCGGGCTGACATCAATCGCCACCGCCGCTGCCGGCCCCATCGCCTTCGTCGCGCTCGCTGCTCCGCAGCTTGCCCGGCGGCTGAGCGCATCACCGGACGTTCCCGTCATTTCTGGCGCAATGATGGGCATGGCGCTGCTTCTTGCGGCTGACCTCACCAGCCAGCACCTGCCCATCAATGTCCACATGCCTATAGGGCTGACCACAGGGCTCCTGGGCGGGGTTTACCTCCTGTGGTTGTTGATGCGCAGCAAGTCGGTCTGAGGTCGATCGGCGTTGGCGCATGGATCGGAAGCAGCGGCGACTGCTACCGAACCAGCAATATGTGGAGATTACAATCCCAAAGGGAACGAGTTATGAAGTGTTCTCACCACCGGATTTGCCGGTTGGGATGCCATGCCCACTACTATAAGCAAATCCTATGGAGAGGCCTGATGCTCGCAGCGGCGGAGTGCTATCCTTTTGGTCCCAAACGTTGTTGCAAGGCTCGACAGCAACATATTGATCAATCCTGCTAATCCAGAATTCGCCAGCATCACAACTGGCTTGAACCAACCCGTGTTTTGGAACCGCCGCTTGTTCGGCGTCTGATTCGATAAGAAGCGGCGGGCTTCCCGGTTTTCGGAACGGTCGCTTGTTAGAATGAGTAACCTCGCGAACATCGACCCGGCTGAAGCCGAAAATTCGCTCCATGGTCATGAACGGCAGCCACTTCTCGGCCATCAGGTCATCGAAAACCTTAAGTAGCGCATTGGCAGTTGGTCTGCCCCCATTGGGTGATCCGACTTTGATGCTAATGCATGCGTTAGTGAACCGCCCCAAGTTTCTGGACCAGGGGATGGTAGAGTTTTCCGGCCTGTCTCAGGGAAGCGGGCTGGCGGCGCTTGTCGGATTCATCAGTGAGATCGGTACCTTGTTGCCGATCGCACCATGGGTGCCGAAGCCATTATAGTCTCTGCGCCAATCCTCCATTTTTTCGCGGGCGTCCGCAAGGGTCAGGAACCAATGCTGGTTCAGGCACTCCGCTCGCAAGCGGCCGTTGAAGGCTTCGATAAAAGCATTGTCCGTCGGTTTACTTGGCCGTGAGAAGTCCAGGATCACGCCCTTGGCATAGGCCAAAGGTCGAGATCGCGCGACACAAATTCAGTACCTTGATCGACACGGATCGTCTTCGGATAGCCGACCTGGCGGCACACCTGTTCCAGCGTTTGCACCACGTTTTCACCGCGATAGCTATGATGCGGATCAAGCACGGGCACGTAGCGTGAGAAGATGTCGACTACCGTCAGAACCCGCAGTTTCTTTCCGGTCGCGAGTTGGTCGTGCACGAAGTCCATCGCCCACACGTCGTTCGGACCGATCGCTATCTGCCGCTTTGCCTTGATCCTGCGCTTCGGCGTCTTGTTGTGCAACTGCAGGCCCAAGTCTCTGTAAATACGATAGGTTCTCTTGATGTTGGTGCCCAACCTTCGCGTTCCAGCAGCACATGCACACGACGGTAGCCGTAGCGCACGCGCGTCTCGCAAATCTCCCGAATACGACGCTCCAGACCGGCCTGATCGGCACGACGGGAGGTGTAGTGGTAGGTCGACCGATCAAAGTCGAGTGCACCGCAAGCACGCGGATCGAGATCGTCCAATCCCGGCACATACCCTTCACCACCTCCCGCTTCCGAGCAGGCCTTAAAGCTTTCGCCGAATGACATCCTGCAGCATCTCGCGGTCCAGCGTCAGGTCCACGACGATCTTCTTCAGCCGCGCATTCTCGTCCTCAAGCTGCTTCAGCTTCTTCATCTCCGGCGGCAACAGACCGGCGTATTTTTTCTTCCAGTTGAAATAGGTCGCCTGGCAGATCTCCGCTTTGCGGCAATCTCCGCGACCGTCATCCCTTCATCACCCTGCTTCCGAATTCCCGCCCTTCTGCGCGTCCGAAAACTGCGATGCCTTCATCGTCTTCCGTTCCTTTCCCAGCCATGGAAAATCACCGGAAAACTCTAACCAAAATCGGTCCAGTTTGAAGGGGGCAGATCAGGAGCAAGCGCTCCAATCTGTGTTTGAAAATAGTCTTTCTTCTCAAGGCTCCAAATAGGCCGCTCCAGCGAAGCCAGGGTCATCAGACGACTAGAATATCTGATACGTATTGAACTTGTAACAACCGGGGGAGCGGTTCACAGCCTTTCGAGGCGTCCATGCCGGGTAGAACGGGTTGAGCCAATGGTATACCCTCGGTCCCTGAGCGCGATTTATCTAGCGTTCAAAATGATATGCCTGAGTGGGGACGTCGACTGCAGGCGAATATGAGATCCAATTCCTCCGTGATCTCGCCGGAAGCCGTCCAAAGACGTTCCGACGCTGCGAGAGATGTCGCTTGGTGCGCACCGAATATCAGCGTTGCCAAGTCCGCGATTGCAAGCCGGGCTTCGGGCCTTTCGGTGCTTCGTACTGCACCCTCCTTTCCGATAGACCAGAGACCGCTGTTGTCGGGGAACAGATCGTCTTCGACGGCAAGCGTTACCTGCCGCGTCCCGCCAAAGCGGCGGGCGGAAAGTAAAGCCGCCAGATTGAGAGGCCGTATCCAGCTTTCGTCACGTTGACCGGAGATTTCCAATGTCCGAGGATTGCGCAAAAACAGGGGTAACGGGTCATCGACCGGTTGGGACGGGAAAACCGCCCGGTGCAGGATATCCTGCGTGAAGAGATGGCCGATCAGGCCCCGCCACGCCTCATCGTCATGTGCGATTAGATCGTCGATTATCACGGTGCGCTGCGATGACGTGAACCAGTTGTCCGAGGGTTCGATATGGAAGCGCAGATAGCCGCGCTCGTTTCCTTCGGGGCCGAAAACGACCGCGTGGTAGGGCGTTGTGCCATGGATCGTGCGAAACTCCTGCATGGCCCACCAGCCATCCCAGCGAGACAGGGTTGTGGCGCGCGGCGTCGGATCGGAGTCGGCGATCTGTCGAAACAGGGGAAAATTTTCGCGTGCGTCGACAATGCGAAGCTCTTCGCGGGGCGTGGTAGTAGCAAGTTCGGCGCGGGTCAGGTCGAGCTCATGTCGGACCGACCATGAGGCGATGCCATACCCGTATCGGCCATAGATGCCAGTGTCGGATGCCCTGAGACCTGCGACGACATAGCCTTCGGAGCGGGCGCGACGAAGCTGCTCGACGATCAACTGACGGGCGATACCTCGGCGTGTCGCATCGGGAGAGACGCCGACATGTGTGACAGACAGGTGGCGCACACGCCGGCCACCGGGCAGGGTGATCGATGAATCGTAGCCGTTCACGACGCCCCGCAAGATATCCCCCTCGAAGCCGCCAAGCGATTGGCCCTCTGCCAGAAACCGCGTCTCGGTTTCTGGGCTAGTACGGCCGAAATCGCCGATTCCAAGCAAGGCCTGCCGGAATACGGCAAATGCCTTCCGGCGGTCCTCGTTACCATTCAGCGATCGGATATCCAGGCTTGGGCTGCCCGAAGATGGGACTATCGAGAGCGATGGCATGTGCCTCTCCTTATGACTGCGGTGTTACCGGAGCGAGACGGCCCCGCGCCTTGAGAAAGGCTGCGGCGCCCTCGCCGAAATGCCAGGCTTCTTCAAGATGAGGCTGGCCTGAGAGGATGAAGTGATCGAAACCGACGTCGTGATAGGCTTCGATCAGGTCGGCAACCTGCGCATGGCTGCCGACGAGGGCCGTGCCCGCTCCGCCGCGCACGAGCCCATAGCCCGACCAAAGGCCAGGGTGGATTTCCAGTTCGCGTGCTGAAGCCGGCAGGCCTTCCCGATGCGTGTGCAGCGCCGACATCTGGCTCTGGGCTACGGATTCGGATTTGGCGAGCAGATCGCGCGCCTTTCGGACCCGATCCGGCGAGAGCCACGTCAGCAGCTTGTCGGCCACGGCCCAGGCTTCGTCTTCCGTATCGCGTGAAATGACATGCAGGCGCACGCCGAAGCGCAACGAGCGGCCTTTTGCGGCAGCACGCGCTTTCAGCTGCGCGATATTTTCCGCCTCGAGTTCCGGCGGGCGCCCCCAAACCAGATAGACGTCGGCCTGTGCGGTTGCCACGTCCAGAGCGGCCGGGCTGGCGCCGCCAAAGAAGATCTGAGGGAGGCCGTAGGGCGTAGGGTCGATGCGCGCTTCCCGGATGTCATAGTGCTTTCCCGTGAAGGAGAAGGGTTGCTCCGCTGGTGCGGACGTCACCCCACGCACGACAGAAAGGAATTCCTCCGTCCGTTCATAGCGTGCATCATGGTCGAGATGGTCGCCAAAGCGTGCCTGTTCGAAGCGATCGCCGCCTGTAACGACATTGAGAAGCAGCCGCCCGCCAGTCATTCTCTGGAAGGTTGCCGCCTGATGGGCAACGAGCGTCGGCGATATGAGCCCGGGTCTGAACGCGACGAGGAATTTCAGTCGGCTTGTTTCCCGGGCGAGGGCCGCAGTGGTGATCCAGGCGTCTTCACACCATGTGCGGTGGGGGTCAAAACCGCATGGAAATGCTGCTGTTCGGCAGCGCGTGCGACCTCTCCAAGATATGAAAGTGTCGGTGCACGGAAGCCGCCGGAAACCTCGACAACGTGACTATCGTTTCCCGAGCCCGTCAGGCCCCGGCTGTCGCCATTCGTCGGTAGATACCAGTGGAGATGGATATTGCCGCTCATGCCGAACGCTCCCCACGAGCACAGAGCGAGCGCGCTCGGTCGGGCAGAGCGTTTAAAATTAGCAAGGGAGGATGGTTTGGATGCTCGCTTGAAGCCATTGGGGTCAGCCTATAGTCTATAAATTTTATAGATTTATGCTACGGGATTTGACGCTTGGCGTGGGCAATCTGTTCCAAATACGGCCACTTGAGGGAAAATCGTTCCCAATTTTCGCGGTAGAGATGGTGGCAACGGTTTGGGCAATGTTGGCCGTCATCGGTGCGGGCGGTGTCGCGCGGACAGAACGAAACGCTTCGACGCGACACTGATTTTCTGGCGAAACCCGCTTATCTGCATCTTATTTTTCCGGCGGGGGCTGAAATTGGAACGTCGCTTCGTTTCAATAATGCATAAAAACTATAGAAATAATGCATTCAATTCAAACCGAGGCGATCCACCCCATGCATGTTAACGTTCTTTTGCGCTCCGCCAAGCGGGCCGCCGTTCCGCTTCTTGCCGCTTACACTGCCCTGTGTGCCCCGGCGCTCGCCGATGAGCCGAAGTTTGGTGGTACGCTGCGCATCGCCTCGCTTGAAGCCGATCTTGACGCCTTCGATCCGCTGACCGGTTACAGCGTCGAGTCATGGGAGATCCTGCGGGCGACGACACGACAGCTCGTCACCTATCCGGGTTCCCCCGTCGGTCTCAAGGAGGACACGACTTTGGTGCCAGATCTCGCCAAGTCCTGGGATGTCAGCCCGGACGGCAAGACGTACACCTTCCATTTGAAGGACGATATTTTCTTCTCGGGCTCGACCGAACGCAAGATCGTCGCCGGCGATTTCGTCTACGGCATCAAGCGCTTCTGCGACCCCAACAAGCAGGTCGCGGCCATCAACTATTTCAACCTCGTGTTCTCGGGCTTCGTCGACTACTGCAAAGAGTTTTCGAAAGTACCGACCGGCGATCTGGCGGCGAGCAAGGCCTTCATCGATAGCCATGAAATTTCCGGTGTGTCCGCTCCGGATGACAAGACTTTGGTGATCCATTCCGACACCAAGAACTACGACTTCCTCAATATTCTCTCGATGAATTTCGTATCGCCGGTCGCTTCCGAAATCGCATCGAAATACTTCCCGGACTCGCTGGAATCCCGCAAGAATCTTCCTTCTAGCGGACCGTATTATGTCGTCTCCTACGACCAGGGGCAAAAGCTGGTTCTCAAGAAGGCCAAGAATTTCAAAGCGGAGTCGGACGAAGCCCGCAAGGCCTATGTCGACGAGATTCATGTCGACTTCACCACCAACAGCGAAGACGCGGTCGTCCAGAAAATTCAGGCGGGCGAGGCTGACCTGTCGCTCTATCTCGACACGCCGCCACGCGGCACCATCCGGCAGTATGTGTCCAAGGACAGCCCCTATCTGCATGCGACCAACAGCGGCTCGGCCAACTTCATCACCATAAATGCGCAGAAGAATGCGACAAGTGAAGGGATCGAGGCGCTGCGCAAGCCTGAAGTGCGTCAAGCCTTGTCCTACGCAGTCAACCGCGCCCATCTGGTGCAAACGCTCGGCGGATCTATTGCCGCCGTGCCCCTGTCGCAGATCATCACCTCGACGATTTCGGGATACGAGCAGTTCGATCCCTATCCAACTGAAGGCAACAAGGGGAACCCGGAAAAAGCCAGGGAACTCCTGGCGAAGGCTGGTTATCCCGACGGCATCACACTTGATGCACTCTATCGTACCAACGCCCAAAACGAAACGATCGCCGTAACGCTCAAGGAGGACCTCGCGGCTGCCGGTATCACGCTGAACTTGATCCCGGCGCCCGCCAGCGAATGGCGAGCCTATGTTCAAGATCCCAAGTCGCGCTGGGATATCTTCCTGAACGCCACCTTCTCGCCGGATTGGCAGGGCCCGAGCACGCGAATGCTGCTCGGCGGCTGGCTCAACTCGGATGCGTCGCCTTGCGGCCCCGGAAACGTCTATGCGATTTGCTACAGCAATCCCGAATTGAACAAGCTTGCGGCGGAAGCCTATCCTTCGGACAATCCCACGCCTCTTTGGACGAAGGCCGACAAGATCGTCTCGACGGACCTGCCTTGGATCCCGCTCTTCGAAAAGCGCAAGATCGCCATCACCTCGGATCGCATCAGCCATTGGGTATGGTCTTCGCTCGCGGTGCAGGCTGACATCACCAACATCGCGCTGAAGAACTCGGGTTCATAGCGGAATGTCCGTCTTCTCCGTAGATCATCTGCGCGTTCGATTTGGCGGTGTCCAGGCGGTGAGGGGCGTTTCCTTCGGCGTCGAATCCGGCAGGACACTTGCCATTGTCGGCGAGTCGGGATCGGGAAAGAGCGCAAGCCTTCTGGGTGCAACCGGGCTTCTGCCCGGTTCCGCCTCGGTGGAGGGCAACGTTCTGCACCGTGGCCAAGAAATACTTGGCCTGCCCGACAGGGATCTGCGCAGGCTTCGCGGGCCGAAGATCGGGTTCGTCTTTCAAGACCCGCTCAGCAACCTCCATCCCCTGAAGACCATCGGTGATCAGATCGGCGAGGCGATCTCGGTCCATCAGAAGAGAATAACACGACGGCAAAAGCATGAGCGCGTGCTGGCTCTGCTTGACGATGTCGGTATCGCCGATCCGCAGGCCCGGTTCTCCGATTATCCGCGCCACCTCTCGGGCGGTATGCGCCAGCGGGTGATGATTGCCATCGCCATCGCGCTCGATCCGGGACTGATCATCGCAGACGAGCCGACGACTGCCCTTGATGTCACCGTCCAGGCGGCAATCCTCGATCTTCTCAAGCGCCTGCAGGAAGAGCATGGAACGGCTTTGATTTTCGTGAGCCACGATCTCGCCGTCGTGTCCGACATTGCCGACGATGTGGTCGTCATGCGCGATGGTCTCATCGTCGAGAAAGCGCCCGCGGATGACATCTATCTCCGGCCGCGTCAGGACTATACCCGGGAACTGCTCGGCGCAGCGCGCCTCGGCGGCCCCAAGTCTTATGCCGTGCAAAGAGATCGACAGGCTACGCGCCCTCTGCTCGACGTGCAGGCCGTCGCCCGGTCCTTCGGATCGCGCCCCGTACTCGATGACGTCTCCTTCACCATTGGAGAAGCAGAGATCCTCGGTCTCGTCGGCGAGTCCGGCTCGGGAAAATCCACCATAGGACGGTTGATCGCCGGCCTGGATCGGCCCGACGCGGGGCGCATCAGCCTGCAGGGAAGGGATTATTCCCAACCGGGTTCCAGTGGAATCCTGCCGGGCGACCTTCGCAAATCGATCCAGGTGGTCTTCCAGGATCCCTATGCCAGCCTCAATCCGAGACGGCGGATCGAGGCCATCCTTGCGGATCCTTTCGTCATTCATGGCACGGTCGACAAGGCGGAGCTGCGCGAGAAAGTGAGGCAACTCGTCACCGACGTGGAATTGCCCCATGACGTTCTGGATCGGTTGCCGTCGCAATTATCCGGCGGCCAACGGCAGCGTGTCGCGATCGCGCGGGCGATCGCGCTCCGCCCTTCGCTGATCGTTGCCGACGAACCGGTATCCGCCCTCGACATCACCACCCAGGCGAAGGTCATCAAGCTGCTTGCCCGGCTTCGCGACAAACTAGGCGTATCGTTTCTGTTCATTTCGCACGATCTCGGCGTCATCGGTGAACTGTGCGACCGGGTGATCGTGCTGGAAAAGGGACAGATCGTCGAGGTCGGCCAAACACAACGGGTCTTCGAGCGCCCCGCGCATGCCTACACGCGGCGGCTGCTCGCATCCATTCCAGGCCGTAAACGTCCGCCCGCAGAGGCGGAACTTGAGGATGTCGTCTATGGCTGACACCATTCACTCGCCGGTCGCGCTGGTGGTTCCCAGAGCATCGCCGTCACCGGGCATTCTGCTTCTGAAGCGCCTTTGGCGCGAGAGAGCAGTGCGCACGGGGGCCGTCATTGTCGGTATCGTGCTGTTGGCGGCCCTGTCAGCGCCGGTGGTGAGCCATCTGTTGGGGCACGGCCCCATGGAGCAGTTCGAGGGGGCCGCGCTTGACGAAATGGGCTTGCCAATCGGTCCGACGCTAGAGTTCCCGTTGGGCGCGGATGGCAACGGCCGCGACGTTCTTGTCAGAACACTCTATGGCGCGCAGGTTTCGCTGCTCGTCGGCGTACCCGCAACAACGATCGCGATGATCATCGGTACGGCCATCGGTCTGGTCAGCGGCTTTTTTGCTGGCCGGACGGATCGCATCATTTCACAGGCGATCGACGTTGCCCTGTCTTTTCCCTTCGTCGTGACGGCACTCAGCCTTCTGGCGCTCAATCGCGGCGGAACCGGCCAGCCGATCGTGCCGCCCATGGTCGTGGTCATCACCATCATCGCCCTGTTTTCCTGGGCCTATTTCGCGCGCCTTGCGCGCGGGCTCGCTCTCGAATTGCGCACCAGCCCGATGGTGGAGGCTTCGCGCACCATCGGCGCGTCATGGGCGCGGATCATCTGGTTGGACATTCTGCCGAACATCCTACCGACGGTTTTCGTCTATTGGGCCGTGCAGCTGCCCGCCAATATCGTCGCGGAAGCGACGCTTTCCTTCCTGGGCGTCGGCATTCAGGCACCGATGCCAAGCTGGGGCAACATGATCGCCGAAGCGCAGCGGACCTCCCTCTATCAGGAGCAGCCGTGGTTTCTGGCAGGTCCCGGGCTCGCCTTGTTCCTGACGGTCGTAGGCTTCAATACGTTGAGTGCAGGCTTGAGAAACGTGCTCGACCCAAACCGCAGGCGGGCCTGAGATCATGGCGAAACAGTTTTCCTCCGTTGTCTTGCGCTCGATCTCGACGCTGGTGATCGTTCTCATCCTGTCGTTCTTCATCACCCGGATCGCCTATCGCAACCCCGCGGCGATGCTCGCACCGCGCAATGCGACACAGGAGTCGATTGATGCCGTCGCGCGCTCGCTTCGCCTCGATGACCCCTGGTATTTACAGCTGTGGTATTACCTGTTCCGCGGTCCGGATATCCAGGGCGCGCCGATGGGATTGATGCATTGGCCGCCGGCTCTTGGATATTCCTTCCGCAAGCAGGCGCCGGTTACGGATCTCATTCTGGCAAAGGCTCCGGTGACCCTTTCGCTGGCACTCGGCGCCCTGGTGATCTGGATGACGATTGCCATCCTTTCCGGAGTTGCCGCAGCGCGCTGGCAAGGGCGGCTCATCGATCACGTGCTCGCCTTCTTCGCCTATGTCGGCCTTTCGGTCCCCACTTTCCTGAGTGGTATACTGATCTCCTATTTCCTGTTCTTCCAGCTTTCGAACCAGGGCATTCACTGGTTCCCGAGCAGCGGCTATGTGCCCTTGAGCGAGGACCCGCTGCAATGGGCCCGACATCTGGCGCTGCCCTGGGCGACGCTCGCGATTGCCGAAATCGGGCTGTTTCAGCGCATGGTCAGGGCCAGCATGCTCGACGTGTTGGGGCACGATTTCATCCGCACGGCGCGCGCCAAGGGTGTTCCCGAAGGCCGGGTCTACTTTTCCCATGCCCTGAAATCGGCGTTGAATCCGATACTGACGCTCGGCGGGCTGGAGCTTGCAGCCATCATGGGCGGGGCAATCGTGACGGAAACGATCTTCGGGTTGGACGGGGTCGGCCGCATGGCGATCGCCGCCGCGCTGGAGGGGGATTTCCCCGTCGTCATCGGCACGACCATTTTCGCCGCCTCCGCCTTCATCATCACGACCCTTGCCGTCGATCTCGTCGCGCAGTGGCGTGATCCAGCCAATCGAAACTGAAGAATTCACGCCCTCCGACCATCCCTTTCATCGGACAGAAAACCAGGCAGGCCGCGCCACAGCGACCGAACAAGCCCGCAATCACATCTGTCCCGCAATTGTTGACGTACCAGCATTCAGGAGAACAAAATGACCACTGTAGACGCCCCGACTTCGCTGACTTATCTGCGTCCCGCTACAGCGAAGGAAGAAGCTCTCGTGGAGCGGTTTCAACCAATTTTCGACCGTATTGCCGAGGGCAATGTCGAGCGCGAGCGCAATCGTACATTTCCTTTCGAGCAGGTGCAGTGGCTGAAGGACGCGGATTTTTCGCTCGTGCGCATACCCGAGGAGTTTGGCGGGTGGGGCGCCTCGCTCGAACAGACATACTATCTGCTGGCTTTGCTGGCGGAGGCCGATGCGAATGTTGCTCACGTCTGGCGCAATCATCTGGCCTTCATCGAGGACCGCCTCAACGCGCGACCTTCGCAGGCCAATGATCGCTGGCTGCAGCGCTTCCGGGATCGCGAGTTCATCGGCGGCGGCTGGACAGAAGCAAACAACGGCACATATGCCAATATCAAGACGACGGTGACCCGCGAGGGAGACACCTACAAGGTCACAGGTGCGAAATTCTATGCCACCGGCAGCCTCTATGCCGATTGGCTCGACGTGATCGGCAAAGGCGAAGACGGCTCGCTCATCACCACCTTGGTCAGCCGCCACCAGCCGGGTGTCGTGCTTGCCGACGACTGGCGGGGATTTGGCCAGAGCACCACGGCAAGCGGCAGCGCCACCTATCAGGATGCGATCGCCCATGAGGGGGACGTCTTTCCGGCGAGCGAGCGTGTCGTCTATCAGGGCCACTTCTATCAAACGGCGTTGCTCGCCGTCCTCACCGGCATCACGCGTGCGATCTTGCGTGACGGGACCAAGGCGCTGAAGGCGCGGGGGCGTAACTATCCGCAAGGCCTGAACCCGGTGCCGGCGCTCGACCCGCAACTGCTGCAGGTGATCGGCGAAGTATCGGTGCGGGTCTTCTCGACAGAGGCTGCGTTGCGTCGCGCCGCCAACGCACTGGACCTGATCGCCGTCGCCCATGCGGATGGCGATGTCGCCTTGCGCGACAAGCGGGTCGTCGCGGGAGAGGTGG
Source organism: Sinorhizobium sp. RAC02 (assembly GCF_001713395.1). Lineage (NCBI taxonomy): Bacteria > Pseudomonadati > Pseudomonadota > Alphaproteobacteria > Hyphomicrobiales > Rhizobiaceae > Sinorhizobium > Sinorhizobium sp. RAC02. Next base: position 1,978,921 of record NZ_CP016452.1, on the reverse strand, counting down.
CCGTGGCGCAGGCGCAACTCGCGATCATCGACGGTGTGCTCTATTCGGCCACGCATATTTTCGGCGCTCTCGGTGCCTCCGCAACCTCCGAGGAGACGGCGCTTGACCGCCATTGGCGCAATGCGCGTACGCTCGCGTCGCATAACCCGGTCGCCTACAAAGCCCGCATCCTCGGTGACTATCTGGTCAACGACAATTCTCCGGCATCCAGCATCGACCGCCTGGGTCGCGGCGGCCAAGGCAACTGAGGAGACGGCACCATGACGAAACCCTATCTAGCCCTTGGTCTTGCCGGCCCGCATCTGGTGGAGCTCACCACAAGCCCATCACTGCTATCCCGCTGGGATGCACTGCCGCTTGCATTCAGTGTGCTCGGGATCGACCGCATCGATGGTAGCGCGCCTGCGCCGGTTACGCTTGCAAGCAGTGCCGCCGGCGCGACCCTTGCGGGTTCCACGAAGCATGGACGCTTCCTCATCGCCGCGGCACCGCAGCGCGACCACCCGTATAACATCGCGCGCCGTGTCGCCTCGCTTTCCCATCTGTCGGGCGGTCGTAGCGGACTGCTGATCGGCGTGCGGGATGCCTACGCACCCGAAGGCCCGAGGGACGCTCCGGCCTGGGGTGGCGCCGGCCTTGGCGGGGGAGCGCCACTCAATGCTCAGACAGCCTACGATACGGCGCGTGCAGTGCGCGCACTCGAGCAGAGCTGGCCTTACGATTCGATCATCGGCAACCGCGAGACCGGCATCCTGGTGGAGGCGAATCGTATCGTGCATGTCGATATCGACAACAGCTTCTCCATCGCAGGGCCGTTGAACGCGCCCGAACCGGAAACAGGTGCGTCGGTGATCGCCTGGTATGCCGAAGCACCGGCGGACGCCCCGCCCGTCGATGACAACAACCCGATCGACCTTATTCTGGGCGGCTCTGGCTCCGTGCCTGTCGTCGTGCTGGGCGACGAGCCGCCCGCAGGAGCATTTGCAGGCATCGTGCTGCGCGCGGGACTTGAACAGTCTGTGAATGACCTGCTCAGCGCCGCAGAACGGTGGCTTGCCGATGGCTTTGCTCCCACATCACTGGGTGGACCACTGCGAGCAGCACTCAATCTGCCTGCACCGGAGCCGCTGCCGTCAACCGCGCGGCCCGCGTTCCCTGTGCCGCAACCTCATGTCTCTTTGTAGACAACAACGGAGACATTACCCGTGACAAACAAGCGAACTGGACACGTCCTCCTCGGCATCAACGCGTTGGTGCTGGGATATCTCCCAGCGGCATGGAAGACGCCGCTTCTCAAAAAAGATGCGTTCATTGACCCGGATTACTGGGCAAATATTGGCAAGGCCGCCGAACGCGGCACCCTTGATGCCATCTTCCTGGCTGATGGTCCTCTGCTTGGCGATCCAGCTTATGATGCCAATCCGATCCGCCTTGAACCCACGGTAAACTGGGGTCACGTGGCCGCGGCGACGTCACATGTGGGCCTGGTGGCCACGGCCTCGTCCACCTTCAATGACCCCTTCGAACTCGCTGAGCGATTTCTGTCGTTCGATCATCAGACAGGCGGCCGTGCCGCATGGAATGTCGTGACAACCCGTGGCGTTCCCGCAGCACGCAACTTCGGGATACCCGATGTCCCGTTGCGGGATGATCGTTACGAACGTGCAAACGAGTTTGTCGACGTCGTTCGGGCATTGTGGGAGTCGGCCGCCACGGGCAGGGACGTCCATTTCCATGGTGAGTTCTTCGATGTCGATGGGCGCTTGCGGGTGCCGCCGTCAAAACAAGGCCGTCCGATCATCTTTCAGGCCGGGGGTTCGCCGCAGGGTCGCGAATTGGCGGGGCGCGCGGCTGAGGGTGTCTTTGCTGCCGAGCTCACGAAAAATCAGGCCATCGAGCACTACCGTCTGGTCAAGGGTTTCGCACGGAGCAATGGCCGTTCACCTGACGAGATCAAGATTCTTCCCGGCCTGCTGTTGAGCTTGGGCAGCACCGAGGAAGAGGCGCGACGCCGCAGCGACGAACTCCACGACGCAGGGCCGGCGTCATACTCCATCGGCTGGCTTTCACAAGCGATCGGCGTCGATGCCTCGAAGCTCGAACTCGATGAGCCGTTTCCAGAGGAGGTTCTGGGCCCGCTGGGCGACACCCAGACCTTCCTTGGAAGCATCGGCTTTCGCGAATCGATCATTACGCAGATTCGCAAGACCAATCCCACCGTGCGCGACTATCTCAAGCAGACCCGTTATACCGGCTCGGGCCATGCCGGATTTGTCGGGACGCCCGAGCAACTGGCCGATCACATCGAGGACTGGTTTCATGCCGGAGCCATCGACGGCTTCAACTTGCAACCGGATCGCCTCGTAGACGGGCTCGATGTCATCGTCGATGAACTCGTGCCGATCCTGCGCAAGCGCGGCCTCTACCGGCATCAATACGAAACGCAGACGCTCCGTGAGCATTTCCAGGCGGCCTCACCCACGCCTGCCTTCTAGGATCTCGCAACAGGAGGGGCGCGAATTCGCGTCCCTTCAGGATCTTGTGGGCGTTTGGCGTGGCAGCGCCTCTTCATTCGATATGGCGACGAGTTCCACTGTCGCCGTGCCTCGCCAAACGCTTTCTCGGCCCGAAAAATCTGGGCGTATCGACACAATAATCTATAAAATATATATATTTAATAATTTAATTTCTGGAATGCCTCGATTGGGCCGCTACAGTGGCCACCAACTTGATGTCATCGCAGGCGACGCGATGCGCATAATTCGTTGAGAGGGCTTATCATCATGAAATTATTTCCAACTCTAGCCGCAGGCGTATCTTTGGTCGCTGCCACTTATTCATATGCCGCCTATGCCGGCGAGGATGACAAATATGGCGGGACGCTGGTCGTTGCCCAGAATGCAGAGATCACGCAGCTTGACCCCGGCCGACAGTTGGGTTGGGAGACGTTCCGGATCACGCGCCACATTTTCGATGCGCTCGTTTCCGAAGATCTCTCGAAATCTGGCAATGATGAGCCTTCCCCAACCATCATCCCGGCGCTGGCGGAGTCGTGGACGATCTCGCCCGATGGCAAGGTCTATACCTTCAAGCTGCGTCAGGGCGTAAAATTTCATGACGGCACAGACTTCAATGCCGAAGCGGTGGCCTTCAACGTCCGGCGCGCATGGGATCCTTCCTTCGAATTCTACGATGAAGTGACGGCGGTCAATGTCCGCAACACCTACATCCATCTCGACAAGGTGGAGACGCCGGACGCATCTACCGTCGTCCTGACATTCAAGCAGCCCTTCAGCCCACTTCTGCGGCTTCTTGCGCAGGGATCCGGCGGCACAGGCCTCATCGCGAGCCCGGAATCGATCCGCAAGTACGGAAATGACGGCGTGGTGGAGCATCCGACGGGAACAGGCCCGTACAAGTTCGTCGAGCGCATTCGCGGCCAGTCGGTCGAGATCGAGCGTTTCGACGACTATTGGGGCGAGAAACCTTATCTCGACCGCATCGTCTTTCGCCCCATTCCGGACGGCAATGCACGTGTTGCAGCACTCGAGACCGGTGAGGTGGATCTCATCTCCTGGCCGCCGCGTGATGCCGTGGAACGCCTGAAGGGCGAAGGTTTCGACGTTCCGAACGTCAGCATCCCCTCGATCTACTACTACAACGTCAACTTCGCCAACGAGGCTTTCAAGGATGTCCGGGTTCGTCAGGCGCTTGTCCATGCAATCGACCGCGAAGCGCTGGCCCGTGACCTTCTGAAGGGCACGGCCAGCCCGGGATACAGCGTACTCGTTCCCGGCAGTGCGGCTTTCGATCCCGCGTTCCGTGACTACAATTTCGATCCGGAAAAATCGAAGGCGCTTCTGAAGGAAGCCGGACTTGAGAAGGGCGTGAGCGCAACGATCAGCATCTATGCCGGTGGCGAAGCTGTTGCCGAATGGGTTCAGCGCGATGCGGCCAAGGTCGGTATCAATCTTAACATCCGTTCCTATGACTGGAACAGCTTCCTGGCGCAGGAACGCACGCCGGGTGCCGATGTCGGCTTCAGCTCGATGGAATGGGGTTTTCTGACGCCCTACTGGCTGTCGATCGTCGGCAACAGCAACAGCGGCTCAAACACCGGCGGCTACAAGAGCGAGGCGTTCGACGCCGCCGTTTCGAAGGCGATTGCCGCAACCGATCCAGCCCAGGAGGTTGCCAACTGGCGGGAAGCGAACCGTATCATTGCCGAAGATGTCGGCAAGATACCGCTTTTCCTCGAGCGCACACACTACGCGGTCGGCAAAAACGTTCGCGACTTCGCGTCACCCGCCCAGGCTTGGTACGACCTGAAAAAGGTCTGGCTGGCAGAAAAGTAACGGCTGTCCGGACAGACAATGATTGCTTTTTTCCTCAGAAGACTGACAGCCGCCATTCTTGTGCTGGCGGCTGTCACCTTCGTGGTCTTCCTGATAGTCTATCTTTCCCCGGGTGATCCGGTGAAGACGTTGCTCGGCCAGTCGGCGACGGCCGAGCAGATCGCGGACATGCGGGCAAGGCTTGGACTCGATCTGCCATTCCACGAGCAGTATGGTGCCTGGCTGTGGCGTGTGGTCCATGGTGATTTCGGCCGTTCGATCAGCACGCAGGTTCCGGCGATGTCGATCCTGCTTCCCGCCTTCGGCAATACGCTGATCCTCGCCCTATCCAGCCTCTTCCTCTCGCTTCTGTTCGGTGTGGCCATCGGGGTCACCTCCGGTTTTCGGGCGGGGCGCCTGCTCGACAAGGTTCTCATGTTCATTACGGAGGTTCTGGCGGCAACGCCGGTCTTCTGGCTTGGTCTCATCCTGATCTGGATCTTTGCCCGCGAGCTCGGCTGGCTTCCGTCCTCCGGCATGCGCAACATGCGGGCACGGGGCTCCAACCTCGATCTTCTGGCGCATCTTGTCCTGCCGTCGATTGCGGCCTCGGTACTGGCGATTTCCATCATAGCCCGGCTGGTGCGCGGTGCGGTGATCGACGTGCTGGCATCCGATTATGTGAAGATCGCTCAGGCGGCCGGCATGTCCTCGTTCCGCATTTTCCGCAAGCAGGTCTGGCGCAACATCCTCCCGCCGATCGTCAGCGTCGGTGGCCTGCAGTTCGGCACGCTGTTCGGCGGCGTCATCTTCGTCGAGGCGGTCTTTGCCTGGCCGGGCATCAGCGCACAGCTCTTCAATGCCATTACGGCCGGTGACGTCGCTGTTATCCAGGCGGGCGTCCTGATGATCGCCACGACATTCGTTGCGATCAACCTTGTCGTGGACATGGTGCTTGTCTGGCTCAACCCGCGGAGGGCACTGTAGTGACTATGGCCCCTTCGCCGTTGCCGGCACCCAACCGCCGTCCGGTTTTCGGCGCCGGCTTCCGGCTCGGCCGCACCGCTGTTGCGCTTGTTGTGATTGCGTTTGTCGTCGTAGCCGCGCTTCTGGCACCGTGGGTCGCGCCATTCGATCCACTTTACGGAGACGGCGCGCTGCGCCTGCTGCCACCGGGAACGGAAGGCCATTTGCTGGGTCTCGACGCGCAGGGCCGAGACGTTTTGAGCCGTCTCCTCTGGGGCGCGCGTCCTTCCCTGATCGCTGGCATAGTGCCTGTCGCTGCAGCACTCGCCATCAGCCTGGTCCTTGGCCTTCTCGCTGGCTACACGTCGTCTTTTCTGGGCGGACTGATCATGCGGGTGATCGACGCGCTGTTTGCCTTTCCGATGATCCTCTTTGCAATCGCCACAGTCTCGCTCCTCGGGCCGGGTCTCACGACAATCATCGTGACGATCACAATTTCTCTCGTGCCCTACATGACGCGCATCGTCTACGGCGCCGTCGTTGGGGAAATCGGCAAGGGCTATCTGGAGACGGCGCGGCTGCTCGGAGCAAGCCGCAGCCGAATCCTCTTCAAGGAACTTTTGCCCAATGTCGTCTCGCCTTCGATCGTTTACGCCACGACCCTAATCGGCCCGATGATCGGTTTTTCCTCGGGATTGAGCTTTCTTGGCCTGGGCATCCAGCCGCCCAACGCGGACTGGGGACGGATGACGGTCGAGGGCGTCGAAGTGTTTGCGCAGGGTGCGCCCCATGTCGTGCTCGCAGCCGGCATCGCTATCATCGTCACGTCGCTTGCCTTCAACTGGCTGGGCAGCGGGCTGCGCGACATCCTCGATCCGCAGCAGGGCTGACCGCATGAGCACAGATCCCACGGCCACGCCGTTGCTCGACATTGCGGGACTGAGCGTCGAACTGTTGGGGCGCTCGGGCAGCCGGCGCATTCTGGACACGATCGATCTCAGCGTTCAGCCCACCGATATCCTGGCCATCGTCGGAGAATCCGGCAGCGGCAAGAGCGTGACCGTGTCCGCCGTGCTCGGCCTCCTGCCTGCCAACATCATGCGCGTATCGGCCGGAAGCATCCGTTTCGATGCCGAGGATCTTCTGCATTCCCGCGACACACGGCGACGTGTCCTGCGCAAGGATATCGCGTTCATCACACAGAACTCGCTGACCTCGCTCAACCCGGTCCACACGATCGGCAGCCAACTTTTGGACATGATCGCCTTCCGCAATGGCGTGGGCCGGCGGCAGGCGCTGGTCGACGCTGGCGAATGGCTGGTCAAAGTGGGCATCGCTGACGTCGAGCGCGTGCTCTCATCCTATCCGCACAATCTCAGCGGCGGGATGCGCCAGCGCGTCGTCATCGCCATGGCGATCAGCAGCCGGCCGCGCTTGCTCATTGCCGACGAGCCGACGACGGCGCTCGATACGATAACGCAGTTGCAGGTGTTGAACCTGCTCCGCGACATCAACACAGAATTCGGCACGGCCATCATCGTCATCACGCATGACTTCGGCGTGGTGTCGTATCTCAGCAAGCGCGTCGCGGTCATGCATAGGGGACGCATCGTCGAGGAGGGGCCGACACGCCGCGTGCTCGAAGCGCCGAAGGAAGCCTATAGCCGCAGTCTCATTGCCGCTGTCCCGCAGCTCGATCTCATCTCCTGAAAACCGCGGGGATCCTGACAGAATGGCCGTTGAAGTCCCCTTGATCGATGTGCGCGACCTCCGCCGGACGTTCGAAATCGGGCGGGGCCTGTTTCGACGCGTGCGCCGGAGCGTGGCGGCTGTCGACGATGTTGCCTTTTCGATTGGTGATGGCGAAACCGTTGGCCTTATCGGTGGCTCCGGTTCCGGCAAGTCCACGATTGCCCGCATCCTGACCGGACTTGAGCGTGCGGATTCCGGAAGCATCATGTTCGACGGCGTCAATCTCTCGGGGCTCGCGGATAGGGACCGGCTTGCCTATCGCCGCCATATCCAGCTTGTGCCGCAGGATACGTCCGCATCGCTGAACCCGCGCCGCCGGATTGGCGTGCAGATCGCCGAACCGATGCTCAGTCTCGGGATCGTTTCGTCCCGGAAAGACGCGGAGTGGGAAACCTTGCGCCTCCTTGAACGCGTGGGGCTTCGTGGGGAGGATGCCAGGCTTTTTCCGCATGCATTTTCAGGCGGGCAGAGACAGCGCATCAATATCGCCCGGACGCTCGGCGTGAAGGCCCGCTTCGTCATTCTAGACGAGCCGACATCGGCGCTCGACGTGTCGATCCAGGCGCAGATCCTCGATCTGCTGCGTGAAATCAAGCACGAGTTCGGCCTGACCTACCTGTTCATTGGCCACAATCTCGGTGTCATCCAGTCCTTCTGCGAGCGCATTCTGGTCATGAACGAGGGGCGTTTGGTGGACAGTTTTGCGTCGAATGAACTTGGCCGAGCAGGGCGCGACGAGGCGACGCGACGCCTGGTCGAAGGCGTCCTGCCGATCCATCGGCAACTGTAGCACGTCCAGATCTCAATCCGTGGCATCCCAACGTCAAGCTAGTATTGTTTTGGCAATTGCAGCCGCGGCTCCGACATGTTTTCGGCAGGCGGATGCTGCCGCATCCGGGTTGTTCGCCTCGATCGCTGCGAAAATCTCCCTTATCTGCGATGGCCCCGATGCCATGCGGTTCGATGTCGATAATGTCATGACGCGCAAGCGCGAGATGCGGCTGTTCAGTCGGCTGACGATTTCCCAGGCAATGTTGTTGCCGCCAGCTTCGAAAACGACCTTGTAGAATTCCGTCGTGGCATCAAGCACGCCGACAGGGGAGTTCTGCTTCGATGTCCGCTCCAATTCGTTCATTGCCTTGCGCAGTTTAGCCTTGACCTCCGGCCCGGCGATCCTCGCGCAATCGGCAACGGCCGTCGATTCCAGCGCCGCGCGGATCTCATAGATCTGCCGGGCGTCATCCCAGTTGAGCGTTGCAACGATCGGGCCTTGCTTTGCCAGCATTTCGACGAGGCCCTCGGCCTCGAGATGGCGGATAACTTCCCGGATGACGGATCGGGACACGCCAAGTTGGTCGCACAGCGTTCGTTCAACGAGGCGTTCGCCCGGCTCAAACAGGCCACCGATGATGGCGCGACGCATGCGGTCGAGCGCGATTTCCCGAAGTGTTGCGGGCGGGGTTTCGATGCGGAGGGCCGCAAGGTTTTCCAGGCTCTTTGTCATGTTCTCATTCATAGCTGCAAAAAAACTTCCAGACAATGGGTTGACACTTTGTCTGATGGTATACCAAGATATGAGCAGATTAAAGACAGGAGGATGCCTCGGTGACGCTGGTCCGGAAAACGCTGCTTCATGTGGAAACGACATTCGTGGAGGGCGGCAAGGAAGCGGCCAAGCCGCTCAAGCTGATCGCCGCGATGGCCGTCGTGAAAAACCCCTGGGCGGGTCGCGGCTTCGTTGAGGACCTGAAGCCGGAGATTCATGCCGTCGCTCCCATTCTCGGCGAGCTTCTGACCAAGATGATCATCGATGAAGCCGGCTCCGGCGACGTTGTTGAAGCCTATGGCAAGTCGGCGGTCGTTGGCCTCGATGGTGAAGTCGAGCACGCCTCCGCCCTGATCCACACGCTTCGTTTCGGCAATCACTATCGCAGCGCGGTTGGTGCGAAGTCCTACCTCGCGTTCTGCAACACGCGCGGTCCGGCGAACGCTCCCGTCATGATCCCGCTGATGGACAAGAATGACGAAGGACGTCGCTCGCACTACCTGACCATTCAATGCGCGATCCCGGATGCGCCTGCCGCGGACGAGATCGTCATCGCACTTGGCGCTTCCGTTGGCGGCCGCCCGCATCACCGCATCGGCGACCGGTACCAGGACCTCAAGGAGCTGGGCCACGATGTTGCAAACCCTGCCGCGGTGTAAGACGTCGTCAGGCGCAGCCTATCTGGAACGGGGCGAGGGCCGTGAGACCCTCGTTCTCATCCACGGCGTCGGCATGCGCATCGAGGCATGGCAGCCGCAGATAGATCAGCTGGCGGACCGTTTTCGTGTGATCGCGGTCGATCTTCCCGGTCACGGCTTTTCGGAGGCACTGGAGGGTGCTCCTGGTTTGTCTCTCTATGTCGGATGGTTTCGGCGCTTTCTGGAGGAAGTGGCAGGGGAGCCGGTGAATGTCGCGGGCCACTCGATGGGAGCGTTGATTGCAAGCGGCATTGTTGCGACGGCGCCGGCGATGGTTCGGCGTGTAGCGCTATTGAACGGCGTGCATCGTCGCGGAACCGATGCACGCACGGCCGTGGAGGCGCGGGCGCGCGAGATCGGCTCCGGCGCGTTCGACCGGGTGGCACCGCTTTCGCGCTGGTTCTCTGCGGATGAAGAGAGCACTGAAGCCTATGCACTTGTGCGCGATCTGCTGCAGGCCGTCGATCCGGCCGGCTATGCTGCGGCTTACGCCGCCTTTGCCAGCGGAGACGCCGTTTATGCGGACTGTTGGCCCCAGATTGAATGCCCGTCGCTTTTCCTGACGGGGGATGGAGACTTGAATTCGACCACCGTCATGGCGCGGGACATGGCCGCCGCAGCTCGCCGAGGACGAGCCGTGGTGATCGAGGGACACCGTCATATGGTGAACCTGACGGCGCCCAATGCGGTGAACCGCGCGCTTGCTGATTGGCTGGAAACGAGCTGAAACACTCGGTCCTCAGGGGCCATGGAGGAGATTATGATGTCAGATGCGAGAGCCCTGCGCGATGCCTTCGGCGCATTCCTGACCGGCGTCACAGTCGTCACGACGGTTGATGATGCGGGCGCGCCGATCGGTTTCACCGCCAACAGTTTCACGAGTGTTTCCCTCGACCCGCCGCTGCTTCTCGTCTGCCTGGCGAAAACCTCGCGTAACTATGCAACGCTCACCCAAGCCAAGGGTTTTGGCGTCAATATCCTGTCGGAAGTGCAGAAGGACGTTTCCAATACGTTTGCCCGGCCGGTCGAGGACCGGTTTGCTGCGGTCGATTGGCGACCAGGGCCGCATGGCTCGCCCGTCTTTGCTGATGTTGCCGCCTGGTTTGACTGTGCAGCGCACGACGTCGTCGATGCGGGTGATCATGTGATCCTGATCGGGCGGGTCGAGGGATTCGGCAACAGCGGAAAGACCGGGCTCGGCTATGCCCGTGGCGGTTACTTCACACCGGCCCTCGCTGAAAGGAGCCTGCTTGCCTCGGCCGAAAGCCTGCTTCTCGGCGCGGTCGCCGTGCGGAACAGTGAAATCCTGATGGTCGAGGACGGGAAGGGGGGCTGGACGCTGCCCTTCGTCGAAAAGGCCGAGGGCGACGGGATGGAAGCTCTCGAGGATCACATCGCGGCGACAGCGGGGCTAACGCTTGCGACGGGACTTCTCTATTCCGTCTATGAAGACACCATGATGGGGCGCCAGCATGTCGTTTATCGCGGCGAATTGGGAGAAGGCACGCCGCAGAGCGGCAGGTTTTTCCCGGTCCAGGCCCCACCGCTGGCCGAGATCGCCGACAGCGCGGTGCGCGACATCGTCAAGCGGTACGGGGCGGAAAGCACGCTCGGCAATTTCGGCGTCTACTTCGGAAATCAGGAAAAAGGCCGCGTGCACGCCGTGGCCGCAAAGGGGTAAGCCATGAAATTTTCCCTGTTCGTTCACATGGAGCGGCTGGATGCCAGCCAGAACCACCAGGAACTCTACGAGGAATTCATCGCGCTGTGCGAGATCGCGGACAAGGGCGGCATGCATGCCATCTGGACCGGCGAGCACCACGGTATGGACTTCACCATCGCGCCGAACCCCTTCGTCAACATTGTCGACCTCGCGCGCCGTACGAAAAATGTGCGCCTCGGCACGGGCACGGTGATCGCGCCTTTCTGGCATCCGATCAAGCTTGCCGGCGAAGCGGCGATGACCGACATCATTACCGGCGGACGCCTCGATATCGGCGTCGCGCGTGGCGCTTACAGCTTCGAGTACGAACGCCTTCTACCGGGTCTTGACCCATGGAGTGCCGGCCAGCGAATGCGCGAGCTGATCCCGGCCGTGAAGGGTCTTTGGACCGGCGACTATGCCCATGACGGCAAGTTCTGGAATTTCCCGAAGACCACCTCGGCGCCGAAGCCGGTGCAACAGCCGCATCCGCCGATCTGGGTCGCGGCACGCGATCCGAACAGCCATGAATTCGCCGTCGCGAACGGCTGCAATGTGCAGTGCACGCCGCTTGCCAATGGCGAGGCAGAAATTGCGAGTCTTATGGAGCGTTTCAACGCAGCCTGCGAGAAAGCCCCGGACATGCCGCGGTCGAAGATCATGCTGCTCCAGCACACCTACGTCGGTTCCGACGAGGCCGACATCGCAAGGGCCGCGAAGGAGATCAGCACCTACTACAATTACTTCTTCGCCTGGTTCAAAAACGAGCGGCCAATCGACCAGGGCCTCATCGAGCGCCTTTCCGAGGAAGAGCTTGCTGCCAATCCCAACCTGGCGCCGCAAAAGATGCGTGAAAACATGCCGATCGGCACAGCGGAAGAGGTGATCGGGCGCCTGAAGGTCTACGAAGACCTCGGCTACGACGAATATTCCTTCTGGATCGACACCGGCATGAGCTTCGAGCGCAAGAAGGCCTCGCTTGAACGCTTCATCGCCGATGTCATGCCGGCATTCCAGTGAGGGCGCCATGCAGAGCTTCCAGCAATACATAGACGGAACCTTCGAAGACGGCACTGCGCGGTTCGACTCTGTCGATCCGGCGACCGGCGTTGTCTGGGCAGCCATGGCCGAAGCGCGGGAAGATGACGTTGATCGCGCCGTGCAGGCCGCGCAGCGCGCGCTCTGGACCGGCGCATGGCCGGCCATGACAGCAACAGCGCGCGGCAAACTGCTCTATCGCCTTGCCGATCTCGTCCAGGCAAACGCGCAGAAGCTCGCCGAACTCGAAACCCGCGATACCGGCAAGATCATCCGCGAGACGTCGGCGCAGATCGCATATGTCGCGGATTATTATCGCTATTATGCCGGGCTTGCCGACAAGATCGAAGGTGCGACGCTTGCCATCGACAAGGCGGATATGGATGTCTGGATGCGGCGCGAGCCGATCGGTGTCGTGGCGGCCGTCGTGCCGTGGAACAGCCAACTCTTCCTGTCGGCCGTGAAGATCGGCCCGGCGCTGGCTGCCGGCTGTACGCTGGTCGTCAAGGCATCGGAGGAAGGTCCAGCGCCGCTCCTCGAATTCGCGCGGCTCGTGGATGAGGCGGGTTTTCCGCCCGGCGTCGTCAATATCCTGACCGGCTTCGGACCGACCTGCGGCAGTGCGCTGACCCGTCATCCCGGTATCGACCACATCGCCTTCACCGGCGGTCCGGCGACGGCCGCGACCGTGGTGCGCAACTCGGCGGAGAACCTTGCGACAACATCGCTGGAACTTGGGGGCAAGTCGCCCTTCATCGTGTTTGCCGACTGCGATCTCGATAGCGCCGCCAACGCGCAGGTCGCCGGGATTTTTGCCGCGACAGGGCAGAGCTGCGTGGCTGGTTCCCGCCTCATCGTCGAGGCGTCGGTGAAAGACCAGTTTCTGGCCATACTGAAAACCAAGGCGGAGGCCATCCGTATCGGCTCGCCGCTGGATATGGCGACGGAGGTCGGCCCACTCTGCACCAAGCGCCAACGGGATCATATCGAGACGGTTGTTGCTGCCTCGCTCGCAGCAGGCGCGACGCTCGTCACCGGCGGCCGGGCAGGCGAAGGGAATGGCTTCTACTACATACCCACCATCCTCGATTGCGACGGCGTTTCCGCGGCCTCCGTGGAAACGGAGCTCTTTGGGCCGGTGCTTTCCGTTCTCTCCTTCACGACAGAAGAGGAAGCGGTACAGCTGGCGAACGCGACACCCTACGGGCTTGCCTCGGGTGTCTTCACGCGCAACCTCGCCCGCGCTCACCGTATGATCAAGCGTATCCGCGCGGGCATTGTCTGGGTCAACACCTATCGCGCCGTCTCGCCGATCGCCCCCTTCGGCGGATACGGCCAGTCGGGACAGGGGCGCGAGGGGGGCCTTGCCGCGGCACTCGACTACACCAAGACAAAGACCGTGTGGCTCCGGACATCGGACGATCCGATCCCCGATCCCTTCGTGATGCGGTGACCGGGATGTTTGTCGAGATCCGCACTTACAGGCTGAAGAACGGCGGCATTCCTGAATACCTCAAGGTTGTCGGCGAAACTGGCATCGCGATCCAGAAAAAACACCTCGGTAACCTCGTCGGCTATTTCTCCTCGGAGATCGGGCCGATCAACGAGATCGTCCATATCTGGAGCTTCGCGAGCCTCGACGATCGGCAGGCCCGCCGCGCGCGCCTCGCGGCCGACCCCGACTGGCAGGCCTTCCTGCCAAGGATCCGCGATCTGATCATCACAGCGGACAACAAGATTATGACGCCGGCGGCGTTTTCGCCGATTGGCGGAACGATGCAAGCCTGAAAACTCACAAACAATAAGGAAAAGGGAACATGAAACACAAAGTCGCTCTGGCGCTTCTCTCCGCCTCTTTCTGCGTTTCGAGCAGCGTGGCCGCCCAGGACATGGTTTTCACCAGCTGGGGTGGAACCACGCAGGATGCCCAGAAAACCTATTGGGCCGACCCCTTCACCGCGGAGAAAAACGTCGCCGTCACGCAGGACGGCCCGACGGACTACGGTAAGATCAAGGCCATGGTCGAAGCGGGCAATGTGACCTGGGACGTCGTTGACGTCGAGGGTGATTACGCTGTTCAGGCCGGCAATGCCGGTCTTCTCGAAAAGCTCGACTTCTCCATCATCGACAAGAGCAAGCTCGATCCGCGCTTCGTCACGGACTACTCGGTCGGCAGCTTTTATTATTCCTTCGTGATCGGGTGCAACAAGGACGCTGTCGAAGCCTGCCCGAAGACCTGGGCCGACCTGTTCGACACTCAGAAATTCCCCGGCAAACGTACGTTCTACAAGTGGTCCGCGCCGGGCGTGATCGAGGCGGCGCTGCTTGCCGACGGCGTTTCCGCCGACAAGCTTTACCCGCTCGATCTCGACCGCGCCTTCAAGAAGCTGGACACGATCAAGGCCGAGATCGTCTGGTGGGATAGCGGCGCCCAGTCGCAGCAGCTCTTAGCCTCTGCCGAGGCCCCGTTCGGCTCGTTCTGGAACGGCCGCTTGACGGCACTCGCCGAAACCGGCGTCACCGTGGAGACGTCATGGACGAACAACATTACCGCCGCCGACTCGCTCGTCGTGCCCAAGGGCGCGAAAAACAAGGAGGCGGCAATGAAATTCATCGCGCAGGCCACGAGTGACTCTGCACAAGCTCAGTTCGCTACCGCGACGGGTTATGCGCCTGTGAATCTCGACTCCAGCACGCTGATGGACGCCGAACTGCGGAACTCGCTCCCGGACATGCAGGCGGAGAGCCAGGTCAATGCCGACATGGGCTACTGGGCGGAGCACCGCGACGAGATCGGCACGCGCTGGTACGCCTGGCAGGCGAAGTAACGCTGCCTCCCAAGACGATGGCGGGTCGGCTTCGGCCGGTCCGCCTCCTGAGACACTGGATGATCGATCATGGCTGTTACGGTAGCGACGGGCGCCGGCAAAACAAAACGTGAGGGCACACTCGGCTATCTTCTGCCGGCATTGCTGCTCATCGCCCTCTTCTTCGTCGTGCCGGTGCTAATGCTGTTGATGCGCAGCGTGCTCGAACCGGAAGTGGGCCTGCAGAATTACGAGGCCCTGCTCGGTTCGAAAACCTACCTGCGCGTCTTCCTGAACACCTTCATGGTGGCCGGCGTCGTCACGCTCGTCTCCATCGTCATCGGCTATCCCGTCGCCTGGCTGCTCGCTATCATGCCGGAGAAATGGTCGCGCATCGTGCTGGCGATCATCATCCTGTCGATGTGGACGAACCTGCTTGCCCGCACCTATGCCTGGATGGTGCTGCTCCAGCGCACCGGCGTCATCAACAAGACGCTGATGGGCCTCGGTCTGATCGACACGCCGCTGGCGCTTGTCAACAATCTCGTCGGCGTCACCATCGGCATGACCTATATCATGCTGCCCTTCGTCATCCTGCCGTTGATGGGCGTCATCCGCACCATCGATCCGGCAATCCTGCGCGCCGCCGCGCTGTGTGGCGCGGGCAAGATGCAGTGTTTCTGGCGTGTGCTGCTGCCGCTGTCGCTGCCCGGCATTGCCGCCGGCGCTTTGATGGTCTTCGTCATGTCACTCGGCTATTTCGTGACCCCCGCGCTGCTGGGCGGTACATCCAATATGATGCTCGCTGAACTCGTCGCGCAGTTCGTCCAGTCGCTGGTCAATTGGGGTATGGGCGGTGCGGCAGCTCTCGTGCTTCTTGTTGTTACGCTTGCGCTCTATGCCGTCCAGCTTCGCTATTTCAATCCGGCACGGGGGAATTAGTCATGCTGCTCGACTTCGATAAACTCGGTGGCCTCAGAACTTGTCTCATCGCGCTCGTGGTGGTGGTCTGTGTCTTTCTCATCCTGCCTATCGTCTTCATCGCCGCGTTGTCGTTCGGGTCATCGCAATGGCTAATCTTCCCGCCGCCATCCTGGACCTTCAAATGGTACCAGAACCTCTTCGCCGACCCGCGCTGGCTCTATTCGGCGCTGACCAGCCTGAAGATTGCGGCAATCGTCACCGTGCTCTCCGTCGTCATTGGCTTTCTTGCCGCTCTCGGCCTCGACCGGGGTCGCTTCGTCGGCCGGGATCTATTGCGCGCCCTGTTCCTGACGCCGATGATTCTGCCCGTCGTCGTTCTTGCTGTCGCGCTGTACGCCCTGTTTTTGAAATTCGGCCTTGCCGGCACGACCATCGCGTTCGTCATCGCGCACCTGCTAATCGCGTTGCCGTTTTCGATCATCTCGATCGGCAACGCGCTTGAGGGCTTCGATCGCTCGATCGAGGACGCGGCCATCCTGTGCGGCGCAAATCCCTGGGAGGCGCGGCTGCGTGTGACGGTTCCGGCCATCAGTCACGGCATCTTCGGCGCGGCCGTTTTCTCTTTCCTCGCCTCCTGGGACGAGGTGGTGCTGGCGATCTTCATGGCAAGTCCGACGCTGCAGACCCTGCCGGTCAAAATCTGGACGACGCTGCGGCAGGACCTGACGCCGGTCATCGCCGCCGCCTCCACACTGCTCATTGCCTTCACGATCCTCCTGATGATCGTCGCAGCACTCTTCCGCAAGGGACGAAAAGCATGACCAAGCCCTTCCTCAGCATCCGCGGTATCCGCAAATCCTATGGCTCGGTAACCGCTGTTAAGAATGTCAGCATGGATATCGCCGAGGGAGAGTTCATGACCTTCCTCGGGCCATCAGGGTCCGGCAAGTCGACGACGCTCTACATCCTCGCCGGCTTTCAAGATCCGACTGGCGGCGATATCCTGCTGAAGGGGCAGAGCCTGCTGTCGACCCCGTCGCACAAGCGCAATATCGGCATGGTGTTCCAGCGTTACACGCTGTTTCCCCATCTGACGGTCGGAGAGAACGTCGCCTTTCCGTTGCGCATCCGCCGCCGCCCGCAGGCCGAGATCGCCGAGCGGGTAAAAGCTGCGCTGAAGCTCGTCCGCCTCGAAGGTTTCGAAGATCGCAAGCCAGCGCTGATGTCCGGTGGTCAGCAGCAGCGCGTGGCGCTCGCCCGCGCACTTGTCTACAAGCCGCCGGTGTTGTTGATGGACGAGCCGCTCTCGGCCCTCGACAAGAAACTGCGCGAAGAAATCCAATTCGAGATCCGTCGCATTCACCAGGAGACGGGCGTGACCATCCTCTATGTCACGCACGACCAGGAGGAGGCATTGCGGCTGTCGGATCGCATTGCCGTGTTCAGCCAGGGCGAGATCGACCAGATCGGGACCGGCCCCGAACTCTATTCCAACCCGGCCACCCGCTTCGTTGCAGGGTTCATTGGCGATAGCAATTTCCTCGACGCAACCGTCGTTGCAAGGGAAGGCGGAAAGGCGCAACTCTCACTCGGCAATGGAGCCATGGTCGAAGGCGTGCCGTTGCATGGCCCATCGTCCGCAAACGGCATGGCATCGCTGATGTTGCGCCCGGAACGCCTGTCACTGTCACGCGCCCCGGTCCCCTCGGGTATCGCCGTGACGGTGCGGGATATCACGTTCCTCGGCAACAATATCGAAGTTAGCACCGCAACCGTGGCCGGCATCGACCTCGCCGTACGCCTGCCGTTCGGCCACGAGGCGATTTCGAGTCTCGCGCGCGGCGAAGAGGTGTGGCTGACCTTCGATACGGCATCCGCGCACGCCTTCGCCTGACCTCCAATCTCTGCTGGGGTCCTGATCGTAGCTGGGGAATGGCTTGGCTGCGATAATGCGGGCAAGACGCTTGACATTCCCAACCTATTCACGGGCGGTTGGACCGCGGCGCTTCCGCATATCGATCGGGTATCGGCTAATTCAGAACTCCAATTCTAACAGGGCGAATGAATAAGCAGATAGTTTTGATGCTGCCTATTCACTTGGACACCTTGGCGCGATGGGGAGAATGATAGAAAGTTAGACGATTGGGTAGAATGGAGTATCTGCACTTGAGCCTCAATGTGACAGACCCTGAAGCGCATCGCCTCGCTCAGGCATCGTCCATGTGACTGGGCAGAGTATGAGCCGTGTCGTGACCGACGCGCTCGGTGAATGGTATGCGCAGATTGAAAGCCAGAGAGGCAGGGCTTGTGTCGAAGAGCTTCTGGCGATCGCCGATAGGGCCGCAGTTCATTTGAGACGGCCTCATACCGATCACGCCGAGCTCCTCTATGACGAGAACGGCCTGCCGAAATGATTATTGACACAGCCGCTATGGTGGTGCTCGCGTACAGCGAGCAAGAAGCCGTTCCTTTACGCGACTGATCCGCGATTCTGCAGCAGGCTGGATCAATGTGGCAAACTATTTGGAGCTATCCATGGTGCTCGAAAAGCAGCTCGGGCGGGAAGAATGAAGCAGGCCGATGCCTTCTTCCGCCGTTCAGCGATCAACACCGAGCCAGTGACCGTCGAGTAGGGCCATCTGGCCCCACAGTAGCCGTCTTCGCGTCCGGAGTTTCGAGACACGTCCAAGCATCGGAGTTAACGAACTTATCGTCCTTTTTCCAGATGTCGACGGCTCGGGAGCGTCAATGATACCGGCAGTCGGCAAGCCGAAGGCCTGCGCGAACGCATGGCCCCGATCGTTGTGCGTCGGTACGGCCGTGAGGAAAACCTATATTGTGACATGCTCGGCGCAAATAAGCAGGTGTCGTGTGCACATGAGTACCGCTTAAGGGCGACCTGGAGTAACCCAGGGGCTCAATCTGTGCCCGGTCTAAAATGCGCTTTGATAGCGGCTCGCACAAGTGTCACTCCAGCCGAGATGTTGCCGCTTGGTATCGACGAATAGCCCATGCGAAAGAAGCGGCATGGCGCGTCGCTGCGCGGGAAGAAGGGCGAGCCGGATTCGACGAGCACGCCGTCCTGGCGCAAGTCCTGCACCAGCCGGTCGGCATCGAGGCCCTCCGGGCCCTCCATCCAGAACGAAGTGCCGCCGAAGGCCGAGGCGCCGGCGATGGTGAGGCCCTCGCGCTGCAGGCTTTCGGCCATCAGCACGTGTCGCTTGTGGTATTCCGTGCGCATGCGGTGCAGCACCGCGTCGTAATGGCCGAGCGCCAGGAAATAGGCGACGGTGCGTTGCAGGTGGCCGGGCGGGTGGCGCAGCATCAGCGAGCGCAACGCGCGTGCCTCGCGGATGAACGGTGCGGGCGCCACGAGATAGCCAAGACGCAGGCCCGGAAACAGCGACTTCGAGAAGCTGCCGATATAGAGTACGCGCCCAGTGGAATCGAAGGCCTTCAGCGCTGGCGAGGGCGGGGCAAGATAGCTGATCTCGAACTCGTAATCGTCCTCGACGATGACGAAATCCTTTTCGGCCGCCGCCTGCAGCAACCGCGTGCGCCGGTCGATCGGCATGGTCGCACCAGTCGGCGAGTGGTGGCTGGGCGTGACGAAGACGGCATCGGTATCGTCCGGCAGCCCGTCCGGCGGCAGTCCCTCGCCATCGACATCGACGGTGGTGACCTTGGCGCCGCTCAAAAGCAGCGAGGCGCTGATATCGGGATGACAGGGGTTTTCGCACACGGCACTGGAGCCCTTGTCGAGGATCAGTTGCGTGACGATCCACAGCGCATTCTGTGCGCCCACGGTGATGAGCACCTCGTCCGGGTTCGCGTGGATGCCTCGGCGGGGCAGGGTGCGCGAGCAGATGTAGTTGACCAGTCGGACGTCATCGGCCGCAGCGAAGTCGCTTGCCATGAGGATGAAGTCCTCGCGTGCCAGCGCCCGGCGGGCACAATCACGCCAGGCGTTGAGATCGAAAAGCGAGGGATCCATCTGGCCATAGAGGAAAGGGTAGGGATAGCGCCGCCAGTCGAGCGGCTTTGAAACCTGACGCACGACTTCGAAGCGCATTTTCATCTTGCCCGACCAGTCGACCGGGTTGGAGCCGGCGGAGGGGCGGTCGTTTTCAAGGCCCCGTCCGGGGGGATTGCTGGCGATGCGGTAGGAACTGCGGTTGGACGCTTCCAGATAACCCTGGGACACCAGTTCCTGATAGGCGAGCGTCGCCGTGATGCGGGAAATGTTGAGGTATTCCGCGAGCTTGCGGGTCGAAGGCAGGTGGGCGCCCGGTTGGACGCGACCTGCCAGAACAGCCGAGACGACCGTTTCCCGCAGCTGGGCCTGCAATCCCAATCCGCTCTCCCGGTCGATGAAGAAGATCGTCTCGGAAATGTTGGTCCGCATGCAACCATCCAGTGTGTCGCCAATCTGGATTTATTCAACTTCCAAACTGGATATAACGCAAGGGAGGCGTCGCATTTATCACTTTCATCAAGAAGACCGGGATAAACCGGCTCAAACAATAATCAATGAGGAGGAACGACGATGCTTTTCAGACATTTCAATCGCATGGCCGCCACGGCCAGCATTCTGGCCGGCCTTTTTGCGTCCGGTGCGGCCTACGCGGAAACCAATCTTGTCGTCGGCTATCAGCAGATCGTCGGCCCGTTCGTGGCCGCGATTGCCGATGGCCGCTTCGACGCGGCCGCCAAGGAGGTCGGTTACACGATCGACTGGCGCCAATTCTCATCGGCCGGCGACATCACGACGGCGCTCGCCTCGGGCGACGTGCCGATCGGCGTGCTTGGCTCGACCGGCACGGCTGCGGCGGCGACTCGCGGCGTGGAGATGCAGCTGTTCTGGATTCTCGACAATATCGGCAAGTCCGAGGCCTTGGTCGCCCGCGACGGGTCGGGCATTGAAACGCCCGCCGACCTCAAGGGCAAGAAGGTCGCGGTACCGTTCGTCTCGACGTCGCATTTCCATCTTCTCGTCGGCATGAGCAAGGTGTGGAACGTTGATCCACGCGAGGTGGAAATCCTCAACCTGAAGCCGCCGCAGATCGTTGCCGCCTGGCAGCGCGGCGATATCGACGCAGCCTATGTCTGGCCGCCGGCGCTGTCGGAAATCCTGAAATCGGGCAAGGTGATCTCGGATTCCGAAGTCATCGGCGCGGCAAGCGTCCCCACCTTCGACGGTCTGGTGGTCGACACGGCCTGGGCGGCAGAAAACCCCAAGTTCATGGAGGCTTTCACCAAGGTTCTGGCCCAATCCTACGCCGACTACAACGCCAACAAGGCTGCGTGGACGGTGGATTCGCCGCAGGTGCAGGGCATCGTCAAGCTCATCGGCGGCGACGGCCCGAGCACCGTCGAGGCGCTGGGACTGCTTTCGTTTCCGAATGCGGACGAGCAGGCATCCGACGCCTGGCTCGGCGGCGGGGCGACCCGTGCGCTCAGTGAAAGTGCAAAATTCCTGGTGGAGCAGAAGCAGATAGGCAAGTCGCTCGACGACTATGCGCCCTTCGTGAATTCGAGCTTCGCCGGTGCGGCTGCCAACTAGGGCATCCGTCGATTGCGCACCGGCCGGTGGAGCGGCCGGTGCAGCCATCATCGCTTACAGACGTAACCGAGGTGCAGGGAGGCATTTCTCATGGAAACACTCAGCGTCAGGAATATCAGCCTGACCTATCCGGGCTTGTACTCGGATCAGGCGGTGATTGCCCTGAAGGGCGTCAATCTCACCATCAAGAGCGGAGACTTCGTCGTCGCCCTCGGTGCTTCGGGTTGCGGAAAGACGACATTGCTCAACCTGATGGCGGGCTTCATGGCGCCGTCGGAAGGCGACATCTCGCTCGGCAACCACCGGGTCAACGGGCCCGGCGCCGAGCGTGGCGTGGTCTTCCAAAAACACGCGCTTCTGCCATGGCTCAACGTGATCGAAAACACCGAGTTCGGCCTGAAACTGCGTGGCATCGACAAGGCGGCGCGGCGGGAAATCGCGACGAAAAACCTCGCCCTCGTCGGTCTGCAGGATTTTCACCGCCATATGATCTATCATCTCTCGGGCGGCATGCAGCAGCGCGTCGGCATCGCAAGGGCGCTGACCTGCGACCCGGCCATGCTTCTGATGGACGAGCCGATGGCAGCGCTGGACGCACTGACGCGCGAAACCATCCAGGAATTGCTGCTGGAAGTCTGGCAGCTCACCAACAAGATGTTCTTCTTCATCACGCACAGCGTGGAAGAGGCGCTGTTCCTCGGCTCGCGGCTGATCGTCATGTCGCCGCGCCCGGGCCGCATCACCCATACCTACGAACTCGATTTCAACCGGCAGTTCCTAGCCGAGGGCAATGCCCGGGCGATCAAGTCGAGTCCGGAATTCATCCGCATGCGCGAGGAAGTACTCGGCATCATCTATGGCGACGAACGTGCGTCCGGCAACCCGGAGATGGCCCATGCTTGACAGAGTGACACGGGCCAAGCCCGTCAAGGCCGGCAAGATCTTTGGTGCTCCGGGTGAAGGCAACAGCGCCCTCATCAGCTTCGTGACCGCAGCCGTGCTCATCACGCTCTGGTTCCTCGTGACCGAGTCCGGTTGGGTCAAGCCGCTCTTCCTGCCCTCGCCGCTGGCGGTGTGGGACAAGTTCTGGCTGGCGATGACGGACGGCGTTTCGAATTCGACGCTGATGCAGCACACGCTGGCCAGTATCGGCCGCGTCTTCGGCGCCTTCCTGCTGGCGATGGTGACGGCGGTGCCGATCGGCATCCTAATGGGCGTCAACCGCTTCGTGCGCGGCCTGTTCGATCCAATCATCGAATTCTACCGTCCGCTCCCGCCGCTCGCCTACCTGCCGCTGGTCATCATCTGGCTCGGCATCGGCGAATTCCCGAAGGTATTCCTGATTTATCTGGCGATCTTCGCGCCGATGGCGATTGCCGCAAGGGCCGGCGTGCGTTCAGTGTCGACGGAGCAGATCCATGCGGCCTATGCGATGGGCGCCACCCGCGGCCAGGTCATCAGCCAAGTCATCATGAAGGCGGCGTTGCCGGAAATCTTCACCGGCATGCGCATCGGCATCGGCGTCGGCTGGACGACCCTGGTGGCGGCAGAAATGGTCGCCGCCAATCGAGGCCTCGGCTTCATGGTCCTCAACGCAGCGGAAAACCTCGAGAGCGACACCGTGATCATGGGCATTTTCGTCATCGGCATCTTCGCTTTCGCCTTCGACCTTCTGATCCGCTACCTCGAAAAGACGCTGATCCCCTGGAAGGGCCGCGTCTAACCGGCGGACACTTTCGACACTCCACCTACCCGGCCGTGGTGGCCTTTGAAGACGGCTTTTCCCGTCTCCGGCGAAGCCATGCCCTTCGACAGCCAAAGGACAGGACGATGACACTGACTGCAACCGATCTCAAAAGCGTGTTCGATGCCTTCAACCGGCACGACATCGATGGGGTGATGCACTTCTTTTCCGAAGACTGTGTGTTCAACGCGGTCGGTGGCCCGGAGGTCTACGGCACACGCTTTGTCGGCATCGCGGCGATCGCAGACGCCTTCAGCGGGGTCTGGAAGGCAATGCCGGATGCGGAATGGGGCAATCACAGCCATTTCGTCGAGGGGGATCGCGGCGTTTCCGAATGGACCTTCTCCGGCACGGCCGCCGATGGCAGCCGTATCGAGGCGGAGGGCTGCGACCTCTTCACCTTCAAGGGCGACAAAATCGTTCGCAAGCAGGCGTTCCGCAAGAACCGCCCTGTCCTTCAGCCTCGCTACTAGGGTCGGAGCAAGGCCATGCAACAGCACACTAATCCCCAGAGGGCCGGTAGGGCGCCGTTCGATCCTGCCTATGATCCCGAACATGCCCCGAACCCCGGCATCGGCAAGGACTACGCGCCGACCTACTGGATCGGCACCGCCGGCCCCGAGCCGGATGACGACGGCCCGATCATGCGCGATATCGATGTCGATGTCGCCATCATCGGCTCGGGCTATACCGGCCTCTCCTGCGCCATCCACCTGGCCCGCGAGCACGGCATCAAGGCGACCGTGCTGGAAGCCAACGGCGTCGCCTGGGGATGCAGCACCCGCAATGGCGGGCAGGCCCAGCTCTCCGCCGGCCGGCTGAAGCGCTCGCAGTGGATCGCCCGCTGGGGCGTCGATGTCGCAAAGCGCATGCATTCCGAGATCGCCGAGGGTTTCGACCTGTTCCGCGCGCTGGTCCGCGAGCCGGAGATCGACTGCGATCCGCAGGATGGCGGCCATCTCTACATCGCGCATCGCGACAAGGTTCTCCCGGCGCTCGAAAGCGAGACCCGCGTTCTCAACGATGTCTTCGGCTATCGCACCCGCATGGTCTCGCGCGAAGAAATCCACAGCGATTTCGTCAATGACGCAGAAGCCCGCGGCGCCATGTACGAGCCGGATGGCATGGGCATCCACGCCGCCAAGCTCGCCTTCGGCTATCTCCGGCTGGCGCGGCGCCTTGGTGCTACGGTATACACCTCGAGCCCCGTGCTCGACTGTACCGCCAAGGGCGGCGTGCATTACCTCCGCACGCCGGGCGGCACGGTGCGCGCCCGCGCCGTCTGCATCGCGACTGCCGGTTATACGTCCCCCGGCATGAATGCGCTGACGAAGCACCGCCTGATGCCGATCCTGTCGAACTCCATCGTCACGCGGCCGCTGACGGCGGGCGAGCAGCAGGCGCTGAATTTCAAGGCGCGCATTCCGCTGACGGATACGCGCACGCTGCGCCACTATTACCGCATGCTGCCGGACGGTCGGGTGCAGATCGGCAGCCGCAGCGCCATCACCGGGCGTGACGCCACCAACCCGAAACATCTCGCGCTGCTGCTGGAGGGGCTCTACCGAAAGTTCCCGATCCTGCGCGGCATCGAGATCGACTATTCCTGGTGGGGATGGGTGGATGTCAGCCATGACATGATGCCGCGCATCTTCCAGCCGGATGCCAGCCAAAGGCTGTTCTACGCCATGGGCTATGGCGGCAACGGCGTCATGTATTCGGCCCAAGCCGGCCGCCGCATGGCGCAGATGGTCGCCGGCAAGGGCGCCGGCCTCGACCTTCCGATCTTCACCTCCCCGCTGCCCAGCCACGGCCTTCTCACCCCGTTCCGCCGGCTCGGCCAGTGGGGAATGTACCGCTGGTACGCCCTGCGCGACGAAATCCTCTAACCGCCAGACATCTCGATCAATTCCGTCAGGGAAAGGACCCCGCCATGAAAATGACCACCGAAGAAGCCTTCGTCAAAGTTCTCCAGATGCATGGCCTCGAACATGCCTTCGGCATCATCGGCTCGGCCATGATGCCGGTGTCGGACCTGTTTCCCAAGGCCGGCATCCGCTTCTGGGACTGCGCACACGAAACCAATGCCGGCATGATGGCGGACGGCTTTAGCCGCGCGACCGGCACCATGGCGATCGCCATCGGCCAGAACGGCCCGGGCGTCACCGGCTTCATCACCGCTATGAAGACCGCCTACTGGAACCACACACCGCTCCTGATGGTCACGCCGCAGGCGGCCAACAAGACCATCGGCCAAGGCGGCTTCCAGGAAGTCGACCAGATGGCGATGTTCGAGGAGATGGTCTGCTACCAGGAAGAGGTGCGTGATCCCTCGCGCATTCCCGAAGTGCTCAACCGGGTTATCGAGAAGGCGATCCGCGGCTGCGCCCCAGCGCAGATCAACATCCCGCGCGACTACTGGACCCAGGTGATCGATGTCGACCTGCCCTCCATCGTGCGCTTCGAGCGCCCGGCCGGCGGCCCGCAGGCAATCACAGAGGCTGCAAGGCTGCTGTCGGAAGCCAAATTCCCGGTTATCCTCAACGGGGCCGGCGTCGTCATCGGCGGCGCGATCGGCGCGTCCATGAAGCTCGCCGAGCGGCTCGATGCCCCGGTCTGCTGCGGCTATCAGCACAATGACGCCTTCCCCGGCAGCCACCGCCTGTCGGTCGGCCCGCTCGGCTATAACGGTTCGAAGGCGGCGATGGAGCTGATCTCCAAGGCCGACGTCGTGCTGGCGCTCGGCACGCGACTCAATCCCTTTTCGACCCTTCCGGGCTACGGCATCGACTATTGGCCGAAGAATGCCGCGATCATCCAGGTCGACATCAATGCCGATCGCATCGGTCTCACCAAGAAGGTGTCCGTCGGCATCTGCGGCGACGCAAAGCAGGTGGCGGGCCAAATCCTTGAGCAGCTTTCCTCGACTGCCGGCAATGCCGGCCGCGAGGAGCGAAAGGCGGCCGTCCACCAGACCCGCTCGGCCTGGCAGCAGCAGCTCTCGTCGATGGACCATGAGGATGACGATGTCGGCACGGAATGGAACGAAAGTGCGCGCAACCGCGAGCCGGATCGCATGTCGCCGCGCCAGGCTTGGCGGGCGATCCAGGCCGCACTGCCAAAGGAAGCGATCATCTCGACCGACATCGGCAATAACTGCGCCATCGGCAACGCCTATCCGACCTTCGAGCAGGGCCGGAAATATCTCGCACCCGGTATGTTCGGTCCCTGCGGTTACGGCTTCCCGTCGATCGTCGGCGCCAAGATCGGTTGCCCGGATGTGCCGGTGGTCGGTTTTGCCGGCGATGGAGCCTTCGGCATCTCGATGAACGAGATGGGCGCCATCGGCCGCGATGGCTGGCCGGCGATCACCATGGTGATCTTCCGCAACTACCAGTGGGGTGCGGAAAAGCGCAACACAACGCTCTGGTATGACAACAACTTCGTCGGCACCGAACTCAACCCCAATCTCAGCTACGCCAAGGTGGCCGAGGGGTGCGGGCTGAAGGGTGTTTCCGTCGATACGACGGCGGCTCTTACCGAGGCGCTATCGAAAGCGATTGCCGACCAGGCGCGTGGCGTGACGACCTTCGTCGAAGTCATCCTCAACCAGGAGCTCGGCGAACCCTTCCGCCGTGATGCGATGAAGAAGCCGGTGCCAGTTGCCGGCATCGACCGCGCCGACATGCGCCCGCAGCCGCGGGCCTGATCCCGCATGACCCCCGCCCCGCCCGGTGCGCCCGGGCGGGCAAGGTTTACCGCAAGCGACTGGACCGACATCATGACCTTCGCCGCCTCCGTCCAAGACCGTTTCCGGGGCATGCCCTCCGGTTTTGCCGCCTACTGGCCGGGCTTCGCCGTCACCGCCGCCGTGGCCGTCGCCGCCCAGTTCCTGTCCGATCACTACGGCGCGCCGGCCATGTTGATGGCTCTGCTGCTCGGCATCGCCTTCCACTTCCTGTCGGAAGAGGGACGGTGCGTGGCAGGCATTGATTTCTGCGCCAAGCATGTGCTCAGGATTGGCGTCGCGCTGCTCGGCATGCGCATCAGCGTCGATCTGCTGATCGGGCTCGGTGCCGGCACCATCCTCCTGCTCGTGTCGGCGCTGGTCGCCACGATCAGCTTCGGCCTGCTCACCGCGAAACTGCTCGGCCGCGGCTGGCGGCTGGCGCTGCTCACCAGTGGTGCCGTCGCCATCTGTGGCGCCTCCGCGGCGATGGCAATCGCCGCCGTGCTGCCGAAGAACGAATTTTCCGAGCGCAACCTGATCTTTACCGTGCTTTCGGTCACGGTGCTCTCGACACTTGCCATGATAGCCTACCCGATCATCGCCCAGACCATGGGGTTGGATGCGCGCGCAACCGGCATCTTCTTCGGCGGCACTATCCATGATGTGGCGCAGGTCGTCGGCGCCGGCTTCTCCGTCTCGCCGGAGGCGGGCGAAACGGCGACGCTCGTCAAACTGATCCGCGTCACCATGCTGGCGCCGGTCGTGCTGGTCTATTCTCTCTCGTTGCGCAACGTGCCGCAGCCGGACGGGGAGAGCGGCAAGCGCCCGCCGCTGATGCCCGGCTTCGTCATCGCCTTTCTGATCTTCGCGGCGCTCAACTCCTTCGGCCTGGTGCCCGAACTGGTGGCGAAGGCCGGCATGGAGACCTCACGCTGGGCGCTGCTCGCCGGCATCGTTGCCGTCGGCATGCGAACCTCGCTACGTCGTGTGCTGGACGTCGGTGGCGATGCTGTCGCTCTCATTGTCGCCGAGACCGCCTTCATCGCTGTCTTCATCCTCGTCGGCATTCACTATCTGGGGCACGCCTGATGAAACCGCTGGACCGAATTCTCGAAGCCGCAAAATCCGCACCGCAACATATCGTGCTCGCTGAAGGGGAAGACCCACGCATTGTCGAGGGGGCGGTGCAGGCCGTCCGCGCGGGCGTCGCCAGTATCACCCTCGTCGGTCGACAACCAATCGTCGAAGAGCGACTTGCAGCGGTCGGGGCAGGAGCGGGCGAGATCCGCATCGAGGATCCTGTTTCATCTCCTCTCACGCCGCGCCTCGCCGCCGCCTATTACGCGCTCCGCAAGACCAAGGGCATCGATGAAGCCGCCGCCGACGCGGCGGTCCGCTCGCCGTTGGTCTTTGCCGCCATGATGGTACGCGAGGGCGAGGCAGACGGGACGGTGGGCGGTGCGGTCGCGACCACCGCCGATACGGTGCGCGCCGCGCTCCAGACCATCGGCCGCGCGCCGGATGTCGGACTGGTATCGAGCTTCTTCCTGATGATGCTGTGCGAAGCGCATCATGTGAAGAAAGGCGCCTTCGTCTTTGCCGATTGCGGGCTGGTGGTCGATCCCGATGCTGCGGGCCTCGCCGATATCGCTGTAATGTCGGCGCGCTCCTTTGAGGCACTGGCCGGCAAGCCTGCGAAGGTGGCGATGCTGTCCTTTTCGACGGCCGGCAGCGCCGCGCACGAGCGTGTCTCAAAGGTGGTGGAGGCAACGCGGCTGGCGCATGCTGCGGAACCCGGTCTCGTCATCGACGGCGAGTTGCAGTTCGACACCGCCTTCGTCGAGGCCGTCAGCGCTGCCAAGGCGCCGCAGTCGGCACTGCACGGCGAGGCAAATGTCTTCGTGTTCCCCAATCTCGACGCTGCCAACATCGGCTACAAGATCGCCCAGCGCATCGGCGGCGCCACCGCCATCGGCCCCATCCTGCAGGGTCTCGCCAAGCCCGCCAACGACCTTTCGCGCGGCTGCACCGCCGCCGACGTCTTCCACATGATCGCCGTGACCGTGGTCCAGGCCGGCAATCGCTGAGGGCCGCGTGCCTCGCTTAAAGTTCAAACAAAACCCACGGGATTTTGAGCGAGTTTTAGCGGCCCCTATCAATTCCGCACTTCCGAGCGAGTTCGCTCGGCGCTGCCATGACAGCCCGATTTCCCGCACATCATACGATCAGAACTCCTGCTTGTGCGTGGGCACGGCCGGGCATTGGTTTTTGGGAGACTTCCTCGAAAATACGTCTCAACCTCATGGCCAAGATTCTTTTGGCAGCACCGCTAGCCGTCATCGCGGCCTTTTCCGGCTTTTTCGGTCTATATCGACACGTTGCAACGTGGCACGGTCGACAAGGGCGTGGTGGCGGAGATCGAATCGTCCGGCCAGCTGGCGGCGGCCGGCATTTCCAACTGGCTGAACGCTCGCGTGATGCTGACCGAACTGGTCGGCGAGATCGCCGGTAAATCGACCGGTAAGGAAGATATGATCCAGCGCTTCGGCAGTCCGCTGCTGTCGCGTGAATTCGCCATGATCTATTACGGCAACGAGGCGGATGGCGCCTTTACGCGCCTTCCACCCGCCAAGATGCCCAAGGATTTCGATCCGCGCAAACGCGCCTGGGACAAGGACGCCGTCAAGCTCGGCGGACCGCTGCTGACGGATCCCTACCATGACACGGCCAGCAACGCGCTGGTGATCAGCGCCGTCGTATCGGTCAAGCGTGACGGCGAACTCATCGGCGTCGCCGGTACCGACCTTCCGCTCGAAGGCCTCATCGGCATCATCGGCAAGGACGATCTCGGCGGAATGGGCTCCGCCTTCCTCGTCAACGGCGACGGCACGGTGCTCGTCCATCCGGATCCCGCTTTGATCTCCAAGTCCCTTGCCGACGTGTTCCCGCAGGCGACCCCGATCATCGACGGCAAGCGGCTCATGTAGACCGAGCTTGGCGGCAAGCAGGTGCTCGTCAGCTTCCTGCCGATTGCCGGGTTGTCGGTCGGCAACTGGTATCTCTACCTGGTCGCCGATCGTGATATCGCCAATGCGAGCATTGGCGAGTTCCTTCTGGCCGCGTCGATCGGCACCGTCGTCGGCGTCGTCGCCATGATCGGGGTGCTGGCGCTGCTTCTGTCGCGACTGGTCGTAAAACCCGTGGTGCGCATGACCGACATGATGAGCCGGCTCGCGCGCGGCAACGTATCGGAGGAGATTCCGGCGGCGAACCGCACCGACGAGATCGGCCGTATGGCCGCTGCCGTCGCCGTGTTCCGCGACAATGCCATCGAGCGCACGCGCTTCGAAAACGCCGCCGAGGAGGGCCGCGTGCTGTCCGAAAGCGAACGCCGCGAGCGTGAGGCAGCCAAAGGCCCGCGAAGCCGCCGAAATCCATCACGCCGTCGAGGCGCTGGCAGACGGCCTGGGTCGACTGGCGGAGGGCGATCTCGCCCACCGCATCGACGCCCCCTTTGCCGGCCATCTCGATCGCCTGCGCACCGACTTCAACCACTCCGTCACCAAACTGCACACGGCGATGACGACGGTCGGCCAGAATGCCCGCGCCATCGATGCCGGCGCCATGGAAATCCGTGCGGCTGCCGACGATCTCGCCCGCCGCACGGAGCAGCAGGCCGCTTCCGTCGAAGAGACCGCCGCCGCGCTGGAGGAGATCACCACGACCGTGAAGGACTCGACCCGCCGCGCGGAAGAGGTCGGCTCGCTGGTCTCGCGCACCCGCACCGGTGCCGAAAAGTCGGGCGAGGTGGTGCGCCGCGCCGTCTCGGCCATGCAGGGCATCGAAAGATCCTCGAGCGAGATCACCAACATCATCGGCGTGATCGACGACATCGCCTTCCAGACCAACTTGCTGGCGTTGAATGCCGGCGTGGAAGCGGCGCGTGCCGGTGAGGCCGGCAAGGGCTTTGCCGTCGTGGCGCAGGAAGTGCGCGAACTCGCCCAACGCTCGGCCAATGCGGCGAAGGAGATCAAGGCGCTGATCACCACGTCGGGTGAACAGGTGCGCTCCGGCGTGTCGCTGGTCGACGAGACGGGTGCTGCCCTCGAAGCGATCGTTCGCGAGGTGCAGGAGATCAACGGCCATGTGAACGCCATCGTCCTGGCCGCCCGCGAGCAATCGACGGGTCTCCAGGAGATCAACACCGCCGTCAACACGATGGACCAGGGCACGCAGCAGAACGCCGCCATGGTGGAGGAGCAGACCGCCGCCAGCCACGGCCTCGCCGCCGAGGCCGCAGCCCTCAACGCGCTTCTGGCGCAGTTCCGGCTCGGCCAGGGTGGCGCAACCTATGCCGCCAACCCGGTGCGCCGGGCGGCCTGACCGGCCTCTCCTTATAAAGGGATTTGGAGGTTGCTACCTGGTGCTCGCAACCTCCAATTCTGGTTCTTTTGACGTGTCAGGGAGGCTGGCGATTTCTATGGCGACAGAAAGATCACGATGCTCGCGGAGCCAAAACTCGACCGTACACCCGTCTCGTCGGCATGCCATTTCAACTAAAATTCAGAGGATTAACTGGGCTGCCTTTTCGGCGATCATGACCGCAGCTGCGTGGGTGTTCCCTGAGACGATTGTCGGCATGATTGAGCAATCAGCGATACGCAGTCCCTCGATGCCGTGTACGCGCAACTTCGGATCGACCACCGCCGCGTCGTCATCGCCCATCCGCGCAGTGCCGACCGGATGGAAAATAGTCGTGGCGATATCGCCTGCGGCATGCGCGAGGTCTTCGGGCGTCTGGATATGCTTACCCGGCTTAAATTCCTCGGGGCGGAACTGGGCCATCCGTTTGGTTTCCATCAACCGGCGGGCGATGGTTATGGAAGAGGCCGCGACTTCACGGTCGCTCGCGGTGGAGAGGTAGTTGGGCGTGATTTCCGGATGATCGTCGGGCTTGGCTGAGATGATGCGCACATGCCCGCGCGATTCCGGCCTGAGATTGCACGCCGAAACGGTAATGGCCGGAAAGCTGTGCAGCGGTTGGCCGAAAGATTCCAAGGAGAGTGGCTGAATATGGAATTCGATGTTGGGTGTCTCGAAGCACGCGTCCGACTTCATAAAGATACCGAGTTGGCTTGGCGCCATCGACATAGGCCCGGAGCGTTTGAGGACATATTCAAGCGCAATCAGAGCTTTGCCTGTGAAGCTTGCCTGGCGCTCGTTTAGCGTTTCTGCTCCCGATACCTTGAAGGCGGTCCTGATTTGCAGATGGTCCTGCAGGTTTTCGCCCACGCCGGGAAGGTTATGTATCACCTCTATGCCGTGGCGTTTGAGAAGCGCGGCAGGTCCTATGCCCGATAGTTGCAGCAGCTTCGGCGTGCCTATCGCCCCGGCGGAGAGGATCAACTCGCCCTGCACCGCCACATGCGCCGGCTTGCCGTTGAGACGCAGGTCGAGCCCCGAAACCCGGCACCCGGAAAACACGATGCGCTCGGCGTGCGCGTGGGTGAGTATCGTCAAGTTTTTACGATGCTGCACCGGCCTGATGAACGCGCGCACGGCATTGAAACGGAACCCTGATTTCTGGTTCACTTCGAAATAGGACGAGCCGAAATTGGTGCCAGCGTTGAAGTCGTTGACCTTGGGCACACCGAGCTCTTCCGCCGCTTCGCGCACCGCGTCGAGTATCTGCCAACTCAGGCGCTGGCGTTCTACCCTGAGCTCACCGCCCTGGCCGTGGAAGGGGCCGGAAAGACTGTGATGGTCTTCCGATTTCCTGAACAGCGGTAGCACATCCTCCCAGCCCCAGCCGGGATTGCCGAGCTGGCGCCAGTGATCGTAATCGGCGGACTGACCGCGCATGTAGATCATGCCATTTATCGACGAACAGCCGCCCATTACCTTGCCACGCGGATAGGCCAGCGACCGTCCGTTCAGGCCGGGCTCCGCCATTGTACGGTAGCCCCAGTCGGTGCGCGGATTGCCCATGCAATAGAGGTAGCCCACCGGAATGTGGATCCAGTGGTAGTTGTCCGAGCCGCCGGCCTCCAGGAGCAGCACACGCTTGCCCTGGTCGGCGCTCAACCGGTTTGCAAGAGTGCAACCGGCCGAGCCAGCCCCAACGATCACATAATCGTAGCTGCCAATTTCTATGCGTTTGCTCATCTGACGCCTCAAGCGACATGCTCTACTGCAATACCCCTAAGGTCCATTTCGTATTCGAGATCTAGGACGGGTGGGTTGTTGAAGTGCCATGTAAGGCCGGCGCGTGCTGCTCCGCGCTTGACGATTTCGTCAGCCAGGAACGGGTGGAGGTTGTGTATCGTGTAGACTTGGACCGCGGTTGCGTCTTTCCACCCGAAGCCCAGAAGCCCGGAACGCCGCTCCATCTCCGCCAGCACGAATTGTGCTTTGGCGCGCAATCCCGCCGGGGAAAGATCGCCACGGTTGATGATATGATCGCGATAGGCGGCGTGGCCTTCTGGCACCTCTGCGGAACCGGAGACGACGAAGGACGGTGCGGCTTCAGCGCTGTGCACTGTGTATGAGAAGGCATAGATCGACGGTACGAGTGGCGGCGTGACCTGCGGACACACGTTGCTGCGCGCAACCGGGTTCAGACCCGTGTCGATGAGGCCCCAGGCTTTGAGGGTCTCCGTATAGCTGCTGTTGAAAGCAACGAAGCCCTCCTCGGTAAATGGTGCGGGTGACCGCAGTTCGCACGCTGCGAATGCTGTAAGCGGCCTGCCGGCAGCACCGATGATTTGTTTGATCTGTGCAAAGCCTTCCTTGAGGGGCAAGGGTGTCGCGAACCGCACCCTCTCCAGGCGAAAGCCCGGCAGGGCGGCCACGCCGCCTGAATATTGCGTGACGCCTTTGATGAAACGGTAGCCGCCAGACTGAAAGTCAATAACTTCGCCCATGGTGTATATCTCCTGCAGGGGCTGGCCAGATTGGTTGCAGACCATCTGGAATGGGTTCGTCAGAACACCGTGTGCAATTCAGGCAAACGGCGAATATTTTGTTGGGTTCTCAGCGTGCCGGCATCAGGCCGGAAGCGCGTGTTGCGTTCGGGTGTTCGCTCCTCCGGCCGCTTCACCGATGATCTGGTTCTGCAACACTCCGACGCGTTCGATTTCGACCTCGACGACGTCACCATCTTTCATGAAGAGGGGAGGGACGCGCGCGAAGCCCACCCCGCCAGGCGTGCCGGTCACGATCACGTCGCCGGGAGAAAACGGCGTAATACGCGAGATGTAAGCAATCAGCTGCGCTACGGAATGTATCATCTGGCTGGTGCGAGCAGCCTGGACGGTGTCCCCGTTCAAACGGCAGCTGATGGCCAGGTCTTGCGGATCAGGGATCTCGTCGGCAGTGACAAGGTACGGCCCGAATGCGCCGGTCGCCGGGAAATTTTTTCCCGGAAGGAACTGCGACGTATGGATCTGCCAGTCACGAACCGAGCCGTCATTGTAGCACGAGTAGCCAGCGACATGATCCAACGCGGCATCCTGCTGGATATTGCGACCGCCTCTGCCGATGACGACGGCAAGCTCCGCCTCGAAGTCGAACTGGGTCGAAACCGATGGCATCAGCATCGGCTCGCCATGCGCGCACTGCGAGTCGGCAAAGCGGGCAAACAAGGTCGGATGCTGTGTCGGTGCGTGGCGCGTTTCGACCATGTGGTCGTGATAGTTCAGCCCGACGCAGATGATCTTTCCCGGATTGGGAATTGGCGCCTGCTGCTGGATATCGGCAAGCGCCAGCCCTGAGCTGTGGCCGATCGCCTGGGTGCAGGTGCCGAGGAAGTCATCCTCGGCGAGGAGGCTTGCAAGCGTCGGGAAGCGATCGCCAAGGACGCCGCTGATGTTGATGACGCGGTCGTCCGTCACGACACCGTATCCGGCTCGGCCGGCATGGAGAAAACTACAAAGGCGCATTGTTCCTCACTGCGATTGAACGGTATTTGTCCTCGCAAACCGAGTGCCGGTTTGCGGCCGGCACGATGCCGATCCATGTTTGATTGTTGGCGTGGAGAACCGGACGGGCGGTACCGCCCGTCCTGGTCTTCAGCTGATGTCGAAGGTGATAGTCTTGACGTCGGTGACTTCGCGCAACGTATGCTTGCCGCCAAGGCGGCCCAGGCCGCTTGCCTTGCCCGAGGCGCCGCCAAACGGCAGGTGCAGCTCCCAGTAGCAGCTTGCGCTGTTGACGTTGACGAGACCGGCCCGGAGCTTTTCGCCAAATGCGAAGGCGCGGCTCAGATCGCGGGTGAATACACTGGCGGCTAGCCCATGCGAGGACGCATTGGCCGTATCGAGCAAGTCGGCATCGTCTGCGCAGACCACCAGAGGCGCCACTGGCCCGAACGTCTCGGAAGTATTTAGTAGGGCTTGGCGATCGACGCGTCCGAGGACTGTGGGTTCGTAGAGCAGGCCCGTGCCCCTCTTGCCGCCGGCATGGATGTCTGCGCCGCGGGCTAACCCGTCCGCCACGTGCTCTTCGACTTTGGCGATCACCTGCTGATTGTTCAGCGGTCCCATTGTCGTCTGGGCAAGAAGCGGATCGCCAAGGCGGATGGCCGCGGCAATGTTCGCGATGCGGGCTGCGAGAGCGTCATGGTTCTTCTCGGTGACGAGTATTCGCCCCGTCGCTGCACAGACCTGCCCGGCATTGAAGAAGCTGCCAAACGCGGCAGCCTGTGCTGCCCGATCCAGATCGGCGTCATCCAGCACGACGACCGGTCCATTGCCGCCTAGCTCCAGCAGCATCGGTTTTCCAGCACCGCGTTTCGCGATTGCGTTTCCGGTCTGCGGACTGCCGGTGAAGCCGATCCCATGCGTGCCTGGATTGGAGACGATCTCATCCCCGACGATCGCGCCCGGCCCTACGACAAGATTGACGGCGCCATCGGGAATGCCAGCTTCTGCAATGCATTCCATCAGTTTGACCGCACAAAGCGACGTGGTTGGCGCAGGTACCCAGACGACCGCGTTGCCTGCCGCAAGGCAGGGGGCGAGATACTCGACGGGGATATTGATTGGAAAATTCCACGGCGTGACGATGGCATAGACACCACGCGCCTGGCGGAAACTTATCACCCTCTTGCCAGGCGTCTCCACGGGGATGAATTCACCTTCGAGCCACTTGATCAGCTCGGCAGCCTCCCGAAAACCGGTTGCGGCGGCATCGACCTCACCATAGGCCTCCGTGGCCAGCGGCTTGCCTTGCTCGCGGGCAAGTGTGAGCGCCAGTTCGTCGCGACGCCTCTCGATGACGTCGGCGACGCGGTTGCAGAGGCGTGAGCGATCCCATGGCGACAACCTGGATAGCGCATTGTGGCCAGCCTGCGCCGCCTTGATCGCATCTTGCGCGTCGCTGCGGTCGCCCTCGGCGAGCACCGCCAGGTGCTGGCCGTCGTAAGGCGACCTCGCCTCGAACGTCTTGCCGCCGTTTGACGGTACCCACTTGCCGGCTATGAAATGGTGCGCCTGAACTACACTGTGATCCATTGTCGCTGTTCCGCTTGGTGTATTATTGGGATTGCATGGGATGGCTGCTGCCCGCTGGGTCGATCTCGCGACCCTTCACGATTAGGCGATCGCACACCAATCTTCTGGAAACTTCGAGGCCTTCGCTGGCCGCGTCTCTGAAAGTCCAGGGCTCATCCCGCCATTTCAAGACAGCAACATTGGCTTCGTCGCCAACGGCGATGCGGCCAAGATCAGGGCGGCCGATCACCTTTGCAGGGTTGGCGCTGCCGGCAGCCAGAGCCGTCGTCTGATCCACGCCGAGCGCGATCATCTTGTTGATCGTGGTCAGAAGGTCGAAAGCAGGGCCGTTCACCGAAAGGGAATGGATGTCCGAGCTGATCAGGTCGGGCACGAAACCTTCGGCCAACATCTCGCGGCAGACGCGGAAGGAGAAGCCGCCCATGCCATGGCCGATGTCGAAATGGACGCCGTTTTCGCGTGCCCGCCATACCGCGTCCCGGACGCGGCCATTTTCGGTCGCCGCATTGGGGTCTGGTCGGCAGCAATGCGTGATGATGTCGCCGGGCCGCAGTTGCTGCAGGACTTCCTCGATGGTGGGAGGGTCGAGGTCGACGTGGCACATCACCGGCAGTTTCAGGCGTTCCGCCACCTTAAGCGCCACTTCGAGGGCTGCGCCGCCGTTTTCGCCGGAAGCTTTCCGGCCGGCTCGCACCTTGATGCCGACGATTCTCTCTGGGTAAGCCTGCGCGGCTTCGATGCAGCTCTCTGGGTCGACGAGGCGCATATCGCAGCATTCCCCGACCATGACGCGCTTGGAGAAACCGAAGATTCCCGGAAACGAGATGTTGAGAAAGGCAAAGGCATGGAACGGCAGGGCCTCGAAGATAAAGGTCTTCAGGCCTTCGAAGTTTCCTGCACCGGCCGAGCCGGCATCAACGAAGGTTCCGGTCGCGGATCGATGTGCAACCAGTTCCGGCCGGACCCCCAAGGAGGTGGCGCCCCAGTAAATATGTGTATGGATGTCAGTCAACGCCGGCAGGACGATTGCGTCTCGTACGTCTACGACAATATCGTCCTGACGCGCCAAGCCGGTGCCAATGGCCGAAATGCGACCGTCTACGATGGCGACATCTGCAGTTGCAGCCGGTGTGTCGCCAAACGCCAGGACATGGCCGCCCTGTAGAATTGTTCTTCGTGCCATTGGCGAACTTGTCTCCGGTTAGGGCCCTATGCAGCGCCTGTTGTTGGCGCAGGCCGTTCAAGATGAGTGGTGATCTGCGCATCAAAAAAGCACATACTGACTAGTCAGTCAATATTGACAGCGGCGGTATTTTCATTTCAGATGGCTGTGTCATTCGACATTCACAGCACCATTTGGGAGGTTCTTATGGGCAATAGGTTTTTGGCCGCATTGGTAATCAGTACGGCAACTGCAGCGGCGTTGCTGCACTCTGGCAGTGCTTGGGCCACGGACACAGTGCGGGTCCGGGTTGCGGAATACAGCGCCAAAACAGGCCCGTTTTTCCAAGAGCTTGCTAAAAAATTCAATGCTGCGAATCCTGACATCGAGGTCCAGATCGAGCACCTCCCCTGGCCGGAGATGCAGCAGCAGCTCGTCAGCGACATCTCAGCCGGCACCGCACCCGATGTTTCGCATATGGCGACGCGCTGGATGGCGGGATTTGCCAAGGACGGGGCGCTCGCCCCGATCGAAGACCTGATGTCGCCCGCCTTTGCCGACACTTTCGTGCCGACATACCTCGATCTTCAGAAGCAGGACGGTCATACGTGGGGCCTGCCGATTGCCGCATCGGCACGCGGCCTGTTCTACAACAAGAAGCTCTTCGACAAGGCTGGTATCGCGAAGCCGCCGACGACCTGGGACGAAACGTTCGAGGCAGCCAAAAAAATCGCCGCGCTCGGCGATGGCGTCTACGGCATCGGCGTTCAGGGCAGGGACCTGGATACCGAAGGCTATTGGTTCTACAGCCTCTGGACCCACGGTGGCAGCATTCTCGGCCCGGACGGCAAAAGCGGTTTCGCCTCCCCGGAGGCCGTGCTGGCGACCAACAACTATCTGCGGATGATCAAGGCAAGCGTCACGCAGCCGGGCGTCACCGGTGCCAGCCGCGAAGACCTGCAGAATCTCTTCGCCGCTGGAAAGATGGGCATGGTCTTGTCAGGTCCCTGGTTCAATGCGCAGCTCGCCGAGCAGGGCAAGGATGTCGAATACGGAATCAACCGCATTCCGGTCGCGACGACCGAGGCGACTTACGGCGTTACCGACACGATCGCCGTCCTGGAGTCCTCGAAAGTGAAGCCCCAGGCGATGAAGTTCCTGGAGTTCATCTTCAACAAGGAAAACAGGCTTGAATTCGGCAAGCTCGAAGGTTTTGTCCCGGTCTTGAAGGCGGAATCGACCGAGCCCTTCTTCACCGAGAATCCGAAGATGTCAGTGTTTCTGGAAATGGGGCCGCTGGCAAAATTTGCACCCCTGTTCCCGCGTTGGGAAGAGATGGCGGACGGCCTCAAGACCGAATTGTCCAGGATCTATTCGGGTGAGGTTTCGGCCGAAGAAGGCCTGAAGCAGGCCGCCGCGAAGATGGACGCGATCCTTGCCGAAGACCAATAGGTCCTGAAATCGTCGTCCGCGGGCGAACCCGCTCTCCTCGGGTGGCGTGACACCACGCCACCTCTCTTCCTTAAAGGTAAGCGCGTATGCGAGGAATTGAGAATACCGCTCCAAGACGGGGCGTTAACACGGGGCGGCCGAACAGGGCTGGGCAACCGGATCGGGCCTTGGCGATGATCCTGATCGCACCTTGTCTGCTGCTTTCGGTCGCCGTGATCGGCTATCCGATATTCGACGTGATCCGCATGTCGCTCTTCGATGTGAGCCGCACGGGCATGGTCCGTGAGTTCGCCGGGCTGACCAATTTTGTCAAAGCGTTCGCCGACCCGGTTTTTCTGCAAGCTGCACGCCAGACCTTCGTCTGGACTGTCTGCGTGGTGGGTGGAACCCTGTTGGTCTCGGTGCCGATCGCTCTCATCCTCAATGAGGATTTCTATGGTCGGACGATCGCCCGAACGATCGTGCTGTTGCCGTGGGCCATTTCACTGGCGATGACGGCGGTGGTCTGGCGCTATGTCGTCAACGGTGATTTTGGAACGCTCAACATGACGCTGGCCGCACTTGGTCTGCCATTTGAGAACTATCCCTGGTTGGCCGATGCCAGGATGGCATTCGTCATCGAGATAATGGTCGGAATTTTGGTGTCGGTACCATTTACCGTAACGATTTTGCTTGGTGGACTGACGTCCATTCCGGAGTCCTTGTACGAGGCCTCCGCCATCGACGGGGCGTCGTCGACAAAGAAGTTTTACTACATCACGATGCCACTGCTCTGGCCGTTCATGCAGATCGCGCTCGTCCTCAACGTCATCTATGTCTTCAATTCCTTCCCGATCATCTGGATCATGACGAACGGCGGTCCCGCCAACCGGACCGACATTCTGATCACCTATGTCTACAAGCAAGCCTTCGCCTTCGGGAAGCTTGGCAACGCTGCAGCCGGCTCTGTTGTGATGTTTGCTATGTTGTTGGTGTTCGCCGTCGTCTATCTGTTTCTGACAAAAGCGCAGGGGGCACGCAACGATGTCTAAGGCGAAGAAAAGTCTTGTTTGCTGGGCACTACTTTCGCCCTTCCTGGTGGTCGTTCTCTTTCCCTATGCGACGATGCTGTCGACGTCGTTGAAGCAGAAGGACGAGATATTCACCTTCCATCGAACCTGGTTGCCACGCGATTTCTATCTGGGCAATTTTGCCGAACTCATTTTCGAGAAAGGTTTCGGACGGGCATTGGTGAACTCGCTGGCTATCAGTGTCGGGGCGACCGTCCTGTCCCTTGCGGTGGCTATCCCGGCCGCCTATGCGCTCACCCGGATGAGGGTTCCAGCCAAGGGTGCACTGACCAACTACCTGCTCATCACCCAGATGATCTCGCCGATCGTCCTGATCGTCGGCTTGTTCCGAATGTTTGCCTATTTCGGCCTCGTCAACAGCCTTCTGTCGGTCATAATCGCGCACAGCGCCTTCTTCATGGCATTTGCCGTATGGATGCTGCAAAGCTATTTCGCGACAATCCCGAAAGATCTCGAAGAGGCCGCGTGGATGGATGGTGCCGGCCGCTTCAGTGCCTTCGTCCGTGTCTTCCTGCCGCTGTGTCTTCCCGGTGTCGTCGTGACGGCAATCTTCACCTTCGTCAATTCCTGGAATGAATATGCGATGTCGCTGACACTGCTGCGTCAGGTCAGCCAGCAGACCGCACCGGTCCAGATCGCGTTCCTGACAGGGACTCTCTATCAAATTGAATGGCATCTCATCATGGCCGCGACGCTGCTTGCGTCGGTGCCTGTCGCAATCGTCTTTGCATCCATCCAGCGCTACCTCATCGGGGGAATGGCGTTGGGTGGCGTCAAGTAGGAGGAGCAAAGTGGCTTCGATCAATCTCACCAACATTCGCAAGCAATATGGCTCGCTTACGATCATCGACGACATCAATATTGAAATCGAGGATCGGGAGTTTGTTGTACTGGTCGGTCCGTCTGGATGTGGAAAATCTACGCTTTTGCGGATGATAGCTGGGCTGGAATCGATCTCGGGAGGTACCATCGCCATTGACGGCAAGGTCGTTAACGACGTTGGCCCGCAGCACCGCGACTTGGCGATGGTCTTTCAGACCTATGCGCTTTATCCGCATATGACGACCGCCCAGAACATCGGCTTTCCCCTCAAACTGCGCGGCACCAGCAAGGACGAAATTGACCGTGCTATTGCCGGAGTTGCCAACACGTTACATCTCGATGCGCTTCTTGACCGGCAACCGCGCGCCCTTTCCGGCGGGCAGCGTCAACGCGTCGCGATGGGCCGAGCCATGGTACGAGAGCCGCGGGCATTCCTATTCGATGAACCATTGAGCAATCTCGATGCGAAACTCAGGCATCATATGCGCATCGAGTTGCGCCAATTGCACACGTCGCTGGGCGCGACGTCGATCTATGTTACGCATGACCAGATCGAGGCGATGACCATGGCTGACCGCATCGTCGTGATGAACCGAGGCAAAGTCGAGCAGGTGGGCACTCCGCTTGAGCTTTTCGACAAACCGGCAAATGTTTTCGTCGCCGGGTTTCTCGGTTCGCCGACGATCAACCTGGGCAACGCAACGCTGTCTGCCGCGGACGGATCAGCCAGGCTCGAATTCGATGCCGGTTCTGGTCCGATCAACCTCGCTAATGTCGCGCCCTCGGCTCACAGGGACGTCGTGGCCGGAATCCGGCCGCAACACCTGGAAGTTGTTTCTCCAGAGGGGGCCAAGCTCACCGGAACGGTTGATCTCGTCGAACATACCGGATGTGAAACGAACATCATTCTTTCAGTCGGTTCCGAGAAATGGACTGTCCAATCTCGCAACCGCCAGCATCTCATGCAAGGAGAGCATGTCGGGCTCGTCTTCGACCCGACCAATCTCCACCTCTTCGCAGCCGAAACGAAGGAACGTATTTGATGGTAACAATGCGCAAGCGAGGCTCCGACAGTGGAGCAGAACCGGCTGGTAGAAAGCGTGACCCCGAACGCACGCGGCTCGCGATCATCGAAGCGGCTCGCGAGGAGTTCGCCGAAAACGGTTACGATGGTGCGCGTACCGATCGCATCGCCACCCGTACCGGCATGAGCAAGGGTGTGCTTTACCACTACTTCAATTCGAAAGACGAGCTGTTCGTCGCCGTTCTGGAGGACATCTATCGGGAGCTGCGCTCCCAGAACGAAGCCCTGGTTCTGGCCGATTTCGAGCCGGAAGCGGGTATTCGCGAACTCATTGCGCATACGTACAATTATTTCGTCAACCATCCCGAGTTCATCGTGTTGGTGAACTCCGAAAACCTGATGAAATCCGAACATTTGGCGAGATCGGAGAGTGTCCGCAGCATGTTTTCGCCGCTCTCCCAGCGTCTGGGTGAATTGATCAGCCGCGGTCAAAAACAGGGTATCTTCCGCGCGAATGTCGATATTATTGAGCTTTACATCTCGATAGTTGGTCTGGGCTACTTCTTCTTGTCCAACCGGTGGACGCTGAGCGTCGTTTTCAATCGCGATCTGCTGGCCGAGGGGGCGGAGGAGAAGCGGCTCGCACATATGACGGAGATGGTTCTCGACTACTTGCGCAACGTCAAGACGACGGGTGAGCCGAAATGAGTGATGAACCGTTGAAGCTGCCGATGGCTGGAACGCTGCGCTGGCGCGATATTGTTGAAACCCCGGCAGTACTGATCGATCTCGATATCGTCGAACGAAACATAAAACGCTGCCAGGATCAGTGCGATCGCCTGGGCGTGGCAATCAGGCCTCATATCAAAACGCATAAACTGCCACTGCTTGCCCATGCACAGCTGGCGGCAGGGGCGATTGGCATTACTGCGCAAAAGATCGGCGAAGCCGAGGTCATGGCCGACGCGGGCATCGAAGACATCCTGATAACGTTCAACATTGTCGGTAACCGCAAGCTTGAGCGTCTTAAACGACTTGCTGAACGGTCCCGCATATCCGTGGTTGCCGACAGTGCTGCAGTCGTCGAGGGCCTTGCTCGCACATTCGCGAACGAAAAGCGCGAAATCGACGTCCTGGTGGAATGCGATACCGGAATGCATCGATGCGGTGTTTTGACATCGGAGAGTGCGTTCGAACTGGCCCGGCTGATATCCGAGTCTCCGGGCCTGCGCTTCGCCGGATTGATGACGTATCCGGGCCCTGGTCAAGGCAACGCAGCTTGCGAATGGCTGGATCATGCGGCGTGCCTAGTCCGTGCGGCGGGCATTGAGACGCCCATCGTTTCCAGCGGCGGGACCCCCGAACTGTATGCGATGAAACACCACCCAGTCCTGACGGAATACAGGCCGGGCAGCTACATTTACAACGATCGCTCACTCGTCACTGCCGGCGCATGCGGCGTTGAGGATTGCGCGCTGACAGTTCTGTCGACTGTCATCAGTTCGCCGGAACACGGTCGCGCCATCGTGGACGCTGGCACAAAGGTGCTGACTTCCGATCTATTCGGCATGAGCGGCTACGGCTTGGTGCTGGACCGTCCCGATTGGGCGGTGATTTCACTCAACGAAGAGCACGGAAGGATCGAGTATGCCGGCGGACCGGCGCCGACGGTGGGCGATCTCCTGCGCATTGTTCCCAACCATGCCTGCGTTGTCTCCAACATGGTCGACTCTGTCCATCTCGTCAGAGGGGAGCACTACATCCGAGCCGAGCCAGTGGCCGCGCGTGGACGGATCGCCTGACGCCCGGACGAAGCCGTGCCTGCGCTGGTCTTCACACTTCAAAAGCTTCGGCGCGAAGATCGATTGTTTTAAGAAAGCATAACGCACTGCGTCGACAAATCAGAGCGCAATGCTTCCATATGGAAACATTGCGCTCCAGTCATTCGACACATCAATCCATTGCCGTATGCTTGGTGGCCGTCGATAGAACGGCAAAGTTGTCGCGGATATAGGTTGCGGTTCGCAGCGCCATTGCAGAGATGGTCGGTGTCGGATTTACGGTTCCGCCGGTCGCAAGAACACTTCCGTCGACAATGAACAGATTGGGCACCTCCCAACTCTGTGTCCAGCCGTTCACCACAGAGGTTTCCGGGTCTTTGCCCATCCGGCAAGTGCCCAGCATGTGCCAGGCGGGTGTTCTGTACACGCCACCTTCGTCACGATAATCCTGTAGGCGGTACTCGACGGCATCGCATGCTTGCGCAAGCTCCTTCAGCCGGTCAAGCATGTAATTCATCATGCGCTTGTCGTTCTCGCCTGGGGCATACTGCACTTTTGCCCCGGGCATTCCGTCCGAATCTGTTCGTTCAGGGTCGAGCGACACGCGATTCTCCGGATTGGGAAGATCATCTCCTATCGCAAAGACACCAATGGAGCGGCCGAAATGATTTTCAAACCATTGATGGTGGCCGGATCCCCAGG
The DNA here is from genome assembly GCF_001713395.1 of Sinorhizobium sp. RAC02. Lineage (NCBI taxonomy): Bacteria > Pseudomonadati > Pseudomonadota > Alphaproteobacteria > Hyphomicrobiales > Rhizobiaceae > Sinorhizobium > Sinorhizobium sp. RAC02. The sequence goes on along the minus strand of NZ_CP016452.1, from coordinate 1,934,592 downwards.
GCGCGCGCGCCGAAGAGAACCATCCAGCCGCCAGTTCGCCCGCAGAGGGGGTTGAGGTTACACAGTTCAGATTGAAGCCATTTACGAAACCGCGCGATATATCGGTTTCCGCGAATTCGCGCGAGATAAGCGAGGCTGCATAGCCGATATGGCCATCGACGGGACCATCGACCCACATTTCTGACGCCACGAGCGTGTGGTGCAGCAGGTTCCGGCCGACCTGATCATTGCTGTTGGCCAGATTGTTCGAGGCCAGGAGAAGACGCGGCGTTCCGACGCCATTGGCGGCGAGGACGACAATTCGTGCCTTCTGAAACAGAATCTGATCCGAGTTGCGATCGATGTAGTATGCGCCCGTTGCTCGCCCATCCGCTCCCTTCTCAATCTTCAAGACGCGGGCGTGGGTCCGCAGGTCGCATCCGGCACGGATTGCCTTGGGCCATATCGAAGTCGAGAATTCGTTCATCGAACCGCGAGGACAGCCGTTGCATACGCCGCAGTTGTTGCAGGCAGGGCGGCCGTCATAGTCTTCTGAGATGACTGAGGCCTCTACCGGCCACCAATGCCAATCCAGTTTGTCAAAACCGGCGGAAAGCCGCCGAGCGACATCAGAAACAGGCAGTGGCCCTGTCGGGCAGCGTTCACGCGGCGGCATTGCAAGATCCCCGGCCAGTCCCGAGACGCCTATGATTCTGTCTGCGCTTTCATAAAAAGGGGAAATATCCTCATAGGTGATAGGCCAGTCTGGCTGAAGCCCGTGTTCGGTGCCTTTCCTGAAGTCCGAGGGCCGGTATCGAGGCCATAGGCCGCCATAAACGTTGGTGGACCCACCAACAGCATTCCACATCAGGATCTGCGATGAGTCGGATTTGACCGGGAAATCATCGGCATGGTCGCGCCTGTTTACGTCAGGGTTCCATCTGGTTCGCCGCTGCCAGGACCAGTCCGCAAGGTGATGCGGTCGATCGGCATCATTCACCCAGGCCCCTTGCTCCAGACAAACCACATCCAGGCCAGCCTGCGCGAGTACCAGCGCCGCAAGAGCGCCTGTCGCTCCAGCGCCAACAATCAGGATGTCACACATTCGCTCCCCACTCATCGCTGCAGGCCCCAATGTGTGCTCACCGCATCAAGATCGAGTGATGACAAATCCAGAGGGGTGACGTCCCCGGTCCGCATGTAAGATCCACGACCGTGGCGCGGCGTATCGTGTTCATGGTCAAAGGCAGGCATGACATATCCGTCTGCATGAGGGGATGCAGAATATGGTCGACCGCTAGCTCTGATCGCCTCTACAACGACTGGCATCTCGTAGTAGGCGAGGACCGCTGCGGTATAGATTTTCTCGAAGAGGGCGGGGCTTAGCTCTTCAAAGCGTCGGACCGCCGAGGTGCGGTTTGCTGAGGCGGTACTAAGTAGGCCATCCGAACTGCAATCGAGAACGGGTGCCAACTGCTCGAAGAGAGCGGACGATTCCTGGCCAAACAGGCGAAGCAATATCACGTTATCTAGGCCGATTTCGGAAGCTTTTGGCCATAAAGTGTCGCCTGGAATAAGCTCATCAATCAGCAGTTTAAGAATGTGCGGTTGTTCGGTTCGGTTACTCGAAGAGAGGATTGTTGTTGTAATCGACAATTCAGTTCTTCCTAAATCATCTGGTTGAATTCTATTTTGGTTGAGTTCTTCTTTTTGAAAAAATGAACTCGGGAATTTTGTGAGGTTTGTAGCCACTTGTTGACCAGGAGAAGCGCGAATTTAACGGGTACTCTTCACGCGTCTCAATGCAGGCCGAGATACAAATTCGGTTTTCTCCATGGATCTCCCGATTGCCGTTTGTAGCATATAAACTGACTGGTCAGTCAATAAGAATCGTTCGCCACAAAAACTGGTCTACCGCTGCGAAGTGATCCTTCTTGAAGCGGGCCTATGAGCCTCGGAACGGCATTGAAATGGTGCCGGAAAAACACAAGACGGAAGAGACCGTGATGAAGCTCGTCAAGTTGATGTGTCGACCGCCATCGCCAGAAGCGAATATCCGGCTAGGCCAGAACGGACCAACATCATATATCGGACTCCAGGGTTATCTCGGCAACGACCATGTCCGGCGCCAGTGCCGAGATGTCGACATGAAGCACGTCGCCGGCTTCACGTCTTGGGTCGTGCCGTTGATCACTATTTCGCGGCCCGAAGGGTCGCGATCGCCGACGCTGACATTTAGCGAAGCGCAAAGCTTCAGCAGGCGCTCGGTTCAAACAGGCTTCAGGGCTCCCTTCGCTACTGCGTCGAATTCACTCAGCGGAAAAATTTCCTCCGAATAACGAGATGTTTCCTGTAAGGAACATAATTCGTAGGAGATAACGATGACCGAGAAGAACGAGAAAGACGGGCAGAAGCTGGCGCTGTTGTCCCAGGATCCGCACCGGATTCGCGAACCGCGGGAAAACAATCTGGAAATGGCGATCGGGCACGAGGTTCGCACCTATCGCAAAGCGCTCGGCATCACCGTCACCGACCTTGCCACCGCAACAGGCATTTCCGTGGGCATGCTGTCGAAGATCGAGAACGGCAATATCTCACCCTCGCTGACCACGCTGCAAGCCCTGACCAGAGCGCTCGGCGTGCCGCTCACGGCGTTCTTTCGCCGGTTCGAGGAGCCGCACAATGCGACATTCGTCAAAGCCGGCGAAGGCGTGAACATCGAGCGGCGCGGCACGCGCGCGGGGCATCAGTACAGCCTGCTCGGCCACATCGCCAACAACACCAGCGGCGTCACGGTCGAGCCCTATCTCATAACGCTGACGACCGAGTCCGACGTTTTTCCGACGTTCCAGCATGAAGGCATGGAGTTCCTGCATATGCTGGAAGGCGAAGTGGTCTACCGCCACGGCGACCAACTCTACACGATGCAACCGGGTGACAGCCTTTTCTTCGACGCCGATTCACCGCACGGACCGCAGGAACTGGTTCATCTGCCGGCTCGTTACCTGTCAATCATCAGCTATCCGCAGAAGCGGAATCAAAACAATTGATTATGCTCTTGAGGAAAAACTGAAGCCCAGGCGGCCTGCCTACCGCGCCGTTCTTGCGTCCACGCCGAACTCAAGGCTCATCTGGATCAACTCGTCCCACAGGCTTTCGGCAAAGCCGCGCAACACCAGAAGCTCAAAACTTTCCGTGTCCGTCCGGGTGATCAGCGCCGAGATGTGGCCGATCAGCGTCATGGCGGACTGGCCAACGGGGAAGCTGGCTCTGTCGAGATCGACGGCCGTGCCCTTGGCAAGGACGCTCTCGACTGATCGTCCGCCGATGCCGATCCGGATGCGACCGTGGCCTTGATCGGAAATCGAGGCCCTGCCGTCCAGCAGCGGCGTCTTGCCGAAAATTTCCGCAGCGGAAAGGGCCGCGTCGCCGACGACGAACCATTGTCCGGGGCCATAGGGACGTACGGCATGGGGGGTGGCATCGCCGATCCGCGGGATCAGATCTTGCAGGTCGCCGCTGTCGCGCGCGGCCAAAACCTGCAGCACATGGCCTTCCGGCAAGGCGGTGAGCGTAATCCGCGCAGCGGTTGACGGAGCGCCGAACGAGCCGGCCTTGGCATCGGCAAGGGCTGGTCGGTGAAGGAGCGCAAAATCAGCCATGGAGCTTTCCGTTTTCCGGGTCGAAGAAGACCGGGCTGCACAGCACGGCCTTGGTGTATTCGTTTTTCAGGTCGTTCCAGACAGTGACATGCTCGCCGTGCCGCGTCGGCCCATGCTTGACGAGGGCGAGGCCGATGGTCGAGCCAAGGTTGGGCGAATAGCAACTGGAGGAGACATAGCCCTGGTCGTTTTCGAGCGTCGGAACAGTGCCCTCCGAGAGGATATGCGAGCCGGTCTTGAAGGTCGTCGCCGGATCAAGCGGCTTGACGCCGACCAGCGAAAGCCGGTCCTCCGCCATCAGGCCCTCGCGCGACAACATCGCCTTGCCGATGAAGTCGGGCTTGGCCGTGGAGACCATCTTGGCAAAGCCGAGGTCGGACGGGATGACCGTGCCGTTGATCTCGGAATGGGTGACATGGCCTTTCTCGATGCGCATGACGCCCAGCGCCTCGACACCGTAAGGGCAGATGCCATGCGGCTTGCCGGCCTCCATGATCGCATCGGCGATCGCTTCGCCGTAGCCGGCCGGGACTGCGAGTTCGTAGGCCAGTTCGCCGGAAAACGAGATGCGGAACAGACGGCCCGTCAGCGTGCCGCCGCAGAGCGACACTTCCTTGGCACCGAGGAACGGGAAGGCCGCGTCGGTAATGTCTTCGTCCACCAGCGTCTGCAGGATCATGCGCGATTTTGGCCCGGCAACGGCGATCTGCGCCCATTGATCGGTCGAGGAGGCGAACTGCACGTCGAGATCGGGCCACAGCGCCTGGGCGCAGAATTCCAGATGGTTCATGACGCCTGCCGCGTAAGCCGTGGTCGTCGTCATGAAGAAATGGGTTTCGCCAAGGCGGCTCGTCGTGCCGTCGTCGTAGATCATCCCGTCTTCGCGCAGCATCAGGCCGTACCGCGCCTTGCCGATCGGTAGTTTCAGGAAGGCGTTGCAGTAGACCCGGTTGAGGAATTCGGCGGCGTCCCCGCCAAAGATCTCGATCTTGCCGAGCGTGGAGACATCACAGATGCCGGCGTTCTTGCGGACATTGAGCACTTCGCGATCGACGCTTTCGCGCCAGGTCGTTTCGCCCGCCTTCGGGAACCAGGACGAGCGGTACCAGAGGCCCGTTTCGACGAAGACCGCACCATTCTTCTTGGCCCAATCATGCAGCGGCGACTTGCGCACCGGTTGGAAGTGCTTGCCCTTGGAGGCGCCGGTCAGCGCACCGAAGGAGAGTGGCGTATAGAACGGGCGGAACGTCGTGGTACCGACATCCGCCGGCGAGACTTTTCGCACTTCGGCGAGAATGCCGATGGCGTTGATGTTCGACAGCTTGCCCTGGTCGGTTGCCATGCCATTGGTGGTGTAGCGCTTGGCTAGCTCGACATGGCCATAACCTTCGCTGACGGCGAGGCCGAGATCCTTGAGGTGCACATCGTTCTGGTAGTCGACGAAGGCCTTGCCTTTCGATCCGTGGATGCGCCAGAGCGGCTTGGAGACGGTCGCCGTGTCGGCCTTTTCGGCGAATGCGGCGCTGGCCTTCGAGAAACCGAGCGCCTGCAGGGCGGATGCGGCTTTTCCGGCGCCATCTGCAAGGCAGGCGTCGATGCTGCCAATGCCTGCGGCGGCACCCGCGACGGTCAGCCCCTCCTGGATTTCCGGCGCAAGGAACGCGGCCTTGGCATCGGACCAGACCGGTTTTGCGCCGCGATGGCAGGCGAGATGGATGATCGGGCTCCAGCCGCCGGACATGCCGAGTGCGTCCGTCGAAATGGTTTCCGTGCGGCCGTTGCTGAGGACGGTCACGCCCTTGAGGCTCCGGCCGCCCTTGGCATCGACAACCACGGCGCTGGGCAGGATGGGTGCCTTGCCGGACCAGGTGCGGGCGGCATCCGGACGAGCGTCGACGATGGCCGCGACATCAAGGCCGGCGGCTTCCAGATCGGCGGCGGTCGCGTAGCCGGAGGCGTCGTTGGTGAAGATGACCGTGCTCTTTCCGGGCGCGATAGCCTGCCGGTTGAGATAGGAGCGCATGGCGCCAGCCATCATCACGCCGGGAATGTCATTGCCGCCGAAAACCAGCGGCCGTTCTTCAGCGCCGGCGGCGAGGATCGCCTGTTTGGCGGCGATGCGCCAGATGCGCTCGACCGGCCGGTTCGGGTCTACCGTGGCCGTGTTCTTCTGCACGCTTTCGACGGCGCCAAAGACATTGCCGTCGTACCAGCCGAAGACGGTCGTCCGGGAGAAGATGCGGACATTCGGCATATCCGCCAGCTCGGCCAGCGTCTGGGCCAGCAGGTCGCTCGCGGATTTTCCACTGACGGGTGCCGTTTCTGACAGCAATGAACCGCCGGGTTCAAAACCTTCATCGGCAAGAACGACGCGGGCACCGGCGCGGCCGGCCGTCAGGGCGGCGGCGAGGCCGGCTGGGCCCGCGCCGATGACCAGAAGATCGCAATGCGCCCAGCATTTCTCGTAGCTATCGGGATCAGGCTCATAGGTCGCGCGGCCGAGGCCTGCCGCCTTTCGGATGATCGGCTCGTAGAGCTTTTCCCAGAAGGCGGCCGGCCACATGAAGGTCTTGTAGTAGAAGCCGGCGCCGAGGAAAGGCGAGAGCAGGCTGTTAATAGCGCCGAGGTCGAAATCGACCGAGGGCCAGCGGTTCTGGCTCTTTGCGGTCAGGCCGCTGTAGAGCTCGACCAGCGTGGCGCGGGTGTTGGCCTCGGTGCGACCGCCTTCGCCGATCGTCACCAGGGCATTAGGTTCGGCGGCACCCGCCGTCAGGATGCCGCGCGGGCGATGGTACTTGAAGCTGCGGCCGACGAGCTGGCGGCCGTTTGCCAGAAGCGCGGACGCCAGCGTGTCGCCGGCAAAACCCTGCATCGGCTTGCCGTCGAAGGTGAAGTCGAGCGGCTTGGCGCGATCGATGCGGCCGCCCCGGGAAAGACGATGGGACGTCATGCGGTCGCTCCCTCGGTGCTGGCATCGGACACGGCATGGATTGCGTGGGTCATCGTATCGCGCTCAACCACCAGCCAGCGGCGGCAGCCGGATGTGTGGTGCCAATGTTCCTTATGGCGTCCGCGCGGGTTGTCGCGCAGGTAGACGTAAGCGTGCCAGGCGTCCTCACCGGCATCCGGCGCCGGACGGGTGATGCCGGCATCGCCGCGAACGGTGAATTCTTCCTTGGGGCGCGGCCCGCAATGGGGGCAGGCGATCAGGCTGGCCATATGAAGTCCTCAGTGCAGGTTGGGTTGCGAGCCGACGCCCTTTTCATCGATCATCCGGCCGCGTGCGAAGCGGTCGAGCCTGAAGGCGCGGCCGGTCTCGTGCGGTTCGTTCCTGGCGATCAGATGGGCGTAGCAGAAGCCGGAAGCAGGCGTGGCCTTGAAGCCGCCGTAGCACCAGCCGACGTTCAGGTAGAGATTGTCGATGTGGGTGCGGTCGATGATCGGCGAGCCGTCCATGCTCATGTCCATCACCCCGCCCCAGGAGCGCAGCACCCGGACACGCGACAGCGCCGGGATCATCGCGACGCCGGCCTCGGCGACATGCTCGACCGTCGCGAGATTGCCGCGCTGCGCATAGGAATTATAGCCATCGATATCGCCGCCGAAGACGAGGCCGCCCTTGTCGGACTGGGAGACGTAGAAGTGGCCGGCGCCGAAGGTGACGACATTGTCGATGAACGGCTTCAGCCCCTCGGAAACGAAAGCCTGTAGAACATGGCTTTCGATCGGCAGTTTCAGGTCGACCATGGCGGCAACCACGGTGGAATTGCCGGCCGCCGCGAGCGCCAGCTTGCCGCAGCCGATAAAGCCCTGGCTGGTCTCGACGCCGGTGACGCGGCCGTTTTCGCGGCGAATGCCGGTGACCTCGCAATTCTGGATGATATCGACGCCGCGCATATCCGCGCCGCGGGCATAGCCCCAGGCAACGGCGTCATGGCGCACGGTGCCGCCGCGTTTCTGCATCAGCGCTCCCTGGATCGGGAAGCGGGCATTGTCGAAATCGAGGAAGGGCAGCATCTGGCGCACGGCGTTGCGGTCGAGCAGGTCGGCATCGACGCCGTGCAGCCGCATGGCGTTGCCGCGCCGCGTATAGGCGTCGCGCTGGGCATCGGAATGGTAGAGGTTGAGCACGCCGCGCTGGGAGACCATGGCGTTGAAGTTGAAATCCTGCTCCAGCCCCTCCCAGAGCTTCATCGACAGCTCGTAGAACGGATTGTTGCCTTGCAGCAGGTAGTTGGAGCGGATGATCGTGGTGTTGCGGCCGACATTGCCGGAGCCGATATAGCCCTTTTCCAGTACCGCCACATTGGTGACGCCGAATTCCTTGGCGAGGTAGTAGGCCGTGGCCAGACCATGCCCGCCGCCGCCGATGATGATCACGTCATAGCGGTTCTTCGGAACCGGACTGCGCCACGCCGGCGCCCAGCCCTTGTTGCCACGCAGGGCATTCAGGAAAACGGAAAAGGCAGAGTAGCGCATGGCAATGGAATCCCGGTGGAGCCTACCGATCATGACAGGATTGCGTTTCGGCACTTGCAGAAAAGAGACGCTTTGAGCCATGATTGAGCCATGGCCTCAGATGACCTGAAAAACGTCCAGAAGATCGGCTTCATCCTGATCCCGAGATTTGCGCTGATGTCCTATGCCTCGGCGGTGGAGCCGCTGCGGGCCGCCAACCTTTTGGCCGGCCGGGATATTTATGCGCTTTCGGCGCATGTCGTCGAAGGGAATGTCGGGATGACATCATCGGGCATTCCCGTTCCCGCCACGCCGCTGCCGGGCCGTGGTGCCGGTTTCCACACCGTCTTCGTCTGCGCCGGCGGCACGCCGGTTGATTGGAACGTGCCGGCCGTCCTGGCGTGCCTGCGCCAGCTTGCCCGCGACGGCGTGCGCATCGGCGGCATTTCCGGTGGTCCCTATCTCATGGCGGCGGCGGGATTGCTGGAGGATCGCGATTTCACCATCCACTGGGAACATGCCCCGGCCCTGGTGGAGGCCTTTCCGCGTCTTGCGCCCCGTCAGGCCCGCTATGTCCTCGATGGCAACCGCATCACCTGTGGTGGCGGCGTGGCCCCGCTCGACATGATGCACGCACTGATCTCCGAGCGCATGGGCACGGATTTCGCCCGCCGGGTGAGCGACTGGTACCTGCATACCCAGGTGGAAAGCTCTGGCGCACCCCAGCGGGCTTCGCTGGCGGAGCGTTACGGGATCAACCATCCGGGCCTGCTGATGGTGCTGGAAAAAATGGAAGCGACGATCGAGGCGCCGCTCGACCGGCAGGCCATGGCCAAACTGGCCGGCATTTCCCCACGTCACCTTGATCGGCTCTTTTCCAGCCTGATGGGCTCGTCCTTCCTGCTCGAATACCGGAAACTGCGGTTGGATCACGCCCGGCGCCTGTTGCAGCAAAGCCCGCTTTCCATCTCCGAAATTGCCTTCGCCACCGGGTTTTCCAGCGCCGGGCATTTTGCCCGAACCTACCGCGCGGCCTTTGGCGAGCCGCCGGGCGCACACCGCCAGTCCGTAGTGCAGACAGCGCGGATAGAATTGCTTTAAAAGAAAATAACTTTCCTCGCAGTTGAAATCAAAAAACGCACCTGCTATCCATCTTTCATCAACGAAACGAAGGATTGTCCCCATGTGCGGAATTGTCGGATTGTTTTTGAAGGACAGAAGTCTGGAGCCGCAATTGGGTGCCATGCTGTCCGATATGCTGGTCACCATGACCGACCGTGGGCCCGATAGCGCCGGCATCGCCATCTACGGTACGCCTTCAGACGGCCGCGCGAAAATCACCGTGCAATCGGCCGACCCAAAACGGGATTTTGCCGGGCTTGAAGCGGCATTGAAGCCAGCCGACTCGAGCGTTGCCGTGGAGTTGAAAAGCACCCACGCGGTCATCGAAGCCAGTGCTGACAAGGCTCAGGCGGTGCGCGACCTGCTGGGCCAGGAGCGGCCGGAGATTCGTGTCATGGGGTCCGGCGACAGCGTCGAGATCTACAAGGAAGTCGGCCTGCCGAAGGACGTGGTCTCCCGCTTCGGCATTCGCCAGATGGCGGGCACGCACGGTATCGGTCATACCCGCATGGCAACGGAATCGGCTGTCACCACGCTTGGTGCCCATCCGTTCTCGACCGGCGCTGACCAGTGCCTGGTGCACAACGGCTCGCTTTCCAACCATAACAACCTGCGCCGCGAGCTGGTGCGCGAAGGCATGACCTTCGAGACGCAGAACGATACCGAAGTCGCCGCAGCCTATCTGTCGGCCGAGATGGCCAAGGGCAAGGATCTCGGGCAAGCGCTGACCAGCGCGCTCGATGATCTCGACGGCTTCTTCACCTTCGTCGTCGGCACGAAATCCGGCTTCGGCGTGGTGCGTGATCCCATTGCCTGCAAGCCGGCCGTGATGGCCGAAACGGATCAGTACATCGCCTTCGGCTCGGAGTACCGCGCGCTCGTCAACCTGCCGGGCATCGAAAATGCCCGCGTCTGGGAGCCGGAGCCGGCCACCGTGTATTTCTGGGATCATGAGAAGGCGGCCTAACCGTGGATGTCAGCGTCAAACGAGAAAGTCTGGAAGCGATGCGCGTATTCGATCTTGCCACAACGCCGTTGCGCGAACTGAACAGCGCGCTTCACGCTATCGCCCCCGGCACCAATGATACGAATTTCGAGGTCGTCAATCCGCGCGGCAGCCATGCCGTTGCCGTCGGCATCGATCAGCCGGTCACCGTCGAGGTGCGCGGCAGCGTCGGCTATTATTGCGCCGGCATGAACGATGGCGGCACCGTGACCGTCCATGGCTCTGCCGGGCCTGGTGTCGCGGAAAACATGATGTCGGGCACGGTTGTCATCGAGGGTGATGCCAGCCAGTATGCCGGTGCCACGGGCCGTGGTGGCCTTCTTGTCATCAAGGGCAACGCTGCCTCGCGCTGCGGCATCTCGATGAAGGGCATCGATATCGTCGTCCAAGGCAATATCGGTCACATGTCGGCCTTCATGGGCCAGTCGGGTCACCTGGTGGTGCTTGGCAATGCCGGTGATGCGCTCGGCGATTCCCTCTACGAGGCTAAGTTGTTCGTGCGCGGCGAGGTCAAGAGCCTCGGCGCCGACTGCATCCAGAAGGAAATGAAGCCAAAGCATCTGAAGCTGCTTGCCGAGCTTCTGGAAAGAGCCGGCATCACGGGTGTCTCGCCGGAAGAATTCAAGCGCTACGGTTCGGCCCGCACGCTCTACAACTTCAACATCGATAACGCTGATGCGTACTAAGGCAGGGACCCGTTCATGAGCTATCACAACCCCTATACCCCGCCGCGCAAGTCAGCGACCTTCGACGATTATACGATGGCGGAAATCCGCCGCGCGGCGGCGACCGGCATCTATGATATCAGAGGCGCCGGCACCAAACGCAAGGTGCCGCATTTCGACGACCTGTTGTTCCTTGGCGCGTCGATCTCGCGCTATCCGCTCGAAGGCTACCGCGAGAAATGCGACACATCCGTCGTGCTCGGCGCGCGCCACGCCAAGAAGCCGATCATCCTGAAGACCCCAATCACCATTGCCGGCATGAGTTTTGGTGCGCTTTCGGGCAATGCCAAGGAGGCGCTCGGCCGCGGTGCCACGATTGCCGGGACATCGACCACCACCGGAGACGGCGGCATGACGGACGAGGAGCGCGGCCACAGCCAGACGCTGGTCTATCAGTATCTGCCGTCGCGCTACGGCATGAACCCGCGCGACCTGCGGCGCGCCGATGCCATCGAGATCGTCGTCGGCCAGGGTGCCAAGCCCGGTGGTGGCGGCATGCTGCTCGGCCAGAAGATTTCCGACCGCGTCGCCAACATGCGCAACCTGCCGAAGGGCATCGACCAGCGCTCGGCCTGCCGCCATCCCGACTGGACCGGCCCGGACGATCTCGAAATCAAGATCATGGAACTGCGCGAAATCACCGATTGGGAAAAGCCGATATATGTGAAGGTCGGTGGCGCGCGTCCCTATTACGATACGGCGCTTGCCGTGAAGGCCGGTGCCGACGTCGTCGTGCTCGATGGCATGCAGGGTGGCACGGCTGCGACGCAGGATGTCTTCATTGAGAATGTCGGCATGCCGACGCTAGCCTGCATCCGCCCCGCCGTCCAGGCGCTGCAGGATCTCGGCATGCACCGCAAGGTGCAACTGATCATCTCCGGCGGCATTCGGTCCGGCGCCGACGTCGCCAAGGCTTTGGCGCTGGGTGCCGACGCGGTTGCCATCGGCACGGCGGCGCTGGTCGCCATCGGCGACAACGATCCGCACTGGGAAGAGGAATACCAGAAGCTCGGAACGACGGCCGGCGCCTATGACGACTGGCATGAGGGCAAGGACCCGGCAGGGATCACCACGCAAGATCCGGAGCTTTCCAAGCGTCTCGATCCGGTTGCTGCCGGACGGCGCCTCGCCAACTATCTCAAGGTGATGACGCTCGAGGCTCAGACCATCGCGCGCGCCTGCGGCAAGAATCATCTGCACAATCTGGAGCCGGAGGACCTCGTCGCGCTGACGATCGAGGCATCCGCCATGGCGCAGGTGCCGCTTGCGGGCACCAGCTGGATTCCCGGCAAGGGAGGTTTCTAACCCTTAAAAAAAACTTCGGCCGTCGTCTGATCTCCCAAGCCAGCGGCGGCCATTTTCTTGAAAAAGTGTCTGAATAATCCAAAGGGGAACACAGTGACACTCGATCTTGCTACCTTTGCCAAAGACCGTGGCATCAAATATTTCATGATCAGCTTTACCGACCTTTTCGGCGGCCAGCGGGCAAAGCTTGTTCCGGCCGAAGCAATCGCCGATATGCAGAAGGACGGCGCGGGTTTTGCGGGCTTTGCCACCTGGCTCGATCTGACGCCCGCCCATCCCGATCTTTTTGCTCTTCCGGATGCGTCTTCTGCCATCCAGCTTCCCTGGAAGAAGGATGTCGCATGGGTTGCCGCCGACTGCGTGATGGACGACCAGCCGGTCGACCAGGCGCCGCGCGTCATGCTGAAGCGATTGATCGCCGAAGCTGCCAAGGAAGGCCTTCGCGTCAAGACCGGCGTCGAGCCGGAATTCTTCCTGATCGCACCGGATGGCGGCAAGATTTCCGACGAATTCGATACGGCCGAAAAACCCTGCTACGACCAGCAGGCCGTCATGCGCCGTTACGACGTGATCGCCGAGATCTGCGATTACATGCTGGAACTGGGCTGGAAGCCCTACCAGAACGACCATGAGGACGCGAACGGCCAGTTCGAGATGAACTGGGAATATGACGATGCGCTGCAGACGGCCGACAAGCATTCCTTCTTCAAGTTCATGGTGAAGACGGTTGCCGAGAAACACGGCCTTCGTGCCACCTTCATGCCCAAGCCCTTCAAGGGCCTGACCGGCAACGGTTGCCACGCCCATATCTCCGTCTGGGATCTGGAAGGCAAGACCAATGCCTTCGCCGACAAGACCATGCCGTTCGGTCTTTCGGCCAAGGGCAAGACCTTCCTCGGCGGCATCATGCAGCATGCGTCGGCCCTTGCCGCAGTGACCAATCCGACGGTCAATTCCTACAAGCGCATCAACGCGCCGCGCACCATTTCCGGTGCTACCTGGGCGCCAAATACGGTGACCTGGACGGGTAACAACCGCACGCATATGGTTCGCGTTCCGGGTCCGGGGCGGTTCGAGTTGCGCCTACCGGATGGCGCCGTCAATCCGTACCTGTTGCAGGCCATCATCATCGCCGCCGGCCTGAACGGCATTCGCAAAAACGCCGATCCGGGCCGCCACTACGACATCGACATGTACAAGGAAGGCCACACCGTCACCGACGCGCCGCGCCTGCCCCTGAACCTGCTCGATGCGCTCAGGGAATACGACAAGGACGAGGACCTGAAGGCCACGCTCGGCAAGGGTTTCTCCAGCGCCTACCTGAAGCTCAAGCATCAGGAATGGAATGCCTACGCATCGCACTTCACGGATTGGGAGCGGCAGACGACGCTCGATATCTGAGGCTTGGCGCTTCGGAAAAGAGACGCCACTTCGGCAATCGTTTGACCGGGAAAGAACCGATGAAAAGCCACGTCCTGACAGTATCGTGCCAATCGACCCGCGGCATCGTCGCCGCGATCACCGGCTACCTCGCCGAGAAGGGGTGTTACATCTCGGATTCGTCGCAGTTCGACGATCTCGAAACCGGCCTGTTCTTCATGCGTCTCACCTTCCTGTCCCAGGAAGGCGTATCGGAGGAGGACATCAAGGCTGAATTCGCCCCGGTCGCCAAGCCCTTCGGTATGAACTATCGCTTCAACGACAGCGACGAGCGCATGAAGGTGCTGCTGATGGTGTCGCGCTTCGGCCATTGCCTGAACGACCTGCTCTACCGCTGGAAGATCGGCGCGCTGCCGATCGACATCGTCGGCGTGGTGTCGAACCACTTCGATTACCAGAAGGTCATCGTCAACCACGACATCCCCTTCTACCACATCAAGGTAACGAAGGAGAACAAGCCGCAGGCCGAAGCGCGGCTGATGGAGGTGGTGGAACAGTCTGGTGCCGAACTCATCGTGCTCGCCCGCTACATGCAGGTGCTGTCGGATGCGGTGTGCAAGAAGATGTCGGGCCGGATCATCAACATCCACCACTCGTTCCTGCCGTCGTTCAAGGGTGCGAACCCGTACAAGCAGGCCTTCGAGCGCGGTGTGAAGCTGATCGGGGCGACGGCGCACTATGTGACGGAGGATCTCGACGAGGGTCCGATCATCGAGCAGGACGTGGCGCGCATCACGCATGCGCAGTCTGCGGAGGACTATGTGTCGATCGGGCGGGACGTGGAGAGCCAGGTTCTGGCCCGCGCAGTGCATGCCCACATCCACCACCGCACCTTTATGAATGGCAACAAGACCATCGTCTTCCCGCCGAGCCCCGGCTCCTATGCTTCCGAGCGCATGGGGTGAACCATGGGGAGTGCGACGCGCATTGACGGGAAGAAAGTCGCGGCGTCGGTGATCGAGGCTGTGAAGGCTGCGACCTCGGCGCTCGAAGATGAGGCAGGGGTGAGGACCGGGCTTGCGGTCGTCATCGTCGGCGATGATCCGGCGAGCCACACCTATGTCGGCGCCAAGGGTCGTCTGGCCAAGGAATGCGGCTTCAACTCCACCCAGCACACGCTGCCGGAGGAGACCACGCAAGGGGACCTCGCAAGCCTGGTGGCCTCGCTGAACGCGGATCCCGCCGTGCATGGCATCCTGGTGCAACTGCCCCTGCCGAAGCACCTCGACGCCGAGCCGATCATCCAGTCGATCAAGCCGGAAAAGGACGTCGATGGCCTGCATGTGGTCAATGCCGGCAAGCTTGCGACCGGCGATCTGGCGACCGGCCTGATTTCCTGCACGCCGGCAGGCGCCATGCGCCTTGTCCGCTCCATCCATGGCGAGGACCTGACGGGTCTGGCGGCCGTCGTCATTGGCCGCTCCAACCTGTTTGGCAAGCCGATGGGGCAATTGCTGCTCCATGCCAATGCGACGGTGACGATCGCGCATTCGCGCACGAAGGACCTCGCGGACGTCTGCCGTCACACGGATATCCTCGTTGCCGCCGTCGGCCGTGCTGAAATGGTGAAAGCCGACTGGGTGAAGCCGGGTGCCACCGTCATCGATGTCGGCATCAACCGCATAGATGCGCTGGAGGGCGGCGAGGGCAGGAGCCGTCTGGTGGGCGATGTCGCCTATGACGAGGTTTCAGAGGTTGCCGGCGCGATCACGCCGGTTCCAGGCGGTGTCGGACCGATGACGATCGCCATGCTGATGGCCAACACCGTGATCGCAGCCTACCGCGCATCGGGTCGTGAACCGCCGCGTTTCTAGACTGATGCCAAAGAACAATGGAGATACCAGTTTTAACACTCTTGCGACTTTGAGCAGCGGCGATATACTCAGGAAATAAATATTCCGCAAAAGAAAATGGGAACGAGAATATGAGTCTTAGCTGGCGTTTTTCCGCCCTTGCAGACAGGCATCGGGCACTCGGATCGAACCTCGAAGACTGGAGCGGCATGGGAACCGCCTGGACCTACGACAAGGACATCTACGAAGAGCACATCGCCGTGCGCACCAAGGCCGGCATCATGGATGTCTCGGGCCTGAAGAAGGTCCATCTCGTCGGCCCGCATGCGATCGCCATTCTGGAATATATCACCACCCGCGACATGACGAAGGTCTATCCCGGCAAGTCGGTCTATGCCTGCATGCTCAACGAGCGCGGCCACTTCACCGACGATTGCATCGTCTACCGCACCGGTCCCAATTCCTGGATGCTGGTGCATGGCTCGGGCTCCGGCTTCGAGGAAATCGTCAAGCAGGCACAGGGCCGCAATTGCGCCGTGCTGTTCGATGACGACCTGCACGACCTGTCCCTCCAGGGCCCGCTCGCCGTCGACTATCTCGAAAAATACGTGCCCGGCATCCGCGACCTCAAATATTTCCATCACATGCAGACGACTTTGTTCGGCGCGCCGGTGATGATCTCGCGCACCGGCTATACCGGCGAGCGCGGCTATGAAATCTTCGTGCGCGGCCAGGATGCCGGCATGGTCTGGGACCGCATCGTCGATGAAGGCAAGGCGATGGGCATCATCCCCGTCTGCTTCAGCGTTCTCGACATGCTGCGCGTCGAAAGCTACCTGCTGTTCTACCCCTACGACAATTCGCAGATGTATCCCTTCGCCAACGAGCAGCCCGGCGATAGCCTGTGGGAGCTCGGCCTCGATTTCACCGTCAGCCCCGGCAAGACCGGCTTCTGCGGCGCCGAGGAACATGCTCGCCTCAAGGGCAAGGAGCGCTTCAAGATCTTCGGCCTGCTTGTCGAGGCCGATGGTCCGACCGATCTTGGCGACGAGGTCTGGGCCGGCGACAAGAAGGTGGGCGTCATCACCTGCCCGTCCTACTCCAAGCTCACCAACCGCTCCATGGCGATCATGCGCGTGGACGTTCCCTATGCGGTGCAAGGCACCAAGCTCGAAGTGAAGGGCAAGACCGTCAACGCGCCGGCCATCGCCCACACGATCACCTTCGACGATCCGAAGAAGACAAAACGGACGGCGCAAGGCTGAGGATATCGGCATGCTCGTACAAGGGATCAAAAGCAGGCCGGAATATAAGGGGCTCGACATTGATCCCCATGCCAAACGCCACCTCTTCGTCCTTGAGGGCGAAGGGGCCCAGGCCCTGATCGATCAGGTCGGGGCAAAGGGCAACGACTTCTTGGCAAAGTCGGAAATCCTCTATCTGGCGGCGGGCGCGGCCCCCAAGGCCTACGACATCGCGCTTTCGGCGCTCTCGCCGGATGTTTTCTGGCAGGCGCCGACGCTTCAGCCGCTTCTCTTTCGCCTGCGCGCCTGTCTTGAGCAGGCCCGTATGGGAACGCGGCTCTCCATTGCCGGCACCGAGGGTTTTATCGGCCAGATCATGCAGGTGGCGATCGAATACGGCATCGACTACCATTCGATCCATACCGAACATCGCGGCTCGACGGCGCGGCGGGTGCAATGCGTGCACTGCAAGGGCATCACCGACAATGTGACGACCAGTCCTTTTGCCTGCAGCCATTGCGGTCTGCCGCTTCTGGTGCGCGACCATTACTCCAGACGGCTTGGCGCCTTCCAGGGCGTCAACATCGATGCAGAAGAACCGGGCACGGCCCCAGAACCTGAGGAGATGTTCCCGTGAGCCTCAACACAGACATGCCTGTGCGGGTCGCCGCGGTGACGCAGGTGACCGATATGGTCAAACGCTTCCGCTTCGAGCGGCTGGACGGCCATCCCATGCCGTTCTTCTCCGGCGGTGCCCATGTCGTCGTCTCGATGAACGACAACGGACTGCTGCGGCGCAATCCCTATTCGCTGATGTCCACCCCCGACGACAACAGTGCCTATGAAATCAGCGTGCTCCGGGTTCCCAATTCCCGCGGCGGCTCGATCTTCATGCACGAACAGGTGCGCCCCGGCGATCAATTGACCGTCAGCCAGCCGGTCAACCTCTTCGCGCCGGACCATCGCGGACGCAAGCACATCCTGATTGCCGGCGGCATCGGCATCACGCCGTTCATCGCCATGATGGAGCAGTTCAACCGCGATAACATCGCGTTCGAACTGCACTACGCCATCCGTTCGCGCTCGCACGGCGCCTACTGGCAGCAATTGCTCGACCGCTACGGCCCGCGGCGTATCAAGATCTATGTCGACGAGGAAAAGTCATTCATCCCCGTCGCGGAGATCGCCGACAACCAGCCGCTCGGCACGCATCTTTATGTCTGTGGGCCCGCCGGCATGATCGACGGCGTGCTGATGACGGGGCTGAAAGCCGGCTGGCCGAAGGAAAACCTGCATTCGGAACGGTTCCTTGCGCCGCCCGCCGGCCTGCCGTTCCAGGTCTTCCTCGAGAGGTCCAACATCCACATGACCGTCGGCGAGCACCAGAGCATTCTGGAAGCGGCCGAGGCGCATGGCTGCGATGCGCCCTACATGTGTCGCGGCGGCGCCTGCGGCCAGTGCGAGACGGAGGTGCTCTCCTGTGATGGCACATTGCAGCACAACGACATCTACCTGTCGGACGAGGAAAAGGCATCCGGCAAGAAGGTCATGATCTGCGTCTCGCGGTTCAAGGGCCAGCAACTCGTTCTTCAACTGTAGATAAGGGACCGGACAGATGACCATCACGTTCAGGAGCGAAACGTTCCGCGACGACTTCACCTTCCGCAACAGCCTCTACAACATCAAGCGCTTTCCCTTCCCCTTCGATCGCGACGAATACATGTATTCGGTCAACATGGAGCCGCATATCCGGGGCAAGGCGGACAGCGTTTTCGAAAACCTGATCGATGTCGACGAACACTATGTCGCCGAGATGCAGGACCGGGCGATGGTGCTGAAGGACGATCCGCTGCGCTGCCAGGCGCTGCCGCACATGATGGCGGCGCAATGGGACGTGCTGGAGCTCATCATGGAGCATCAGGCACAGGATTACCCGGAGCATTTCACGCTGACGAAGGACGGCGACCGCTGGCGCTGGATCAACCGGCCAATGGGCATCGACGACACCTTCACCTTCGGCGATCCGGCAACGCTTCCCCATCCGCCGATGGAATACATCACCCGCCAGGCGCAGGGCGATTTCTGCATCGTCGACCAGCGCGACAACAATCTCTGGATGGATGCCGGCATGGTCACCACCCAGGCCGACTGGTCGCTGGATTTCGATATCGGCATGAACTTCATGGAATGGCACGGCCCCGTGCCGCTCGCCCACCAGATCGGCGTGTTCGACCGCGCGCTGAAATTCCTGCTCAACCTGCAACAGGGCAAGCCGACCCGCCGCCTCAACTGGACGATGACGGTCAATCCGCGGCTCGATACCTCGCCGGAAAACTATCACAAATGGGGGCCGGACCGCACGACGGTGACGCCGGAGAATGTCGGCGACAAGATGCACCTGCGCGTCGAGTTGCAGAGCCTCTGGCGCCTGCCGCGCTCCAACGCCATCCTCTTCGTCATCCGGTGTTACCTGATCAGCCTGAACGAACTGGTGACCGTGCCCAAATGGGGTCGCCGCCTGCCGCGCGTGCTGAAAAACCTGCCACCGGAAATTGCCGACTACAAGGGTCTGACCCGCAACCGGCCGATCATGATCGACTGGCTGGCGAAATATGACGACGGGGCGCCGACAAGTGCAGGCATCCATCCGGATTGAAGGTCTTCACAAAGCTTACAACGATATAAAAGGGAACAGACACATATGACCAGAGTAGCGGTGATCGGCGCAGGGCCATCGGGCCTTGCTCAATTGAGAGCCTTCCAGTCCGCCGCCCAGAAGGGTGCGGAAATCCCCGAAGTGGTCTGCTTCGAAAAACAGGCCGATTGGGGCGGGTTGTGGAACTACACCTGGCGCACCGGGCTCGATGAATATGGCGAGCCCGTCCATGGCAGCATGTACCGCTATCTCTGGTCGAACGGACCCAAGGAATGCCTGGAGTTCGCCGACTACTCCTTCGAAGAACATTTCGGCAAGCCGATCGGCTCCTATCCGCCCCGTGCGGTGCTGTGGGACTATATCAAAGGCCGCGTCGAAAAGGCCGACGTGCGCAAATGGGTGCGCTTCTCGACACCCGTTCGCATGGTGCGGTTCGATGAGGCGACGAAGAAGTTCACGGTGACGGCGCACAACCGCGTTGAGGACCGGATGTATGACGAAGAATTCGACTATGTCGTCGTCGCCTCCGGCCATTTCTCTACACCGAACGTGCCCTATTTCGAAGGCGTAAAGACCTTTGGCGGCCGCGTGCTGCATGCCCATGATTTCCGCGATGCCCTGGAATTCAAGGACAAGGACGTGCTGATCGTCGGCCGCAGCTATTCGGCCGAGGACATCGGTTCGCAATGCTGGAAATACGGCGCAAAATCGGTAACCACGAGCTACCGTTCCAAGCCGATGGGCTTCAAATGGCCGGAGCGCTTCGAGGAGCGGCCGCTGTTGCAGAAACTCGTCAACAAGACGGCCCATTTCGCCGACGGATCGACCAAGGAGGTTGACGCCCTGATCCTCTGCACCGGTTACCTCCACCATTTCCCGTTCCTGCCGGACGACCTGCGCCTGAAGACCGCCAACCGCCTGTGGTCCGACAACCTCTACAAGGGCGTCGTCTACGAGGACAATCCGCAGCTGATGTATATCGGCATGCAGGACCAGTTCTACACCTTCAACATGTTCGACGCCCAGGCCTGGTATGCCCGCGACGTCATCATGGGCCGCATCGACCTGCCCTCGAAGGCGGAGATGAAGGCGCATTTCGACACATGGCGCGCCCGTGAGGAAACGCTTGAGGATGCCGAGCAGATGATCTGGTTCCAGGGCGACTATGTTATCGAGCTTCTGGAGCACACCGACTATCCGAAGTTCGACGTCGAGGGCACCAACAAGACCTTCATGGAATGGGAGCACCACAAGGCCGAGAACATCATGGGCTTCCGCGACAACGCCTACAAGTCGCTGATGACCGGCACCCTCGCACCCAAGCATCATACGCCGTGGCTTGAGGCTATGGACGATACGCTCGAGGTCTATCTGAAGAACTGATTTTGGTTCGACGACGACAAAGCCGAAGGCCACGTCCCTGGTCTTCGGCTCATACTTTTAAGTAACGGGATATCACCCAAGCCGATCAATATTCCTCTTCTCCGCACTCCAGCAATCGCCAGGTTTCCATGGATTTTCTGAGCAGCGTTCTCGGTCGCATGAATGGTTTTCTGTATCGATGCCGGGCGGACGAGCATTACACGATGCTGGAGATGACCGACGGCATCCAGCGGATCTTCGGCTATCCCGTCGACGAGATCGTCGGCAATCGTGTGCGCACGTTCACCTCCATCATGTGTGAGGAAGACGTGCCGGCGATGGACGAGGTGGTCGGCAAGGCACTGGAAGGCCGCACTGACTGGATGCTGGAATACCGCATCCGCCACAATAAGGGTCATTATCTCTGGGTCACGGAAACCGGCGGTGGCGTCTGGGGCGCTGATGGGGAACTGCTCTATCTCGAAGGCAGCATCGTCAACATCGAATCCCTCTATCAGCGCATCGACGAACAGACCGCCGACATGCGCGCGACCGCCTCGCGCACCGCCGAGATCCTGCATTCCCTGCGCTCCCTGAAATTGCTCGCCGTCAACGCAGGCATCGAGGCGGCGCGGGCCGGCACAGCCGGTGCCGGCTTCGCCGTCCTCGCCTCGGAAATGCGGGCGCTTGCCAATGATTCCGAGGCGGTCGCTCGGCAGATTGCGACGGCGCGGGGCAAGTCGAGGTGAAGTTTCGACTCCGAGCGCAACGCTTCGACGGATCGCGCCGTTCAAAATAAGCGTTTTTGTGATTTATTCTTATCCATGATAGGGTGCTCAAAAGGAGTTTCCCCACATGGCCACCATGACCATATCCCTACCTGATCCGATGAAAGAATGGATCGAAGCCCAGATCAGCAAGGGCGAGTATGCAAGCACCAGCGACTATGTGCGCGATCTCGTGCGCCGCGATCGTTCCCGCAGAGATCAGGAGCTGACGATCGAAGACTTGCGCCAGATTGTTCTGGACTCCCGGTCGAGTGAGCCCGGCAAACAAAGCGTCGACGAGATCTTTGAAAATGCAGAGCGCCTTGCCAAGGCAAGGGGCATCGTGCGTGACTAGCTACACGCTGACCGAGCGTGCCGAAGATGACCTGCTCACGCTGTTTCTCGATGGCATCGAGATGTTCGGCTTGGCCCAGGCCCGTCGCTACAAGGAAGAATTGGTACGCTGTTTTGAGCTGATAGCCTCGCGTCCACAGATGGGAAGGCTCGCTCCGTCGATCGGCGAAGGTGTGCGGCGGCATGCGCATCAGAGCCACATCATCCTCTACGAAGAGGCAGGAGAGACCGTCCTCATCCTCGCAGTCGTTCCCGCAAGGAGCGTCCGCCTTCTGAAACTCTAGACGCTACGATCTCGGCTTCAGCTTCTGCGGATCGTAATGTGCAAACGGCACGATCTTCGCCGGCAGCCGCTTCTGCTGGCCGTCCAGTTTGCCGATCTCCACGTCGGTGCCGATTTCCGAATGCAGGACATCCATCCGCGCCAGCGCGATCGTCTTCTTCAGAAGCGGCGAACGCGTCGAACTGGTAATCACGCCCACCTGCGCCCGACCGATATGCACCGTGTCGCCGTGGCCGACGGCGTCGTTGGCGTCGATGTCGAGACCGACCAGCTTGTAGCGCGGGTTCTCCTTGCGCTTGATCAGCGCCTCACGGCCGATGAAATCTTCGGTCTTCGATTTCAGCGGCACGGTGAAGCCGATGCCGGCCTCGAACGGATCGGTCTGGTCGGAGAAATCATAGTGGGCGAACACCAGCCCCGCCTCGATGCGCACCATGTCGAGCGCTTCCAGCCCCATCGGCTTCAGCCCATGCTTCTGGCCGGCCTCCCAGACAGCATCGAATACGGCAAGGGCATCCTTCGGATGGCAGAAGATCTCGTAGCCGAGTTCGCCCGTATAGCCGGTGCGCGAAACGACGACCGGCGCGCCTTCGAAATGACCGATGCGGCCGACCGCGAAGCGGAACCATTCGAGTTCGCCAATCGACGGCTGCGCCGGTGCCGTCCAGATGATCTCCTTGATGATCTCGCGGCTCTTCGGCCCCTGGACGGCGAGGTTATGCATCTGGTCGGTGGAGGAGCGCACCCAGGCCTTGTAGCCCATCTTCTCCGCCTGCTCGCGCAGCCAGATGCCGCTGACGTCATCGCCGCCGATCCAGCGGAAATTGTTTTGGCCGAGCCGGAACACCGTGCCGTCGTCGATCATGCCGCCGTTCTCGTAGCACATGGCCGTGTAGATCACCTGTCCGGGCGACAGCTTGCGGATATCGCGGGTGACGCAATATTGCAGCAGTGCCTCCGCATCCGGTCCCGTCACCTCGAATTTGCGGAGCGGCGACAGGTCCATCACCACGGCGTTTTCGCGGCAGGCCCAGTATTCCTCGATCGGCCCTTCATTGTTGAAGCGGTTCGGCAACCAGTAGCCGCGATATTCCACATGGTTGCGGGTCAGGCCTGAGAAGCGGGGATGGAAGGCGGTTTCCTGGGTCATTTCGGGCTCTGCATCGGGGGTCATTCGGATGGCGACGGCGCGCGAGAATGTCTCCTTGTCCGAATAGGTGCGGACATGGATATCGGTCGGATCCCAGCCATTCGCCGCATCGATATCATCAGGACAGGACGAGGAGACGCAGACGAGATCGGTCAGCGCCCGCATCAGCACATAATCGCCCGGCCGCGACCAGGGCTCGTCGAGATAGAGCTGGTTATGATGGTCGACGTTGGTGTTGTAGAAATAGTTGAGCGCTTCCCAGCCCTTGCGCGGCGCGATGCCGTAGGGCGCCAGCGCATGGTTGAAGTTATCCGTGCAGTTGACATGCCCCGGATAGCCCATGTCGTCGTAATAGCGCGAGTTGCAGGCGGTGGCGAAGGCATCATGACGCCCCACCGTATCCTGCACGATCTCCACCAGCGGCTCGAAATCCCGGTCGAATGCCTTCGATGGCAGGCCGGGCATCGGGTAGCTACGTCCGAGAAGCGTGCGCGTCACCGTCGCATCGAGCGCGAGATCCAGTCCCTTGTCGACCTTGCGGGCCGAGAAAGCCTGGAAATCCGTACACTGCCGGCCTGAAACATCGATGATCTGAATGAACTCGCCGGCCCGCACGAAATAGGCCGAAGCGCGCGCCGCCTGAATGCGCAGATCCTGTATCGGATCGGCCATCGGCTCGGGCAACATCTGCTCGTAAGCGCGTTCGATCGTCGAGCGGGTGACGCGCAGCTCGAGCGCAGTCGCGGTGTTTTGCGCTTCCGCGTCCATCGGTGGCGCCGGAGCTGCGACGATCAGCAGGCCGTCCAGCGCGATCGCCATTTCGGCCGAGGCACCTGGCGAGGAGCTTTCCCCGAACAGCACCAGCGCCTGAGCGCCCGCAGGGTCGATATTGCGCCGTTTCAATGCGGCGAGCGTCCGTCGTGCGCTGTCTTCGTCCCGCCCGAGAATTTCCTGAAGACCATCAGCGGATCGCGAAAACGCGACGCCGAGCCCCGCCGCGTTGAACCGGCCGCCAGCATCGACAAAGCTCACTTCACAGAGTTGTCCGCCTTCGACATCCTTGATGACGACCCGGTCGCCGGCTGTGACCTTGACCACGGTCGTGCCACGTCCCTTGACGCGATAGCGCTCGACGCCGGCCGGCAGCGCCGGCATGCCTGGCCGCAGAATGGTACTGGGTCTCGGCGGCATCAGGGTGCCTGCAAATCGTCCGGAAGTGTCCATCTCAGCTCCCACCCAACGCGCGGTCGTTTCGTTGCCCTGGAGGGGCCGCTTTATGCACCGGCAAT
Organism: Sinorhizobium sp. RAC02; assembly: GCF_001713395.1. Lineage (NCBI taxonomy): Bacteria > Pseudomonadati > Pseudomonadota > Alphaproteobacteria > Hyphomicrobiales > Rhizobiaceae > Sinorhizobium > Sinorhizobium sp. RAC02. Next base: position 1,909,997 of record NZ_CP016452.1, on the reverse strand, counting down.
ATGGCAAAACTATCCTACGGGAGGTCCCGAAAAGTAAAGAGAGACTTGACCGAGAAGAAAAAAAAATTCACTATGAGAATAAGTTGCGGTCGCGAAATTGCAAACGGGAACAGGTGGTGACACTGCGAAAACGCAGGCGCCATCCAGCGGAAAAACCGCAGCGAGAACCATCAGATTGGGAACGCGCGCAAACGCGCTTCACGGCAAAAACTGGTCGAGGAGACTGTTTATGGCATCTATCGTTGAGACCGAGGGATCGGCAACCTCGGGCACGGGGTTGATTCGTGCGCTGGACTGGAAAGGGGCATTCTGGGTTGCCGCCGGCGTGCCCCCGCTCGTGCTGTTTTCCATCGGCGGCATTGCAGGCACGACGGGCAAGCTCGCCTTCGTGGTCTGGATCATTTCCATGGTGATGGGCTTCCTGCAATCCTTCACCTACGCCGAAATCGCCGGCATGTTCGGCAACAAATCGGGTGGCGCCTCGATCTATGGCGCCACTGCCTGGCTGCGCTACTCGAAATTCATCGCGCCGCTCTCGGTGTGGTGCAACTGGTTCGCCTGGTCGCCGGTTCTGTCGCTCGGCTGCGCCATCGCGGCGGGCTATATCCTCAATGCGCTGTTCCCCATTCCCGGCGCCACGTCCCCGGCCGTCATGGAATGGGTCACTGCCAATATGGCAACGTTGACGGCGGAAAGCCCCCGCGTCGTCGAATGGCTTGCCGCCAATGCCGGCAAGACACCGCAGGATGCCATCTCGGCCCTGCTGTCGACCGATGCCGTTGCGGCCCTGACACCGGCGATCCGCAACTGGTCGCTGCTCACCTTCGACATTCCGTTCCTTGCCACGGCAAACCTCAACGCCACCTTCGTCATCGGCGGCATCCTGATGCTGGTCATCTTCGCGATCCAGCATCGCGGCATCCAGGGAACGGCAAACGTCCAGAAATGGCTCGCCCTCATCGTCCTGCTGCCGCTCCTCGTCATCGGCCTCTACCCGATCTTCTCCGGCCAGATCGACAGCGCCAATGTCACCAACCTCGTTCCGCCGACGGCCGGTTATTCCGGCATCGACGGTGTGTGGAGCAATGGCGGCTGGACGCTGTTCCTCGGCGGCCTCTATATCGCCGCCTGGTCGACTTACGGCTTTGAAACGGCCGTCTGCTACACCCGCGAACTGAAGAACCCGAAAACCGATACGTTCAAGGCGATCTTCTATTCCGGCCTTCTCTGCTGCCTGTTCTTCTTCCTCATTCCTTTCACCTTCCAGGGCGTTCTCGGCCATGCGGGCATGCTCGCCCCCGGCATAGTCGATGGCACTGGTGTCGCGGAAGCGCTGGCAAGCCTCGTCCATGGCGGCCAGATCGTCACGCAGATCCTCGTTCTCCTGATGATCATGGCGCTGTTCCTCGCCATCATGACCGCAATGGCCGGCTCGTCGCGCACCCTCTATCAGGGCTCGAAGGACGGCTGGCTTCCGAAGTATCTCGACCACGTCAACGAACATGGCGCGCCGACCCGCGCAATGTGGACCGACTTCGCCTTCAACCTCATTCTGCTTGCCATCGCCTCCGACGTGGCCGGCTACTTCTTCGTCCTGGCCGTCTCCAATGTCGGCTACATCATCTTCAACTTCCTCAACCTCAATGCCGGCTGGATCCACCGCATGGATTCCGGCCATATCCCGCGTCCTTGGAAAGCACCGACCTGGCTGATCGGCCTCAACACCGTTCTCGCCTTCGTCAACGCGCTGTTCCTCGGCGCCGGCGCGAAGGTCTGGGGTTACTCCAACGCGCTCTGGGTCGGCTTCATTTTCGCTGCCCTGATCCTGCCGGTCTTCGCCTATCGCCACTATGTGCGTGACGGTGGAAAATTCCCGGCCGGCGCCATGGAAGACCTCGGTCTCGTCGGCCAGGATCTGGGCGTCAAGAAAGCCGGCATCCTGCCCTATGCAGCGCTCGCCGCCGGCCTCGCCGTCGTCCTCGCCGCCAACGCCTACTTCCAGCTCCCGGCCTAGCCGGGTAGCTATCAAACAAAATGGAGCCGCGCATCGAAAGATTGCGCGGTTTCGTCTGTTTTCTACGCCTCGCGATGGAGCTGCGCTGGGGAAGCGACGTTCCCGGACGGGACAAGGGCAGCGTTGAACCGTATATCAAGATTTTGGCCAGCCGGACGGTTCACCCTTCCTGGAGTTTGTCAGGGAATAATGGAAACCGGCGTTCCCGAAAAGACAAACGAAAATAAAGGAATCCAGAGCCCATCCTACTCAATCTGAGCTGGATGACGTCCAGGAGAAAGGGCAACGTCGAATGCGGCACTCGGCTCCAAGCTAAAAAGCCGTTGCTTGAGTTTCTCTGGCCGTCTTGATGGCGATGTAGGGGGGCGGTTCGCTTTTGGCCGATATCCAGATAGAGCTGCTGGACATCGGCCGCGAAGGTGCTGAACACACCGGCAAGTCCTATTGTAGAGTAGCGCTTACTGCCTGCAAGGCCGCCCCATGATATGAGACGTCTCGCTGGAGCGTCCTGCTTTGAGAGCAGCACCGCGTGTGACAGTGACTCCGATTCTCAGTCCGCGGCAATCCTCGGATGCGATTTCATGGTGGGGAATGTGAAAGAGGTTGGCGATCTGGTCGCGGGTGGACGGGAAACGCTGGAGATGTCGGGCTCACTGGAGGCGTTACATGATCCGTTCTCACCGCAGGGTCGGTTGATGGGAGCTTTCCCTGAACACGTTGCGGCTCGGATTAGATTGCCTCTTTCAATGGCCAAACTTCAACGACGCCATGCGCAACTGCACAGGGTACGCCCGAAACCTTTTTGATAGCTTCGCCCAAGTCGGCGGCCTCGATGATGGCGAAACCGGCGATCGGCAAGGCGGATGACATGAACGGTCCATTGCGGGTTTCCACGCCAATAGCCTCTGGATTGCGAACTTGGACCGGTGTGCCGGCGATCCCTATCACAGCGCCTTCGGATCTTAATTTAGCGTCCTGGGCATGCGCGGCGTCTCTGACAGCCTGGGTCGTGCGGTTGTAGTCGGCCGCGTCTCCATATCCGATTGTGATGAACTTGGGCATTGTCGCGTCTCCTTTCAGCGGTTTTGGCCGCAGCCTCGGCGACAACGGTGCCACAAGCGAGGAAGCGAACCACAGCTTTGCTGATCGGCGATCTGCTATCATTTTGCCGGGCACTGTTTTTCTGGCGGTTGCACCGATCTAATTGATCGCCAGAGTCGATGACTTGCCACACAGCGGAGCGGTTTCTCAGATCCCTGACCCATCGAGTTGCTGGGTGTCCCGGCCTTGCCACGGCGACGGCGTGGAGGCGCGGCTTAGATTGGCCGAGGGCATCGGCATCCAGCACTTCAGCTCCGGCTCGGCATATTCAATAATGCAGCCAGGTGCGGAATCGGAGGCACGCCAGCCTTCTGCGCCGAACCGATCGCCATTCGACCAATAGGCGACATCGACTTCTGCCGGCCCTTGTTCGGACGAGCGAACTGTGACGAGGATCCGGCTACCGTCTCTCGGCGCGCTTGCAATGTGGCGCCACCGGTCTGGCTCGTCCATTGTTGTTCCTCCCGCCTTGTTGCTGGTTGAAGTATCGCCTCGCCATCGAAAGGGGTCAATTCAAACTTTGCATCCTCTTTCGTGTCGCTCGCCTCGCTCCTCCAGAGAATGAAGCGCAACCTGTTTCACAGGCGAACATATCATCGGCCTGTTGAAGGAGCACGAGGGCAGGCACTCCGGTCTCGGAGGATTCCTCCCCCTTTGTCGACCGCGAATGCGCAAAATCCCGACGACTACGGCAAGCCCGCGGGAGAGCCGCGTCGGCGTTGGAGCTAGGTTCGATCCTGTCAATGTTGCCCAACTGAATTCCGGGATGGGCCATTAAAACAGGAGCTTGTCATGCCGGCCTATCTCGTTGTCGATCTCGACATTCACGATCATGATGCGATCGCCGACTATCGTTCCAAGGCGCTGCCGCTTGTCGCCAAGGCCGGCGGTCGGCTCGTTGCTCTGGATGATGCGCCCCTGCAACTCGAGGGCTGGGAGGCGAGCAATATGCTGATCATCCAGTTCCCGACCATGCAGGCGATCCAGGATCTGTTCGCCTCGCCGGATTATGCACCCTTGGCCAGGCAGAGACAGGCCGCGGCCGGATCGCGGATCGTTGCCCTGCGCGGCTTCGAGCCCGGTTGACGGCTAAACACGGCGGGCAGGAAGTGAAAATGTCGCGCTGAGTTAAAAATCGGCGTGAAAGCGGCGAGATTGTTTGGTATCGGTAAACAATACCGCCGTTCATTTCCTGCGAGGAAACGATGACGCCGACCGTCCAAGGCAGCGAATTCGCGCAATTGCGAACCTTTGTCACCGTTGCCGAGCTGTTGAGCTTCAGCCGCGCGGCGGAGCGGCTCGGCATCACGCCGTCGTCGCTCAGCCAGACGATCCGCACATTGGAGGAGCGGCTGGGCATCCGCCTGCTCAATCGCACGACGCGCAGTGTCGCTCTCACCCCGGCCGGCGAAACCCTGCTGTTGCGCTTGCGCCCGGCGATGGACGAAATCAGCGCGGCGCTCGACAGCGCCGTGCGTTTCCGCGACACGCCGGCCGGCACGGTGCGTGTTCATGCCGCGCGTGCGGCAGCGCAGGCCTTCATCACGCCAATGCTCGGCGCTTTCAGTCGATCCTACCCCGAGATCACGGTCGATGTGACCGTCGACGATGCGGTGGTCGATATCGTCGCCGGCGGATGGGACGTTGCCATCCGCCCCGGCGAGGTGATCGAGCGGGACATGATCGCGGTCGAGGTTGGCGGTGCCCTTTGCCAGCGTCCGGTGGCGACGCCCGGTTACGTTGCACAACACGGCCTGCCGGAAACGCCGGAAGATCTCTTGAGCCACACGTGTCTTCTCTGGCGCTGGTCGGGCCAGAGCCTTCCCTATGCCTGGGAGTTCCACCGGGACGGCGGCTGGTTCGAGCTCGTCGTGAAGGGGCCGATCATTACGAATGACCGGAGCATGGTTCTCTCGGCGTGCCTGGATGGTGCGGGCATCGCCTTTGCGACGAACCGGGAAACCGATCACCTGATCGCGGACGGGCGGCTTGTCACGATGCTCGATGCCTATTGCGAAGCCTATCCGGGATTTTTCCTCTGCTATCCCAAGCAACGACAGATGGCGCCCGCCTTGCGTGCCTTCATCGACGCGGTGCGAGGTGCTGCACGGCAGGAGCAGTAGGGTGCACCTTCTCTCAGCGAGGGAAGTCGCCGGATTATACGCTCTCGGCTAACAAAGAACGGTGGAATTCCGTCGATTATCCTTTGCTGCCGCATCACCCATACTCCCGTCCATCAGCAAACAACGACGACGACATCGTCGAAAGTGACCGGGAGCGTGTCATGGAAAACCTCACGAACATTACGATCCTGCGTGCCCGTCCTGGGTTGTCGGAGGCCCTGGGGCGCGCGCTCGAAAGGCTCATCGAACCGTGCCGCGCGGCAGCGGGCTGCCTTCAGTTCCGCGTGCACCGTTCGCAGGACGAGGTCGGAGTCTGGTGCATCTACGAGACGTGGCGATCGCGTGCGGATCTGCGGGATAATCTCTGCCACGCGCGCATGGACGGATATTACAGCCTCCTGCGCCATCTTGCCGAACCGGAACTCGATCTCCTGACCTTCTCGGAAGCCTCATCCCCTGCGGGGGCCGCGAATGTCGCTGGCGGCGCCAGCTGGTCCAATTCTTCGCTTGTTCCAGCTTGAAAGAGAAGGGGCATTATGTTCCTCCAGCTAACAAGCCCTGTTGAAAGGCATTGGATTATAAGCCGCGTCATCCGGGCCTAATCTTCCTTCCAGAGCCGGCGAACCAGTCAAGGAGATCGCCGCACGGAAGGAGACGGTCATGGTAAAGCGGGTCTGGTTCATTACCGGCATATCGAGGGGGCTCGGATATGCCCTTGCGCAGGCGGCCCACGAGCGCGGCGATCTGGTCATCGGCACGACGCGCAGCGGTGCCGCACCGGAGTGGCTTGAAGCGCAGGGCCTGCATGTGCTGCCGCTGGACATGGGCGATGCGGCATCGATCGATCAGGCGCTGGCGTCGGCCTTTGCGCTGCATGGCCGGATCGATGTCCTGGTCAACAATGCGGGATATGGCCTTCTTGGCTCGGTCGAAGCGGCCGATGATCGTGAGGTGCGCGACATTTTCGCGGTCAACCTCTTCGCCCCGCTCGCGATCATTCGCCGCGCGCTTCCCAGAATGCGCGGGCAGGGGCGGGGGCACATCGTCAACGTCGCGTCGATCGCCGGCATCGCGCCGGCGCCGGGTTCCGGGATCTATGCTGGAACGAAGGCCGCGTTATCGGCGATCTCCTATGCGCTTGCCCAGGAACTGGCGCCGTTCGGGCTGTGGGTGACGGTTGTCGAGCCCGGCTCGTTGCGCACCGACTTCCTGTCGGACCGGTCGGTCCTGCGTAGCGGCGCGACCATCGACGACTATGCCGCCACCAGCGGCCGGGCGGTCGATGGTCTCCTCAGCAAGGACGGCAGGCAGGCCGGCGATCCCCAGCGGGCAGCGCAGGCCATTCTCGCGGCTGTCGATGCGGAGGAGCCGCCGCTTGATCTGCTGCTCGGCAGTGATGCGCTGCAGCGCGCCCGCACCCGCCTCGATCGCTTCGATGACGATGTCCGGCAATGGGAGGACGTCAGCCGCAGCGCCGATTTTCCGCAAATGGCCTAGCGCGCCTGCCCAGGTCGAATCCAACCCCGTTACCAAAGCTTCCCAAAAAGGAGATACGCAATGTCGAACTTCACAAACCTCGTGTTCATTCGCGCCCAAAGCGGTCGTTCAGCGGACCTTGGCGAGGCCCTTCTGGCCCTCGTCGCTCCCTCCCGCGAGGAAGAGGCCTGCCTGTCCTATGATGTGCATCGGTCGAACGACGATCCCGACTTGTGGATGGTCTACGAAAACTGGCGTTCCGCCGGTGATCTCGAAGGGCACTTCACGCTTGCGCACATGCAGGCCTTCATCGCCCGCATACCCGATCTGGTCGAGGGTGATCTCGACCTCAACAACTTCACCCGGCTCTCTGCCTGAACCAACCAACCCAAAACGAAGGATCACTTCCATGAGCAATATTACAAACAAGATCGTTCTCGTCACGGGCGCCAGCAGCGGCATCGGCGAGGCAGTGGCGCGCGCCCTTGCCAAGGCCGGCGCGACGGTCGTGCTCGGCGCACGACGCACCGACCGCCTTGAAACCTTGGCCGCGGAAATTACCGCTGCCGGCGGCAAAGTCCTCTACCGGAGTCTCGACGTCACCTCCCGACAGGACGTTCAGGCCTTCGCCGATGCTGCCCTCGATGCCTTCGGACGCATCGACGTCATCATCAACAATGCGGGCGTCATGCCGCTGTCGCCGATGGCGTCGCTGAAGGTGGACGAATGGAACCGCATGGTCGACGTCAACATCAAGGGCGTGCTCTACGGCATCGCCGCCGTGCTGCCGGCGATGAACCGGCAGGGCGCCGGGCAGGTCATCAATGTGTCTTCCGTCGGTGGCCTCACCGTTTCGCCGACCGCCGCCGTCTATTGCGCGACCAAATATGCGGTGCGGGCGATTTCCGACGGGCTCCGGCAGGAGAACGACCGGATCCGCGTGACCTGCGTCTATCCGGGCGTCGTGGAATCGGAACTGGCCAACACCATCACCGATGCCACCGCGGCGGAAGCGATGGTCGCCTACCGCCGGATCGCCCTGAAGCCGGAGGCCATCGCCGAGGCGATCGTCCATGTCATCGGCCAGCCGGCGGACGTCGATACCAGCGAAATCGTCATCCGGCCGACCGCCAGCATGTGAGCGGAGGCGAGGATGTCAAACCATTTTAGACTTGCAACGGCGGGTCTTGCCGCAATGCTGCTCTGCATGGCCCCTGCCCAGGAAGGATATTCCCAGATGAACGCAACCGCTCCCGACCGGAACCACCCCTATGTCGGCCTATGGATCACCGAGGATGGCCGCATTCGCCACAACCTTCTGCCGAACGGCCGCTATGACGAGGCGCGCGGCCGCCGGAAAAGCGCCTACCAAGGGCGCTACGAGGTTCGCGGCAACCACATCGACTATTGGGACGATACCGGCTTCACCGCCGATGGCGAGTTCATCGACGGGGTGCTCCATCATGCCGGCATGATCCTCTATCGCGACGGGAAGACGCCGGATTAAGCGGCGAAACCTTGGTTCTTTTCTTTTTCGTGGCGCTGGATATCCTTGATTCCAGCGCCACATTGGCGTGAGATCAATGATCGGGGAGATGACCATGGCTTTGGACGAACCCAGCCTGCCGATCCCCGAGCGGACCTCCCCGATCGGGCTCGAGAGTTACATCAGCGGCAACACGCTGATCAGTGGCGATGGGCCGGCCTGGAAGGACGTCTTCGTGCAGGTACTCTCCCGCAACCGCGTTCAGCACCCGTTCCTGGTGCCGGCCGTTGCGGAGCCGCTCATCGTCTGGATCATGTCCGGCAGCGCCATGGTGGAAGAGCGGGACCTTCGCAGCGAATGGACGGCAAACCGCGTCGAGGTCGGCGATTTCTTCCTGACATGCTCGCCGGTGCCTTACGAAATGCGCTGGCAGGCCGAGGGTGAAAAAACCTTTCGGGTGATGCATCTCTATGTTTCCGTGCCGCTGTTCGAAAGGGTGGCCGAGGCGATGCACGGCAAGGCTGGCGCCAACGTGACATTAAAGGACGTATCGGGCGGCCGTGATGGGACACTGTCGCACATTCTGGGCCTTCTCCACGAAGAGCTGGCGGCAGACGGCGGCGGCAACCCGCTTTATGTCGAAGGGCTGGCGCAAAGCCTGGCCGTCCATCTGATCCGCCACTATGCGACTGCCGACACGGAGATGCGCACACAAAACGCCTTGCCCGGCGCAAAGCTTCGGCGGGCGATCGCCTTCATGGAAGACCGGCTGGAAGAACCGTTCGACCTTGCCCGCCTGGCGCAGGCGGTGGGCATCAGCGAATTTCATTTCAGCCGGCTGTTCAAGAAGGCGACGGGCCTTCCCCCCTCGCACTATTTCATCCGCCAGCGGGTGGCCAAGGCCCAGCAGCTTTTGCAGGAAACCGATGCCAGCATCATCGAGATCGGCCTGACCGTCGGCTATTCCAGCCCCAGCCATTTCGCCCAGATCTTTCGACGTGAAACGGGTCTTTCGCCGAGCGACTATCGCAGAGGGTAGGGTCGGCCGGCCCTGTCGACCACGAATAGAGCAAGATCCCGACAGCCGCGGCAAGGCGCCGGGAGAGGGTAAAGCCCGGGTTTACTAGAGTTCTCCTTGTCGAACGCGAATGCTTCTCCGCTTCCGGAGCGGGTTCGCAAGCAACAAGGAGACAGATCATGACGAACATCAACGGAAAAGTCGCGCTGATCACCGGCGCATCGAGCGGCATCGGCGCCGCAACGGCGCTTGCGCTTGCCGGAGCCGGCGTGAAAGTCGGCATCGCCGCCCGGCGCACCGATCGGCTGGACGAACTGAAGGCCGAGATCACTGAGAAGGGCGGCGAAGCCCTGGTTATTGATATGGACGTGGTCGACCCGGCCTCTGTCGAGGCTGGCGTCAAAAAGCTGGTCGATGCCTATGGCGCGATCGACATTCTCTTCAACAATGCCGGCCTGATGCCGCTTTCCGATATCGACCAGTTCAAGACCGCCGAATGGCTTCGCATGGTCGATGTCAACGTGAAGGGCCTCTTGAACACGACCGCGGCCGTGCTGCCGCAGATGATCAAGCAGCATTCCGGTCATATCTTCAACACGTCGTCGATCGCCGGCCGCAAGGTCTTCAAGGGACTGTCGGTCTACTGTGCGACGAAGCATGCCGTGACCGCCTTCTCCGACGGCCTGCGCATGGAGGTCGGCCAGAAGCACAATATCCGCGTCACCTGCATCCAGCCGGGTGCGGTCGCGACCGAGCTCTATGACCAGATCACGGATCCCGGCTATCGCCAGCAGATGGATGACCTCGCAAAGCAGATGACCTTCCTTCAAGGCGCCGACATTGCCGAGACCATTCTGTTTGCCGCCCAGGCGCCGGCTCATGTCAACGTGGCCGAGCTCTTCGTCCTGCCAGTCGAGCAGGGCTGGTAAGCCGCCATCTCGCATCGTGAACCATCGGCCTTCCCGTCCACGACGGGGAGGCCGAGCATCAAGGAGTTTCCCCATGAAGGAAGTACCGGCCTTCGAGGCCTATCGCCAGCTCGAGCCAGGCCCGATCGTGCTGGTCACGACCCGCCACAACGGCAAGCCCAACATCATGACGATGGGCTTCCACATGATGATCCAGCACGCGCCACCGTTGATCGGCTGCATCATCGGCCCTTGGGATCACAGCCACTGCGCGCTCCGGGCAACCGGCGAATGCGTTATCGCCATCCCGACCGTCGATCTTGCGGAGACGGTCGTCGATATCGGCAACTGCTCGGGTGACACGGTCGACAAGTTCGAGCGCTTCGGCCTGACGCAGCAGCCGGCCCGCACGGTGGCTGCACCGCTGATCAAGGAGTGCCTCGTCAACATCGAATGCAGGGTTGCCGATACCAGCCTCGTCGAGGCTTACAACCTCTTCATCCTTGAGGCCGAGCGGCTGTGGATCGACCCGATCCGTAAGGAACGGCGAACCTTGCACCATCGCGGCGATGGCAGCTTTTGCGCAGATGGTGATGTGCTCGATCTCCACGAGCGCATGGTGAAATGGCGCCACCTTTCGCGGTGACGCCATCGGCTCGTCAGCAATCGCCGAGTGACGAGGCTTGCCGGCAATGGGCGGCGTCGTAACCCGACCCGGGATCGGCGAGAGCACCAACCGTTGCTGGTGCCTCCGCCTTGGCATCGCTGGTCCATCGATCAAAGTTGGTGACGAGGACGAACAGCAGGACAACGACCACGGCAAGGGCTTCCACCAGGGACGGGCGGGGGCGTCGGCGCGGGCGGCAGGCGATAGTGTCGCTCTTTGCGACATCCCAGAAAACGGGATGCAGATTGTCACAATCGGACATGACGGTTTCCTTTGGGGAAGAGGTTCAGGGAACAAGAACCATCGGACCGTTGTTGCGGCGTTCGAGAATGTCGGCATGCGCCTGCTGTGCCTCGGAAAGCGGATATTTCCGGGCGGTGACCGCGCCGAACACGCCGGTCCGCCAGGCTGCGAACACTGCATCCGCGGCCGCCTGCAGATTGTCTTTCGTCACATGCTGGCCGGTGCTGCCGCGCACCAGGCGGATGCCGCGCCGGCTGAGGCCAGCCTCGTCGATGGCGGCACCACCGGAGGCCGCCCCGATCACGGCAATCGTTCCTCCATCGCGGATCGCACTGAGCGTGGTAGCGAAGGTCGTTGCCCCGACCAGTTCGTAGACGATGTCGACGCCGTTGGGGGCGAGCCTGCGGATATGGTCTTCAAGCCCGGCGGTGTCATAGGCGAAGGCGTGATCGACGACCTCCCGCAAGGCCGGCAGCTTGTGGCGAGAACCGGTTCCGATCACCGTGAAGCCGCGTGCCCGCAGCCAGCGGGCGAGCAGGTTGCCCACGCCGCCCGTTGCGCCCTGCACGAGGACGATATCCGAGCCGCTCGGCTTTGCCATGGCGTTGATCGCCATCCAGGCGGTCAGGCCCTTCGTGAGAAGGGTTGCGGCCGTCTCGGTCGATACGTCATCCGGCAATTTTACGAGTACGTCCTCGTTCACGACACGGGATGTGGCGTAGCTGCCGGGTGCGAAGAAGTAGGCGACCCGGTCGCCGACGGCAAAATGGCTGACGCCCTTGCCGATCGCTTCGACTGTGCCGGCGCCCTCGACCCCCGCCACGGCAGGCAGGCCGATCTTGAACGTGCCGTCCCGGAACATGGTGTCCACGAAGTTCACGCCGATTGCGTCCTGCTTTATCAGCACCTCGCCCGCGCCGGGTGCGCGGGCATTTTCCTGTTCGACATGCAGGACGGACGGGCCGCCCCATTGGCTGTATTTAACGACGTACGTCATGGCTTTCTCCATTGGGCAGGCAGGGCCTGCCTCCTGATTGGTCTCGATTGGGGGGAGTGCCGCAGGGAATTTGCACCTGCCGGCATTTTGAAATGAAATCTTACTGCCCGAACGCGCCGAGCTGGCGCAGGCCCGACATCCAGTCCTCGGTATGCCAGGTCTTCTGAATCTTGCCGCCTTCGACGAGGTGAATGTCGACGGCCTGAATTCGGAGTTTTTTGCCGGATGCCGGAAGACCGGCAAAGGGTCCTCTCTGCGTGCCGGAAATGGTCGACCGAACAACGATCATGTTGCCCTCCGCTACGATGTCCTCGACTGCGATCCGGAAGTCCGGGAAGGCGGTGTGAAGCATCTTCAGAAGGGACTTTGCAGTTTGGGCTCCAGGCGCGGCATCGGGTGCATCGGGGATGTCGCGCTAGGCGTCGGAGAGGATGGCTTCGAGGATTTCCGGCTGGTTCCGGTCGAAGGCTTCGTACCACTTGACCGCGATTGCCGTTTCCTGGCTTTCCGGCGCCGCCATGACCCCTTGGCCAACAAGGAGTGAGGCAACCAGCGGGAGAATTTTCAGAATACGCATGGGTTTTTCCTGTTCGATTGTTGCTTTGGGGGATTTTGACGTGACGCGAGAACGCCGACCCGAGGCCGGCGTGATCCACCCGCTTAGCGGCGCCAGCCGTCGATGCTGAGCTTGCCGCCGCCGAGTGCGATGACATTCAGCAAGCCACCGGCCATGGCGACGTTCTTGAAGAAGTGGACGAACTGGTTGACGTCTGCGAGATCGTTGTGGAAGCTGACGGCGGTTGCGACCGAGAACACGGCGAGCACGGCGGCGACAAGGCGCGTCTGGTAACCCAGCGCAAGGGCGAGGCCGCCGATGATTTCCACGATGAGTGCCGTGCCATACGCCAGCGTCGGGAAGGGCAGGCCGACGGATTCGATGTAGCCGATCGTCATGGCCGGAGCGGCGAGCTTGTTCAGACCGGAAAGCACGAAAATCAGGCTGATGAGAATGCGGCCGGCGGTCGGCAGGACAGCCTGTACGGCGGCGGAAGAGGCCAGGTCTTCTACCTGGCGGGCGATTGCTGTGTGCGACATGTTCGTATCCTTTTCGAAATCGGCAGGCCACCATGGCCGCCCTGTGAGACGCACTATGGCGGCACCTAACTCATCGTAAAAGCCGAATAAAATAGACAATAACGCTCTATAATTTCGAATAGTTTCTCGTCAGCTGTGACCGATGGTGGCCTTGATCGGCAGCAGCGAATCCCAACGCAAAAAGCCCCCATCGTTTGTGCGATGGGGGCTTTTTGCGTTGGGTGTGAAGCGTATCGACCGTGCGGCGAAAAGGCTCCGTCAGCCCTTCCTGATCAGATTGACGGCGACCAGCGGACCGCCGAACTGCTGGACGGTCGCGGACGCCTTGAGACCGCCGAGATTGAGCGCAGCGAAACCCAGCTTCTCGATAAGGCCGGCGACGCTGGCATTGGCGGTCTCATCGTTGCCCGACAGCAACACGACCCGGCGCCCGGAGGCCTCGACGGGATCGGCGGCCAGAACCGCGGCCGGTATCGTGTTGAAGGCCTTGACCACTTTCGCGCCGGGCAGAGCCTCGGCGACGATTTCGCTCGACAGCCTGCCGCCGAGATCGGCGGGACGGAATTCGGGGAACTGGATCGCGTTCGTCGCGTCGACGACAATGGTGCCCGACCAGTCCTTGCGCACCTTTGCAAGGTCTGGCACCGCCGAGAAGGGCAGGGCGAGGATGACAATATCCTGCGCCAGGGCTTCGTCGAGTTCGACAGGGATGACTGCGTCGCCATGTTTCCCGGCGACGGCGTCGAGGGATGCCGCGCCCCGGCTGTTGGCCACTTTGACCGGTATGCGCTTTGCCGAAAAATGCGTGATGAGAGCCGAGCCGATGGCGCCCGAACCGATGATTGCGTAGGTCATGTTCGCTTTCCTTTGGGTTCGTTGGGTTGGGGTTACGTTATGTTTGCCGGCCCATCGGGCAGCGGCGTAAACTCGGTTTCTCCCGGCACGCCCGGGAACTCCCGGTTTCGCCAGTCGCGGGCCGCCTGCTCGATCCGGTCTCGGCGGCTCGACACGAAATTCCAGAAGATGTGCCGTTTCTCGGCGAGCGGCTCACCGCCAAGCACCATCAGCCGCGCCGGGCCGATCGCCTTGAGGACGATTTCGGAGCCGGGCTTGAAGACGATCAACTGGTCCGCCGTGAAACGCTCGTCCTGCCCGGCGACCCCGATGGCGCCGCTGACGACGAAGACGGCCCGCTCGATATGTTCCCCGTCGATGCGAAAGCGTGCGCCGGAGACGAGGGCGACGTCTGCATTGAACAGGTCGGAGAAGGTTTTTGTCGGCGCGCGCCGGCCATGCAGCGAGCCGGCGATCAGGCGCATGTCGATGCCCTCGCCCTCGACGCGCGGCAGTTCCTGTGCGCCGAGATGCTGGAAACCGGGGGCAGTTTCCTCGTGGCTGGCCGGCAGCGCCACCCAGCTCTGGAAGCCGAACAGCCGCCCGCCCGCTTCCCGCAGCGTATCGCTGCTGCGCTCGGAATGCACGATGCCCCGACCCGCGGTCATGACGTTGACCTCGCCGGGCTTGATCTTCTGGACGTAGTTCTCGCTGTCGCGATGGATGATCTCGCCGTCGATCAGATAGCTGATCGTTGCCAGGCCGATATGCGGGTGCGGTCGGGAGTCGATGCCCGCGCCGGCGGCAAAGGTCACAGGCCCGAAACTGTCCAGGAAGATGAAGGGACCGACGGTCCGCCGCAGCGGCGAGGGCAGTGCGCGTTTCACCGAAAAACCGCCGAGATCGCGGGTCGCCGGAAGAATGATCTGTTCTATTCGGGCATTCGAAGCGAATGTCATTTTGAGCTCCTTCAACGATCCCTGCTTCATCCGGAAGACGAGAGGGATGTTGCTGTCGAGCTTCAAATTACCGCTGGTTGCTTGCGGAAAAAACTGACATAAATTGGACAGAAACGTTCGAGGAAATAGATATGCAGAATCCCGGCATGCCCACCCTTGACCAGCTCAAAGTGTTTCTCACGGTGGTGGATGTCGGGAGTTTTGCAGGGGCCGCGCGCAAGATGGGGCGTGCCACGTCGGTGATCAGCTATTCGATCGCCAATCTCGAAGCGCAGCTCGGCGTCTCGCTGTTCGACCGCGACACGACGAAGAAGCCGCAGCTGACGACGGAGGGGCGCACCGTGCTGGCGGAGGCGAGGATCGTCTCGAACGGCATCAACGGCCTGCGCGCTAAGGTGCGGGCCATGCTGGAGGGCGTGGAACCGGAAATCCACGTCGCGCTGGATGTCATGCTGCCCGCCTCGCGCGTCACCGACGCCTTGAAAGCCTTCAGCGAAGCCTTCCCTTCCGTGACGCTGCATCTCTACGTCGAGGCTCTGGGGGCGGTCACGCAAATGGTGCTGAACCGGGCGGCGGTGATCGGCGTCAGCGGCCCGCTCGATATCGAGGTCGACGGGCTGGAGCGGATCGGCGCGGGTTTCGTCCACCTCATTCCGGTGGCAGCACCCTCGCACCCTCTGGCGAAAGCGGGAAAAAACCTGCCGGGCGCCGGGCGCGAACATGTGCAGCTCGTGCTGACTGACCGCTCGACCTTGACGCAGGGGTTTCAACTCGGCGTCGTCGGCGCACGCACCTGGCGACTGGCCGACCTGGGCTCCAAGCATATGCTTCTGAAGGAGGGCATGGGCTGGGGCAACATGCCCGAGCCCATGGTGCGCGAGGATATCCGGACGGGCCATCTGGTCCATCTCGACATGCCCGATTGCAAGGGCGGCCCCTACCGGCTCCAGGCGGTTCACCGTACCGATGTTCCGCCCGGTCCAGCGGGCCGCTTCCTGATTGCGCATTTCGAAAATCAGGCCGAAGACGACGACATGACCTATTCCAACCGGTGGTAGCCTCCGTCACGTCATGAGGATGACATTCTTTTCCATGGCTTCGCCCGCCGCGGTGCTGCGATAGGCGTCGGCGGCCTGATCGAAGTCCCATTCCCGCAGCGGCGGCTTCTTGAAGGCACCGCCGTCGAAGGCCGCCCTGAGCTGGTCGAGAATGCCGGCGATCTCCTCGCCGGATAGTTTTGCTGTATCGACGCCCAACAGCGTCGAGCGGTTGTGGTAGAAGTCGGCAAGGTCGAACTCGACGCGCTTCTGGCCGACGCTGGTGATGACGAGTTGCCGGCCACCCAGGGCCAGCGATTTGAGCGCCGGGTCGAACATTGGGCCACCGACCGCATCGAGCACCACGTCGGCGCCCTTGCCCCAGGTTGCGGCGCGCACGGCCTCCGGCAGGTCTTTTTTCGAGAGGTCGATGAAGTCGTCCGCCTCGTTCGCGGCCCTGCTTCTCGCCGCCACGATGGTGCGCGCGCCGAGGTGGCGGGCGATCTGCGTGGCGGCGCGCCCAACTGCGCCGAGGCCGCCGGTGATCAGCAATGTCTCGCCCGCCTTCAGCGCACCGACATCGACAAGCGCATGCCAGGCCGTGACGAAGGGCGCGCCGACCGCCGCAGCCTCGGCCATCGACAGATTGGCGGGTTTCTCCGACAGCCAGCTTGAAGGCAGAACGACATAGTCCGCATGCGCGCCGTCGCGTCGGAACCCGAAGCCGGCGCCGCTCCCCCAGACCTCCTTGCCGGCAAGGTCGCCTTCGACGACCACGCCGGCAAAATCCCGCCCGGGCGTGCGCGGAACCGAGCCACCGAACAGGCCGCTAACGATCTTGACGTCGCTCGGATTGATCGCCGCCGCATGGACCTTGACCAGCACCTCGCCGGCATTGAGGGCGGGAACGGGGATATCCTGATGGGTGAGGACATCCGGCGTGCCGAATTGTTCAAAACGAAGGGCTTTCATTGTCAAAATCCTTTGCGGGGGCGTTTCGCGTCAGAGGACGGCCAGCAGGCCGCCGTCCACGAGAAGGGCAATGCCCGAGACGTAGCTGGAGAGATCCGAGCCGAGATAGGCGACCGCGTCACCCACTTCGGAGGGCTGGCCGAGGCGGCGTAGCGGCGTGCGCTTGCGAAACCCTTCCGATGCCTCGGCGATGCCGGGGCTGGTGCGCAGCAATTCGGTATCGATGGTTCCCGGTGCCACGGCGTTGACGCGGATGCCGTCTGGGCCGAGCGCATCAGCCAGCGATTTCGCCATCAGCACCACCCCGCCCTTGCTGGTGGAATAGGCGACGGTGATGCCGGCACCCGATATACCGCCCATGCTGGCCATCAGCACGATGCTGCCGCCCTTGCCGTTCGCCTTCATCTGGCGGGCCGCCGCCTGCGCGCCGAACAGCGGGCCGTCGAGATTGATCGACAGCAGCCGGTGATAGTCGTCCTCCGGCACGTCTGCGCCGTCGTTGCGAAGCGTAATCCCGGCATTGGCGACCATGACGTCGACGCCACCGAATTCGGCTGATGCCGCGATGAGCGCGTCGTTGTCGGCGCGTTTGCTGACATCGGTCTTCACGAAACGGGCGGCCGATCCGATGGCCTCGATCTCCTCGACCGTCGGCCTGCCGCCTTCGCGCGGTGTTTCGATGATGTCGGCGACGATGACGGCCTTGGCGCCATGTTCGGCGGCGCGGATGGCGATGGCGCGGCCGATGCCGCTCGATGCGCCCGTCACGACGACCACCTTGTTCTTCAGAATGTCACTCATTGCAGTCTTCCTTCGGGATGATGGGGCCGGCTCAAGCCGTCGGCTGGAGTTGGAGGCCGAGCTGGCCGACGAGCGAATAGAGGTTGGCGACACCCCAGTGTTCGGTGATCTTGCCGTCGACGACGCGCATGGCATCGACCGTCTCGAACTGGATGGTCTTGCCGGTCGGCGCAATGCCGAGGAAGGTGCCCTTGTGCGTGCCGTGATAGGTCTTGAAGGTCGTGACGAGATTGCCGTCGGCCGCTTGCCAATGAATGTCCGCGTGGAAATCCGGAAACGCCTGGCGCAGGCCGGCATAGAGGCCACGCACGCCTTCCTTGTCCGGCACCATGTTCGGCTGCGGCGTGTGGTCGAGAAAATCCTCGGAGAACACTTCGTCGAAAACCGCGAAATTGCCCTTTCCCTGCACTTCCTCGGTGTTGCGGCGCACCACTGCGATCGCTGCTTCGCTTTCTGCACTTCTGGTCATGGTCGTATCCTTCGATGTCTGGGGTTAAAGTTTGAAACCGCCGATGGTCATGCCGCCATCGACGACGATCATCTGGCCAAAGATGTAGCTTGCGGCCGGGGAGCTGAGCCAAACGGCGACCTCGGCCAGTTCGCGCGGCTGGCCGCCGCGCTTGGCAGGGATGGCCTTTCTAGCAAGGTCGGCGAAGGCCGGGTTCTGGGCGCTGTTGGCCACCACCATCGGCGTCTCCGTCCAGCCCGGGGCAAGCGCGTTTACGCGGATATTGCGGCTGGCATTTTCCATCGCCGCGACGCGGGTCAGGCCGTGAATGCCGTGTTTGGAGGCGGCATAGGCGCTCATGCCGCCCGGTCCCGTCAGCGCGGCGACGGAGGCGGTGTTGGTGATCGCGCCGGCACCCGTCTTCGCAATCAGCGGGATCTCGTATTTCATGCCGAGGAACACGCTGCGCAGGTTGACGGTCAGCACCCGGTCGAAATCGTCGGTCGGGTAGTCTTCGATGCGGTGGGTGCCGCCGGTGATGCCGGCATTGTTGAACGCCGCGTCCAGCCGGCCGGCGTCCTTTTCGATGCGCGCGAGAAAGGCCTTCACCTCCTCCTCGCTCGAAACGTCGATACGGTGGATGTCGATCTTTCCGGCCGCCGCGATGTCCTTCGTTTCCTCAAGGCCGCCCAGATTGAGGTCGGCCGCGAAAACATGGGCGCCGCGCTCGGCAAACAATCTTGCCGCCTCCCGGCCGATCCCCGAGCCTGCGCCGGTGACCAGAACCACTTTACCGTCGAAATCCGTAGGCATGGCTTCGCTCCTCGCCCGCGCTGCGGGACGACGCTTCCGTTGTGATTGTCGGTGTCGAAGAGTGTGGGCCGGGGGAGTGAACCCCCGGCCGATCAGCGGGTTAGCCGAAGACCTTGATGGCGGCAGCGGCCACGAGTTCGCCCTGGTGGCGTGCGCCGGCGAGATCGATTTCGGTCGGCTGGCGCGATCCGTCGCCGCCTGCCACCGTGGTCGCACCATAGGGTGCACCACCGACGATTTCGTCCACGCTCATCTGGCCCTGATGGCTGTAGGGAAGGCCGACGATCATCATACCGAAATGCAGGAGATTGGTGATGATCGAAAACAGCGTGGTTTCCTGTCCGCCGTGCTGCGTGGCACTGGAGGCGAAGGCGCCGCCGATCTTGCCATTCAACGCGCCGCGCGCCCAGAGGCCGCCGGCCTGGTCGAGGAAAGCCGCCATTTGCGAGGTGATACGGCCGAAACGCGTGCCGGTGCCGATGACGATGGCGTCATAGTCCGCCAGCTCCGCGACGGTGGCGATCGGCGCCTTCTGGTCAAGCTTGAAATGGGCGTTGCGGGCGATCTCTTCCGGCACGGTTTCCGGAACGCGTTTGACGTCGACTTCGGCTCCGGCCTTGCGGGCGCCCTCCGCGACAGCATAGGCCATCGTCTCGATATGTCCGTAGGTCGAATAATAGAGGACCAGTACCTTCGCCATTTTGTTCTCCTTTGGTTGGATGCAGTCGCCCTTGCGGCTTGGGAATAAGCTGGCATCAAACGGCTTGGGGGAACAGTCGAATAAAATGAGTGGTTACGGTCGAAGAAATCGAACGGTGCATGGGGCCCGATTGTCATTGGATCTGTCCGCCAGGACGAATGGTGCGATCGTTCGAGTATTTCGACCGTAACCCTCGAATCTTTGCCGCTATCGCCGGATTTTCAGACGTGTAGCCTTTCCGAACACACAAGCGCGTGCGCTTGGGAAAGGAGGCGGTCATGGACCTGCGCAGACTTCGCTACTTCGTGGCCGTCGCCGAAGAGCTTCATTTTGGACGGGCGGCCGACCGGGTGCATGTGGTGCAATCGGCCGTCAGCCAGCAGCTGAAGCTCCTAGAGGACGAACTCGGCTTCACCCTGATCAAGCGTTCGCGCCAGGATGTCAGCCTCACTTTGCTCGGCGAGGTGTTCCTTCCGGAGGCGCGCGACATCCTGCAGCGCACCGACGAAGCGGTCCGGCGCTTGAAGGCCTCGGCCAGCGGCATTGTCGGGCGCCTCTCCATCGGCTTCGTCGACAATGTGCTGTGGACGCTGCTGTCGCCGATCATCCGGGATTTTCGCGAGCGCTGGCCGCATGTCGATCTCAAGCTGATCCCTATGGACCGGGATGTCCAGGTCGAAGCCATTGCCGGGGGCACGGTCGATATCGGCATCATCCCGGCACCTTCCCATCTTGCCGCCTCGGTTCGAACCGAGGTGCTGATTTCCGCACCGTTGATGGTCGCCCTTCCATCGGCGAACGCGCTGGCGCTGAAGGCCACGGTCGAAATGGCGGAGCTTGCCGCCGAACCCTTCGTGACCTTCCCCCTGCAGATGAACAGCCGCATTCTGGATCTGCTCAAGACAGCCTGTGCGGGCGCGGGTTTTGCGCCGCGTGTCACGCAGGAGGGCGGGCAGTTGCACACGCTGCTTTCCCTCGTCAGCGCCGGGCTTGGCGTCACGCTGGTGCCGAAATGGGTGGCGCAGCTTCCCCAGCCGGGAGTGGTCTTCCGCGACCTCATGGACTTTGACACGCCTTACGAACTGCTCCTCGCTTGGAAGGACGATGAGCCGAACCCGTCTGCCGTCACCTTCCGCGAGGTGGCGCATGACGTTGTGCAGGAGATCTTGAGCGGTACATCGCGCGCCGGCAGCCCTGATCTCAAATCCAGATCACGAGGTCATTAATCCTCGTTGGACGAAGATCGTAAATTTTAGAACACTTCAAGCAACGGAAATCGAGATGGGAGGCTCCCGATGATAGACGGCCTGAACGTGATAGATGCGGTCATCCATGCCTACAATATGGACGAACGAAATTTTGCCAACCGCTTCGCAAAACCTTTATGCGATCTTGTCTATGACTCTGTCATAGCGGCCGCACTGCCCGGCTATGCGCCGACGCGAAAACAATTCTACCGGGACTGGAGTATCGAGGAGACGGTCGATCAGGTTTTCGTCGAAAGCGACACGGATCTCGCGGTCTATCACGCCCTGCCGATCTACTCCTTTCACGATGGGCTCTGTAGTTTCGAAAAGGCGGTCGAGGCGAAAAAACGGTGGCCGAACCGGATGATAATCTATTGCGGCGTCGATCCGCTGACGGGTGCCGCCGCGCTCAACGAACTCGAGCGCCAGGTCGAAATCCTGAAGCCCGTCGGCCTGAAGCTTTATCCCAACAGCTGGGTCGGCCAGGAAATCCAGGGCTGGAAAATGGACGACCCGGAGGTGGCCTTCCCGCTGTTCCAGCGGGCGCAGGAGCTGGGTATCAAGGTGGTGGCGATCCACAAGGCGCTGCCGCTCGGCCCGGTCGCCATCGAACATTATCGTGTCAGTGACATCGACCGCGCCTGCATGGCCTTCCCGGACCTCAATTTCGAGATCATCCATGGCGGCATGGCCTTTGCGGAAGAGACCGCCTGGCAATTGGCGCGCTTCCCCAATGTCTATGTGAACCTCGAAATCACCTGCGCGCTGGCCGCGACCCGGCCGGCCGCCTTCCAGCACATCATGGCCTCACTCGTCGGCCCCGGCGGACAGAATGCAATCGACCGCATCCTCTGGGGGACCGGCGCGATGGCCTTCCATCCGCAGCCGCTGCTCGAAGCGTTTGTGCACAAGTTCGCCTTCCCCGACGAACTGGTTTCCGGCGCCGGCCTGCCGCAGATCGACCGGGCGGCGAAGAAGAAGATCCTCTTCGACAACTATGCCCGCATGACCGGCCTGGATCTGGAATCGCGGATTGCCGCAACGAAGGACGACGAGTTCGCCAAACGCCGCCGCGCAGGTGTCGCAGCCCCCTTCTCGACGATGCAGGAGGCGGCCTATGCTTGACGAGGCAGCAATCTACGAGGCCCTCGAACGGGTCGTGGATCCGTGCTCGATCGCAACGGGTGCGCCGATCACGCTCAGGGAAATGGGCATGATCGAAGCGATCGACATCGACGAAGGCGCGGTGCGGGTGACGTTGAGGTTGACAAGCCCTGTCTGCTGGCAGGCCGCCAACATCATCGCCATGGTCGAAAAGGCGGTCGGCGCCCTGCCGGGTGCCGACAGTGTGGTCTGCGCGCTGAACGGCCGGGCGCAATGGATGCCCGACATGATGCATCCGGACGCAACAGCACGCCTGCGGCGCCTGCGTCCGTTGCCGGAGGCGCGGCCATGAACGCCGCCGAAAAGGTTCCGCCGGTAACAAAAGCCTACCGTAGCCGTTTCGTGAGTGTCGACGGAATCCGCACGCACTATCTTGAGGCCGGCGAAGGGCCGGTCGTCGTGCTGCTGCACAGCGGCGAGTTCGGCGGGTGTGCGGAACTGAGCTGGGAGTACCTCATACCCCGGCTTGCGGAACACTACCGGGTGATCGCGCCGGATTGGCTCGGCTTCGGGCAGACGGCGAAGATCCATGACTTCGACGGCAAGCGGGCGCGCATGATCGCGCATATGGCACGCTTCCTCGACGTTCTGGCGATCGATCGGGCGTCGTTCGTCGGTAATTCCATGGGGGCGACGTTCCTGCTGCAGATCGCGGCGGAACGGCATCCGGGTTTTGCCATCGACAGGCTCGTGGCGATCAGCGGCGGCGGCTGGATGCCGGAGAACGAGGCGCGCAGGCGGCTCACTCATTATGATGGCAGCCTCGACGGCATGGTCGGTATCCTCCAGTCGCTGTTCGAGGGCAGCGTCTGGCACAGTGATGAGGAGTACGTCCGTCGGCGCCATGCGCTCAGCATCGCGCCGGGCGCCTGGGAGGCGGTGGCGGCCGCGCGCTTCCGCTCGCCGAATGCCCCGGAGCGCAAGGAATTCGGACAGGCTGATGCAACGAACTATGAGGCGGTCGGCGTTCCGACGCTGCTGATCGCCGGGGCGGAAGACAAGCTGCGCCTGCCCGGCTACGCCAGCGAAGTGGCCAAGCGTATTGCGGGCGGTACGGTTGCCGTCATCCCGGGTTGCGGCCATTGCGCCAATATCGAGCGGCCGGACATCGTGGGGGAACTCATCCTCGATTTCCTGGCGGGCGCGGCCGGACAACCCGTCGCGGCCTGACCGCCGCCGGGCAACTATCAAACGACCATCGAAAATCGACCGCGTCGCGAAAGCGGCGGCGACGAACACCTGCGCCCGAAAACGGCGCAGGGCCCCATCACCGGCATCAACCATTCAGGGAGCATGACATGCCCAATCGTCTCAAAGGAAAAGTTGCAATCGTCACCGGCGCCGCCAGCGGCATCGGCCAGGGAACCGCGCTGCTGTTTGCCCGGGAGGGCGCGACCGTCATCGGCGTCGATGTCAACCAGGAGGCGCTGGCCGGCACCGTGGCCACCGCAAAGGCCGACGGTTTCGAGATCGACCCCGTCTCCTATGACCTGACCAGCGAAGCGGGTGCTGCCGCCCTCATGGACTATGTCGCGCAAAAATACGGCGGCATCGACACGCTGGTGACGGCGGCGGGTTTCGTCGAGTTCGCTTCCGTGCCCGACATGACGCTGGCGCAGTGGCACAAGACGCTGAAGGGCGAACTCGACATCGTCTTCCTGCCGGTGCGCGCCGCCTGGCCGCATATGATCAAGCGCGGCGGCGGCAGTATCGTCAACTTCGCCTCGATCTCCGCCTGGGGCGCCACCCGCAACATGGGCGCGATCGCCCATTCCACCGGCAAGGGCGGCGTGCTCTCGATGACCCGCCAGATGGCCTATGAGGGCGCGCGCCACGGCATCCGCGCCAACACGGTCTCGCCCGGCATCATCCACACCCCGGCCGCCCAGTTTGCCTTCGACAACCTACCGGGCTTCGAAGACTCCATGAAGACCAACACGATGATCGGCCGCCACGGCAAGCCCGACGATGTCGCCTGGGCCATCGTCTACCTCGTCTCGGACGAGGCGAGTTGGGTGACCGGCACGGACATCAAGGTGGATGGCGGCCTCACGGCCTGGTGAGGCCCCAATCCCGGGATCGACGGAGAGTGTCATGACGAGCAGCTACGTATTCCAGCCTCCTTCGGTCTCGACCGTCCCGGTTGTCGGTGGGGGCAACTATCCGGTCCGGCGCATCTACTGCGTCGGCCGGAACTATGAGGCCCATGCGCGGGAAATGGGTTTTGCGGTCGACCGGGAGGAGCCGTTCTTCTTCCTGAAACCCGGCGATACAGTGGAGCTGGACGGCGCGCGCATTCCCTATCCCCGGATGACCGGCAACTACCATTACGAGGTCGAGCTGGTCGTCGCCATCGGCAAGGCCGGCGCCGACATTCCGGTCGCGGACGCCGCGTCCCATATCTTCGGTTATGCCGTCGGCCTCGACATGACGCGCCGCGACGTGCAGATCGCCGCCCGTGAAAAAGGCCGCCCGTGGGACATGGGCAAGGCCTTCGACCGCTCCGCGCCGATCGGCGAGATCGTTCCCGTCGCACGGTGGAATGCGGTTGCGGAGGCGACGGTGACGCTCGACGTCAACGGCGAGCGCCGGCAGGAAAGCAGGCTCGCCAAGCTGATCTGGTCGGTCGACGAGATCATCCACTGGCTGTCGCGCTACATGGACCTCGCCCCCGGTGACCTCATCTATACCGGCACGCCAGAGGGCGTCGGTGCCGTGGTGCGCGGTGACGCGCTCGAAGCCCGCATCGATGGCCTTCCGCCGCTTCGGGTGTCGGTCACATGAGCGAACCCGTCACTCTCCACGGCTACTACCGCTCGTCGGCCTCGTTCCGGGTGCGCATCGCGCTCAACCTCAAGGGCGTGGCGTACACAACCATTCCGCATCACTTGCGGCGCGGCGAACAGAACCAGCCGGACTATCGCCGGATCAATCCGCAGGGTCTGGTCCCGGCGCTGGAGATCGACGGAAAGACGTTCACGCAGTCGCTCGCCATCATCGAATACCTGGACGAGACGCGGCCCGAGCCGCCGTTGCTGCCCGGTGATGCCGCAGGCAGGGCCTGGGTCCGCGCGCTTGCGCAGATCATCGCCTGCGATGTGCATCCGATCGACAATCTTCGGGTGCTTAATTACCTGCGCGGGCCGCTCGGCCTGCCGGATGAGGCGGTCGCCCGCTGGTACAACCACTGGATCGCCGAAGGATTTTTCGCGCTGGAGACCGCGCTTTCGACAAGCGCCGAGACCGGCCGGTTCTGCCATGGCGATACGGTGTCTCTCGCCGATATCTGCCTCGTGCCGCAGGTCATCAACGCAAAAACCTACGCCTTGGACCTCTCTCCCTTTCCGACATTGAAACGTATCGCGGATGCAGCACTGGCGCTCACCGCTTTCGAACAGGCTTTGCCAGCCAACCAGGAGGATGCAGAATGATACCCGTCGTGACCAATGCAAACGATACGGTCGACCGATCCGGGCGGCCGAAGGGCTATGAGTGGAAGGCGGTGACGCTGCTGTCGCTCGGCCTTGGCCTCGTCGGTGTCGACCGGTTCATCATCGTGCCGATGATGCCGGTTCTCGCCAGCGATCTCGGCCTCGACTACCAGGATCTCGGCATCATCACCGGGGCGCTCGCGGTGGCCTGGGGCCTGTCCTCGCTCTTCACCGGCAACCTGTCCGACCGCTTCGGCTTCAAGAAAATCATCGTGCCGGCCTTGTTCATCTTCTCGCTGATCGCCGGTTTCAGCGGTCTTGCAACGGGCCTTGCCTCGCTCGTGCTGGCGCGTGTTTTGATGGGGCTGGCCGAAGGCGCCTTCACCCCGGCGAGCATCATCGCGACGATGGACGCCTCGCCGCCGAAGCGGCACGGACTGAACGTCGGCATCCAGCAGACCATGCCGGCGCTGCTCGGCCTCGGCCTTGCGCCGCTCGCGGTAACGCAACTGCTCAAGGTCATCAGCTGGCCCTGGATCTTCCTGATGGTCGCCATCCCCGGCGTGGTCATCGCCTACCTGTTGCACCGTGTCCTGCAGCAGTCTGCGCCGGCGGAAATCGCCACCCACAGTGCAACGCATGATGCCGGCACACATCGCTGGTACGAGGTCTTCGCCTATCGCAACGTCCCGCTCGCCATTCTCTGCCAGCTGTTCTGGCTGACCTGCATCATCGTCGTGGCAGCACTGTTTCCCAGCTATCTCGTTGACTATCTGCACCTCAACATGGACCAGATGGGCCTTATCCTCTCCTCCATGGGTTTTGGCGGCGCGCTCGGCGCTCTGACGCTGCCGGCACTGTCCGACCGCATCGGCCGCAAGCCCGTCATGCTGCTCTCCGCCGTGCTGGCCTTCGGTGCCTTCTGGATTTTCGGCGGGGCCGGCGCCAACGTCACCGTGCTCTTCCTCTGCATGATGGTCGCGATGGGCAGCCTTTATGCGCTTCTCACGCTGACGGTCGGCCCGATCACCGCGGAATCCGTGCCCGCCCGCCTGATGGCGACGGGCTCCGGTATGGTCATCGGCATCGGCGAAATCTTTGGCGGTGGCTTTGCGCCTGCCATCGCCGGCACCATCGCAAAACACTATGGCATCGAGCACGCCGCCGCGGTCCCGCTCTATGCCCTCGGCCTTGGCATCGTCGTCATCCTGCTACTCAAGGAAACCGCCCCCATCCGCCTTCGCGGCAAGACCATCGCGGAACCGCTTGCAACAGGAGGCGCGCATGTCGGCTGACCATCTCACGGCCACCTCGACGGAGGCGGTACGCCAGGACTTTTATGACCGGATCAGCCGGAGCAACATGACGCCGCTATGGACGTCACTGGCCGATCTCGTCACCCCCACCCCGCGCAGCCTTTGCCGCCCGGCGCATTGGGATTTTTCGACGATCCGCGCGGCGATCCTGGAGGCGGGCGACCTGATCACGGCGAAGGAGGCGGAGCGGCGCGTCCTCGTCCTGGAAAACCCAGGCCTGCGCGGGCAATCGAAAATCACCACCGATCTCTATGCCGGGGTGCAGCTCGTGCTGCCCGGCGAGGTCGCCCCGGCGCACCGCCATACACAAAGCGCGCTGCGCTTCGTGCTGGAGGGCAGCGGCGCGCACACGACGGTCAATGGCGAAAAGACCATCATGCACGAGGGCGATTTCATCATCACCCCGCCGATGGCCTGGCACGATCACGGCAACCAGAGTTCGGACCCCATCTTCTGGCTGGATGGGCTCGACATCCCCATCGTGCAGTTCCTCGATGCGTCGTTTGCCGAACATTTCGACCGGGACGAGCAGCCGTTGGACCGCCCGATCGGCGACAGCGACGCCCGTTACGGCGCGAACCTGCTGCCCGTCGATCACGGTGCACGCGGCGGCACGTCCCCCGTCTTCAACTATCCCTTTGATCGAACCCGCGACGCGCTCGAACGCATGCGCCGCCATGACTCCTGGGACCCGTGCCATGGGCTGAAGATGCGCTACACCAATCCGATCACCGGCAACCACGCCATGGCGACCATCGGCACCTTCATCCAACTGCTGCCGAAGGGGTTTGCGACCGCCCGCTATCGTTCGACGGACGCCACCGTTTTCGTGCCGATCGAAGGTCGGGGCCGCACCCATATCGGTGACACGGTCATCGATTGGGGCAAGCGCGATATCTTCGTCGTGCCCTCGTGGCATCATGTCTGGCATGAGACCGACGAGGACAGCGTGCTCTTCTCCTTCTCCGACCGCCCCGTACAGCAGGCGCTCTATCTGTTCCGGGAAGAGCGCGGCCATGCATGAGGACGCCTCCGGCATCGCCGTGCATCATGTCGGGATCACGGTCACATCCCTCGAAACGTCGCTGCGTTTCTGGGTCGACGTTCTCGGCTTCGATCTGATCAGGCGCGATGTGTTGCAGGACCGTGATTTCGTCCGCGAGGTCACGGGCGTTCATGACGGATCGATCGAACTTGCCATGCTGGCAAAGGGACCGCACGTCGTCGAATTGCTGGAGTACAAGACGGCGCTTGGGCAAAAGCCGTTAGCCTTCCAGGCCTGTGACAGCGGTGCTTCGCATCTCGGCCTGCTGGTGAAGGATGTCGATGCCTTGTTGTGCGTGGCGGCGAGCCACGGCTGGGTGGCCTTCGGCCTGCCGCAGACGGTGGCGAAAGGTCCCTGGGCCGGCCGGCGCGTCGTCTACCTGAAGGGGCCGGACAATGTGCTGATCGAACTCGTCGAACCAGGTCCGGGGGAGGACTAAGCGGGTGCCGGGGGCATCCGGCCCCGCACCCGCTCATGCGCCCATCGGAAACCTGGAACGTTACGTTCGACACTATCGGGCTGGTTGGCACACGCAGCGAGATTAAGATCGGCGCCAGGCAAACCGAGGACCTTGAACATGAACGGAGAAACGCTGCTCGACCCGGAACTCCGCCCGTTCCTGCTGGAGGGAGGTGGCCTCGGCCTCAACGCCGATAACCTTGCCTCTGTGCGGGCAATGGTCGAGCAATCCTTCGGGCAGTTGGGCATGGTGGGCGAGGTGCCGCGCATTGTCGTCGTCGCCGGCCCGGTCGGCGCGCCGCCCATCCAGTTGCGAATCTATACCCCATCCGGAACGGGGATGAAGCCCGCGATCTACAACATCCACGGCGGCGGTTATGTTGTGGGCTCCGCAGTGTCGAACGACGGCCTGAACTGGCAGCTGGCGATGGACACCGCAAGCGTCGTCGTGTCCGTGGACTATCGCCTGGCGCCGGAAACGCCGTTCCCCGGCCCGGTCGAGGATTGTTATGCCGGCCTGCGCTGGCTCTTCGAAAATGCCTCCGCACTCGGCGTGGACGAACGCCGGATCACCATCATGGGCGACAGTGCCGGCGGGGGCCTCGCCGCCGCGGCGACGCTTCTTGCGCGCGATCGCGGGGCGTTCCTACCTTCGGGCGTCATGCTGATCTATCCAATGCTTGACCATCGGACGGGCTCGGACCAGGAGGTCCAGCCGAACCCCACAACGGGAGGATTTGTCTGGACGGCCGAGGACAATCGCTTCGGATGGACCTCCATGAGAGGCGCCTATGCCGTCGACGATGAACGCGCGGGTTACTTCTCTCCCAGCCTTGCCGAACATCTCGACGGTTTCCCGCCCTTGTTCCTGGCGGTCGGTGGCCTGGACCTCTTCCTTGAGGAAGGCGTGAACTTCTCGCTTCGCGCTTCAAGAGCCGGCGTCCCGGTGGAGTGCCATGTCTATCCCGGGGCAGCCCATGGATTTGACCTGATTGGAGACACAGCACTCGGGCGTCAGTTCCGTTTCGATCGACATGCTGCATTGAGCCGGTGGAACGCGCGTTCTGTATGAAGCTCACGCGGCGTCTTGCCGCTCCTTCTGAACTGTCCGGATTCGGGCCGACAATCTCTGCCATCGCCGCGGTAGGTGGCGCCATCCCGCCGATACGGGACCAGCGCCGTTTTCGAAAGGGCGATGCCGTGCAGCCTCCGGCCGAGCCGCCCCGCAGGATGCGAAAGAGCATTTCGCGCTTACAAGCGGCTGCGAGGGCGGCGATCTCGTCTGGGTTAGGCTCTCATGCGACTGGCCCGTCGTCGTCGATCGCCCTGATGGTTGCTAGGCGCATCAGGGCTGCGGAAACGCCGGAGCTATAGTCGGGATCAGCCTTCGTGCAGTTGATGACGTGGCGCTGCTGGATATGTACGGCGGCTGCGCCGACGGCGCGGGCGGTGTTGTCGAACAGTATTTGGCGCTGCATCGTGTTCATCTTCCGGGACAGGTCGCCGGGTTGCCGGTAGTGATCATCATCGACGCGGTGATCCCAATGGGCCGCCGCACCTTCGATCTCAAGCGGCGGCTCGTTGAAATCAGGCTGGTCGGTCCATTCTCCCCGACTGTTTGGAAAATAGGTCGGGGTGCGGCCAAGATTACCATCGGTGCGCATCGCGCCGTCGCGGTGATAGCTATGGAACGGGCATTTTGGCGCGTTGACCGGAATGAGGTGATGGTTGACGCCGAGGCGATAGCGCGCCGCATCCCCATAGGAGAACAGCCGGGCCTGCAACATCTTGTCAGGCGAGAAACTGATGCCCGGCACGATGTGAGCCGGCGAGAACGACGCCTGCTCGACCTCGGCGAAAACGTTCTCCGGGTTTTGGTTCAACTCGAAGTACCCCACCTCGATGAGCGGGAAATTCGCCTTCGGCCAGATCTTGGTCAGGTCGAACGGGTTGAACGGAAGGGCCTTGGCTTCAGCGTCCGTCATCACCTGGATGAAGAGTGTCCAGCGCGGAAAGTCGCCGCTCTCTATGCTGTCGAAGAGATCGCGCTGATGCGTTTCGCGGTCTTTGCCGACCAGGGCTTCGGCCTCCGCATCGCTCAGGTTCTTGATGCCCTGCTGGGTACGGAAGTGGAATTTCACCCAGGTCCGCTCATTGGCGGCATTGATGAAGCTGTAGGTGTGGCTGCCGAAACCGTGCATGTGGCGGTAACTCTTGGGGATGCCGCGCTCGCTCATCACGATCGTTACCTGGTGAAGGGCTTCCGGGAGCAAGGTCCAGAAGTCCCAGTTGTTGTCGGCTGAGCGCATGCCCGTGCGCGGATCGCGCTTGATGGCGTGGTTCAGATCCGGGAAGCGCAGTGGATCGCGGAAGAAGAACACGGGCGTATTGTTGCCGACCATGTCCCAGTTGCCTTCCTCGGTGTAGAATTTCAGGGCGAAGCCACGGATGTCGCGCTCGGCGTCGGCCGCACCGCGCTCCCCTGCGACGGTCGAGAAACGGGCGAACATCGGCGTCTGTTTGCCGATCTGCGAGAAGATCCGGGCCTTGGTGTAGCGGCTGATGTCGTGTGTGACGGTGAATGTGCCGAAGGCGCCGGAGCCCTTGGCGTGCATGCGGCGCTCCGGGATCACCTCACGGTCGAAGTGGGCGAGCTTCTCGATCAGCCAGATGTCCTGCAGCAGCGCCGGTCCTCGGCGACCTGCCGTCTGGATGTTGAGATTATCGCTGACGGGTGCTCCGGTTGCATGGGTTAGATATTTCGGTGTGTCAGTCATTGGGTGGTCCCTTGTTGGGAGTTGCTACGGCCAAACGAACTGGCCGTGCCCCCTCGTTACGTTCGGGATGAATCAGCCGTGCCAATGGGAGCAGCGGATGACGCTGCAGAAGTTGCCGCGGTGGAAATGCGGCTCCCTGTCGGCGATGACGTCGGCCTTGACGTTGCCGAAGGTCGTGTCCGGCTTGTGCTTGATCCCGTCGTAGAACGCCTGGATGATGTCTTCCTTGAACTCAGGCGTGCGCGGGAACGCTTTCACGACGGCCTCGCGCTCGTGGTCCGAATAGTCCTTGTAGGTGAGACCGAGCACGTCCATCTCGACGCCCGCGGTCACCAGCGCGACGACAGGGTGCATATGGACCGGCACGCCCGGCGTGGTGTGCAGCGCGATGGCGGTCCAGACTGTGTAGGCGTCTTTCTCGGGAATGCCGTGGCTGCGCAGGAAGTCGCGGGCGGCGTGGGCGCTATCGACCTCGAACCGCTCGTGTGGGCTGCTGTGGCTCGGCATCAGGCCGATGTCGTGGAACATCGCGCCAGCGTAGAGCAGTTCCCGGTCGAACTTCAGTCCACGATGCACTCCGGCGAGTGCGCCGAAATAATAGACGCGGCTCGAATGATTGAAGAGCAGGTCGGTCTCGGTGTCGCGGATGTAGTCGGTGATTGCACGCGCCAGCTTGCTGTCGGGGATGGCGGCCGCTTCGATGATCTTGGTCATTGCTGTCTCCTGTGTTTTTGCTCGCCAGGACGATAGATCTGGAGTAGGCGTGTCTGCAATTGTCGCAATACGACGAATTCTGACAAATCCGGGCTGAGGCGGACGCGCGCATGAAGGTGAAGACGAAAACGGTGGTGATGGTCGCGTTGCCCGGTGTGCAGCTTCTTGACATCTCTGGTCCCCTCGACGTGTTCGCCGAGGCAAACGCGCAGGCCGGTTATGCGGCATACCGGCTGCTGGTGGCGGCAGGGGAGGCCGGGCCGATCCGCAGTTCGTCGGGGGCGCGGCTGATGCCCGACTGGATCATCGACGGCGAGAACGGCGAGGCGATCGACACATTGCTCGTAGCGGGATGTCCGAATGCCGCGGAGGTCCCCGCTGACCGTATGGTGGTCGATTGGCTGCGACGCAGAGCGCCCGCCGCGCGGCGCTTCGGATCGGTGTGCAGCGGCGCCTTCTTTCTCGCGGCAGCCGGCCTGCTCGACGGCCGCAGGGTGACGACCCACTGGGCGGTGGCAGAGCAACTGGCGCTGACATATCCGAACGTCGTCATCGACCAGGACGCGATTCATGTCAGCGATGGCCAGCTCAGGACCGCGGCGGGGGTTACGGCCGGCCTGGACCTCGCGCTGGCGCTGGTGGAGGAAGATCTCGGGCGCGACATCGCGATGAAGGTTGCAAGCCAGCTCGTCATGTTCTTCAAGCGTCCGGGCGGACAGATGCAGTTCAGCCGCAAGGGTGAGGCCGTGCCGGCGGGGCGGGCGGCACTGCAGGAACTGCAGCGCTGGGTGGCGGCCAATCCGGCGCTCGACCACAGCGTCGCCAGCCTCGCGATGCGCATGGAACTCAGCCCGCGCCATTTTGCCCGGCTGTTCCGGAACGAGGTGGGAATAACGCCTGCGACATGGGTTGAGGAAGCCCGTGTCAGCGCGGCTAGGCTATTGCTGGAGCAAGGTCATGAAGCGCCAAAACAGGTCGCTGCACATTGTGGCTTCGCGGATGCCGACACATTGCGCCGGGCGTTTGCCCGCCATGTTGGGGTCACGCCGGCCGAGTATCGCAAGCGGTTCGCCAGCTTGGTGACGTAGAGCGGGCGAGCGGGGCCTGGGTAACCAACACCACTCCGAATGAAGACTTGCCGAGTTTTGGTGCGGTTACGTCCCTCCCTACCGCACTAAGATACTCTGCGACCATCGCCCGAAACGGCGCTGCGGATGATTCGGGGTGAATGGTCCCGAGTTTCTAAAGTCGGGTTGACTACTGCTCTCCGGCGTTTGAAAAATGGGCCTGTGATCAGGGGAGGTGAATGATGGCTGAAGAACAGACTCCAACCGGGAACCCGGACGGTGCATCGACGGTCGCCGACGCGGCTGCGCCGGCGCCGAAAAAGCAGCGGCTACCGAGGGGCAAAAGAGGGGCGGCAGAAGCAAAGACAGCTCCTTCGCCCCTAAAGGAAGCGAAGAATTCTAACGGCCGCAAAAAGCGAGCCGGAGCTCCAAGTGAGGTGACGCCGATTTCTGCGGTCAAGCCGGTTGCAGCCAAGCGTCGAAGGGATGGAGCCGTCGCTCATCCGGCCGGGGCGATCGCTGGATCACCATCGTCCGCGAGCGACGAGATGACTGAACTTCTGCAGCTTGAGGAAGAGAATCGCCGACTCCGGAAAACGTTGGCTGAAAAGCTTCGGGCAGAAAACGCCGACCTGCGAAAGAAGCTTGGTCTAGTCTAGCGGGCCGGTGTGCCCGTAGCGGATTGAGATCGGGTGTAGCGTCGAAATTGTCGGGGTCAAAATGTGATCAGGCTCACAACGGGAGCCTGATCAATGCGGCGCCAGACATGCCGTGGATGAGAGGCTAGCACGATGAAGTCACCGTGGAAACTTCTGGCGAACTTGATTTCGCGCGGCCGATCAGCGGAACTGGAGCACGGTACAAATTCTGATAATGCTGAAGCGACGGCACGCTCGGGCCAATCGGACGAGGTGCTGGCGCTATCATCTGCATCTGAGGCGTCCCTTCTGCCTCGGACCGATCAGCACGACGCCATGCAAGCAGCGAGTTCAAATGAAGATGCTGGTTTGCGTGCTTCGCCGAGCGCGCAAATTGATGGCAAACGGCCTGAGATGCTAGCGCAAGACCGGTTCAAGCGCGGTCGTCCCTACGCAGCGGTAGTGGCGAAAGATGAGGAAGCGGGCAAAAAGGGCCGGACGGGAACACGGACGAAGCGGTCCGGCGTGGCGAAGAACACCTCAAAGGGCGCAGTGACTCAAAACACACCCGCTTCGGACAGCTCGCGAGGCCATTCGGAGCCCTCACAGATGGGCTTCTACGCAGATATGCAGCGTGCGAACGAGGAGATCTTGCGGCTAAGAAGCCAATTGGCGGACGCGCTTGTTGTGCAGAACGGTCAGCTCAAGAAGATGCTGGAGCGATTTGGCGTTTCCTGAGCGGGTAAACCGGGCTGGCTTTTCATCAGGCCTGCTTGTTGCGTAAATCCATCCGGTCGAGCATCCGGAGAAGTTCAGCGTGCTCGGATTCAAGCTGCTGCCGCAGCCGAGCCCCAAGGTTCCGGTTCAAGTTGTCGAGCTCCATCAACGCGTCAAAGCTCATCAAGGGCGCTGCTGCCGCCTCCGATGGCTGCGGCGATGGTCTCAAGCTGGGCTGCAACGTCTGTTTCGGTGCTGAGCGTTTGCGCGAAGTGCGTGGCGTTCTCGTCGTTCGAGCGGAATGGGCTTCATCCGCTGGTTTTTCCGTCGAGACGATTGCCAGCGGTTGATCACGGTCGGAAGACACCGGTGCCTGAGCCTCGACTGTCGGCTTAGCCACGCTGGGCGCGGCAATGACTATGTCAGCAGGGAACAGCTTTTCCTCGAAGATTTGAGGTGAGTGCACTTCCATCTCGCGGGCCAATGCCTTGAAGTCCGTATCACCCCATATCGAGGGCGCAGCAGAGGTCTTCGGTCGGCGCCGGCTCGATTTTATCTCGACAACAAAGTTGCGTTGCGACTTCATGCGGATCAGGTTCTCGGTTCCACTCTTTGCGCCACAGTTCAGCAACACAGGCAACGACATACATTGGTCGCGCCAAACGGACAATAGTGTCAGGCGGCTGGGAGTTACTTCATTCCAAGCCGCTTGCGCAACTCGGCGTTTTCGGCGCGCAGCTTTTCGGCCAGCAGGTTACGGAGGCGGAGGTTTTCGGCTTCGAGCTTGAGCAGGTCCACAAGGCTATCGTCTTGCGGAGCGGGCTGCGCGACTTTTGCATCCGATGACGGCACTGAGCGCTTCCACTGATAGAAAGTCTGGTCGGAGATGCCGGCCTCTTTGGCCGCCGCTTTCAGTGTTGATCCGCCGCTGAGGCTATTCTCGATCTGGGTAATCTTCTCGAGCTTCTCGCTTTCGGAGTGCCGGCGCGCCTTCGATTGAACCGCAACCGATGCCACTCGTGACGGTGTGACAGCGACTGGTGCGTTGGTCTCCTTGCGCTTTGCTGGAGACCGACGTTTCTTGGCAGCAGTGGGGGCTGCAACGGGTGTTACGTCAACCGTTTGTGTGTTCGCATCAAGGTTTGGTTCGTCGGCCATGGTGGGCTCCAGCAAAAGACAGGCTTTTGTCGTGTGCTGGTTACGGAGAGTCAAGCCCAACCGTGTTGCGACGCCTGCGATGGGCGCCAAAAACCTTCGTCGGCAACCGGTGCTCGCTGTCGAAAGGAGAGGGATGTTCCTAAACCTATCCCCGGTTATGGATTGACCCATCGTTGGTCCGTTAGAGCGCCAAGCTCATCATAGGTGAACAGGGCTCTTCGGTTATCGGCGTGCCGTAATTCAAACCAGTCCAAGGCTTCGGCCCGGAAGCTCAGTACGCCAAAGAATGCCTTTCCGTCAGAGTCGGCGATAGCATTTGCCGCCATCGATTTGGGTATTGCCCCGACGTGCACTTCGTCGCCGGGAGGCCCGCCTGCATAGGTACTGCGCGTCCATGGTGAGAGCTCGGCCCAGGCCTTGTCCGCACGTTCGCTGCCCGGCCCATGACGTTCCACCATTCCCTGCAGACGGAGCTGTAATTTCGTTCGCGCGCAGAAGCCCAGGATCGTCACGGACGCGTGTTGCGATATCTCCTGCCATTTAGCGCTTCGGGTGTCCGTATGGACCTCAAGGAGACGTCTGGTTCTCTCGATACGGCGCAGCACGACCATGCGCGCCTGCGGTCGACCGGAGGCATCCACCGAACACAGGTTCACATATCTGAAGCCCGACTGTAGATTGACGGTTGCAGCTTCAAGTTCTGCCCATGCGGATGCGACAGTGTCGTCAAGATTCATCGCGCGGCCTCTTCTATTGTGACGGTGCGTGGTGCTCCCTCCGATCCCTCCAGAATGGAAGCTTCACGAGAATAGGCGCGCGCAGCAAATTCGAGAGAGGCTTGATATTCCGGGTCTTCGTAACAGGCTTTCGCCGTCTCATAGCTGTCGAAACGCAAGATGAACTGCCGCGGAAAATGGGCTCCCTCGACAGTCTCAACGCGGTGCCTGCCCGCGATGATTTCGATGCCGTAGCGCTTTGCAATGATGGCGAAGATTTCATTGTATGCTTTGAGCGCCTCGCCGTCTTTGACGTCGCCGCCTTTGACAATCCAGTAGCCGGACATCATCACCCTCTTTATCTTTAAAGGCGGCTCCGACCGATGAGCCGGAGCCTGCGTCAGCTCAGATCAGACCGATCGGGTGATGCCGCCGTCGACCTTGAGGTTCTGGCCGGTGATGTAGCCGGCACCCTCTGAAACAAGGAAGGAGATCGTTGCCGCCACTTCGGCGCTGGTGCCGTAGCGCTTCATCGGAATGCTGTCACGGCGCTCATCCACGGCTGGAAGGCTGTCGATCCAGCCGGGCAACACGTTGTTGATCCGGATGCCTTCAGCGGCGTAGGTTTCCGCGTAGATCTTCGTGTAGGCCGCGAGGCCTGCACGAAATACTGTAGAAGTTGGGAACATCGCTGAGGGTTCGAACGCCCAGGCCGTGGAGATGTTGACGATAGCGCCCGCCTTCTGTGCTTGCATGATCGGCGTCACCAGGCGGACCGAGCGGATGACGTTCATGAGGTAGACGTCAAGGCCCGTGTGCCACTGCTCGTCTGTGATCTCGACGATCTGCGCGCGGGGGCCGTGTCCGGCGCTGTTGACCAACGCGTCGATACGCCCCCACGTTCCCATCGTCGCATCGACCAAGCGCTTCAAGTCATCGTTTGACTGGTTCGAGCCAGTCACGCCGATGCCGCCCAATTCCTTGGCGAGCGCTTCGCCCTTGCCCGACGATGACAGGATCGCGACTTTGAAGCCGTCCGCAGCGAGGCGCCTCGCTGCCTCGGCGCCCATTCCGCTGCCGCCTGCGGTGATGATCGCAACTTTTTCTACAGACATATCGTGATCTCTTTCTTGCTTCCGGCTTCGATTGTAGGGTTTATGATCGTTGAATATCACGCCACTTACGCGAAGACGAAACAGTTATCCTTCTATTTGACAGTAGAAAAACTATCGATGATTGAGACCCTTAGAAAGCTTCCCTCACTCAACGGCCTTAAAGCATTCGAAGTGGCCGCCCGGCACCTCAACTTCCGCATGGCCGCGGAAGAACTCGGTGTGACACAGGGCGCCGTAGCTCAGCAGGTCCGCGGTCTTGAAGCCGAACTCGGTGTGATCCTGTTCGAGCGCCTTCCGCGCACACTGGTCCTGACCGGTGAGGGACGACGCTACATTGCCGATATCCGCCGTGCATTCGAGATCATCTCGCAGGCGACGGTGGAGTTGACACCTCAGCCGGTCAAGCTGACGATCAGCACCACACCGACGTTCGCCTCGAAGTGGTTGATCCCGAGGCTGCCCGACTTCACGACATGTCATCCCGACCTTGATCTGCATATTCTGGCGACAGACCGTGTGTCGAGCTTCCATGCTGATGGGGTGGACGTCGCAGTCCGGTATGGCCGGCCTCCATTCGGACCGGGCCTGGCACATCAGCTGCTGTTCGAACAGGAGATCGTCGCGGTATGCAGTCCGTCCCTGCTTTCAGAGCTTGGGACGCCGGGTACGACGGAGCAACTCGCTCGGTACACACTCCTCCACGACGCGCATAATTTTTGGCCGGAGTTCATTGAGAAGCACTTCGGAAGACGAGACCAGACGTCCTTCAAGGGCATCAGTTTCAACCAGACCTCGCACGCGATCGAAGCGGCGATCGCCGGACAGGGTGTCGTGCTGGCGAACCGTGATTTCGTTGCCCGCGATATTCTGGACGATCGGCTCGTTCGCGTCACCGATGGGTCACTCCGCGGTCCGTCCGACTTCTACCTGGTGTGGCCGCGGTATCGGAAATCGGACGCGCTCAATACGGTCTTGAGCTGGATCACTGCGGAAGCATAGCACCCGCAGATCACCAGTTTGGAGTTGGCGTCAGTTCACCACCACCAATGCTACGCCGCGTTGAGCTTCTTTTCGCAGCGAAGCAGCATGCCGTAGAGGTCGCGCGGCTCGTCGGGATCGGCAAGGAGATCGAGCTCGGCGAACATGCCATGTTCGGAAATCTTCTCCCGCACATAGCGCAGCGCCGAGAAGTCTTCGATCGCGAAGCCCACGCTGTCGAAGAGCGTGATCTGGTCGACGCTCTTGCGGCCTTCGATCTCGCCGGTCATGACCTGCCACAGTTCGATGACGGGATGCTCGGCCGGCAGCTGCTGGATTTCACCTTCGATGCGCGTCTGCGGCGGGTATTCGACGAAGATGTCCGAGCGCAGCAGGATGTCCTTGCTGAGTTCGGTCTTGCCGGGGCAGTCGCCACCCACTGCATTGATGTGGATGCCGGGGCCGACATGGTTGTCGGACAGGATCGTCGCATACTGCTTGTCGGCCGTGACGGTGGTGACGATGTCGGCGCCCTCGACGGCGTCCTCGACGGAGGAGCACTCGACAATGGTGAAGCCGAGGCCGGCGAGGTTGCGGGCGCATTTCTTCGTCGCCGACGCGTCGATATCGTAGAGGCGGAGCTTGTCGACGTCGAGAAGCGACTTGAAGGCGCGTGCCTGGAATTCGCTCTGCGCGCCATTGCCGATGATGGCCATGGTGCGGGCATTCGGCCGGGCGAGGTACTTTGCCGCGACGGCCGAGGTCGCCGCGGTGCGCAGCGCCGTCAGGATCGTCATTTCGGTCAGCAGCATCGGGTAGCCGTTGCCGACATCCGACAGGACGCCGAAGGCCGTCACGGTCTGCCGGCCGTCGCGCGTGTTCTTCGGATGGCCGTTCACATATTTGAAGCCGTAGAGCGTCCCGTCGCTGGTCGGCATCAGTTCGATGACGCCTTCCTCGGAATGGGAGGCGACGCGCGGGGTCTTGTCGAAGACCGGCCAGCGGCGGAAATCCTCCTCGATCACCGCTGCCAGTTCCGTCAGGAACCGGTCGATGCCGACCTTCAGCACCAGTTTCATCATATGGTCCACGCTGACGAACGGAACCACGTTCAATTTCGGATCAGTGTTCATTTTTCCTCCAAACAAAGTACAGTCGCGCTCAGCCCGCAAGCGTCGGGCGATCCATCACCCGCTTGCCCATCAGGCTGGCAACGAGATCGACGAGCAGTTTCGCGGTCTTGCCGCGCTCGTCGAGAAACGGATTGAGCTCGACGATGTCGAGGCTCGTCACCAGGCTGCTGTCATGGAGCATTTCCATGATCAGGTGCGCCTCGCGGAATGTCGCTCCGCCTGGCACCGTGGTGCCGACGGCCGGCGCGATGTCGGGCTCCAGAAAATCGACGTCGAAGCTTACGTGCAGGAGGCCGTTTGCGGCACTGACCCGTTCGAGAAAATTACGGACCAGCACGGCCACGCCATGCTCGTCGATGACCCGCATGTCATGCACCGTAATGCCCGTTTTTGTTATGGCGGCCCGTTCGGCGGGATCAACACTGCGAATGCCGATCATGCAGACGTTTTCCGTGGCGACGGGATGCGCCAGCGCCGGGAAATAGCCGTCGAAACCGGCCTGGCCGGTATAGTAGGCGACCGGTGTGCCGTGCAGATTGCCGCTGGCGGTCGTTTCCAGGCTATGGAAGTCGGTATGGGCATCCAGCCAGAGCACGAAGAGCGGTCTGCCGAGTTCTGCGGCGCGCCGTGCGAGGCCCGGAACGGTCCCGGCGGATATCGCGTGATCGCCACCAAGGAAAATGGGCATGCCGGCTTCACTATGCTCGTAGGCTGCCGCCGATAGCGCTTCCACCCAGGCAACGGTTTCACCGAGATGGTGCACGGCTGCGTTCGGATGCGGCATCTCCACGAATGGACGCGGCGTGAGATTGCCGGCATCCCTGACCTCATGTCCCAATTCCTCCAGCGCCGTCCGAAGACCGGCGATGCGAAGGGCGCTCGGGCCCATCTCGCAGCCAAGCTGCCCCGCACCGATTTGCAGGGGGGCTCCGATCAGCGTGCATTCCATGACTAACTCCCGGTTGGTTTTTAGAACTCTAGAAGCCTCAAGCGGCAGATTGAATATTGAAATTTGGCATGTCGGAATGCCATATTGATCAAAATGAAAAGCCATGGAGCCAAACTGGCATGGACGACCTGGACCGGAAGATCGTGACGCTTCTGCGCGGCAATGGGCGGCGCAGCGTTTCGGACCTTGCGTTGGAAACCGGCGCATCGCGGGCAACCGTGCGGGCGCGCATCGAGCGGATGGAGCAGGATGGTACCATTGTCGGCTATACCGTCATGCTGCGGGCGGATGCGCTCGAAGACGTCGTCCGCGGCGTCATGATGATCGAGATCGAAGGTCATGTGACTGACCGCGTGATCCGCACGCTCGGTGGCTTTCCGGAGATTTCGCAGATCCATACGACAAACGGCCGATGGGACTTGCTGGTCGAACTTAGTGCGTCGAGTTTGACCGAGTTCGACGCCGTGCTTCGCAAGATCCGGCTTGTGCCGGGCATCACGGGTAGCGAAACCAGCCTGCTGCTGTCCACGCCACGTTCAACGAAGGCAAAATTGTAGCTCCAGCAAAGTCGTAACTGGAATGCTGATCTGAGTTCGCAGCCTTCACCCTATGCCGACGGTATCAAACAACGTGATCTCGCCGAAGGAGCGATTTACAGCAGGACGACCTTTGGGAACTCTGCGGCGAGGTGGTCGATGAAGGCGCGGACGGATGGGAGCAGTCCCTGCCGATACGGGATCAGCGCCGTGATCGTCGATTCACCGGCGAGCCAGTCCGGCAGCACGCGCCGCAACCGTCCGGCACGCACCTCGTCGCGGCAGATGTAGCCCGGCAGGGCAACGATCCCAAGACCCGCGATCGCTGCCTGCTTCAGGCCCACGATGTCGTCGCTCAGAAGGCGCGGCGCGATGGGCACGATCATCTCGTCTCCCTTTGCGTCGCTGGAATGGCGTAGCCGCCACGTCGGTGCAATCCCGGTTCGCATCATGAACAGCGATGGATGCCTTGCGAGGTCCGGCGGTGTTTCGGGGCTGCCATTGGTGTCGAGATAGGCGGCGCCGGCGAAGAAAAGCCATGGCGCCGGCGCCAGCATTCGCTGAACGAGCGTCGAATCGGGCAGGGGAGTCGAGTGTGCACGGATCGCCACGTCGAAATTCTCGCCTACGATGTCGACGGTCTGGTCCGTCGCATGGCCGATGAGATTTACCTTGGGAAAGCGTAGGAGGAAACCCGCAACCAGGTCCCCCATCGCAAACTGCGCCGTCGCCACCCCTGTCGTATAGCGCACCGTGCCGGTCGGTTCGCTCAGCCGGTGGCGGATCGCCGTCTCCGCTTGCTCTGCCTGCTGGAGCATGGCGACGGCATGCCGGTAAAACTCGCCTCCGGCGTCGGTCATGCCGAACCTCCGCGAGGTGCGGTTGATCAGGCGAACGCCCAGATCAGCCTCCAGCCGTCGTATGCGATGGCTCAACGTCGATTTGGGCACATGAAGCGTGCGCCCCGCCGCCGTGAAGCCGCCCCGATCCACCACCTGCACAAAAAAATAGAAGTCGTTCAGGTCAAGCACGACATCCTCCATCGTCCATTCTGTTGGACGCTAAGTTGGAATTTAACCGGCTTCTTAGCCGAAAATCCAGCCTCTAGATTTACCTCGTCGCGGTCATGAGGCGGCGATCCTGGATGTGCTGCGATGGCCGCCCAGGAACTGCAAAGAAGTTGCAAGGGAACGGCGTCAATTCCTTCAGACGGCAGCGATCGGCATGGCGGCGACCGTGTTGGGAGCCGCCCCGTTGCTTGCTGCAACACACCAGCAAAAGGAGAATACAATGGTCGATCAAGCCAACGCCTATGAGCCGCTCACATCCGAGAATGCGGCGCTCGTTCTCGTCGACCACCAGATCGGTCTGATGACGGGCGTGCGTGACTATTCGACAGGAGAACTGAAGCACAATG
The DNA here is from genome assembly GCF_001713395.1 of Sinorhizobium sp. RAC02. Classification (NCBI taxonomy): domain Bacteria; kingdom Pseudomonadati; phylum Pseudomonadota; class Alphaproteobacteria; order Hyphomicrobiales; family Rhizobiaceae; genus Sinorhizobium; species Sinorhizobium sp. RAC02. The sequence continues at coordinate 1,867,728 of NZ_CP016452.1, read as the reverse complement.
TCGTCGCTCTGGCGAAGGCTGCGAAAGCACTCGATCTTCCGATCGTGGTCACGACGACGGCGCGTGACAGTCTTTGGGGACCGACCTTTCCGGAACTGGTCGAAGCCTTACCGGGCGTGACGATTATCGATCGCTCGTCGGTGAATGCTTTCGACGACCCTGCCGTCGCACGCGCCATCGAGGCGACGGGCCGCAGGAAGCTGATCTTCGCGGGCATCTCGCTTGAAGTTTGCGCCGCGTTCCCTGCGATCACCGCGACCGGCAAGGGCTACGACGCGTATGTGGCGGTCGATGCGTCCGGCACGTTCAGTGAAACGAAGCGTAAACCCGGCCTCCTGCGCATGCTGCAGGCCGGCGTCGTACTCTCGGATTACGCGACGCTGATGGTTGAGATATTGAAAGACAACGGGCGGCCAGAGGCGGGTGCCGTCTATGCGGCGCTCGATATGCCCTGGGCCAAGCTTGTCGGGCAGATCGCCGAGGCCAACGGCAGATGAATCGTGCCGCACATAATAGCAGATAAATCCCGAATGCCGAAAGGCATCGTTCCTCATCCATCAGAGCAGGACACGCCCTCATCCTCATCGACCATCAATCGGATAGTCATGCAACTCGTGCATGACTATCCGCCGGCCGAATTCCGCAACAATGTCATCGCGCTGGCAAAGATCGGCAAAATCTTCAACCTGCCGACCTTGCTCACGATGAGTTATGCCCAGGAGCCAAATGACTTGTTTCTGCCGGAAGTCGTAAAATGCATCCGGATGCGCCGCTCAACGACCGGTCCGGCATCGCACACCAGCCTGGGTTCGGTATGGACCTTCAAGCGGTGAGTTGTTCTATCCGCGCGACGAATGCATCAATCTGCATTTCCTGCGTTGTCCATGACGTAACGAGCCGAACGGGAAGAGGTCTCGTCATGAGGTTGCCAGGTGTAGAAATCAAATTCATCCTTCAAGGCCTCGATCAGAGCATTGGGCAGGATCGGGAAAAGCTGGTTGGTTTCGGTTTCGGCAGCGAACTGGAAGCCGGCGCTTGAAATTTTCGATGACAGGCGCTGCGCGATGGTATTGGCATGGCGGGCAAGGTCGAAATACAGGCCATCCCGAAACAGTTCCCTGAATTGAAGGTCCAGCACACGTCCCTTCGCAAGAAGACCCCCGCGCTGTTTGATGTGGAACGTGAACTCATCGCGCAGCACAGGATTGGGAATGACGATAGCCTCGCCTAGAAGCGCGCCGACCTTCGTGCCGCCGATCCAGAAAATATCCGTCAGTTCGGCGATATCCTGCAAGGTGAGATCGTTTCTTTCTGCGCAAAGAGCCGTCCCCAGCCGCGCGCCGTCAAGCAACAGCAAAAGGTTGCGCTCCTTGCAGAGCGTTGAAATCGCCTCTAGTTCCTTCTTCGTGTAGAGCGTTCCCACTTCTGTGGCGTTCGAATGGTAGACCAGCCGTGGCTTGGCCATGTGCGGAATGTGGGCATTCGCCTTCAACGCAGCGGAAATGCTGTTCCGGGCCAGTTTTCCGTGCGTTGGAGGAGCCGTGATGATTTTGTGGCCGGCCGCCTCGATTGCGCCGGTTTCACGCACGACGATATGGCCGCTCGCCGGAGCGATCACGGCTTCATGCGATCGCAATGTGCTGGTAATGACCAGGATATTGGCAAGCGTGCCGCTGGCGACGAACCAGACATCCGGGTTCACGTTGCCCATGTGCCGGCGGATCAGGTCGCGTGCTTCCTGCGAATAGGCGTCGTCGTCATAGGCCGTTTGCTGAACCATATTGGTTTCGCACAAGGCCTTGAGAATAGCCGGATGGGCGCCTTCGCTGTAGTCGTCCAGGAAACTATGACGGTTCATCTTGATCTCCTCATCGGCGCAAGGCTTCATCGAACAGAATGTGGCCAGGCTGCGGGGACCGTTCTAGAATCCTCCAGTCAGAATGTTTTGTAGGAAATTGCTCAAAGCATGGGTTTGGCTGCCTGGAACAAGCCCGGAGTGTAGCCGAGCGAGCGGCGGAACGCGTGGGTCATATGCGCTTGATCAACAAAGCCGACGGCTGCCGCAGCGTATGCAAGATTGTTGCCGGCAAGGATCAGCGCCGAGGCCCGACGTATGCGTATCTGCGAAAGATAAGCATACGTCGGCAAACCGTATGTCGCCTTGAACTGCCGCAGCAGATGGAACTTGCTGATGCCGGTCGGTGCCTTCAGCTCGGTCAGGCTGACGGCCTCGGCGTAGCGATCTTCAAGAAGGTCGCGGACCTGTCGAAGGGCCGTCCAATAGCGTTTTTGGTCAGCCTCGGGACGCCGGCCGGCATGGCGCTCGACTGCCATTCGTATGGTAGCCAGATAGAGCGTTTCGAACTCCAGGTTTTGAAAACGGGGGGGGGGGAAGTCGTCATCTGATGAAGCCGACGCAGGCAGACATGCAGTTCGGGATCATCGACGGCGGGGAAAGGGAAGGTGACATCGGGCGTCCCGAAAATATCCTCCGCGGCTTGCCCGATCAAAGATGCGGGCGGATAGAACATCCGGTATGTCCAGCCATCTTCGGTGCCGGCCCAGCCCTCGTGTACTATGCCGGGGGCAATCAGGCAGACCGTTCCGCGCGACAGGTCGACCCGATGCCTGCTGTCGTAGGAAAACGCCTGGCAACCTTCCTCGATGATCCCGATGGCAAACTCGTCGTGAAAATGTCGTTCGAAACGATGGTCTCGATACTTCGCCCATAGGAAGAGCGTGTCCTCCAGAGCATTTTAGCGCCACAACTTGATCTTGTTGACCCCTGAGGGCATGTCGTTCTTCCCCAGCCGATGATCTGGCGAGCGACAAGGAAATGCGCGTCCTTGCTTATAGTGCATAATAACCCGGCGTGAATAATCGCCACGGTGGCGCCCGCACGCTTTACCATGTCGCGCTGGGGGGCGACGGGGATCATGTGGCCCTCGGTGGTAACGAGATACCGGCTCCACTCCTCCTTCCAGGTGACCGTGCATGGACAGGTGAAATACCTCAGCAACGATGGCGAAGCTGATCACCGCAAGCTCAAGCGGCTGATCAAGTCGACGCTCGGTTTCAGGTCGACGAAGACGGTCTATGCCACACTCAAACAGGCGGTTCGGTATCTTCACCGTCTGAGGCAGCGCCTACAAGCCCATTGCGCAACCGCCGTAGCTTTTGCAACAGGGCCATTTTGGGTGCCGATTGGCAATGGTCAGCGCTTGTGGCTGCGATAGAGGAATGGCGGAGGCTCTAAAGCCTGTTGGGAAATGACGTGGTCTACGGCAGACCGGGCAGGGGAGTGGCGACAGACAGGGTCGGCTGCGTGGGGATCGGCGGTGACGGCCATCGCTTGACAGCGGCAACCGCCATGGTCACGGTCGCGGCGCGCGCAATTGCGGCAGGGCGGCAGCATCCATTCATGGCCGCGAAACGCGTTGAAGGCCGACCCATCATACCAGATTCCGGCGAGGTCTCGGTCCGTTACCCGATCGAATTGAAGTCCCGGTATCGTCGCTGCGGCGTGGCACGGCAGGACGGTGCCGTCGGGCGCGATGTTGATGCCGGTCGAGCCCCACCCGCCCATGCAGGCCTTGGGATAGTCGGCATAGTAGTCCGGTGGAACGAAGTCGATCATCATGCGGCCGGCATAGGCCCGCCTTGCTTCGGCAATTGTGTCTTTCGCGCGCATGACCTGTTCGCGCGATGGCAGCAGTGCTGCACGGTTTGCCAGCGCCCAGCCATAGAACTGGACGCAAGCGACCTCGATCCGGCGCGCGCCGAGATCGGCGGCGAAGGCGATGGCGGCGTCGATATCGTCGATCGTGTGTCGGTGCATCACGGCATTGACCGTCAGCGGAATGCCGCGCCGGTGTACCTCGGCCGCAAAAGCGACCTTGCGCGCAAAGCCGCCGCTATAGCCGCCGATCCAGTCGGCTTTCTCGGCGGTGGTCGCCTGTAGCGAGAGCTGCACATGGTCGAGTCCGGCTTCCTCAAGGGCATCGAGACGGGTGGGCGCCAGCCCGATACCCGAGGTGATGAGGTTCACGTAGAGCCCCGATTGCCGCGCCGCCCTGACCAGCTCTTCCAGATCGCGTCGGGATGCCGGTTCGCCGCCGGAAAGGTGCAGTTGCAGAACGCCGAGATCGGCCGCCTCGCGAAATACCCGTACCCAGACCTCTGTCGGCAGTTCCTTGTCGCGCGCCGTCAGTTCCAGCGGGTTGGAGCAGTAGGAACAGGATAGCGGGCAGCGATGGGTCAGTTCCGCGAGCAGGGCGATCGGCGGGGAAAGGTGCGCCGTCATCGGTAATCCACCAGGCGCTGGGCCACGAGCCCGTCGAGAAAACCACGGACATCGTTGGCCACATCCTCCGGCGGTGCGCCGTAGCGCTCCGCCAGCCGGTTGGATATCGCCGCGAGTGTCGACCTGCCGTCCACTTCCTGGAGGATGGCGGTGCCGATCTCATCGAGCAGCAACGTCCGTTCCGGAACGAGGAGAACCATCGTGTCGCGCACCCTGTCGTGATGCAGACGTGTGCCGCGCGGCAGGAGGGGGACCGGATCGGCGTTCATGACCGATCCGCCATCTGTCCCTCGCCGGGTCTCCAGGCACCCGGCGGAATGTGTCCCTCGACATAGCCGCTCCACAGGGCGTCGAGCTGCGCCCACAGCACGTCCGTCTTGAATGTCAGGGCGGCAATCGCCGCCTCCTGGTCGACGCGGGTCACCGCATGGGTCAGGACCCAGGCCAGCGTGAAGCGGACATCCTTCGGCGCTTCGGCAAGGCGGTGGCGGAAATAGCCGATCGTTTCGGGATCGGCGAATTCATAATGCTCCAACAGGCCGGCGATGCGCTGCGTGTGGATGGATGGCGCAAACATTTCGGTCAGCGAACTCGCCATGGCCGCGATCAGGGGGTCGTCTCGCACGAAGCGGATATAGGCATCGACGATGAAGCGTGTGGCCGGCATCACGCCGCGCCCGGATGCCACATAGGCGGGATCGAGCCCGACGCCCTCAGCGAGCTTCAGCCAGCGGCGTATACCGCCGCCGTCCTCGATACGGCCGTCGTGATCCTCGATACGGGATCGCCATATACGGCGCAGATCCGGATCCCGGCAGCGCGACAGGAATGCAGCGTCCTTCATGGGGATGGAGGATTGATACTGCCAGCGATTGATCACCCAGGCCTGTACCTCGTCCATCGTGCAGGCGCCGCCGTGCAGCCGGTCGTGGAACCGGTGCTTGTCGTGATAGCGCTCCTCGCCGACGCGACGCAGGCGCGCCTCGAATTCCGCGCGACTCAAGGGCCAGTCTTCGTGCCTTGGATTGGTGTTCACAGGACAACCTCCATGCCGTCTCCGGCAATTTCCCATCCGGCAGCGGCGATGGCCGCGCGGGCCGGACTTTCGGGCATCAACGCTGAATTCGTATTGTTCACGTGCGTGTAGATGCGTCGCCCCTGAAGCCGGGAAAGACGCGTGAGCGAGCCGTCCGGCCCGCTCATCGCCACATGGCCCATGCGCGCGCCGGTCTTGCTGCCGGTGCCGGAACGCGGCATTTCGTCATCGCGCCAGATCGTCCCGTCGAACAGCACGACATCGGCCAGCGTCAGCCGCTCGACGAGCCAGTCCGGGAGGGTGGCGCAGCCCGGTATGTAATGCGCGTCGCGTCCCCCGGACTGGAGGTGCAGCCCGATGGTCTGTTCGCCCATCATGTCCAGTTCCGGCATCTCGCCTTCGAGATAGAGCGGAATCTTTCCGGGAACCGCGTAGGGCGTGATCGTCAAGCCGGCAAGCGGGCTGAAGGGCCGGTTGAGGACAATGGTCCGACGCTCGACGAGGGTCGGGTCGAGCACGCCGAACACGGAGTTATCCGACAGGATCCGTTGCGTGGTTTCGGTCGCGTAGAGAGTGAAGCCGGTCTTCTCGCGCAGTGTCAGGAGGCCGGCGACATGATCGACGTCGCCGTTGGTCAGCACCACCGCCTTGACGGGACTGCCGCGAAGGCTCGCCGGATGCAGCGATGGGCAGGCGGCAAGCTGCTGGCGCAGATCCGGCGACGCATTGAGCAGCACCCAATCGCGGCCATCGACGCTGACGGCTAGCGTGCTCTGTGTCATCGGGGGGATGAGACCCGCGCGCGCTGCGCTACACTGGACGCAGCCGCAATTCCATTGGGGCAGGCCGCCACCGGCGCCTGCCCCAAGAACAACAAGACGCATTGCGTCTTGTTCAGAACGGGTGGTCGGGACGCGGGTCATCTTCCGACGGGCCGTACATGTTGATTTCCATGCCGCAGGCGATGTCTTTGATGACGGGTTTCTTCCAGGCCATTTGCTTCTCCTCCAGAACGTGGTCTGTTGACGTCTTCAGGCTGATCTCTTCGAGGTCGCTTCACAATGCGACCAAGGTCTCGATCCGCAAGAGCCCCGGCTACTGGGCGCCGGCCAGCGTCACGAAGGCGGCCGTCATTCGCTCGTTCGCCTTCTTCGGCAACTTCACCGCTTTCGCGGTGTCGAGATTGGGCGAGCCGTCGCCCACCTGGATGAGGGCGACCATGCCCATGCTGTAGTGTGGCGAGCATTTCACGCCGTAGAAGCCGGGCTCGACGACGGTCAGGACATATTCCTCGTTCACCTTGCTCTTGAAGGGTTTTACCCCTTCGGGAAGCATGCCTTTGATGCCTTCGACATTGTGACTCTTGTCCGTCGGGACGAAGCGGAGCGTATCGCCCGGCATCGCGGCGATGGCAGCCGGTTCGAAGACCATGGCGCCGCTCTCACCCTTGTTCATCATGTTGATGGTGTGCTCGGCGGCGCGGGCTGCACCGCTTGCAAGGATTAGCAGGGCTGTCGCCACGAGTAGCTTCTTCATGTCCTTCCTCCTCTAATTCGGGTGAAAGGGATGTCCCATCCGGCGCGCTCCGCCGCAATGCGACCTTCGTGCAGGATCAGCAGGCGTGCAGCACGAAGGCCTCCAGTGCGTCGGCGGCGATCGGCTTGTACATGATCTCGATACCGGCCGCCTCCGCGGCAAGGCGGGTCTGCGGCGTGCGGTTGGCGGTGAGGATGCGCGTCGGGCGCTCGCCATATTCGGCGTGCAGGGCCTGTGCGGTTTCTATGCCGGTAAGCGTGCCATCGAGCTGCTGGTCGATCAGGTAGAGATCGGGCACGATTCCGATTTCCTCCAGCAGAGAAAGCGCCTCCTCGCCGCTTGCCGCCTCGAGGACGCTGACCCCGCGACGCTCCAGCAGCAACGCGATAGCGCGCCGAAGATCTTCGTCATTCTCCACGAGAAGCGCGATGCGGTCGGTATTGTCGCCCGGCTCCTCCGGGATCGGCGGCGTGGCCTCCCTGTAGACGACTGTCGCATGAGGCGCAACGAGGGCAAGATCGACGGCGAAACAGGTGCCGCGTCCCGGTTCCGAGCGAAGCGCCAGCCTGTGTCCCAGCAGGCCGCACGCCCTTTCCACGATCGCCAGGCCAAGCCCCATGCCCTCGGACGCAGAGGCTGAACCCTGGATGCGATGGAACTCGCGGAAGATCGATTGCTGCTGGTCGGCGGCGATGCCGACGCCGGTGTCGTGCACCTCGATGCGCACCTGGCCTTTTGTGCGACGCGGCCCGATGAGCACACGGCCCTTGCTCGTGTAACGGATGGCATTGCTGATCAGGTTCTGCAGGATGCGCCGCAGATAGGTCGGGTCGCTCGATACGGTGAGGCCGCAGGGCAGAATATCGAACCGCAGTCCCTTGCGTGCGGCGATGGGTGCAAATTCGTCGGTCAGCTGCCGGAGCAGGACCGAAAGGGGTACAGGCCCGATATCGACGGCAGAGCCGCCAGATTCCAGGCGGGAAATATCGAGCAAGGCGCCGAGTATTCCCTCCACGCTGACAAGAGCGTTGTGTGCCTTTTCCAGCGTCCCGCACATCGGCGTGGCCTCTGCATCGTCCCGCGCGGCGGCGACGAAGAGTTTTGCCGCCGAGAGCGGCTGCAGCAGGTCGTGGCTCGCCGCGGCGACGAAGCGGACGCGGGCTGAATTGGCGCGTTCGGCCTCGGCGAGTGCCGCCGCGAGGTCTCCGGTGCGCGCTGCCACACGCGCTTCGAGCGAGCTGTTGGCCCGGATCATGGCGTGAATGGCGAGGCGCTCACGCGTCACGTCCGCAAAGGACATGACGAAGCCGCGCCCCGGCATTTCCTGCGCGAAGACGTCGAGGATGATGCCCGACATATGCTGGATCTCGAAGGACAACGGTTCGCGCGGCAGGCCTCCTGCGATCCATTTGCGCAACACGCCGACGTCAAAACCCTCGCCGAGCGTTAGCGAGCGGGCAATGCGGTCGGCCAGCAGTTCGAAGGGCGTGCCGCGGCGCAGCAATCTCGGGGGAATGTCGAGAAGCTGCGCTGCGCGGCTGTTCCATCCCGCCAATCGCCGGTTGGCGTCGAAGATAGCGACACCCTGATTGATGTGCTCCAGCGTGGCGCGGATCATGCGAGCCTGGTCGTCCAGCAGCTTGCCGCGTTCCGAGCGCTCCATGCGGATGATGTCGGTAATGTCGGTCTGGAGGATGACAGTGCCGCCATCGGCGGTGCGTTGCTCGCTCACCTGGAGCCAGCGGTCGCCGCGAAGCCCGACATTGAAGACCTGCGGCGTCCTATGTAGCCGGATGCGCTCGGCCATCCAGCTATCGGTTGTCACGCCTTCGGAAAGGGCGAGCATCGTGGATCGGCTGACGATCTCCACATAGTCGCTAAACGTGATACCGGGCGAGAGTTTCGTGCGGATATCGACGAGGTCGCGACAGAAGCGGGAATTGCTGAGGACCAGGACGTCGGCTGGGTCGAAAAGCGCGAAACCTTCATCGACGGCCTCGATCGCCTGGCCAAGGTCGCGCCTCGCCCGTTCGGCGGCGCTGTTGGCGTCGTTGAGCTGTTTCAGCGTCGTTTCGAGATCACGCGTGCGCTGGCGTACCCGGTCCTCCAGAACGGCCGCCCGGCGGAACTGCTCGAAGGCGACCCCCTTGTCGCCGGAACTCTGCTCGACATGACGCATGAGGGCATCGGCGATGACAAGCATCTTTTCGAGATTTCGCGTCTCGCTTTCGCCGGGGCCGAGCAATCCTTCGGACAGGCGCGTCATGGGTCGCTTCCCGAAACGACCGTGCCGGGTGGGTAGAAGGCGAAGCCCGTCATCGTGTGGTTGATGTGCATCGGGCCGATCTGCTCGCCATAGGTCGAAAACCCGATGACCCCATGCTTGCGCAGAAGCTCCGAAACGCGGCCGGTCATCTGTTTTTCCTGTGCTTCGACACGTCGCAGGATGCAGTCGAAGCCAAGCACGGCGACGGGATTGCCGGGTCGCGTCAGGGCCTGCAATTCGCTCGCCAGATGATCGACGAGATTGTTCGGCTCGGCGATGGTCAGAACCATGCCCTCGTCGATTGCGGAAAAAAACAGGAGTTCGCCCGACGGCAGGACGCGCTGAATGGCGCGGACGTGATGTCGCTCGCCCATGCGCACCGTCAACGGGTGGATCGCGAAGGTGAGAATGTCGACGCTCTCCGGCTGCATGCCGATGAGACGGGCATATTCGTGCACCGCGGGCTCTGCATTGATCTGTCGCACGATACGGGCGGCCGAATCCGCTTGTGTCACGACCATCCGGCGCTCTGTCGGTCTGATATGGTCCATCTTGAAGGCCCGGAGGGGACAGGCTCCGCGCATGATGGAAATCACCGCGGCATTCGCCAGAAGCTGCTCGCCATCGAAAACCAGGGTTTCTCGGAAATTGGCACCATCGCCCGCCGATCCGCCAATCAGCGGCATCATCCCGGTGCCTGCCGCAAGCGCCGAGGCTAGCTCGTCCTCGCGCGCGGACAATCCGTCCACCAGAAGCAGTGCGAATTCTTCCGGCAGGTGGCCGTGGTCCCGGGCGAGCGAATGCCGGATGTGGAGCAGCGCCTCCGAGAGATCGGTTGCAACCAGTTGCGAAAGATCCGGAACGAGCAGTGTCTCGGCGGCGAAGTGGCGTGCATGGAAACCGATGGCAACGATGCTTCCTTCGTCATAACCGGCGCCGGAGATTTCTCCGGCGGTGGTACAGCCGACGATGCGTGCGCCTTGCCAGATCCGTGCGGTATCGGCAACAAATCCCGCAACGTCGGCTTCGGACGAAACGAACAGGAGCACGAGTGAAAATGGGCCGGGGCCAAGGCCGGCAGCAAGCTGCTCGACCGGGCGGTCGCTATGCGCCGATACGAATGCACGCGAGATATACTGTTCGTCCACGGGTGACGGCCTCCTCCGAGCTTCCCCCACCCAAAGCTTAGAGCATCCACGGCGCGCTGACACCAGTGCGCATTTCATTCTTCCAGAAAGCAGCCCTCTGGCGTCGTCAGCATCGTACTGAAGCTCGCCTCCTGCGCGAAAAGAACGGCCTGCATGCGCGTTTGTACGCCGAGCTTGCGCATGATGGCGGTGACGTGCGCCTTCACCGTGGTCTCGGCTATGGAAAGTTCGTAAGCGATGTGCTTGTTCATTCGGCCGGCGCAGACGAGTTGCAGGATGCGTGCCTGCTGGCGGGTCAGCAAGGCCAGTCGCTTGACCGCTTCCTCGGACGGTGTGGGCGCGGAGGCCTCGAGCGCCATGCGGCTCGCGTGGATTTCCCCGCGTGCGATGACGGAGAAGGCTTCGCGGAACTCCTCGCGGGAGGCGTGCTTGGGAACGAACGCGTTCACGCCCGCCTTCAGCGCAGCTCGCACGACGCGGATTTCGTCGAGCGACGAGACGACGACGATCGGGGTTTCCGGCAGGGCGCGGCGCAGCCGCACCACCCCGTCGAGCCCGTTGACGTCGGGAAGGTTGAGGTCGAGCAACACGACATCGGGCAGGGGGCCGGTCTCGAGCCTCGCGAGCGCCGCCGCCAGCGTGCCGACGGCCTCGACTTCGGGAATGCCGACCGGGCCTGTCAGGGTCATCGATAGCGCATCGCAGAACAATGGGTGGTCATCGACGATCAAGGCCGACTTCAATATGCGCACGGGTGTCTCGGTGGCTGGGACTGGCATCATGCGAAATTCCCGAAAGGGCTGGCGATAGCTTAGCATCGAATTCATCCGTCTTCACCGGCCTTGTTCGGCCATCTCGAAAAGCAGGAAGCCGGGCGTTTCCGCCCGGCCCGTTTTCCTATTCCAAAGCCGCCAGTTGTTTGGGTAGACGGAAGGTCCAGACCATGCCGCCCTGGTTGAGGTAGTTGACCTTTTTGGCAACCTCCCCGCCCCAGAGAGGGACTGCACCGCCCCAACCGGAGATGATCGAGACATATTGCTCGCCGTCCTGCTCCCAGGTGACCGGCTGCCCGACGATCCCCGAGCCGGTCTGGAACGTCCACAGCTTCTCGCCGGTCTCGTTGTTGAGGGCGATGAAATCGCCTTCAGGCGTTCCGAAGAAGACGAGGCCGCCGGCGGTGGTCATTGCGCCGCTCCAGAGCGGTGCGCCGTTCTTGTATTCCCACTTGATCTCGCCGCTATTGGGGTCGATCGCCTTAAGGCTGCCGATGTGATCATCGAAGAGCGGCTTGATGGTAAAGCCCGCGCCGAGATAGGCGGCGCCCTTCTTGTAGGTGATCGGCTCGTTCCAGATGTCCATGCCCCATTCGTTGGAAGGAACGTAGAACAGGCCGGTGTTCGGGCTGTAGGCCATCGGCATCCAGTTCTTGCCGCCGAGGAAGGACGGAACGGCGAAGACCTGCTGGCCCTTTGCGCCATCGGCAGCGGCCGCAGCGTCGCCCGGACGATTGGCTTCGTCGTAGATCGGGCGGCCCGTCTCATCGATGCCCTTGGCCCAGGAGATGTTCTTCACGAAGGGATGGGCGGCGACGAACTTGCCGTCCTCGCGGTTCAGCACGTAGAAGAAGCCATTGCGGTCGGCCGTCGCAAAGCGCTTGTTGCCGTCCTTGTCGACGAAGGGAACGACCTCGTTGACACCATCGAAATCCCAGCCCTCGCGCGGCGTGGTCTGGAAGTGCCACTTGATCTCGCCGTTTGCCGGATCGATGCCGAGGCGGGATGCGGCGTAGAGGTTGTCACCCTTGTTGCCTTCGACCGGCTTGCCGGCGCCGCGCAGGTGGCTGTTCCAGGGCGAGGGATTTCCGGCGCCGAAAACGAGGGTCTTGGTGTCTTCGTCATAGGAGCCGCCGAGCCACGTCGCGCCGCCGCCGGTCTTCCACATGTCGCCCGGCCAGGTCGCGTTCAGCGTCCCGGTCATCGTACTTTCCTTGCCATTGAAGGTGCCCATGTGGCCTTCGATGACGGGCCGTGTCCAGACGAGTTCGCCGGTCTCTGCGTTGCGGGCCTGAACCTCGCCGACAACGCCGAATTCGCCGCCGGAATTGCCCGTGACCACGAGGCCGTTCACGATCAACGGCGCGGCGGTATAGCTGTAGCCTTCCTTGTAGTCGGCGAGCTTCTTGTTCCACACGACGTCGCCGGTCTTGCGATTCAGCGCCACGAGGCGGGCGTCGAGCGTGCCGAAATAGACGTTGTCGCCGAAGATCGCCGCGCCGCGATTGACCACGTCGCAACAGGGAAGAATACCTTCCGGCAGGCGCGCGTCGTATTGCCAGATTTCCTTTCCGGTCTTGACGTCGATAGCGTAGAGGCGGCTGTAGGAGCCGGTAATGTACATGATGCCATCATAGATGATCGGCTGGCTTTCCTGGCCACGCTGCTTTTCGCCACCGAGCGAGAAGGCCCATGCCGGCATCAAATTCTTGACGTTCTTCGTGTTCAGCGTCTCCATCGGCGAGAAACGCTGCAGGCTGCGGCCCATGCCGTTGGTCAGGATATCGCTGACGGTTTCGGCGTCCTTGGCGAGATCCTCTTCCGTTACACCGGCCTGTACGGCTCCCGCACAGGCAATGGCCGCCACCGCAGCCAGAACGACAGTCCTCATAACATCCTCCCACTCCATGCCCGCAGTTGGATGCAGGCTCCATGGTGTGGATCATCCACTTACTCACCGATCCGATGAATTGGACCTTGGTCGTAGTGGCCGGAATCCGGCGCGTTCAGCCCCCCCTCTATAGGTCGTATATCCGCCCGCAGGCACGGCGGATAGGATCACGGGAGTAAGGGGAGGAGACCCATGACAATCCTTAAGACGCTCGCCGGCGCGGCGCTCGCGGCGCTGTTGTCCAGCCTGCCGGTGCGCGCCGAAACACCTGTCCTGCGCGCGGCGCTCCAGCTTTCCGGCACCGTGAATTGGGAGGCCGATACCATCCGCCACTACGGCTTCGACGAGGCCAACGGCTTCCGCATGGAGGTGATCGATATCGCCGGCACCCCCGCGGCGCAGATCGCCCTCGTCGGCGGCGAGGTGGACATGATCGTTTCCGACTGGCTCTGGGTAGCGCGCGAGCGGACCGCCGGCCGGGACGTTGTCTTCATTCCCTATTCGCGCGCCGTCGGCGGACTGATGGTGCAGGCGGACAGTGCGGCGAAAAGCCTTGCGGACCTGAAAGGGCAGAAGATCGGCGTCGCCGGAAGCCCGATCGACAAGAGCTGGCTGATCCTGCGCGCCTATGCGCAGAAGATTGAGCATTTCGACCTCGCCGAAACGACCGAACAAGTCTTCGGCGCTCCGCCGCTCGTCTACAAGGCCGCGCTCGACGGAGAGGTAGAGGGTGCCTTGAATTTTTGGAACTTTGGCGCGCGCATGCAGGCGGCAGGCATGCGTACATTGCTTACCGTGGGCAAGGCGGCCGAAGCGCTGGGGCTCGATCCGCAGACGCCGCTCGTCGGTTATGTGGTGCGGGGCGACATCCTGAAGTCCCATCCGGGGTTGGGAGAAGCGATCGCCGCCGCCTCGCGCCAGGCGAAGAACAAGCTGTCCGCCGATCCGGCGGCCTGGGAACGGATCCGGCCGATGATGCGGGCAGAGAGCGATGCGGAATTCGAAGCACTAAAGGCGGCGTTCCTCGCCGGTGCGCCGGGAGAGGGTGCGGTGGATGAAGTGGCCGCGGCGCGGATGCTCAAGCTGATGACGGAACTCGGCGGCGCCGATCTGGTCGGGGACCTGAAGGAATTGCCCGATGGCGTCTTCCATCACTCCGGCAGCTGAGCCGGTTCTCCTGCTCGATCTCCAGCGCGGCGGGCCGGGTGGCGTTCTCGGCCCCATGACACTTTCGCTGGCGCCGGGCGAGACGGTAGCGCTCACCGGCCCGTCAGGTGTCGGCAAGACGTCGCTGCTGCGCGTCGTGGCAGGGCTCGATCGCGGCTTTACAGGGCGGCGGGAGGTGACAGAGCGGCTCGCCATGGTCTTTCAGGAGCCTGTTCTCCTGCCGTGGCGGACCGCCCTCGACAATCTCACGATCATCGCACGCATTTCGCGCGAAGAGGCCGGGCGCTGGCTCGACGATGTGGAGCTGGCGGGGCTTGGCGAGCGCTATCCCGGCATGCTGTCGCTCGGGCAGCAGCGCCGTCTGTCGCTGGCGCGGGCTTTCGCGTCGGCTCCCGATCTTCTCCTGCTGGACGAACCCTTCGTCAGTCTCGACCCAGTGCTCGCCTGCGAGATGATGAGCCTGCTCGAGCGGCTTACCGCACGCCGGCTCTGTGCCACCCTTCTTGTCACACATTTGCGGGCTGAAGCCGAGAGGCTCGCCTCCCGCATCCTGCGGCTTGAGGGACGTCCGGCGCGGGTCGTCGAGGAGGATCAGAAGCCCGGTGCGTATTTCCAGTTGTCGGCGTCCGGCGTCACTGCGTCGAGATCGTAATCGGCCGCCCGCAGGCGCTGGGCCGGGGCTAGGCCGCTGCGGGCCGCATCGTCGATATACTGGCGGCCAAGCGCCTGGTTTTCCACGACGCCGCGACCGCGCATCAGGTCGAGCCCGTAGTTCATCTTGCCGATCGGATCGCCCGCTTCCGCCGCCCGCCGGTCCCATTCGGCGGCGCTGTCCGGATCTTCCGGGCCGCCGAGCCCGTTGTCGTCGAGTTGCGACATCCAGGTCATTGCACCGGTCCAGCCGGCCGCGGCGCAGCGCTCGAAAAGCTCGCGCGCCATCTCGTGCCGACCGGACTTGGTGATGAAGTAGCCGGTTGCACAGATGGTCATGCTGGTGCGCCCCTCGATCACGTCCTTCATGACGCGGTTGAGTGTCAGTTCCTCGGGATTGAGCGTGCCGTCTGTATTGGTCTCGGTTTGAGACCAGGCGGTTTGAGCGAAAGAGAGCAGAAGGCCGGCGGCGGCAGTGGCAAGGCGCATGGCAGTTTTCCTTGGTGAGGTTGGCCCGGTCAGGTCTTTCGCGCCGTCAGCCCGCGCGCCGGATCGTAACCCCAGACAGCGACAAGGCCGAAGACGAGGAAAGCGGCGAGCGTGACCACAAGCGCGGTCGGATTTGTCTTCGCATAGAGCGCGAAGCGAATGAGTTCGACGGCATGGGTAAAGGGATTGAGTGCGCACAAGTCCCTCAGTCGTGGCGAGGCCTCGGCCATCTTCCACAGCGGATAGAGCGCGGAGGAGAGGAAGAACATCGGGAAGATGACGAAGTTCATCACGCCGGCAAAGTTCTCTAGCTGCCGGATGAAGGAAGAGAGCAGCAGGCCGAGCGCCCCGAGCATCATGGCCGCAACGGCCATGGCCGGGGCCGCCAGCAGATAGCCAGCCCAGGGAAAGCGGATGCCGTAGAGTGCGGCGATCGCCAGAAAGGCATAGGCTTGCAGCACTGCAATCAGGCTGCCGGCAAGGAGGCGGCAGAAGAGCAGCCACCAGCGTGGCAAAGGCGCCGTCAACAACAGCCGCATCGAACCCATCTCGCGGTCGTAGACGAGGCTGAGCGAGGATTGCATGCCGCTGAACAGCAGGATCATGCCGACCAGCCCCGGCACGATATAGATCTCATAGGTGATATAGGTCTGGTAGGGCGGCGTGATCGAGAGGCCGAGTGCGGCCCGGAAACCGGCCGCGAAGACGAAAAGCCAGACGAGCGGGCGCACGAGCGCCGCGACGAGCCGGCCGCGTTGGCCGAGAAATCGCAACGCTTCCCGGTGAACGATCGCGCGCAGCGCGATGACAGGGTGCGAGGAGAAAAAGCCGGGGTCTGCCTCCACGGTCATGGCTGATCTCCCGTGAGCGCAAGAAAGCGGCCGGTGAGGTCCGCGCCGCCGATCTCGCTGGCCTCGCCATTGGCAAGCACCCGGCCATGGTGGAGAATGACGAGTCGGTCCTGCGGCCAGACCTCATCGACCAGATGGGTCGCCCACAGCACCGTCAGCCCCCCGGCCGCAAGATCGTGGACATGCTGCGTTATGGCGGCGCGTGAGGCTGCGTCCAGCCCGACCGTCGGCTCGTCCAGCAAGAGCACCTCGGGCCGGTGGATGAGCGCGCGGGCGATCTCCATGCGGCGACGGTGGCCGCCGTTGAGTTTCGCGGTCTTTTCCCCCGCCCGCTCCGCCATGCCGAGCCGGTCGAGCGCTGCCATGGCGCGCGCCTCCGCCTCCCGTCCCGAAAGCCCGTGCAGGGCGGCGAAATAGAGCAGGTTGCGCTTGACGGTAAGGTCCGGATCAAGCGTCGAGGCCTGGAACACCACGCCCATGCGGGAAAGCGCTACGCGCGGCGCTCGCGCCAAGTCATGGCCGGCGATGCCGATGCGACCCGACCGCGGCACGAAGAGCCGAGTAAGCATGCCGAACAGCGTCGATTTTCCGGCGCCATTCGGCCCGAGCAGGGCACAGAAGCGTCCGCGCTCGACGGAAAAGGAGACGCCATCGAGTGCAGGCCGTGCGCCCCAGTCGTGGCTGATATCCTCTACCGTCAAGCCGCTCATGTTCTGCTCATTCTATGGTGATCGAGACCTGTTGCGTATCGCCGGTGCTGCCGGGTACCTTGAGCTGGTAGCTGCCCGGCTTGATGGCGATGAAGCTGATTTCCGCCTCACCAGCCTCGTCGAATTCGATGGAATCGACGCCGAGCGGCCGGATCTCTATGCCTTCGATGACGATCTCGTTGACCCAGATGGCGCGGAAGAAGCCGGCCCCCTCGAGCGCCAGCTCCTGGCTGCCGTCCGCCTTGATCTCCAGCGTGTAATATTTGCCGGATTTCAGCGTCAGCGGGCCACTTGATACCGGCTGGCCGGCCGAGAGGGTGAGGTCGGGCAGTTTTTCGCGATTGGATTTCGAAAGGAGACCGGCAAGCCCCATGCCGGCTTCCGGCTTGGCGTCATCATCATCATCGGCCAGCGCCACGAAGGGCAGGGCGACCAGCGCTACGGCTGCCAGGATAGCTCTTTTCATCTTGTTCTCCTCTTTCACTGCTACGGCCGGCTCGCCGCGCCCCAGGGGAAGCGGCCGACCTTGATGGATTTCACGGGCTCCAGCGAGGCGACGTCGATGACGGTCACGTCGCCGGAGACCCCGTTCGTGGTGAAGAGCTGCTTGTGATCGGGCGAGAAGGCGAGGTGCCAGACACGCCGACCGACCAGGACGTAGTTCTTGACCTCGAACGTATCGGCGTCGATCACAGCGACATGGTTTGCCGGGCCGAGCGCGACGAAGGCGGTCTTGCCGTCGGGCGTGAATTCGAAGCCGACCGGCTGGACGAGGTCGGCGTTGACGCCGGTGATCTCGAAGCGGATCTTGGCCTTTTCCGCCTGCGTCGCCACGTCGAAGACGGTGATCGTTCCGCCGATTTCCGAGGAGACCCAAAGCTCCGTCCCGCCTTTGGCGAATTCAGCATGGCGGGGACGGGAATCGACCAGCGTGTTGGCAAAAATCTTCTTCGTGTCGGTATCGATCCAGTGCGCCATATTCGTCGTTTCCGACGTGGTGATGACGATCTTGCCGTCCGGCGAAACTGCCATGCCCTCTGGCTCGATGCCGACATTGATCTGCGCCACCACCTTGCGGGTCTCGACGTCCACGACTGTCGTCACCGCATCGTCTTCGTTGGCGATCCACAAATGCCTTTCGTCGGGGGCAAGCACGAATTGCTCGGGATCTTCTCCCGACGGCAGGTCGTGCAGCACCTCGCCGGTCGCTGGATCCATGACCTGGACCGTGTCGCTGTCGGACGCGCAGATATAGACCCGGCTATAGTCGGAGTTGAACGTGATGCCGCGTGGCCGCTCGCCGGTCTTGATGGTGCGGACGACCTCCAGCTTCTCCGTATCGATAACGGAAATGGTGTCGTCCTTTTCGTTCGTCACCCAGATTTCACCGGCAATCGCCTGAAGGGGCAATACGGCCAACACGGGCGCGATCAGCAGGGCCGGAAATCTCATCTCATCCTCCAAAGGCAGTGCAGGTGCTTTCGGGCCGGTCAAGGCCCAGCGTGTCCATTTCATTGGTCTGGTGCAGGTAGCCCTCGAGCGGCGCGAGTTCGACAAGCGCGCGGGCGTTGACGACCGCCATCGGCTGGCGCAGTTGGCCATTCCATCCGCGATAGGTGAGGCTGCGGCCCTTGAAACCGTCGAGCGCAAATTTGTCCGAAAGGATGAAGTCGCGAAGCACGGCCGGGTCGGCGGAATTGGTGCGTGTGACGGCCTCGCCGATGGTGCGCAACGCCGTCCAGGCGGCATAGTCGCGCGAACTCATCTCGCGCCCCACCGCCTTTTCGAAACGGTTCTGGAGCTGAACGGCGGCCCACTGTTCCAATACCGGAGCCCAGCCTTCGCCTTGCAAGCCGTCCGAACCGGCCACCGGGCGGGGCAGCCAGGTATTGTCCTGCATATAGCGGGCGAAGTCGTCGGCCTCGTCGGCGATCAGAAGAACGTCGTGGTCGGGAAAGTCCTGCGTGAAGAGCGGGATTTCCTGCCCTGCGGCCCGGCGCAGGTCCGTGTCGAAGGTCCAGTTCTTGGAGGCGAGGACTTCGACGCCGAATTTCTGGGCGGAGGCGCGCAGCGTCTCGGCAAAGGCCTGGTCTTCCGGCTTTGGCCCGACAACCAGCACCGTGCGTGTCCAGCGTCGTGCCTTCAGCATCTGCATCAGCGCATCGGTGCGCATGGCGTCTTCCGCCATGGTGTGCAGGACATTCGCGCGGCAATCGGCATCACGCAGGCGCCGCGCGCCCGATGCGACATTGAACAGAAGCGCGTCCCGGGCTTCGGGCAGGTCGGCGATAGCGAGGATCTCTTCTGGCGATCCATCAACGAAGACGATCCTGGAGGCGGCAAGTGCCTTGCGGGCGGCATCGAGGAAATCACCGCCGGGCTCGACCGAAACGAACGCGAGGCTGTAGTCGTGGCCCATGAAGCTGCCAGTGGTCTTGGTGTCGGTGAGCGCCACCTCCGCCCCGGCAATGCCACGGTCCTCCGGGATAGGATCGAGATTGGACAGCACCGGCGGCAGCTCCGCCTCCTGCCGGAGATAGGTCATCGGTATCGCGATCTCGGCTGAGGCCGATGGCCCCCAACAGGCTAACGCGACGGCACAGCATATGCCTCCGCGCCAAGCTTTGACCCTTTCACTCATGTCGCGTCCTCCCGAAATCAGGATGGCGGCATGTCAGGCGGCTCGAAATACGACCTTGGTGCCATAGGGCGTCGCGACCTAGGTCGCATAGCCTGCCCCGTCCCAGCTGCCGTACAAAAACGCAGCTGGAAATGGACGGAGGACCGTATGTCGGCCAATATCATTCGCGGCGGGATCGCTGCAGTCATCCTCATGGCGACGACAAGTCTGGTGATCGCTCACGGCGATGTCGCGCCGCAACCCGTCAACACCGATGCGCTGCCGGAAGTTGGCGACGAGTGGTTGACCGAAAACCCCTATCGCGAGGCGAAAGCCGGCCATGAGGTCTGGTTGAAGGCGGTCGAGATCGGCTCCTCGGGATACAATCAGAATTGCGCACGCTGTCATGGCCTTGGCGCCGTATCGGGCGGTCTTGCGCCGGACCTGCGCTTCCTCGAGGCGGAGGAGGTCGGTGACGAATGGTTCGTCGAACGCTTCCGTCACGGCTATACCCAGGATGGCACGACGAAGATGCCGGGCTTCGGCGACATTCTTGGCCAGAAGGCAGCCTGGGCCATCCGCACCTATGTGGAAACGCGGCCGGAAGACGGCGCACTCGACGCTCATTCAGCCCGTCTGCACGAAATCCGGGACGAACTCGGCAGCGGCAAGGTTGCGGATACAGCAGCGCTGAAAAAGGAACTGGAGACCATTTCCACCGACGTGAAGACCGCCTCCGGCGCACCCGTCGCCGACAGCGTCACCTTCGAGGCCGCGCGGGTTCTCTCGGACAAGCCCGAAAGCTGGAAGAAGGCGGCGGAGGTGCTGACGGTCGGCCTTTCCGCATCGCAGTAAGACGGCCGTGATGCGCCGCGCCCTTCTGGCCCTTGCAATCGGCATCGCCCTTCCGGGCGGTGCCTTTGCGCGTTGTGAAGACTACGTGCCCCAGGCCAAGCCACAGAATACCTTCGCGCAGGATGTCGGGCGCAAATTCGACCAGATCATCGAGGACGGCTGGATCGAATTTGCCGTCTACGAGAACTATGCCCCCTGGTCCTACGAGGAGAAGGGCATGGCGGTCGGCGTGGATGTCGAGATCGGCAGGCTGGTCGCCAAGGCTCTTGGCGTCGAGGCGAGGTTCCGCCTCGTCGCGGCCGGCGAAAACCTCGAAGCGGATCTTCTGAACTATGTGTGGAAGGGCGCCGTCGTCGGTGGCCGCGTCAGCGACGCGATGTTGCACGTACCCTATGACAGCGCCCTTGTCTGCCGAATCGAACAGGTCACCTTTACCGGGCAATATGCCAGCGAAAACATCGCGATCGCCTATCGCGCTTCCGACTATGAGGACAAGGGGCCGACACCGCCGGTCTTCCGGTTCGATCCGGTTGCCGTGGAGAACGACTCGATTGCCGATTTTTATCTCACCTCACTGATCGGCCCTGTCGACAAAATCCATCGCTATCGCTCGACCGAGGCGGCGGTGGATGGTCTTGCTGCAGGAGACACCAAGGCGGCGATGGGGCCGCGCGCCGAGCTGGAGGCGGGGCTTGCCCGTCATACGGGACGTGGGTTGAAGGCGCATTCTCCACCGCTCGTCGGTTTTGCGCGAAGCAACTGGACCATCGGTGTCGGTGTGAATTTCCAACACAAGGACCTCGGCTACGCCATCGACGAGGCGATTGACAACGCGCTTGCCGATGGCGAGATCGCACGCATCTTCGCCGATCACGGACTGACCTTCACGCCGCCGCAGCGATAGCTTTAGAAAGTGGAGACGTCGTCGGCGAGGTCTACCGCCGTTACGCGGGCCACGCCCGTTGCCTGCGCCAGCGTCGCGCGGATTTCGCCTGCCGGCATCAGGCAGAAGGCGGTGGAAAGGCCATCGGCCATCGCGGCGCTTTCCGCTTCCACCGATATGGTCGACCAGCAAACCTGTTCGCCATGCGGGCCAAGAATGTGGAAATCGGCACCCAACATCATGGCCGAGGGACTGGACGTCGCGATGGCGTTGCCGACAAGGCGGCGGGTAGCGATCTGGCCCAATGCCGGGTCTTCCACGGAGACCCTGAACGGCCCGCCAATGGCCGCGAACTCTCCCATTTCCACCAGCGCCTGGCCGTAACCTGCTTCCTGAAGCAGCGTTCGTACACGATCAGCCGCATAACCCTGTGCGATGCCATTGAAGGTCAGCGCCTGTCCGTCGTCCAGCCGGACGAGCGGGCCGATATGCACCCGTTCCCAGCCGACGGTGGTCTGTGCCTGCGCGATATTGCGGCCCTCGGCAAGTGCGCGCCAGAGCGGCTGCACGGTCGGATCAAACCGCCCGCCCGTCGCCTTATGCATCTCGCCGGACAAGCGGAGCAGGTCGAGAAGCGCAGGCGGCGGATCGTCGAGATGACCCGCGGCGTTCAGCCTGTTGAGGGCAGAGCCGGTCTTGAACAGGCTGGCGGCGGCCTCGATCTCGGCGATCGTGTCACCGATCTTTTCCGATACGGTCTGCGCAAGGCCATGCGGGCCACGTAGGTCCACGCGCACGGTGCCGCCGAACATATCTGCCTGCCAGGTCGTGACCGCAGCGCGGGCGGCACCCGGAAAGGCCGCCGCCGCGGCAATGAACAGGAAGCGTCGCCGTTTCATGCTGGTATCTCCACCTTGCCCTGCGCGCGAGCCGGTGCTCGTTTGCGGTTCGCCAGCACCAGCGGCACACATTGCGTCGCATCATCGTGGATCGAAACGCAATCGAGACACTGGAAGCATTCGCTGTAGGCGATGTTGCCGTTCTTGCGAATGGCACCGTAAGGACACCGCACCCGGCAGAGCTGGCAGGGCGAGCCGCATTCCGCTCGGCGTGGTATCCAGCTCCGCGTGCGCAACATCCCGCCCAGGGCCATGACCGCGCCAAGCGGGCAGACATAGCGGCAAAAGCCTTTGAAGGTCGTCGCCGCAAGGACGAGCCAGAAGACGGCATAGGCGACATAATACCACTCCCGCTGGAAGAGCGTGGTAACCGCGGTCTTGAAGGGCTCGATCTCGGCAGCGGTCTCGATTTTGTCGGGCGCAAGCAAGGTGACGGCGACCAATCCGGCGAGGGAAAGCCATGCGCCAGTCTTCAGCCGCCTGTCCCACACAGGGGAAGGGTTCCATTGCGGCAGCCGCAGGAGGCGGCCGGCATGGTGGGCGAATTCCTGCATGGCGCCGAACGGGCAGAGCCAGCCGCAGAACAGACCTCGTCCCCACAGCACGAAACCGACTATGGCGGCGCCCCAGATCAGGAGAGAGAAGGGATCGTACAGCAGGACCGCCAGACTGCCGCCGCCATTTGCAGCCCGAAGCGCCGCGAGCGGCGTGACGATGGAAAGCTGGCCCTGACCCCACCAGCCGACGAAGACCAGCATGACGGCCAGGAAGGCGAGCCTCGCCGGACGCAATACAGTCGGCGCGGCGAGCCGCTGCATGCCGGGGCCGACGCCGCCGAGCAACCCGGCAAGCAGCATGCCCAATCCTGCAAGATCCCATCTCCGGTCGACGATGGCCGCCTGCCAGGGTGGCAGCGCAATCGACAGTTCCGGGCGGATATAGAAAGCGGCGTCCGCCTTCAAGACGAGTGGAAAGTGGGCAGACCCCATTTCCGGCTTGAGCATGCCGTGGGCGCGCACGGCCTGCGCCGACAATGCCCACTCGCGCGTCGGATCAAAGCCGAGGCGGCGGTCTGTTCTCAGGATCATCGTCGTTCCCTGCGGCACGTCCCGTCTGACGTCGACCGTCATGTCGGCATCGCGCAGCGCGACGGGCAGGCCATCCTGCATGGCCGAAAGCCTGTCCGGCGCGGTGTTGCGCACAAAATCCGCGGAAACGAGCCCGTGGCGGCCCCGGTCGATGACAAGGATGGGCTCGTCGTCGGGCGATGCGCGCAGCAGGCGCTGGAGGTCGGTGAAACTCTCCTCGCTCAGGACTGCCCGGGCGACAGAGGGAGGGCCGATATCCAACGCCCAGAGATCGAGGAAGAGGCCCTGCGGATCATCCGCCGCCTCGGGGTCGTCGTGGACCCAGATCGTCCCTTTGAAGCCGCTGTCGAGCTCGGCATTCGTGATCTTCAGGTTCCTCGCCAACCCCCGCTCGACAAGCGCTGCCCAATCGAGCTTTTCGTCGATCGACGGATCGGGATGCACCGGTGGGCCGCTTGCTACGCCTTGCATCTTTTCGCGCGCGACGGCGAGCGTCGCGGCGAGGATCGATTCATGGGCGATGCGAACGGAAGCCGTGGCCTTGGTTACCCCATCGAGATAGACGAGGTCGGAGCCTCCCGACGCCGCGCCATAAGGCGTACCGACGACGAGTGCTTCGCGGATCGAGTGCCCGCGATATTGTTCGAGGAAGGCGCGCAGCGGCGCTTGCCCGAGGCCGGACACGAAGATCGGCTCGTTATGGGCGATGAGGCGCACATCGAGAAAGCGACCATCCCGGTCGATCGTTACAAGCATGTTGATGGGCGCGCCGGAGAAGCCCGGAAGCGGCGCAAGTGTTCCGGTCTCGAAGACATAGCCGGCCTCAGCGCCGCCGGAATTCAACAGCGTCCACACACCGTTCTCGTTCACCGGCTCGCCCAGCACGTAAGGCGGCACAATCATGTCCGCAAGCGCCTCGCGATCGAGCGGTGCCGCCGCGGCCATGCGGGCGCAGACAAGCATGCCGAAAACGAGAATGCTCAGCAGGGCCAGGCGTCGTCTCATGGCACAATCCTCCAGCCCTGATTTCTATGCGTCAGCGCAAAGGTCGCCATACGACCAAGGTCGCGGATCGGGCGGGCGCCTCCGCGGCTATGATCTGTCCGGGAGAATTTGCATGTCGCTAAAGAGCCTCGAAGGTCGTCTCCAAGGAGGTGTGTTCCTTCTATCCCTCGGCCTGTTCGGATTGTTCTGGGCAGCGCTCTCGGCCGTCAAAGCCGATCCGACCGTCCTCCCGGGGCCGATCGATGTGGCGCATGTCTTCTGGTCGGAGCTTGTCGCCGGGCGGCTGCCGCGGGCGCTGTTGGCAACGCTGCTGCGCGTGGCGGTCGCGTTCAGCCTCGCAATGGCGGCGGGTTGCCTGCTCGGCTTCCTCCTGGGGCGATACCGGGTGTTCGACCGATGGGTCGATCCATGGGTGACGATCTTCCTGAACCTGCCTGCACTTGTTCTGATCGTGCTCTGCTATCTCTGGATCGGGCTCAACGAGCTTGCGGCGATCGTCGCCGTCACGCTCAACAAGACGGCGATGGTTCTGATCACGGTGCGGCAGGGCGTGCGGTCCTTCGATCCGGCGCTGGATGATCTGGCATTCGTCTCACGGCTGTCGCGCGGCGAGCGATTTCGCCATCTTGTCCTGCCACAACTGGGGCCATGGCTGGCGGTGGCCGCGCGCAATGGTGTCGCTGTCATCTGGAAAATCGTTCTTGTCGTCGAGTTCCTGGGCCGCTCCAGTGGCGTCGGCTTTCGCATCCATCTGTATTTCCAACAGTTCCAGACCGCCCACGTGATCGCCTATTCCATCGCGTTTGTCGGCGTCATGATGGTCGTGGAACACGCAATCATCCAGCCATGGGAGGCCCGCTCCGTCCGCTGGAAAAGCAACGCCGACCGTGGCTTCTGATGGCCCTGTTGTAAAAGGCTACGATGGTTGCGCAATGGGCTTGTCGGTGCTGCTTCAGACGTCGCAGATACATACCGAACTGCCTGTTGATCAAACGCACTCCTCCCGTGGCGCCGTCCCCATGTCGCAAGGGCTCGTCCGGTGCTGTAATGTTGATGTCGTTTTTTAACTGCTGGCTGTGATGATCGCCGAAATGACTAAGCTATTGCTCAAGTCAAGGGGCCACACCGTCGATAAGACGGATGAGATGGGGGCCAGCTGGCAAGAGGCTGGCGGGATATCGCGGCAAGGCCGTTCCTTCTGTCGCTTGCCGTCACCCTGCCTATGATCGTTGTCGGCTACAGTCTGCTACGCTGCTGGCGTCGTCGTCGCTGTCGGTTCTGCGCCTTATTCTCGGCTTCGCCATCATCGTGTCGAGCGTCCAGTTGATCCGGCGACCGTCACCGCTGGTGCAGCGGTCGTGATTGGCCTGCATACATGTTCTTTGGGGCGCTTGGCGATCTGATGGGCGGCCTCTTTTCCACGGCGGGACCACCGCTGGTCTTCCAGTTCTACCGTCAGCCCCTGCCGCACCGGGTGGTTCGCGAGACGCTCGCGGCGATCTTCTCGCTCAACTCCTTGTTCCGGCTCGGCCTCGTGGCGACACGCAATGATTGGCAGCCTCATGCGCTTCTGTGGGTGTCTGCCGGGTTGCCAGCCGTCTTGGTCTCGACCTATCTGACCCGTCGCTGGCCCCCGGCACTCTCGGCGCAAACCTTGCGCTTCGCGGCGTTCGTGCTGCTGGTGCTATCCGGCGCTTCGCTGGCCACGCCCGTGGCCCTGGAGTTCGTTGTGGTTGGAGTGAAGTGAAAACCATTCTTATGCCCTCGCAATTAGAGCGAAAATCGACCCACGGAAGTGAAACACACTCCACGGGGCCGTCAGCCGGCGTATGTCGAAGCCTCTTGCGTGGAACGTATGGCGATCCTGTAAACAGCCCACTCAGTAGTGGACTGCAAAACTTACCGAGGGATCAGCATGAGCATCCCAGTACCCCTTCCAAAGCGCCTTGCTGATGGGGCCGACATTGCCGTCGCCGACCGGCTGGCCGTCGAGCGTGGTGATCGGCATGACGCCGCCTGCGGTTGTTACGAACAGGATTTCGTCGCACTGGTAGGCGAGTTCCACCGGCACGTCGTCGATCGTGTAGGGGTAGCCGAGCGTTTCGGCGATGGCGAGCACCGACTTGCGTGTGACCCCCTCCAGAACCCCCTTCTTCGGCGTGTAGAGCTTGCCGTCCTTGATCAGGATTACGTTGAAGCCGGAGCCTTCGGTGAGGTTTGCGTCGCCGTCGGTCAGGATCGGGTACATGGCGCCGCGATCGCGTGCCTCCAGCAGGCCGCGGGTGAAATCGCCCCATTGCAGGTTCTTGACGGTGGGGTCGATTGCGCCTGGCGGCACGCGGCGCACCGTGCGGGTGATGACGGCGGTGCCGCCGGTCTTCTGCGTCGCCTCGTCCATCACCCAGAGATAGGGCATGACCATGAGGTAGCAGAAATTGTCGCACTCCTCCGGCGCATACTGGCGCACGAACCGCAGGCCGCGCGTCACGATCAGCATGACATAGGCGTCTCGGATGCCGCTTTTCGCCACCATTTCGACGAGCCGGTCACGGATTTCCTGCCGCGGCAGCGGGCTTTTCAGACGCAGTTGTGCACAGCTCTTCTCGAACCGGTCGAGGTGATCGTCGAGGCGGAAGAACCGGCCGTTCCAGACGGCGGGTACGTCATAGGTCAGGTCGGAATGCAAAAAACCCTGGTCGAGGATCGGAATGCGCGCCTCGTTGAGCGGCACATATTCTCCCGCGATATAGGCGATGCCCTTGGCGAACGGGTTGTCGCTGGCCTCGAGCTCTTTCACGCGCCGGCGATAGTCTGTGAAGATGTGGTCCGTGTAGGACATGATCTGTCCTCCCTGAAAAGCATATGATCAAGCGCCCTTGCACGCCGCCCATGGGCGGCGTGCAGGCTTTGAAAAGCAGCGTCGCTCAGGCCGCGAGGATGCCGGCGGAGACGATGTCGGCGAAGGCGCCGTCGGCGGCGTCCAGTGCCCGGTCGATGTCTTCCGCGGTATGCGCGGCGCACAGGAACATGTTGTGCTTCGGGTGAAGGTAGATGCCATGGCGCAGGCCCGCCACGCAGAAAGCACTGCCGATCCTGAAGTCCTGGTCCCCGTCGAAGAGGACCATGGGCATCTGCACCGGACCTGTCTGGCGGAGCGTGAAGCCATGGCGGGCGGAGATCGTCGCAAGGCCGTCGCGGAACCGGTTGCCCATCGCTTCGGTATGGGCGAGCGCGTCGCTGTCACGCAGGATCCGGATCGTGGCGACGGCCGCAGCCATGGCGGCGGAGCCATACCAGAAAGAACCCGTGGTGAAGATCTTGCCGGCGCCCTCCCGGAACCGGTCCGCACCCGCGACTGCGGCGAGCGGCCAGCCGTTGGCAATCGACTTCGAATAGGCCGCGAGGTCCGGCTTCACGCCGTAGCGTGCCCAGCTTCCCCTGACGTCCAGGCGGAATCCCGCGCGCACATCGTCGAGAATGAGGGCGGCACCCGTGCGGTCGCAGACGGTGCGGGCATGGGCGAGGAAGTCGGCCTCCGGCAGATGCTGGTCCTTGCCGACATCGTGCTGGAAGGCGGTGAGCAGGATGCCCGCGAGATCATCACCCGCCGCATCGACGGCGGCGTCGAGGCTTTCGATATTGTTGTAGTCGAAGAGGATGAGATGGGCGCGATCCTCCGTCGTCACACCGATGAGCGACGGTGAGCACCACGGAACGGCCCCATGATAGGCGCCACGGGCGACGAGGATCTTGCGGCGGCCGGTGGAGGCACGCGCGACGGTGACGCAGACCGTCGTCGCATCCGTGCCGTTCTTCTGGAAGAGTGTCCAGTCGGCGTGGTCGAGCGTGTCGACGAGCAGTTCGGCGAGCTCGACCATCGTGTCCGTCGGGCCGTTGCCGATGTCGCCCTGGTCGATGCGGGCAAGGGCTGCGGCCTCCACCTCGGGATGGCGATAGCCGAGCACGTTCGGCCCCCAGGCGCACATGAAGTCGATGTATTCGTTGCCGTCAGCATCCCAGGCCCGGCAGCCTTGCGAGCGCGAGAAGAACTGGGGATAGCCCGGCGCGATCGCACGGGTCGCCATATGTCCCCAGACGCCGTTCGGCACGACGCGCTGGGCGCGTTCCAGGAGTTCCGCGTCGCGGCTGTTGAGCAGTCTCGCTGTCATCTTGCGTTCCTTTCTTGGCGGGAGAGGCATTTGCGCCTCTCCCGATAGGGCGATCAGTTCGAGATTTCGGCGAGTGGCAGGTTGCAGCAGGCGCTGTAGCGAACGCCCTTGACGCTCGGGCTATGCGCCAGGATGAGGTCCGGGCTGACCATCGGAATGATGATCCGGGCCTTTGCCATCTGCTCACCGGCCTCGAACCACAGCTTTTCCGCCTCTTCCTGCGTGGCGGCGGCAAGCGCCTGTTCGCGCAGCTTGCCGGTTTGCGGGTTGATGATCGACGGATCGATCTCGCCGCCGGCGCGTTTCGCCCAGACGGAACCTTCAGACAGGCCGAAGACGTCGACATATTGCGAGGTGCCGAAGAAGTCGGGGGCGAAGAAGACGGCGGTTAGCGGAATGTGGTCGCCATTGGCCGCTTCACGCCAGTTGGCGAAGGGAACCGGCGACAGCTCCACCGTGATGCCGACCTTTGCCAGGTCCTGCTGGATCTTCTGCATCATCAGCGAGAAGTCGACGCCGTAGACGTTCATGTCCGGGTAGATCGACTTCAGCGTGAAGCCATCGCCGGCACCGGCCGCGGCAAGCAGTTCCTTGGCGCGATCCGGGTTATAGGCGGGGATCTCGTGACCATCGCCACCGGGGAAGCCGAGCGGAATGGGCGTGGCGATCGCGCGGCCGGCGCCGCCGACGGTGAAGTCGATCAGCGATGTCCGGTCGATGGCGATCGAGATGGCTTCACGCACTTCGGGCGTCAGCTTGACGGTGTTGGCCTTCGCTCCCGGCGAGAGGGAAATGTAGACGAAGTTGTAGGAGGGCACCTTCTCCACCACGATGTCGCTGCCTTCGAGCGTCTTGGCGGTTTCCGGATCGATCTGCATGGCGATGTCGGCCGAACCCGACTGCAGCATCTGCGCCTGCGCCACTGCGTCCTTGACCTGGCGGAAGACGACCTGCGGGATCGTCGGCGCCTTGCGCCAGTAGTTGTCATTGCGCTTCAGGCGCAGTTCCGCGTTCGGCTCGTAGGATTCGAGAACGAACGGCCCACTGCCGGCGGAGTTGGCGAGGAACCAGTTTTCCGAGGTGTCCTTATCGACGGCCGTCGCGTCGGCGAGCGCACCATTGGCGCCAGCGACGTCACTGTTGATGATGCCAAGGAAGCCCGCGGCCGCCTGGTTGAGGAATTCAGAGTTCGGCGCGGCGAGCTTGACGATGACCGTCTGTGCATCGGGAATGTCGATGGAGCTGATCGGGTCGGCGATGAAGGCGCCGTTGCCCTTGATGTTCTTCAATCGCTCGAACGACCATTTCACATCCTTCGCCTCGACGGGCGAACCGTCGGAGAATTTCGCCGCCGGGTCGAGCTTGAAGGTCAGTTGGGTCTGTTCCTTGTTGACCTCCCAGCTCGAGGCGATCAACGGCTGCACCTTGTTGTCCTTGTCGAGCGTGACCAGCTGCTCGTAGACCGACGTGTTGTAGATCTGGCAGGTGTCGCACCAGGCGCGCGCCGGGTCGAGCGAGTTGACGTCCATATCGCGGGCGATGACGAGCGCACGCTCCTCGGCGGCTGCAGGCTGCATGAGCCCGCCGAGCGCGGTGGCTGAGAGGGCGAGGACGAGAAAGGCCAGTCTGGATTTCGGCAGAAGAAGTCGTTTCATCGGTTTATACCTCCAGTTTGATGGGCCGCGGATGCCCGTTCCACTTGTTATTCCGCAATTCTGAGCAATGCGTCCCGCACGTCGGCAACCGTCGCCAGCGCGGCACGGTTGAGGGCGGCAGAAACCGTGGGGGCGGCAAGCCCTCCGGTCACGCGCAGGATTTCGTGATCGAGACAGTCAAAGAAGCGCTCCTGGATCTCGGCGGCCCAGGTGCCGCCCATCGACAGGCTGCGCGCCGTCTGCTCGGCGATGACGACCCGGCCGGTCTTGTCGATGGAATTGCCGATCAGCGTCCAGTCGATGCCATGATGATCGATGTTGCGCAGGTCGATGACCTCGGCGTCGATCCCCGACTCCTCGGCCGCCTTGACCGCGTTCTGGACCATGACGGAGGTCGCGAGCACCGTGCAGGCGCTGCCGGGACGCACGATGCGCGCCGAGCCGAAGGGAATGCAGAACTCCCGGTCGTCACGCGGAACGTCGAATTCCTTCTGGTAGAGTTCGGTATGCTCGAAGACGACGACGGGGTCGTCGCAGGCGAGGGCGGAATTCATCAGGCCGATATAGTCGAAGGCGTTTGACGGCGTGACGATGCGCCAGCCGGGGAACATGCCGAACAGTGCGGACGGATCACCGGAGTGCTGCGAGCCGTAGCCGGTGTGCGGCGAGATGCGCACGCGCAGGACGATCGGCACGGGAAAACCGTCGCCGAACATGTGGCGCACCTTGCCGACGCCATTGGCGATCTGGTCGGCGGCGGTGAAACAGAAATCGCCGAACATGATCTCGACGACCGGCCGCAGCCCGTTGAGCGCAGCACCGAGCGCTACGCCCGTAAAGCCGTTTTCCGCGATCGACATCGGCAGGACGCGCTCGGGCCAGCGCTCCAGCGCGCCTTTGGTGAAACCGCTGACGCCGCCGCGCATCTGATGGGCGTCCTCGCCCATGACGATGATGCGCGGGTCGCGCGCCATCGCGGCCGCCAGCGTCTCGGAGGCGGCGGTGACGAACTTCACCTTCTCGGTGGCATCAGGCCGCATGTCATCGTGGTCGAGCATTCGCTTGCCGGACAGTTCGGAGAGGTCTCCAAGAATGCCATGGTCGCGCGTCGCCGGATCGGGCCAGAGGCGCTCCGGAATCCTGAGCGCATTGCCGCCGGGGACCGGCTCGGTCAGCCGTGCGGCGGCGGATGCGACCCGGTCGCTCACCAGCGCATCGATATGCGCAAGGTCCTCGGCGGAGAGGAGGCCGAGCGCCGTCAGGCGGGCTTCGGCGAGTGCTATCGGGTCACGCTCGCGCCATGCGGTCTCTTCTTCCTTCGTGCGATAGCCGAAGTCGCTGCCAGTGCGGGAGCCGGACTGGTGAAAATGGCGGTAACAGAGCGCTTCGACAACCACCGGGCCACCCGTCTCGCGGATGATGCGGCGGGCTTCGACCATCGCCCGGTGAACGGCGACGACGTCCATGCCGTCGCATTCGATCGCGGCGATGCCGAGCATCGCGCCACGCGACGACAGCCGCGTCTCGCGCGTCACGTCGGAAATATGGGTGGCGACGCCGTAGAGGTTGTTCTCGATGAAGAAGATCACCGGCAGGTTCTGCGCGGCGGCGATGTTCATCGCCTCGTAGCTGGCGCCATTCTGGGCTGCGCCATCGCCGAAGAAGGCGACGGAGATGTGGTCGCGGCCGAGCATCTTGTCGGCGAGCGCATAGCCTGCCGCATGCGGCGGGTTGCCGCCGACGATGGCCGAGGTTCCGACGACGCCCGCACCTGCAAACCGCATGTGCATCGAGCCGCCGCGCCCGCCGCAATAACCCGGCGTCAGACCCATGATCTCCGCCATGAAGCGGTAGATCGCATCGTCCATGCCCGGCGTGAAAGTGTCCTTGCGGATGTCGAAGCCGTCCGGGACCGAAGGATTAAGCAGTTTCAGCAGCACCTGGTGGTGGGCGCGGTGCGTGCCGTTGATCTTGTCGTCGGTGCCGAGCGCCGACATGGCGCCGACGGCACCCGCTTCCTGGCCGATACTGGCATGCGCTGGACCGTGGATCAGGCCGGCCTTTTCCAGATCGAGCAGCTTTTCCTCGAAGCGGCGGATGAGCAGCATCTGGCCGTACCAGTGGGCGAGGTCCTGGGCCTGTTCCTCGCTCCAGTCCGCTTCCTCCAGTTCCAGCCGGAACCAGGGCGCGGACGGTGCGAGCGGTATCTGACGTGCCATTCGTATCCTCGGGTTCACAGGGGAGCCGCGTCGTTTGTCTCGGGCGCCGATTTTTCGTTTATGGAAATAAATTCCGATTTCTGTTGAATGGCACACTAAGCTGTGCCAGCCTTTGGATGCAACAGAAATTTTCGTGAGCCGCCAAAGAGGAAGAATTGCGATGATCCGGGACGCCGAAGTGCTGAACGCCCTGGTTGAGGTGGTGCGCCGGTTTGTGCGCGAACGCCTCTTGGCGGCGGAAGCGCGTGTCGAAGACGAAAACGCCGTTCCTCCTGAAATCATCGAGGACATGCGTGGGCTCGGCCTCTTCGGCATGTCCATTCCGGAAGATTTTGGCGGGCTTGGCCTGACGATGGAGGAGGAGGTGCTCGTCGCCTTCGAACTCGGTTATGCCTCTCCCGCCTTCCGCTCCGTCATCGGCACCAACAACGGCATCGGCTCGCAGGGCATCATCGTCGACGGCACCGAGGCGCAGAAGCACTACTGGCTGCCGCGCATGGCGACGGGCGAGGTCATTGGTTCCTTCGCGCTGACCGAGCCGGATGTCGGCTCGGACGCCGGTTCCGTGAAAACCACGGCGCGGCGGGACGGCGATCATTACGTGCTCAACGGCACCAAGCGCTACATCACCAACGCCCCGGTGGCCGATGTCTTCACCGTCATGGCGCGCACCGGCGGCCCCGGGTCGACAGGCGTGAGTGCCTTCCTCGTGCCGAAAGACAGTCCGGGCCTCAGCCTTGGCCCGATCGACAAGAAGATGGGGCAGCGCGGCACCCGCACCTGCGACGTCATCTTCGACGATTGCCGGATTGCGGCCGACAGCGTGATCGGCGGCACGGAGGGCCTGGGCTTCAAGACGGCGATGAAGGTGCTCAATCGCGGCCGCCTGCATATCTCGGCGGTTTGCGTGGGGGCTGCGGAGCGACTGTGCGACGAGGCCGTGCGGTTTGCGCGCGAGCGTATCCAGTTCGGCAAACCCATTGCGGAACACCAGCTCATCCAGGCCATGCTTGCCGACAGTTCGACGGAAACCTTTGCCGGGCGCGCCATGGTGCTGGAGGCCGCCCGCCAGTTCGACAGGGGCGAGCGGGTCGTCCAGCAGGCGGCGAGCGCCAAACTGTTCTGTTCGGAAATGGTGGGCCGTGTTGCCGACCGGGCGGTGCAGATCCACGGCGGCGCCGGTTACATGCAGGATTATGCAGTGGAACGCTTCTATCGCGACGTGCGGCTGTTCCGGCTCTACGAGGGTACGTCGCAGATCCAGCAGATCATCATCGCACGCGAAATGCTCAACGCCTGAGGCAGGATCGATGCAGCGAGCTCTTGGAATCGTCGCGGATGACTTTACCGGCGCCTTGATGGTCGCCGGCTATCTCGAAAGCGCGGGTGTACACTGTCCCGTACTGTTCGATCCCGGGGCGGATATCCCGTCCTCTGCCGTGGTGATCGCCGGCACGCGCACGCGCACCGTGCCCGTCGTAGAGGCGCTTGGCGAACTCGCGCGCTTTGCCGACGCCTTCACCCGGGCTGGCTGCAAGCGCCTGGCCTACAAGGCCTGCGCCTCGTTCGATTCGACGGAAGACGGCAATATCGGGCCCGCCGCCGACTATCTTGCCGATCGCGCCGGCATGCGGCCGGTGTTGATGAGCGCGGGTTTTCCGCGCTTCGGCGCGACGGTGCATCAGGGCTACATGTTCTATCGTGGCCGTCTCGTCTCCGATTCGATCAAGCGGTTCGACCCGCTGACGCCCATGTCCGATCCCGATCTCGTCCGCTTCCTGGGTCGTCAGACGCCGCACCGGATCGCCCTCCTCAATCATGCGACCCTCCTGAAAGGGGCGGAAGCGGCCATCGCCGCCATCGAAGTCTTTGCCGCCGAAGGTGCCGGCCATGTGCTGCTTGACACGACGGACGACGGTGACGTCGTGGTGTCCGCGTCCATCGCAGCGGCCATGCCATGCGTCGTCGTCGCGAGCGATCCGCTGATCATCGCCTACGCGACCCGTCTCGGGCTTGCCGAACAGGCGGATGTCGTTGCGTGGCCGCGGCATGTGGATGGTCCCGCGGCGGTTCTCGCCGGCAGCGTCGGCCCGGTCGTGCTGGCGCAGCTCGCCGCCTTTTCGGAACACTATCCCGTGCTGAAGCTGGATCTCATGGACCCGGCGGGGGAGGAGGGGCTGGTTTCCCGCGCCCTCGACTGGGCTAGTGAGCGGATCGGCGAAAGGCCCTTTGCCATTTCGACGGCGGCTGGCCCGCAGGAAGTGGCCGCAGTGCAGGCGGCGTTCGGTCCGGTTGCGGCAGCGCGGCGCGCCGAACGCATCCTTGGCGCTATTGCAAAGGGGCTGCGCGATCGCGGCGTGCGCCGGTTCATCGTCGCCGGCGGCGAGACGTCCGGAGCGGTTGTCGATGCAGTGGGCATCACGTCCGTCCGCGCCCTGCCGGAAGGCAAGCTTGGGACGGGTTTTTGCGTATCGCCCGGGCCGGTTCCGCTGTCGCTGTATCTCAAGCCGGGCAAACTGGGCGCCGACGATATCCTGTTGCGGGCAATCGAAGCGATGGACACTTAGAAGGGGACGATGATGGAAGAATTGGCAGCAAGAGAGACGCTGGTCGAGGCTAGCCGGCGATCGGTGGCCATCGGCCTCAACAGCGGCACGGTGGGCAACTTCAGCGTCAGGCATGGCGCGGGAATGTTGATCACGCCGACCGGTATTGTGCCGGATGTGCTTTCGCCGGAGCAGATCGTCGCGATGGATCTAGCGGGCCATTGGGTGGGCGACTGGCGCCCGTCTTCGGAATGGGCGATCCACGCGCGGCTCTATGCCACGACGACGGCGGGTGCTGTCGTGCACGCCCATCCCGACCATTGCGTCGCCCTAGCGGCACTGCGCCAGCCCATCCCGCTGTTCCACTACATGGTCGCTGGCTTCGGCGGCGGCGAGATACCGTGTGCCGACTATGCCTGTTTCGGCAGCGAGGCGCTGTCGGAAACCGTGGTCGCCGCCATGGGCACGACCTATTCCGCCTGCCTGATGGCCAATCATGGCGTGGTGACGATCGGACCTGACATTACCATTGCGCTCGCAAGGGCGGAAAAACTGGAAATGCTGGCGCGCCAGTACGTGCTCGCCCGGTCGGTCGGCCAGCCGGTGCTGCTGACGCCGGAAGAGCTGGTGGACGTGCGCGCCCGCTACGGCACCTACGGCCAGCAGGCGACGCGCTGATCCTCAGCCGCTTCGCCTGACTTCCTCGAGGATGGTCATCGCGAGCGCCGGATATTCGAGATGCGGCATGTGACCGCAATTGTCGAAGGCATGCAGGCCGACATTGCCGGGCAGGCCGGCGGTCGCGCTGAACGGCAGGATGCGGTCCTGCCGGCCGAAGACGATGCGCGCCGGACATAGCAGGCGGGCGAGATCGCTGCGGACCGACGTCGCCTGCGTGCCGTCCGGCAGGAACCGTTCGGCAAACGCGCGCATCGCCGCTGTCAGGCCCTCATCGTCACGCTGCTGCACGACGGCCTGCAGGAAGGCGGGCGAGATGGTCGCGGGATCATGGGCCAGCAGGTCGAGCCAGGGCCTGAGGCTCTCGCTCCGCCGCGCGCGCAAGATCCCATCGACAAAGGCTGCGTTGATCTCAGGGCCAAGGCCAGCCGGCGCAAAAAGGCAGAGCCCGCGGATATCCAGCTGGCCGCGGCTCGCCAGCCGCGCCGCGAGCGCGGCGCCGAAGGAATGGCCGGCCAGAACGAGCGGGCCGATTTGTTCGGCGGCAAGCGTTGCCTCGACATGGTCCGCCATCCGCTCGAGGTCTTGCGGCACGTCGCGCGGTGACCGGCCGTGCGCCGGTAGATCGATCGCCAGGGCCGGCCAATCCCCGCGCGCGCCGGCAAGCAGGCCGCGCCAGTTGTTGAGATCCGCGCTGAAACCGTGGAGGAAGACGACCGGAATACCTTGGCCCCTGCGCAGCCAAACGGCGTTGAGGGGGGCATGGCTTGCGTCAGGTAGCGGTCGGATAGCGATGCTCTCGACGGCCGCCTTGAGTGCATGCCCGGCACGACCGATCTTCGCGACGACATCCGTCTTCTGGACCCTGCCGCCCGGGCCTGTGCCGTGAAGCCCGTCCAGCACGATGCCATGTTCCTTGGCAATGCGCCGGGCGAGGGGGGTGGGGTTTGGGTGCTGGCGATGACCGTTTTGGCGCGCTGCCGCCGCCGGAGCGGCACGCGCCGCTTTCACCTCGACAGCGGACGTCTCGGCGACTGCGGCCTTGCCATCGCCGTGGGCCTCCCCGTTGGCATAGATGCGCGCCACGTTCCCGCCGACCTCGACCTCGATCTCGCTGTCGGTCAGCTCGCGGATGACGCCATCGGCCGGTGATTCGACCTCGACGGCGGCCTTGTCGTTGTCGATTTCGAACAGCACTTGTCCTTGCCGGACGGTTTCGCCCTCGGCGACCAGCCAGCGGGCGATGCGGCCGCTCGAGAGTTCGAGGCTGACCTTCGGATAGACGACATGGATGGGCATGTGGGGTCCTTGCAGGCTTGAGCCTATTCGGCGGAGGTTTTCCAGGTGGGTGTGCGCGGCGCGGTCGTGAGCGTGTCGGGTTCCCCGGCAAGCCTTGCGCGCAGGCGTCGGGTCAACCGGACGAGCTCCGGCCCGACGATCTCGCGGCAATGGTTGCGCGAGAGGATGTCGACAATCCCGCCGCAGGTGAGGGCGACGAGCGGCGAGCCGTCCGTCGGACGGAAGGCGACACCGACGGCGTTGATATAGCTGTGCCAGCTGCCGAAGGCGCTGATGAAGCCGTCACGCCGGTGGTCCTCGATGGCATTCTCGATCAGGCGATCCAGGTCGGCAGCCTTTTCGGGTTCCGCCGCGACGAGCTGCTCGACGACGGATTGGCGGATTTCCGGCTTCATTTCCACGAGATAGGCGAGCCCCATCGCCGTGCGATAGATCGGCAGGCGCGAACCGACGTTCAGCCTCAGCGAAACCGGGCTCATCGAGCGGCAATTGGCGAGATAGACCATTTCCAGCCCATCGCGCGTGCCGAGGGCGACGGCGGCGCCGGTCTGGTCCGCCAGCTCCTGCATCAGGGGGCGCACCATATGGATAACAGCGCTGGAGCTTAAAGCCGAATACCCAAGCGAAACCGTCGCCGGCCCGATGCTGTAGCGGCCGAGCATCTCGTCGTAATGGAGATAACCAAGGCCAACCAGCGTCGAAGTCAGGCGCGAGACGGTTGCCTTCGGCAGGCCCGTCCGCTCGATCAGGTCCTGGTTGCCCAGCGTGGCGTCGTCGGCGGTGAACGCGCGCAGGATTTCAAGCCCGCGGGTCAGCGACGCCGCCGAATTGCCGACCTCCGCGCCCTCGCTTCCATCTGCCGGTTTGGTCCTCTTGCGCATTTTCTGCCTTTCCTTCCAGCGCGATGTCGACGTCCGCGGATCCGTCGTTATCTCGTAATTGGAATATAATTTCATTTATGTTGACGTCGGCGCCGCCTCTTGTCAATAATGCCCGTATCGATCTTCCCGGCCGACACGGGTGCACACGGACTAAAGGACGCGATTTGTGACACGATACATACTGCGACGCCTGATCGCGATGCCCTTCCTGGTTCTCGGCATCGTGACGCTCGCCTTCCTGCTTACGACGGTCACCAAGGGCGACCCGCTGTCGGCGATCGTCTCGGACCGACAGATGAATGATCCGGTGGCAGTTGCGGCCGCAAAGGCGCGCTGGGGTCTCGATCGCAGCCTGCCGGAGCGCTACGTGATCTATGTCGGCAATCTTCTGACCGGCGACATGGGCACGTCGTTCATCACGCGCCGGCCCGTCGCGCAGGACGTGTTCTTCCGCCTGCCGGCGACGATGGAACTGGTGCTGGCCGCGATGCTCATCGGCTCGACGATCGGCATTTCGCTGGGTGTTCTCGCCGCCTATTTCCGCAACACGGCCATCGACCATGCCGCGCGCTTCTTCGCGCTGTTCGGCTCGTCGATACCGGTCTTCTGGCTCGGGCTGGCGCTGCTTTATGTCTTCTCGGTGAAGTGGGGCGTGCTGCCCGGTCCCGGTCGGCTGGATCCGCGCGTGACGCCGCCGGCCTCTATCACGGGGTTCATGACCATCGATTCCCTGCTGGCCGGCAACTTCAAACTCTTTCTCGACGCGCTGTGGCACCTCATCCTGCCCGCCTTCGTGCTCGGCTGGGCCGTCGCCGGCACCATCTCCCGGCTGGTGCGCGCCAATATGCTGGAGGTGCTCGACCGTGAATTCATTCTGACGGCGCGGGCCAAGGGTGCGGGCGAGCTTCGCGTCGTGGTCGGTCATGCACTGCGCAACACGCTTGTGCCGACGCTGACGGTCATCGGCTATTCCTTCGCCTACCTGCTCACCGGCGCGGTACTGACGGAGACGATCTTTTCCTGGCCGGGCATGGGCTCCTACGCGGTCGAGGCGGCGCGCGGCCTCGATTTTCCTGCCATCATCGGGGTCACGATCGTGGGGGGCGTCGTCTTCCTCCTGACGAACCTCATCACCGACATCGCCTATGTCATTGCCAATCCGCGCGTGCGTCTGGGATGAGATCATGACCGCAATAGCCCTCACCACCTTTCGCCGACCGTCATGGCTGTCGGTTCCACTCGCCATCGGTATCGCCATCGTGCTGTTCTGGCTGGCCGTCACGGTGCTGGCGCCGCTGATGAGCCCCTATGCGCCCCTCGACATGGTCGGACGCAGACTTCAGGCGCCGAGCTGGAGTCACTGGCTCGGCACCGATGCGCTCGGTCGCGACGTGCTGAGCCGGACCTTGTACGGCGCACAATATTCGATCCCGATTGCCGTCGTCGTCGTCACGCTGTCGGTGGCGATCGGCGCCATGCTGGGTGCGATTTCCGGCTATGCCGGCGGCCTGCTCGGCTCGTCGATCATGCGGCTGGTCGATGTCACCCTGTCGTTTCCCCCCATGCTTCTCGCCATGGCGGTTGCGGCCTCGCTCGGCCCCGGGCTTGAAAATGCAACGGTCGCCATGGTGATCGTCTGGTGGCCGGTCTATGCCCGCCTGATGCGTGCGCAGGTCCTCGAAATCCGCGAGCGCGAGCATGTTGAGGCGGCAATCGCCGCCGGTGCGAGCAGGACACGCATCCTTTTCAAACATATCCTGCCGCTCTGTTGGACGCCCGTTTTGATCAGCGCTACGATGGATCTCGGCCAGGTCATCCTGCTGGCCGCCTCGCTCAGCTTCATCGGCCTCGGCGCAACGCCGCCTTCGCCGGAATGGGGTTCGATGATCTCCGATGGCGCGTCGCAGTTCTATTCCTGGTGGGTTGCCCTCGGTCCGGGCCTCGCCATCCTCACTATCGTGCTGGGCTTCAACTTCATTGGTGACGGCTTGCACGACTACTTCGATCCGAAGTCGAAATGAGGGGCACGATGCAGCAGGAACCGCTTTTCTCCGTTCGCGACCTTCGTGTCTCTTTCACCCGCCAGGGCCAGTCCTTTGAGGCTGTGCGGGGCGTCAGCCTGCATGTCGATCACGGCGAGGTGCTCGGCATCGTCGGCGAATCTGGCTCCGGCAAATCGGTCGGAATGCTGGCGGCCCTCGGCCTCCACCCGAAGACCGCGACCGTCAGCGGATCGGCAAAGTTCAAGGGGCGCGAGCTGGTGGGAATGCCGCGAAGCGAACTTCGAACGCTGCGCGGCTCCCGCATCGCCATGATCTTTCAGGATCCGCTGTCCTCGCTCAACCCCGTCATGACAGTCGGTGCGCAGATTGCCGAAACGATCCGGCTGCACAATGCGGGCGTCTCGAAAAGAGCGGCGCTGAACCGTGCCGCCGAGCTTCTCTCGCTAGTCGCGATCCCTCAGCCGGACAGGCGCATCCACCAGTTCCCGCATGAATTCTCGGGAGGCATGCGCCAGCGCGTGATGATCGCAATGGCAGTCGCCAACGACCCGGACCTGTTGATCGCCGACGAGCCGACGACGGCGCTCGACGTCACCGTCCAGGCGCAGATCATGGACGTGCTCACGGACCTGCGGCGGCGGCTCAATCTGGGGCTGATCCTCATTACCCACGATCTCGGCGTCCTTGCGGGGCATGCCGACCGGGTCGCGGTCGTCTATTCCGGCGAGGTGGTGGAGCAGGCAGGCGTGGACGATCTCTTCGAGCGCCCGGCGCATCCCTATACACGCGGGCTCATCGCCTCGATCCCCAACATGGCGCAGGAGAAAGAGCGGCTGTTCTCGATCGACGGTGCTCCGCCGCCACTCGGCAAACTGCCCGGCGGTTGCGCCTTCCATCCCCGCTGCCCGCAGGTGCAGGACATCTGTCGCCACACGCCACCGCCCGTTCGCGCCGACGGCGAGCACACGGCAGCCTGCCATTTCGCCACCCTGCCGATCGGGAGCGCTGCATGATACTACCGGAACCCATTCTCTCCGTCCGTGGCCTCTCGAAGCGCTTCGCCGTCACCGGCGGCCTGCTGTTCGAACGGCAGGTCGCGCAGGTCAATGCCGTCAGCGACGTCTCTTTCGACGTGAAGCCCGGCGAAACGCTGGGGCTCGTCGGCGAGTCCGGCTGCGGCAAGTCCACGCTCGGCCGCTGCATCCTGCGGCTGATCGAGCCCTCAAGCGGGGAGACGCTGTTTCGCGGTCGCAACATCAACGAGGCGAACCCGACAGAGATGCGTGCGCTGCGCCGCAAGATCCAGCTGGTTTTCCAGGATCCCTACGCCTCGCTGCATCCACGTATGCGGGTTGCAGAAAACATCGCCGAGCCGCTGCGCATCAGCGATCTCTCGCCTATGCAGCGCAAGGCGCGTGTCGTCGAGATGCTCGATCTCGTCAGGCTCAATCCGGAACACGGGCAACGCTATCCGCACGAACTCTCCGGTGGCCAGCGCCAGCGCGTAGTAATTGCCCGCGCGCTGGCGCTGAAACCGGAGTTGCTGGTGCTCGACGAGCCGGTTTCCGCGCTCGACGTCTCCGTACAGGCCGGTGTGCTCAACCTCCTGAAGGATATCCAGCGGGATTTCGGCACGGCCTATCTCTTCATCGCGCATGATCTTTCGGTCGTGCAGCACATTTCCGACCGGGTGGCCGTCATGTATCTCGGCAAGATCGTCGAGATCGCCGAAAAGCACCGGCTCTATCGCGCGCCGCTTCATCCCTACACCCAGGCCCTGATGTCCGCCGTGCCGCTCGCAAGCCCTGCGCTCGAGCGCAGCCGGACCCGCATCGTGCTGAAGGGCGATCTGCCGAGCCCGCTGAACCCGCCGTCCGGCTGTCGCTTCAGGACCAGGTGCCCCATCGCCCAGCCGCTCTGCGCACAGGTGGAGCCGCCGCTGACGGCGCAAGAAGAAGGCCATTCGGTTGCCTGCCACTTCCCGAATGCCATGGAGACAGGTTTGTCGGCCCGCGAGCGACGCGGGTCTGGAGGAAT
Source organism: Sinorhizobium sp. RAC02 (assembly GCF_001713395.1). Classification (NCBI taxonomy): domain Bacteria; kingdom Pseudomonadati; phylum Pseudomonadota; class Alphaproteobacteria; order Hyphomicrobiales; family Rhizobiaceae; genus Sinorhizobium; species Sinorhizobium sp. RAC02. The sequence goes on along the minus strand of NZ_CP016452.1, from coordinate 1,826,070 downwards.
GGAATGACGGAACTGACATTGCCGCTTGAGGGCATTCGTGTGCTCGACCTGACGCGCGTTCTTGCAGGACCATGGACCACCATGAGCCTCGGGGATCTCGGTGCCGAGGTCTGGAAGATCGAGAATATCAAGGGTGGCGACGATACGCGCGCCTGGTCCTTCCCGAACTTCAAGGGGCTGAGCACCTACTATCTCTGCGCCAATCGCGGCAAGCAGAGCATCGCACTCGACCTCAAGACGTCGGAAGGCCGGCAGATCGTGCTGGATCTCGCCGCCAAGGCCGATGTGGTCGTGGAGAATTTTCGCGCCGGCACGGTCGAGCGTCTTGGTATCGGCTACGAGGATATCAAGGCGATCAATCCGGGCATTGTCTACTGCGCGATTTCCGGCTACGGCCAGACGGGTCCGGAGCGCGACCGCCCGGGCTACGACTTCATCATGCAGGCCGAAAGCGGGCTTATGTCCATCACCGGCCAGGTGGACGGTCCGCCGAACAGGCTCGGCGTCGCCTTTACAGATGTCGTCGCCGGCATGACCGCTACCCAGTCGATCCTGGCCGCCCTCTACCAGCGCCGGGATACCGGGCGGGGACAATATATCGACGTCGCTTTGCTCGATGCCACGCTCAACCTCCTGATCAATGTCGGGACGGGTTACCTGAATGCCGGCGTCGAGCCCGTACGCTACGGAAATGCGCATCCCACCGTCGTGCCCTACCAGATTTTTGACGCAAGCGACGGCACGTTCGCGCTTGCCGTCGGCAATGACCGCATGTTCGTCGATTTCTGCGAGCAGGTCGTCAAGCGTCCGGAACTTGCCCGCGATCCGCGGTTCGTCACATCGCATCAGCGCGCCGTGCATCGCGAAGCGTTGCTTCCCCTGCTGGCCGAGATCGTCCGCGAGGAGACCTGCGCGCACTGGCTTGCCGCCTGCCTTGCGGCGAGCGTGCCGGCCGGCCAGGTCAAGTCCGTCTCCGAGGCGCTGAAGAGCCCCAGCGTGACGGAGCGTGGCGTGGTGCAGCATCTGGAGCACCCCGAACTCGGCACGGTCGCACTCATTCGTCCGGCCCACGGCCTAGCCGCGCAGGTGAATGCCGGTGCCAAGGCACCGCCGCTCCTCGGCGAGGACACGCGCAACGTCCTGCGCGACGTGCTGGGTTTCGACGATGCTCGCATCGAGAGCCTTGCCCTTGCGGGCGTCGTCGCCTGTCACGATCTGCAGGACGCGCCGCCCTTGGAGACGGTTCAGGGCGCGGTCGCATAGGCCGGAACTTCAAGCCGAACAGGAAACGATGATGACCGTCAACGTCGAAATCGATGGCGAGATCGCGATCGTCACGATCGAAAATCCGCCGGTCAATGCCGTGAGCGGGGCGGTGCGGGAGCGCTTGCTGACACTGGCACTGGCGCTCGATGATGATCCGAATGTCCGGGCAGTCGTTCTGACCGGTGCGGGAAAACTCTTCGTTGCAGGTGCCGACATTGCCGAATTCGACCGGCCGCCAGAGCCGCCGTTCCTGCCGGACGTCATCGCCCGCATCGAGGCTTCGGCAAAGCCTTGGATCGCGGCGATCCGAGGTGCAGCACTTGGCGGCGGGTTCGAATTGGCGCTCGGCTGCCGCTTCCGCGTTGCCACTTCGAGCGCCCGTTTCGCTTTGCCGGAAATCAACCTCGGCATCATCGCGGGTGCCGGTGGCACGCAGCGCCTGCCGCGGGTCGTCGGTGTTACCGAGGGGATCCGCATCGTTGCGGAAAACCATTCACCGGACGGCGTAGAAGCCCTGCGGCTCGGTCTGGTCGACGCCCTTGTCGACGAACCACTGGTGCCGGCTGCCGTTGCCTTCGCGCGATCGGTCGCCGGGCAGGCGTTGCCGCCGTCGAGCATCGAGCGAGTGGTTTCTGTGTCCGCTCCAGAGGTGTGGACGGAGGCGGAAACCCGGGTGACCGCTGGCGCGAGAGGGGCGGCAGCGCCGCCCCAGGCGCTCCTGGCCCTGAAACACGGCATCGAACACGGCGCGGAGGCCGGCCTTGCGCTCGAACGATCGACCTTCCTCGCGCTTCGCGCCACGGAAGAAGCGGCAGCGTTGCGCCATCTCTTCTTTGCCGAACGTGCGGCGCTGCGGCCGGCGGACTTGCGTGCTTCGAGCCCACGCCCGATTGAAACGGTCGGCGTGGTCGGTGGCGGGACGATGGGGAGCGGCATTGCCGCAGCCCTTCTCAATGCCGGCTTTTCCGTCGTGCTGATCGAGCAGGACGAAGCGGCTGTTTTGCGAGCGCGTTCGACGCTTTCGAACCTTTTCGAATCGTCCCGTCGTCGAGGCCGGATTTCGGACGACGACGCAGCCGGGTGGATGGCTCGCCTCGAAACGGCCATCGGCTATGGTGCGGCCGGGCGATGCGACATGGTGATCGAAGCGGTGTTCGAGGACCTTGCCGTGAAACGCTTGGTGTTCGCCGAGCTCGGCCGTGTCTGCCGGCCCGATACGATCCTTGCCACGAACACGTCCTACATCGATCCGCGCCTGATCGCCGACGGGTTGCCGGGGCCGGAGCGTTTTCTCGGGCTGCATTTCTTCAGCCCGGCACAGGTCATGAAGCTGCTGGAGATCGTGCCCACGCCCGAAACGGCGCCGGATGTGCTGGCAACCGGCTACGACCTTGCTCGCCGCCTCGGCAAGATTCCCGTGCGGTCCGGCATCTGCGATGGCTTCATCGGCAATCGCATTCTGCGGCGCTACCGGGCGGAAGCGGAAGCGCTGGTTCGCGGCGGTGTCCCCATTGCCGCCGTCGATGCGGCAATGCGGGCTTTCGGCTTTGCGATGGGACCTTTCGAAATGCAGGACATGGCGGGCCTCGATATCGCGTTCCTCTACCGCGAGGCGGCGCGCTCGCGCAGAGAACCCCTGCCGGACATGCCCGGGGACCTTCTGGTGCGTGCCGGGCGCAAGGGGCAGAAGACCGGCGGCGGCTGGTATGACTATGCCGCGGGCGACCGTCGCCCAAGGCCCTCCGCCGATGCGGAGCGGATCATCGCACCGCTTGTCGGAGCGAAAACAGAGATGGCGGGCGAGGCGATCGTCTTCCGGCTGATGGCGAGCATGGCGGAAGAGGGCCATGCAATTCTTGCCGAAGGCATTGCACTTGGTGCCGCCGATATCGACCTTGTCGAAGTTCACGGCTATGGCTTTCCGCGAAAACGCGGTGGACCAATGTTCCAGGCCGGCCGGACAGGCAAGACATGACCATAACGAGGACCGTATGATGACGACTTATCCCGATACATTGCTCTTCATAGACGGCGTCTGGCGTCCGGCATCCGGCGGCAGGACCATTCCCGTCGTCAACCCGGCGACCGCCCAGCCGATCGGCAGCGTCGCATGGGCGGATCGCGCGGATCTGGACGAAGCGCTGGCAGCGGCCGAACGCGCCTTCGCCTCGTGGAGCGTGGCATCGTCCCACGATCGGGCCCGGTTGATGCGCCGGGCTGCCGATCTCCTGCGTGAGCGGGCCGACGACATCGCAGTCATGATGACGATGGAGCAGGGCAAGCCGGTCTCGCAGTCGCGGGTCGAAACGCTGGCCGGTGCCGACATCATCGACTGGTTTGCCGGCGAGGCGCAGCGCGCTTACGGCCAGGTCATCCCCTCCCGATCGCCGGATGTCCTGCAGATTACCCTGAAGAAGCCCGTCGGGCCGGTCGCCGCCTTCACGCCGTGGAACTTCCCGATCAACCAGGTCGTGCGCAAGCTCTCGGCGGCGATTGCTGCCGGCTGCACGATCATCGTCAAGGCACCGGAGGAAACGCCGGCTTCGCCGGCAGCGCTCATCCGGGCCTTTGCCGATGCTGGAATTCCGGCCGGCGTCATCAATCTCGTCTATGGCGTCCCGGCGGAGATTTCCGAATATCTCATCCCGCACCCCGTCATCCGCAAGATCAGCTTCACGGGGTCGACCCCAGTCGGCAAGCAGCTTGCGGCGCTCGCCGGGGCGCATATGAAGCGCGTCACCATGGAACTCGGCGGGCATGCGCCGGTCATCGTCGCCAAGGATGCGGATCTCGACCTCGCCGTGGACCTGATGGTGGCCAACAAGTTCCGCAATGCCGGGCAGGTTTGCGTCTCGCCGACGCGTTTCCTCGTGCAGGAGCAGATAGCCGACGCCTTCACCGAACGCTTCACCGCGGGCGCCAAGGCAATACGGGTCGGCAACGGGCTCGATGCCGGTATCGAGATGGGGCCGCTCGCAAACGACCGCCGCATACCAGCGCTGGAAAGCCTGATCGCCGATGCCGTCGAGAATGGCGCGCAGCTGAAGACCGGCGGGCGCCGCATCGGGAATGAAGGGTGGTTTTTCGAGCCGACCGTGCTGGCCGATGTGCCCCTGTCGGCGCGCATCATGAACGAGGAGCCTTTCGGCCCGGTCGCCGTCATCAACCGGTTCGGTGATCTCGGCGAGGCAATCAGCGAGGCCAATCGGCTGCCCTACGGCCTTGCCGCCTACGCCTTTACGCAAAGCAGCGCGACCGCGACGCGACTTGGCAATGAGGTGGAGGCCGGCATGGTATCGATCAACCATCTGGGCCTGGCGCTCCCCGAAGTCCCCTTCGGCGGCATCAAGGATTCCGGCCACGGCACGGAAGGCGGCGCCGAGGCCCTTCAGGCCTATCTCGATACCCGCCTGGTGACGCGAAAGGGCTAACCTTCGCAGCTATGGAGAAAACGGCAGCGCGGAGTGGCTTGTCACGCCGCTCTGCCGACGTCTGGGATCCGGCCAACGGGTGAGAGAGCGACGCGGTATTGCCCGCGCATTCGCCCCCTGCGCGACAAGCAGATGGCGCCGTGTTGGAGAAAGGGCGATACGATTCCGTTGAAATCTAATGACGACGAGACAAGATGCTTTGACCAACTTGGCACCATGGGCCTAAGGAAACGGCATGGCCAAAATCTCCGAAATGACCAAACATCGTGGTTTTCCGCCCGGGCTGACCGGGACACAATGGCAGTTCACCATTCGCCGCCCGAACCCCAAGGTCACGGTGATTGGACAATGGCCGCGCCATCTTACCCGCGACCAAACGGTCGCCTTGGCCGATACGGCTTTTCTGCATGCGCTCTGGCACTACTTCGGAACGGCTCCCTTCGAGCGCGGCAATCTCGATGGGGAGCGTTTGTCGCGGTTGTTCGGACGGGAAATTCTTCCTGCGGAGCGGGGATTCGATCCGGCATCCTATCAGGCGATGCTGAAAATCAACGAACCCCTGGCGCGGAAAAACTTCCCCCAGGCCTTCGAAGACGCGACATGATTGTTCAAAACGGGCATCCGGCGACAGGTAGCCCGCGCCATTGAGGTCTTGATGGGGATGTCCGGTTAATGCGGGCTCACGTCGGCGCTGTATCGTTCGTCGCGTCGATCAGGTCAGCCGAATGCCGGACGTCGTGTCGAACAGGTGAATCGCGTCCACATTCGGGCGCACGTGGATCTTGTCGCCGACCTTGATCGGGGTGCCGCGCGGGAATTCGACGGTCAGCATGCGGGCTTCGCCGATCTCCACATAGCCGTATGTCTGGCTGCCCAGTCGCTCCGCAACGGCGAGTTCGCCGCTGAACCAGGCTTCGTCCTGCGGACAGGCCGTGAGGTCTTCCGGACGGATGCCGAGCGTTGCCGCGCCGGCCTGTATTGAATGCACACCCATGTCCGAGTTGGGAAGGGGCTTCCCCTTGAACAGCAGCGCACTCCCTTTGCCGTCGGAAACCACGTCGACCGGCATTGTGTTCATCGTCGGACTGCCGATGAAGCGGGCGACGAAAAGGCTTGCCGGGCGGTGATAGAGGTCGAGCGGCGGGCCGATCTGCTCGATCCTGCCGGCGTTCAGCACGACGATGCGGTCGGCAAGTGTCATCGCCTCGACCTGGTCGTGGGTGACATAGACGGTTGTCGCCTTCATGCGGTTGTGCAGCTTGGCGATCTCCAGGCGCATTTCGACGCGAAGGGCTGCATCGAGGTTGGACAGCGGCTCGTCGAAGAGGAAGGCGGAGGGCTCGCGCACGATGGCGCGGCCCATGGCGACGCGCTGGCGCTGGCCACCGGAAAGCTGCGCGGGTCTCCGGTCCAGGAAGGATTGAATTTTCAGGATATCGGCGGCATGCGATACCCGGCGGTCGATCGTTTCCACGGCGGTGCCACGCATCTTCAGGCCGAAGGCCATGTTTTCGCGCACGGTCATGTGGGGGTAGAGCGCGTAGTCCTGGAAGACCATGGCGATGTCGCGATCGGACGGCGGCAGGGCGTTCACCACTTTGCCGCCGATATCCAGCGCGCCGCCTGAAATTTCCTCGAGCCCCGCGATCATGCGCAGCAGCGTGGACTTGCCGCAGCCGGACGGCCCGACGAGAACCAGGAACTCACCGCTCGCAATATCGATGTCGACGTCGTGGATGACCTCAAGCGAACCATAGGTCTTCCGGATCTGCCTCAATGCGATTGCTGTCACGGTTTTCTCCTCCAGCCGGTCAATCCGCCCTTGACCTTCATTATCGATATCAATATCAATAATGATACTGACGACGATTGGCAACTCTGCAGGCCGGGTGATGACTTATTTTTCTACACCGTCGAATGCACGAAACGCGGCAAGGCCGGCCAAGTCGGCCGCTGCCTTCAATGCCATCAAGCGCGACATCATGCTGGGTGTGCTTCCGGCAGGGACGGCTCTGACGGAGTTGGAGCTGGCGGCGCATTTCTCGTGCAGTCAGGGGACTGTGCGCGAGGCGCTCCTTCAGTTGCAGGAAGAGGGGCTGGTGCGCCGGCAGGGGCATCGCGGCACGCAGGTTTCCGAATGTACGGAAGCTGAAGCCGTCGAGATGTTCCGTGTGCGCCAGCAGATCGAATGCAACGGCATTGTCCGGGTGTTGCGCGCACCGGGCCGCACGCTGGTTTCCGATCTCGACGCGATTTTCGCCGACATGCTGGAGGCGGCAAAGGCTGGCGACGAGCTTGAACTGGCATCCTTCGACCGGGATTTTCATCGTCGCATCTTTCAGGACGCGCAACTTCCGGCGCTTGATCCGATCCTGCATCGCTGCCTGGTGCACAACCACCGCTTCAAGATCTCGCGCAGCACGATGCCGCGCGACCTCGTGGCGACGGCCCAGCGTCACCGCTCGATCATCGATGCGATCGCAAGCGGCGATGTGGCTGCGGCAAGCGACGCACTGCGTCATCACATTGCGACGATCGTCGATCTCGGCCCCGACGTTTTCCCGGATGCTACACAATGACCGCTAATTCCGGCACATCGCGGCTTTCGCCGGAAATGGCGGCACTGCTCGCCCGCGTTGCCGCCGAGGCAGGGCCGCAGGTCGATCCGACGACGCTTCCGCCGGCAGAAGGTCGCGCGCTTTCGGAAGACGGCAACCGCCGCTGGAATGTCGACCTGCCCGAGATGGCACAGGTGGCTGACGTCTGGATCGATGAGGATGCGGACCTCGGCTCGGCAAGACTGCGGATCAAGGTCCTGGTCCCGCCTGGCCACGGCCCGGGTGCGGTCATCTTCGTGCATGGCGGCGGGTTTGCCTTCTGCAGCCCGGAGACGCATGAGCGCTGCGCGCGCGTGCTTGCGCTGGAATGTGGCCTGCCCGTGCTTTTGCCGGACTATCGCCTGGCACCGGAGCATCCGTATCCCGCGGGCCTCATGAATGTCGTCGCGACGATCCGCAACGCCTTTGCCGTTTCCGGTTCCAGCGGGGTCAAGGACGGTCCGCTTATCCTTTCCGGTGACTCGGCTGGCGCCAATCTTGCCCTTGCCGCGATGCTGCATGAGCAATCCAGCGGGCGTCAGGCTGTCGCGGGCGCGTTGCTTTTCTATGGCACCTATGCCGGCGATTTTCACACGGAGTCCTATCGTGACTTCGAGAACGGTCCGGGTCTGACGACTGCGAAGATGCAGCGATACTGGCAATGGTATGTCGGAGATCGTGACGTATCGGCAGACCCGCTCGCCTGTCCGCTGCTCGCGACGGATGAGGCCCTGGCAGCATTGCCGCCGCTCCACCTGATGGCAGCCGGCGTCGATCCGTTGTTGTCCGACAGCAGTACGCTGCACGAGCGCCTGAGACGCCTCGGTCGAAGCGAGGCGCTGACGGTGGTGCCGGGCGTCACGCACGGGTTCTTGCAGAACACGCTTGATCTGGCTGCCGCGCGGGAGGCGCTGGCAGCGGCAGGAGCCGCAGCGAGGCACATGGCCGGCTCGAACTGAATTCGATTTTCAAAGGAGGAGACAATGAAAATCTGGAAGACCCTGGCAATCGGCGCCGCACTCGCGGCGTCGCTTCTGGCAAGCACCGCGTCGGCGGAAACCGTTCGTTTCTGGTATCATTTCGACAATCCGGAAAACCCGATGGCCGATCTGGTCGCGAAATTCGAGTCGGCCAATCCGGGCATCGAGATCGAAGCGGAAAACGTTCCGTGGAACAGCTATTACGACAACCTCTATACCGCGCTCGTTGGCGGCAATGCGCCGGATGCCGCGATGGTCAAGCTCTTCGCCCAGCCGCGCCTGCTGGAAATGGGCGTGCTGGAACCGCTCGGCGAACGCATCGACGCCTGGGCCGGCAAGGCGGATCTGCTCGACAACCTTCTGGAGCTCAACAAGGGGCCGGATGGCCAGCAATATTATCTGCCGATCCAGTATGTCGTGCTTTATCTCTATTATCGCGCCGACCTGTTCGAGGCGGCCGGCCTGAAGCCGCCGACGACCTGCGAAGAATTCCGCGACGCCGCGATCAAGCTCACCAAGGCGCCGGCGACCTACGGCTTCGGCCTGCGCGGCGGCAAGGGCGGCTGGGACCAGTGGGGTGCCTTCGTGCTCTCGCAGGGCGCAAAGCTGGAGCCGGGTGGCCTGACGACGCCGCAGGCGATCGCCGCCAACCAGTGGCTGATTGATCTCTTCCAGAAGGATAAGGTCATCCCGGCTTCGGCGCCGAACGACGGCTTCCAGGAAATCACCGCCGCCTTCAAGAACGGCACCACGGCAATGACGATCCACCATATCGGCTCGTCCAATGACATGGTGAAAGCGCTCGGCGACAAGGTTTCGGCCACACCGGTGCCGGAATGCGGCGGCGGCCGCTGGACGTCCTATGGCGATGAATCGCTGGCTGTCTTCTCTTCCTCCGAGGTCAAGGATGCGGCCTGGAAATGGATCGCGTTCCTTGCCGAGGGCGAGAACAACGTCGCATTCAACAAGGCGACCGGCCAGATGACGGTGACCAAGAGCGGGTCTGCGAACTGGACGCTGCATGAGCGCCGCTTCGTCGATGCGACTGTCCAGTCGCTGCCCTTCGCGCATGTCTTGCCGCAGAGCACGGCGACGTCGGAATTCGTCAACACGGCCTGGCAGACGGCGATGCAGCAGGCGCTGACCGGCCAGATCACCTCTGAACAGATGATGCAGCAACTCGAGGCGCTCTTCGCGCAGCAATGATCCTCCCTGGAGCGGGCAGTCCTTGGTCCGCTCCGATCTCCCATCCGCCCAGCCCGAACATCGGGGCGGATGGGACCTTTTGATTGCCAAAGGCCCGGAACGACCGAATGACCGCGACAACCGCCCCAACTTCAACCGCCCTGACCATCCCGACGCCCTGGAGCGTCCGGATGATGCCCTATATGCTGTTGGCGCCGGCGGTGCTCGTCACGCTGTTCATCGTTTTCTTTCCCATGGTGCAGGCGGTCTTCACCAGCCTCTACGATCTTGTCCTCTGGAAACCGAATGCGAGCCGCTTCGTCGGTTTTGGCAACTATGCGAAGCTCTTCGCCGATCCGGTGTTCTGGACTGCACTCGGCAACACCGCTCTCTGGATCGGCCTGACGGTGCCGCTCCAGATGGGGCTTGGCCTGTTGACGGCACTGCTGCTCAATCGCGAGTTTCCCTGGCGGGGGCTGGCGCGGGCGCTCATCATCATCCCCTGGGCGTTGCCGAGCGTTGTGATCGCGCTGATGTGGCGCTGGATTTACGATCCCAACACCGGCGTACTGAACGATATCCTGCTTTACCTGTCGATCGTGCAGTCGGCCGTGCCATGGCTCGCCGATCCCGATCTTGCGCTCTATGCAATCATCGCGACGTTGACCTGGCAGGGCTTTCCCTTCTTCGCCGTCATGATCCTCGCCGCTCTTCAAGGCATTCCACGCAGCCACTACGAGGCCGCCTCCATCGACGGTGCTTCGGCTTGGCGGCAGTTCGTGCACATCACGCTGCCGGGCATCGCGCCGGTGCTGGCCACGGCGGGGCTCTTGCGTGTCATCTGGGTCGCCAATTCCATGGACGTGATCTTCGTCATGACCGGCGGCGGGCCGGGTTATGCCACGCACACCCTGCCGCTCTATGCATTCGTGCGCGCCCGGCAGAACCTCGATTTCGGTTACGGCACGACGATCGCCGTGACCTTCACCATCCTTCTCGGCGCGATCGTCGCCGTCTATCTCGCCCGGACCATGCGGGAGGTCGAACGATGAACAAGCCGTCCACGCTCCGTCGCATCCTCACCACCGACCTGCCGGTGCTGGCAATCGTGCTCTTCGCCATGGCGCCCTTCGCCTGGATGGTGCTGACCTCGCTGACGCCGACCGCGGCACTGAACGCAACGGGTGTTTCCGTCTCGCCGGCCGGCTGGAGCCTCGACAACTACGTGCGCCTGCTCCAGCAGACGTCGTTCCTCGGCAATATGCTTGACAGCCTGATCATCGCCTGTGGCACGGTGGTGCTCGGCCTCGCCGTCGCAGTGACGGCAGCCTATGCCTTCTCGCGCTTCCGGTTCGCGGGCCGCAAACTCCTGATGCTGCAGTTCCTGCTGATCAACATGTTCCCGGTCGTGCTGCTCATCCTGCCGCTCTTCGTGCTGATGCGCAAAGTCGGTATCCTCGACACGCATTTCGGGCTCATCCTGGCCAATGCGACCGTCGCCATTCCTTTCGCGGTCTGGATGCTGACCAGCTATATCGGCGCGATCCCGAAGAGCCTCGACGAGGCGGCGATGATCGACGGCTGCTCGCGGCTGACGGCTCTGCGCCGCGTCGTGCTGCCGCTCACCATGCCGGGCATCATCTCTACCGGCATCTACATCTTCATCACCGCCTGGAACGAATATCTCTACGCGTTGACGCTCGGCGGCAAGAATGTCCGGCCCGTCACAGTCGCGATCCAGACGCTGATCGGCGAATATCAGATCGAGTGGGGGCTGCTCGCCGCCGGTGCGGTCGTCGGCGCCATGCCCGCCACCATCCTTTTCCTTCTCGTGCAACGTCGCCTTATCGGCGGGCTGACCCAGGGCGCGGTGAAGGGCTGAATACGAATGAAAGAGGATAGACCATGAACCCCGTCGGGTTGATCTCCATGCAATATGCGCGGCCCTTCACGGCCGAGCACTTCCCGCTTTTCGCCGAAATGCGAAGGCTCGGCTACGACTTCGTCGAGCTTCTCGTGCCGGAGCCGGGCGAACTCGATCTGGCGGAGACGCGCCGTGCCCTTGAGGCCGCCGGGCTTGGTGTAGTGCTCGCCGCTCGCGTCAACCTGCAGCGCAATCTCTCGTCGGACGATCCTGCGGCCCATCGCGCCGGCATCGACTATCTCAAATACACGGCCGATTGTGCCGCAGCACTCGGTGCCACCATCGTTGGCGGCCCGCTCACCGGCAATCCGCTGGTCTTCGCCGGGCGCCCGCCGCAGCCAGTGTCGGAAGAGGAGCGGCTTGCCCGAAAGGCGCGCTGCGTTGCAGGACTGAAGGAGGCGGGCGATCATGCCGCCGCGCTCGGGGTCATGTTGGCTGTGGAGTCGCTCAACCGTTTCGAGAGTGACGTGTTGTGCACCACGCAGCAGGCGATCGAACTGCTCGATGCGGTCGATCACCCCGCCGTCCAACTGATGCTCGACACGTTCCACATGCACATGGAAGAAGCCTCGATTGCCGAGGCGATCCGGCTCGGCGGCAAGCGTATCGTGCATTTCCAGGCCAATGAGAACCACCGTGGCTTCCCGGGCACGGGGGCCACGGATTGGGTCGCGGTGTTCCGGGCGTTGCACGGGGTCGGCTACGAAGGTCCGGTGTCGCTCGAACCCTTCCGCCGCAACGACGACCGCTTCGGCGTTCCCTTCGCCCAGTGGCGTCCCCCGCATGAGGACGAGAGCGAGCGTCTCGCTGCCAGTGCCGAATTCATCAAGTCCCACATCCTGCTTACGGAATATCGTCGATGACACTCAAGATCGGTTGGATTGGCTGTGGCGTGCACGCCACCCAGATGCTGCTTCCGCAACTCGTCCGGCATGACGTTCAGATCACCGCGCTCTGCGACATCGACGGCACACGTCTCGCGTCCGCCGGGCGGCAGTTCGGCGTGACGAACCTGACGAGCGATGCTGAGGCGCTTATCCGGAGCACGGATATCGATGCCGTCGGCATGGCCGTGGGGCCGGACCAGCATCTCGTCTTCGGCAAGAAGGCGCTGGAGCGGGGTCTTCCCGTCTTCATGGAAAAACCGCCATCAGGCAGCGCCGCCGGAGCGCGCGAACTGCTCGCCGCATCGGAAAAATCCGGCAAGCCGCTGCTCGTCGGTTTCATGAAGCGCTACTCCGCCGGCAACAAGATCGCAGCAAACATCCTGCGCTCCGGCCGCTTCGGCGATATCTATGGCCTCACCGGCTACTACATGACTGCGCCTGGCTATTTCGCCGGCAATGTCGATTACACCGGCTTTTTCCTGCACCATTGCGTGCACTACATGGACCTCGTGTCCTTCCTCGTCTCACCGGTCACGAAGCTGACCGCGCGCAAGGTTGAGAAGGACCGCGGCAAGGTCCTATTCCACGTTAATTTCGATTTCGAATGCGGCGCGATCGGCACCATCGCCATGGGCACGATGCAATCACGCGGCGCGCCGGTCGAGCGTATCGAGATCATGGGTGACCACCAACGCATCGAGATCGACAATGTCATCGAGGTGCGCTGGAACCGCAACCCGCCCTTCAAGGTGGACGATGCGGCGGCCACGCTCGATGACGCGGTCGACACGCTGGCATGGAAGCCCAACTTCACCGCAGCCGCCAACGAGGACCCGAAAGGCTACCATTCGCTGCTCTCCGACGTGATCCCGGCGCTTGCGGGTGCGCAAACACCGGCACCGACGATCCGTGATGGCGTGATCGCCATGGAGCGGCTGGAAACCCTTCGGCACGAGCTTGCACTCTGACGGCGGATAGCACGATGAAGACGCTCGTCATCCAGTTCGGAACCAGCCGGTTCCTGCAAGCTCATGCCGATCTCTTTCTATCGGAGGGAACGCCACGCCGGGCAATCACTGTGGTGCAGACCTCCGGTGATGCGACCCGCAGCCATAGGCTGGCCGCTCTTGCCGCGCCGGAGGGCTATCCGGTTCGCATCCGGGGGCTCAAGGCGGGCAACACAGTCGATGAGACGAGGACCGTCACGTCGGTAAAGCGCTGCCTTTCCGCCGCCACCGACTGGCCGGAGGTGGTTCGGGTCTTCGTCGAGGAGGCGGAGTTCGTTTTGTCCAACACAGGGGATGCGGGTTATCAAAGCCGGCCGGAAGACGGCGCGGCGGCCTACCACCCCGCCATGAGCTTTCCCGCCAAGCTCTTCCATCTGCTGGCCGCCCGCCACGCCGCCGGGGCGGCCCCGATCATCGTGATGCCGATGGAACTCGTCGTTGATAACGGCAAGGTTCTCAGGGACGCGGTCATGGCGGTGGCGCGGCTGCAAGGCGCCGGCGGTGCACTTGTCTCGTATATCGAGGACCGCGTGGTCTGGGCTTGCAGCCTTGTCGATCGTATCGTTTCCGAGCCGATCGAGCCTGCCGGCGCCGTGGCGGAACCCTATGCGCTCTGGGCGATCCAGAAGGGGCACGGTGTCGTTCTCCCATGCGCGCATCTGGCGATCGAGATGGTCGACGACCTGAAAGATATCGAGCGGCTGAAGCTGCACGTCCTCAATCTCGGCCATACGGCCCTGGTCGATATCTGGCAGCAAGGGGGCGGGCAGGGCGATCCGATCGTGCGCGACTTCATCGCCAATCCTCAGGTGCTGGACCTACTGACTGCCATTTACAGTGATGATGTCCTGCCAGTTTTTAACCACCTCGGACAAGGGCAGGCGGCAGAACACTACCTAGCCGTCACGATGGAGCGTTTCGCCAATCCCTTCCTGGATCACAGGCTGGTCGATATCGCCCAGAACCATAAGCAGAAGGTCGAGCGCCGGATCGGCACATTTCTCGATCTGGCCCACGCTGCAGGATTCACCTCGCCGCAGGGCCACCTCGCAGCGATCGTAGCGAGAGAGGTATGACCTGACCGCGTAGTGGGCTAGGTCGGGGTCAGCCACATGTCTTCCAATACCTAGCCGATGAACAGTTCACTTCGTCAAAGGGCGCTGAAGACCCTTGCGAAAACCGCTTTGCCCGAAAGTAAAAAACCTACTCCAGCTGAGATGTAGTCACCCGCTTTGCAGCGTCGTTGCCCGGCGAAAGGCCGCCGGGCTCTGTGCCGTCCATTTGCGGAACGCGCGATGGAAGGCGCTGGGTTCGGAGAAGCCGAGGCGTGTGGCGATTTCGCCGACCCCGAGTGCCGTCGTTTGCAGCATCTCGATTGCGAGGTCGCGGCGGATTTCATCGCGGATGGCCGCGTAGTTTTGGCCCTCCGCATGCAAGCGGTGCCTGAGGGTCGAGGGCGACAGGCGCATCTGCGCGGCGAGATCATCGAACGTGCTCCAAGATGCGGGGGGCACCTGCCGCAGGCGCGTGCGGACGCTGGCGGCGAGGCCGGCGTTGTAGCGATAACGCACGAGGATATTGGCGGGTGCGTTGCGCAGGAACTGCTTCAACGCCTGCTCGCTGCGGGCGACCGGCAGCTTCAGCAGGGAGGCATCGAAGGCGAGCCGGCTGACCGGCTGCGCGAAGCGCACGGGCGCGCCGAAGAACAGCCGGTAGTCAGCGGCATGGTCCGGCTCGGCACAGCGGAAATCGACCATCCGCAGCGGAATGCGGCGTCCGATGAGCCAGCATGCGATGCCGTGCAGCAGGATCCAGTAGGTTCGGTAGGCAAAGGCGGAGCGTGCGCCGGTCCGGTCCTTGAGCACGACCTGGGCCAGCCCGTCGGCAATTTCGAGATGGCCTTGCGGATCCTCCAGCACGACGTTGAGGAAGCGTAGCGCGCGCCGCAGCGCCCGGTCGAGGGTCTTGGCATGCAGCACGCAGTGGCAGAGCAGCGTGAAGCTGCCGCGCCGCATCGGCCTGCCGCCCATGCCAAAGAACTCGTCGTCTATCTCGGCAGCGATCGCAAGCCACAGCGCACCATAGCTTTCGGCGGAGACCGGC
Organism: Sinorhizobium sp. RAC02; assembly: GCF_001713395.1. NCBI lineage: Bacteria > Pseudomonadati > Pseudomonadota > Alphaproteobacteria > Hyphomicrobiales > Rhizobiaceae > Sinorhizobium > Sinorhizobium sp. RAC02. Next base: position 1,810,690 of record NZ_CP016452.1, on the reverse strand, counting down.
GCATCGATCCGGGTGGGCAACCCGACCGCCGCCAGCACCGCTTCGGGTGCCTTGCCATGCCGCTTCAGGCAGTCTGTCGCCTCTTCCACGAAGGAAGGTTATATCATCCGCCGCCTGGTTTCTGTCATCGTAAGGTCCCGCAGGATGTGGTAAAACTGGCCGATGGTTCGAGACGCTTCGGTCATCGTATGCAATATCGCACCGTCATAGAGTGAGGCAAGACGGGCGGGTAGGCTGTCGGCAGAATGTGGCTCAGGGAGGACTGCATGACGCTTCGGGCCGGCTCTACGGAAATCGAATGCGCTGAGGGAGAGCAGCCATGTTGATCGACGGAAAGACCTTTGTCGTCACCGGTGGTGGTTCGGGCCTCGGTGCGGCGGTGGCACGCATGCTGGTGGGCGAGGGCGCGAATGTCGTGATCGCCGACGTCAACGCCGATTCCGGCGCCGGTATCGTCAGCGAGCTTGGAACCGGCGCAGCCTTCATCCAGACCGACGTGACGCAGGAGAAGGACGCTCAAGCGGCCATCGACATGGCGCTGGATCGCTTCGGTCATCTGCATGGCTTGGTCAATTGCGCCGGCGTCGCGCCCGGCGAAAAGATGCTCGGGCGCGATGGGCCGCACCTGCTCGACAGCTTTGCGCGCACGATCGCCATCAATCTCGTCGGCACGTTCAACATGACCCGGCTCGCTGCCGCGGCAATCGAAAAGCAGGAACCGGGGGCGGATGGCGAGCGGGGCATTATTGTGAGCACGGCCTCGGTTGCGGCCTTCGACGGCCAGATCGGTCAGCCGGCCTATGCGGCCTCCAAGGGCGGCGTCGCAGCGATGACGCTGCCGATTGCCCGCGAACTCGCCCGCTTCGGCATTCGGGTGGTGACCATCGCGCCGGGGATTTTCCAGACGCCGATGATGGCCGGCATGCCGCAGGAGGTGCAGGATTCGCTGGGGCGGAGCGTGCCGTTTCCGCCGCGCCTCGGAAAGCCGGCGGAATTCGCCGCATTGGTGCGCCATATCTGTGAGAACGTCATGCTGAATGGTGAGATCATCCGCCTCGACGGTGCGTTGCGCATGGCGCCGCGCTGAATGGGGTCGTTGGGAGGTTTGATATGACACTACAGGATCCCATCGTCATCGTCGGCTCGGCCCGCACCCCGATGGGCGGGTTCCAGGGCGACCTGAAGGATGCCACCGCGCCGGAACTCGGTGCGAGCGCGATCCGTGCCGCGCTCGACCGCAGCGGCGTTGCTTCGGATGCCATCGAGGAGACGGTCTTCGGCTGCGTGCTGCCGGCCGGCCTGGGACAGGCACCCGCGCGGCAGGCCGCGATCGGTGCCGGCCTGCCGTTCGCCGTCGGCGCCACAACCGTCAACAAGATGTGTGGATCGGGTATGAAGGCCGTCATGCTGGCGCACGACCTCATCGCCGCCGGCAGCGCCTCGATCGCCGTCGCCGGCGGAATGGAGAGCATGACGAATGCGCCCTATCTGCTCGACCGGGCCCGCGGCGGCTACCGGCTCGGGCACGGTCGCGTCATCGATCACATGTTCCTGGATGGCCTGGAAGACGCCTATGACAAGGGGCGCCTGATGGGCACTTTCGCCGAGGACTGCGCCGAGTCCTATCAGTTCACCCGTTCCGCGCAGGACGACTACGCCGTCACATCCCTGACCCGCGCCCGCGCTGCGATCGAGACCGGCGCCTTCGATGCCGAGATTGTTCCCGTCACCGTGAAGGCAGGGCGCTCCGAGACGGTCGTCAACCGCGATGAGCAGCCGGGCAAAGCCAAGCCGGAGAAGATCCCGACGTTGAAGCCGGCCTTCCGCGAAGGGGGAACGGTGACCGCGGCGAACGCCTCCTCGATCTCCGATGGTGCTGCCGCACTGGTGTTGATGCGGCGTTCCCAGGCCGAGCGCGAGGGCATTACGCCGCTTGCCACCATCGTTGGCCACGCCACGCACGCGCAGGCACCCAATCTCTTTGCGACCGCGCCGATCGGCGCGCTGCGCCGGCTCAGCGAGCGCACCGGCTGGAACCTGAAGGATGTCGACCTGTTCGAGATCAACGAGGCTTTTGCCGTTGTCGCCATGGCGGCGATGCGCGACCTCGATCTGCCGCATGACAAGGTCAATGTGCACGGCGGGGCCTGCGCACTCGGCCATCCGATCGGCGCTTCCGGTGCGCGCGTGCTCGTCACCCTGCTGGCCGCGCTCGAGCGCTATGGCATGAAGCGCGGCATGGCAACACTCTGCATTGGCGGCGGCGAGGCGACGGCGGTGGCGATCGAGCGACACTGAACGGTTTCGGGGAGGAGACCGGACGATGATCCTGACGGAACAGCAGACCCAGATCCGCGACATGGCGCGCGACTTCGCCCGCGAGCGGCTGGCGCCCGGTGCGGCCGAGCGCGACGCGGAGAGCCGCTTCCCTCGCGAGGAACTGAAGGAGATGGGCGAGCTCGGCTTCCTCGGCATGCTCGTGCCCGAAGCCTATGGCGGCTCGGAGACGGGGACCATCGCCTATGCCGTGGCGCTGGAAGAGATCGCTGCCGGGGATGGCCCCTGCTCGACCATAATGAGCGTGCACAGTTCCGTCGGCTGCGTGCCGATCCTGAAATATGGCAGTGAGGAACAGAAGCAGCGCTTCCTGCCGAAGCTGGCATCCGGCGAATGGATCGGCGGCTTTGCGCTGACCGAGCCGCAGGCCGGCTCCGACGCATCGAACCTGAAGAGCCGCGCCCGCCGCGACGGCGATCACTATGTCATCGACGGTGCCAAGCAGTTCATCACCTCGGGCAAGAACGGCAATGTCATCATCGTCTTCGCCGTCACCGATCCCGATGCGGGCAAGAAGGGCATCACCGCCTTCATCGTGCCGACCGATACGCCCGGTTACGAGGTCGTGCGCGTGGAACAGAAGCTTGGCCTGCACGCCTCCGATACCTGCCAGATCGCCTTCAGCAACATGCGCATCTCCGCCGATCACCGGCTTGGTGCGGAAGGTGAGGGCTACAGGATTGCCCTGTCGAACCTCGAAGGCGGACGTATCGGCATTGCCGCGCAGTCCGTCGGCATGGCGCGCGCGGCATTCGAGGCGGCGCGCGACTATGCCCGCGAGCGCATGGCTTTCGGCTCGCCGATCATCGACCACCAGGCCGTGGCCTTCCGGCTCGCCGACATGGCGACGCAGATCGAGGTGGCGCGCCAGATGGTGCTGCATGCGGCGCAGTTGAAGGAGGAGGGCCAGCCCTGCCTCACGGAAGCATCGATGGCCAAGCTGTTCGCCTCGGAAATGGCCGAGAAAGTCTGTTCCGATGCGATCCAGATCCATGGTGGTTATGGCTACATGGCGGATTATCCGGTCGAGCGCATCTACCGCGATGTCCGCATCTGCCAGATCTACGAGGGAACGAGCGACGTCCAGCGCATCGTCATTGCGCGCAATTTGTAAGTTTGTGGCCGGCCTTCCGCGAGGAGTAGCGGATGGGCGGCCGACAAGGGAGGAATGACAGGACATGAACGAGGTTCCGCATCTGAGCCTGCACGTCCCGGAGCCGGCAGTCCGGCCGGGCGGCCAGCCGGATTTCTCCACCGTCAAGATCGCCAAGGCCGGCGCGGTGCCGCGGCCGGCGGTGGATGTGGCGCCGGAGGAGATCCGTGATCTCGCCTATTCCATCATCCGCGTTCTCAATCGCGACGGCGAGGCGGTCGGCCCATGGGCGGGGCTGCTCTCCGACGAGGACCTGCTGACGGGGCTGCGCAACATGATGAAATTGCGTGCCTTCGATGCCCGCATGCTGATGGCGCAGCGGCAGGGGAAGACCTCCTTCTACATGCAGCATCTCGGCGAGGAGGCGGTCAGCTCCGCCTTCCGCAAGGCGCTGAACAAGGGCGACATGAACTTCCCGACCTATCGGCAGGCAGGGTTGCTGATCGCCGACGACTATCCGATGGTCGAGATGATGAACCAGATCTACTCGAACGAGGCGGATCCCTTGCGTGGCCGGCAGCTGCCGATCATGTATTCGTCGAAGGCGCACGGCTTCTTCACGATCTCCGGTAATCTCGCCACGCAATATGTCCAGGCCGTCGGCTGGGCCATGGCGTCGGCCATCAAGAACGACACGAAGATTGCTGCCGCCTGGATCGGCGATGGCTCGACCGCCGAATCCGACTTCCATTCGGCGCTCGTCTTCGCCTCGACCTACAAGGCGCCGGTCATCCTCAACATCGTCAACAATCAGTGGGCTATCTCCACATTTCAAGGCATTGCCCGCGGTGGCTCCGGCACCTTCGCCGCGCGCGGTCTTGGTTTCGGCATCCCGGCGCTGCGCGTCGACGGCAACGATTACCTGGCAGTCTTTGCAGTTGCCAAATGGGCAGCGGATCGCGCCCGGCAAAACCTCGGCCCGACGCTGATCGAATACGTCACCTATCGCGTCGGGGCGCACTCGACCTCCGACGATCCCAGTGCCTACAGGCCCAAGACCGAATCCGAAGCCTGGCCGCTCGGCGACCCGGTACTGCGGCTGAAGAAGCACCTGATCGTGCGCGGCGTCTGGTCGGAGGAGCGTCATGTCCAGGCCGAAGCGGAAATCCTCGACGAGGTGATCCAGGCGCAGAAACAGGCCGAAAGCCATGGCACGCTGCATGCCGGCGGCAAGCCGTCCGTGCGTGACATTTTCGAGGGCGTCTATGCGGACATGCCCGCCCATATCCGCCGCCAGCGGCAGAAGGCAGGGTTTTGACATGGCAAGAATGACGATGATCGAGGCCGTGCGCAGCGCCATGGACGTCTCGATGGGGCGCGACGACGACGTCGTCGTCTTCGGCGAGGACGTCGGCTATTTCGGCGGCGTTTTCCGCGCAACCCAGGGGCTTCAGGCCAAGTATGGCAAGACCCGCTGCTTCGACGCGCCGATCAACGAATCCGGCATTCTCGGCACGGCGATCGGCATGGCGGCCTACGGCCTGAGGCCCTGCGTCGAAATTCAGTTCGCCGACTACATGTACCCGGCCTATGACCAGATCACCCAGGAGGCGGCGCGCATACGCTACCGCTCCAACGGCGATTTCACCTGCCCGATCGTCGTTCGCATGCCGACCGGCGGCGGCATCTTCGGCGGCCAGACACACAGCCAGAGCCCCGAGGCGCTGTTCACTCATGTCTGCGGCTTGAAGGTCGTCGTTCCCTCCAACCCCTACGACGCCAAGGGCCTGCTGATCGCGGCAATCGAGGATCCGGATCCGGTGATGTTCCTAGAACCCAAGCGGCTCTACAACGGCCCCTTCGACGGCCATCACGAGAAGCCGGTGACGCCCTGGTCGAAACACGATCTCGGCGAGGTGCCGGAGGGGCATTATACGATCGCGATCGGCAAGGCGGAAATCCGCCGGGCGGGCAGTGCGGTCACCGTCATCGCCTATGGCACGATGGTGCATGTGGCGCTTGCTGCGGCCGAGGAAACGGGGATCGATGCCGAGGTTATCGACCTGCGCAGCCTCCTGCCGCTCGATCTCGACACCATCGTCCAATCGGTGAAGAAGACCGGCCGTTGTGTCGTCGTGCATGAGGCGACGCTCACCTCCGGCTTCGGCGGTGAAGTCGTTTCGCTGGTTCAGGAACACTGCTTCTACCATCTCGAGGCGCCGATGGTGCGCGTGACCGGCTGGGATACGCCCTATCCGCATGCGCAGGAATGGGACTATTTCCCTGGCCCCGCCCGCGTCGGCCGGGCGCTCAAAGAAGTGATGGAGGGCTGAGGATGGGCGAGTTCGTCATCAAGATGCCCGATGTGGGCGAAGGTGTTGCCGAGGCCGAGCTGGTCGAATGGCACGTCAAGCCGGGCGACCCGGTGCGCGAGGACATGGTGCTCGCCGCCGTGATGACCGACAAGGCGACGGTGGAGATTCCCTCCCCGGTCGATGGCGTCGTGCTGTGGCTCGGTGCCGAAATCGGCGATATTGTCGCCGTCAAGGCACCGCTTCTGCGCATCGAAATCGCGGGAGAGGGCGGGACTGCGGCCGAAGAGCCCTTGCCTGCGGCGACAGAGGCGCTTGCGAAGGCCGAACCGGTTCTGAACAAGCCTGTCGAAGCGAAGCCGATAGCCGAAGCAAAAGCTGTCGAGCCGGAAAAGCCGGCCGGGCGTCGTGCCATCCGTGAACCGGTGGAGCGGCCGCTGGCGTCGCCTGCCGTCCGGTTGCGGGCGCAGGAGGCCGGTGTCGATCTGCGCCAGGTGTCGGCCACGGGCCCGGCGGGCCGCATCACCCATGACGACCTCGACCAGTTTGTTGCACGCGGTGCGCAGCCTGTAGCCGTGCCGGCCGGCCTTGCCCGCAAGACCGCCACGGAAGAAATCAAGGTCACGGGCCTGCGCCGCCGCATCGCGGAAAAAATGCGGCTTGCAAGCTCGCGCATTCCCCACATCACCTATGTCGAGGAGGTGGATGTCACCGATCTCGAGGACCTGCGCGCGACGATGAATGCCGGCCGCAAGCCCGACCAGCCGAAACTCACCATCCTGCCGTTCCTGATGCGGGCGCTGGTCAAGACGCTTGGCGAACAGCCGGGTGTCAACGCCACCTTCGACGACGATGCCGGTATCGTCACCCGCTACAGTGCCGTGCATATCGGTATCGCCACGCAGACGCCGTCCGGCCTGATGGTGCCGGTGGTGCGCCATGCGGAGGCCCGGTCGATCTGGGACAGCGCCGCCGAACTCACGCGCCTCTCCGATGCCGCTCGCAACGGCACTGCCGCACGCGAAGAACTGTCCGGCTCCACGATCACCATCACCTCGCTCGGTGCACTCGGCGGCATCGTCACGACGCCGATCATCAACCACCCGGAAGTGGCGATCGTCGGCGTCAACAAGATCCTGATGCGGCCTGTCTGGGATGGCACCCAGTTCATCCCGCGCAAGATCATGAACCTGTCGTCGAGCTTCGACCACCGGATCGTCGACGGCTGGGACGCGGCGGTTTTCATCCAGCGGATCAAGGCGCTCATCGAAACCCCCGCACTGATCTTCATCGAAGGCTGATGACATGAAAGAGATCGTCTGCAAGCTTCTCGTCATCGGTGCCGGCCCGGGCGGATACATCTGCGCCATCCGCGCCGGCCAGCTCGGCGTCGATACGGTGATCGTCGAAATGACGAAGGCTGGTGGTACCTGCCTGAACGTCGGCTGCATCCCCTCCAAGGCGCTGATCCATGCCGCCGAAGAGTTCGACAAGGTCCGTCACATGACGAGCCCCAACGCGCTCGGGATCACGGTCGAGGCACCGAAACTCGACCTTGCCCAGACAATCCGCTGGAAGGACGGCATTGTCGGCCGGCTGAACAGCGGCGTGCTTGGCCTGCTGCGCAAGGCCAAGGTCAAGATCGTGCACGGGCGGGCGCGGTTCCGCGATGGCAAGACCGTCGAGGTCGAGACCGAGACCGGAACTCAGGTCATTCGTGCCGAAACGGTGGTGATCGCGACCGGCTCCGAACCGGTCGCGCTGCCGTCGCTGCCCTTCGGCGGCGCGGTCCTCTCGTCCACCGAGGCGTTGTCGCTTGCAAGCGTTCCCGAAACGCTCGCCGTCGTGGGCGGCGGCTATATCGGTCTGGAACTCGGTGCCGCCTTTGCCAAGATGGGTGCACAGGTGACGGTGGTCGAGGCGCTGGCACAGATCCTGCCGCAGTACGACGCCGAACTCGTCAAGCCGGTCGCCAAACGCCTGAACGAACTTGGCGTGCGTGTCGTGACCGGCGCAAAGGCGAAGGCGTACTCCGGAGAGGCGCTGGTGATCGAGACTGCCTCTGGCAAGGAGGAGCGGATTGCTGCGGACAAGGTACTCGTCACCATCGGGCGCAAGCCGCGTACCGAAGGGTGGGGCCTTGAAGAACTCGACCTTGATCGCGTCGGCCGCTTCATCCGCATCGATGAGCGCTGCCGAACCTCCATGCGCGGTGTCTACGCGATCGGTGATGTTACCGGCGAGCCGATGCTGGCGCACCGCGCCATGGCACAGGGTGAAATGGTGGCGGAAATCGTCGCCGGCCGCAAACGCGCCTGGGACAAGCGGGCCATCCCCGCCGTCTGCTTTACCGATCCCGAGATCGTCTCCGCGGGCGTATCCCCCGACGAGGCCCGTGCCCAGGGTTATGAGGTCCGCGTCGGCCTCTTTCCCCTCAATGCCAATGGACGCGCCATGACGACCCAGTCGGAAGATGGTTTCGTGCGCGCCGTGGCGCGTGCGGACACGAACCTCGTGCTTGGCCTGCAGGCAGTCGGTGCCGGGGTTTCCGAACTCTCCAGCGCCTTCTCGTTGGCGCTCGAAATGGGGGCGCGGCTGGAAGACATCGCCGGCACCATCCATGCTCATCCGACCCGCAGCGAAGGCCTGCAGGAAGCCGCATTGAAAGCCCTTGGCCATGCCCTCCACATCTGACGCCGCAAAGCCGTTCGACGCTGCTCCCCAGCCGCAGACCCTCACCGGCCGCACCGGCGCGCTTGGGCGGATCCGGCTCAATCGGCCGAAGGCGCTCAACAGCCTGACCCTCTCGATGGTCCGCGATATCGAGAAAGCGCTGGACGTGTTCGAAGCTGATCCTGACGTCGCCGCTATGCTCATCTCCGGAGAGGGCGAGCGTGGGTTGTGCGCCGGCGGCGATATCCGAATGATCTACGACGGCGGCAAGGCCGGCTCGCAAGAGCCCGTCGATTTCTGGCGCGAGGAGTACCGCATGAACGCGCGCCTTCGCCGGCTCGAAAAACCCTATATTGCCTTCATGGACGGCATCGTCATGGGTGGCGGTGTCGGGGTTTCGATCTATGGCAGCCACCGCGTCGTCACAGAGCGGACGCGCTTCGCCATGCCCGAGACCGGTATCGGCTTTTTCCCGGATGTCGGTGCCTCGTGGTTCCTCACGCGCCAGCAGAATGAACTTGGTACCTACGCCGCCCTGACCGGCGAACAGCTGACGGCCGGTGACGCGATCGCCTTCGGTCTCGCCGACGGCTACATCCCTTCCGATAGGTTGCCGGCATTGGCCGAAGAACTGTCCCGCCTGCCGGCATCCGCCTCGAGGGCCGACGTCTCGGCAACGATTGGCGCCTTTGCGGATCCGCCGCCACCGGCGCTGATGGCAGCACAGCAGCCGCTGATCGATCGCCTTTTTGCCTTCGACACGGTCGAGGAAATCCTGGAGGCGCTCGCGCAGGATGGATCGAGCTTTGCGGAAAGGACGCTCGGCGTCTTGCGGACGAAGTCGCCGCTCAGCCTGAAGGTAACATTGCGCCTGCTTCGCCTCGGGCGTCGAGAAAGCGCGCTTGAGGCGTGCCTGGAGCGGGAGTTCGCCGCCACGGCGGCCGTGCTTCGCAGCCATGATTTCTATGAAGGCGTACGGGCCGCAGTTGTCGACAAGGATCGCAATCCGCAGTGGCGGCCGGCGCAATTGGACGACGTCACAGAGCAGGATATCGCTGCCTTCTTCGAGCCATCGGCAAAGCCGCTGTTTGCCGAGGAAGCAGGGAAAGGAGAACGGACATGAACGCCATCGCATTCATCGGTCTCGGCCATATGGGTGGCCCCATGGCTGCCAATCTTGCCAAAGCCGGCCATGCTGTACGCGGTTTCGACCTGTCGCCGGCCTCGCTCGAACTCGCCCGGGCGAACGGCATTTCGACCATGGCGTCGGTCACGGAGGCGGTTTCCGGCGCCGATCTCGTGATCACCATGCTGCCGGCCGGCGCGCATGTGCTTGCGGTCTGGCAGGAACTGGTCGCCATCGTGCCTTCGGGCACGCTGCTCATCGATTGCTCCACCATCGACATGGACAGTGCCCGCAAGGCCCACGCGCTGGCTGAGGCGCATGGTTGTCCCGCGCTCGATGCGCCCGTCTCCGGCGGCACGGGTGGCGCTTCGGCCGGAACACTGACCTTCATGGTGGGGGGCGATACGGCGGTCTTTGCTGGCGCAAGGCTGGTTTTCGAGGCGATGGGCAAGAAGATCATCCATTGCGGCGATGCATCCGCCGGCCAGGCGGCAAAGATCTGCAACAACATGATCCTCGGCATCAGCATGATCGCCGTGGGCGAGGCCTTCGTGCTCGGCGAACGGCTTGGCCTGTCGCATCAGGCGCTGTTCGACGTTGCCTCCGTCTCGTCGGGCCAGTGCTGGTCGCTGACCACCTATTGCCCGGTGCCCGGCCCCGTCCCGACCTCGCCGGCCAACCGCGATTACATACCCGGTTTCGCCGCGGCGCTGATGCTGAAGGACCTGAAGCTTTCGCAGGCGGCGGCAGAAGAGACAGGTGCCATGACGCCACTCGGCGCGAAGGCCGCGCTGCTCTACCAGCTCTTTTCCGACGAGGGATTTGGCGCGCAGGATTTTTCCAGCATCATCAATATGTTGCGGGGCAAGTCGATGGCCGCCTCCGAGTAGCTGAAAAGGGGCTTCGGTGGAGAAACCGATCAGCGTCAAGCGGATGACCGCGCCGTCATCCGCGGCCGTCGCGGACCAGGCGGCCAAGCTTCTAGCCGCGCTGAACCGTCAGGAAAATAGCGACAATCAAGAGCAGGAAGAGCCCTGCCGCGGCCGCCGCTATGCCCAGGAGCGCAAACCACGTCCGCACATTGTGCAGGCTTGGCCTTTGGCCATCGGTATTCTTCGTGCCGAGAAACGTCAAAGCGCCAAGGACGACCGGCGTCCCTCCGCCAACGATCATCGCCATGGAACCTTCCGGAGCGGTGGTTCGCCAGATCACACCGAACAGGTAGATGCCGGCAATCGTTCCGACGATCAGAGAGGCAAGAAGGAGAAGAATGCGCATTGTGTGCCCTTCGCTAGGACAGAAATCGTAGGCGGATTCCCCACCGGTCGCTCGGCCGTTCGCCATTGATGTCAATGATTTCCACGGAATTCGTTTCAGCCGCGACACGGTAGGGTGATATGGCGGACCGGCCCTGTTAACGAGTGATATCGCGACGAGTTGCCACGGGGGGACGAGGTGTCCGAACGAATTCACTGTTTTGAGATCCCCAAAGACGTCTGGTACGCGGCTATATCTGCATTGCGGGACGAGGGATGGCGTGTCGAAACGGGTGGCGGCCTTGACCACAGTTGGGCGGTGCTTGAGCGGGACGGCATGCGCATCGAGATGGAATACGATATCTGGATGGAAGGCGAGATGGTTGTCGCCGCAGCAGATGTAGCGAAATTGAAAGCCTGTTTTCCAGCACCCCTTCTCGCGAAACTAGGGCTGTTTTGACCGACGGGTCCATCTCGATTTAACCCAAGGGTTCACCCTCACTTCAGTACAATGCTGTCCATGCCAAGTGGGTGGTGCCAGTGGCTTCTGGCCGACCCGCAAAGACAAGGCTATTTTTCGCAGTTTTACTAGAACGTTCCAATTTCTATGCCGAAGCGGATGCTTCGCCCATACTTACCGCCAAGAAATGGCGAATTACCACAGATAACTTCATGATGATCAAATGAGCAAGTGGTCTCGGGCGGCTTGATTTATTGGAACGTTCCAATTATAGCTTCGAAACAGGATGCCGCTGCCTGCGTGATGGGAGGATCCTCGCGCGGTTCCGGGCAGTCCTAATCACGTCACCGTCCGGTTTCAGGTCCGGTGCGGTGCGTCAGGGAGCGCAAAACCTGGGGAGGAAACGTTCACATGCAGAAACAGGTCAGAACGGGGCTGCTGCGCGCAGCCGCGATGGGTTTTGCCGTGCTTTTTCCGGCCTTGATCGCCCGGGCCGAGCCGAGCGTCGAGGTCATGCATTTCTGGACAGCGGGCGGTGAGGCGGCCGCGCTTGCCGAGGTCAAGAAGAAGGTCGAGGCGGAGGGCGTGAGCTGGATCGATGCGCCGATCGCCGGTGGTGGTGGCGACCAGGCAAAGACGGCGTTGCAGGCGCGCATCTCCTCCGGCAATCCGCCGGCCGCCATGCTGATGCTGGGCTACAACATCATCGATTGGGCGAAGGCCGGCATGCTCGCCGATCTCAAGGACATCGCGGAAGCGGGGAAATGGGACGAGGCGCTGCCGGAGGCGGTAAAGGCTTTCACGAAGGTCGATGGCCGCTGGGTTTCGGCGCCGACCAATATTCACCGCGTCAACATGGTCTGGGGATCGAAGGCTGCCTTCGACAAGATCGGTGCCACCCCTCCGACGAGCTGGGAAGAGTTCAATGCGCTGGCGCCCAAATTCTGGGAAGCCGGCATCGTGCCGCTCGCCCATGGCGGCCAGCCCTGGCAGGACGTGACGCTGTTCGATAGCGTGGCGCTCGGCATTGGCGGGCCGGACTTCTACCACAAAGCGTTCGTCGACCTCGACGATGCCACGCTGCGCGGCGAGACGATGGTGAAGGTCTTCGACCAGATGCGGCTGTTGCGCGGCATGGTCGACGACAATTTCTCCGGTCGCGACTGGAACCTCGCGACCGCCATGGTGATCGAGAACAAGGCGGCCATGCAGATCATGGGCGACTGGTCGAAGGGCGAGTTCACCAATGCAGGCAAGAAGGCGCAGACTGACTTCCTCTGCTTTGCCGCGCCCGGAACCGGCAATGACTTCGTGTTCCTGGTCAACTCCTTCTCGATGTTCGAGCAACCCGACGCCGATGCGAAGAAGGCGCAGGCGATTCTCGCCAACGCGATCATGGACCCGCAGGTGCAGCTCAAGTTCAACATCGCGAAGGGGTCGATCCCCGCGGTTTCCAACGCTCCGACCGATGGTCTCGACAGCTGCGCACTCAAGAATGTCGCTGACCTTGCGGCATCCTCGAAGAGCGGCACTGCAATGCCGACCGTGGCGTACACCCACGCTGCCAACGCCTCGGTGACGGCCGCTATCACAGACGTGGTGACGCGCCATTTCAACTCGGACCTTGCTTCCGCGGATGCCGCCGCCGAACTGGCCGACGCCGTCGCCGCCGCTCGTTGAGGAAAGGTAAGCAAAGTGCCGGGGCGGTTACCCCGGCACCTTTTGTTTCATAGACCGGCGGCAACTCGAAACCTGTTGTGTGCTCGGCGTACCGTTGTCTTTGATCGGCGTACCGTTGTCTTTGAATTGAGAGCTTTGGCTCAAACATGGCGGCCTGGTTGCGACCTCCCGTCGATGGCAGCGCCACTGGTTCACTCCCCAGCCTGTCGGGTAACCTTCCAGCGGAGTGCGATCAAAGCCCAGAGGTCGTTGACGAGGCGGAGGTGCCCGGTCCCACGTCATCGGGTACGGGCAATCCGGCCTTGCGGATCCCGGAAACCAGACGTGTCTGGTCGATGGGTCGGATATTCCTCAGCGTAAGTTCAGCGGTGAGGTTGGGCAGAAAGTCCGGCCGCATCCGCACGAAGATCTCGCCCTCTCGGCGGGCTTCCTCGTCCATGCCCGCTTCTGCATAGATGACCGCGGCGACGATGTGAAAGAGCGGGAATTTTTGCAGATCCGCCTGCTTGATCTCGGCGACGGCGGTCGGATAGTCGCCCAGCATATAGGCGGAGAGGCCACGGGTTCCATGATAGTAGCCGGCGGCGCCGGGATTGAGCGCGAGCGCCCGGTCAAGAAGTGTCGCGCCGCGTCGCCATTGCCCGCCTATGGCCAGGCGCGTCCCGAACTCCCCCATAAGCTCGGTATCGTTGGGGTTTGTAGCAAGCGCCTGCTCCCCGAAGCGCATCGACTCAGCGAACTGCCGGTTGAAGAATAACGCCATCATCAGCGCCTGAAGACCGCGGGTATTGCTCGGATCAAGCTGGGTTGCCCGCCGCGCCGCCTGGAGTGCCCGCTCCACGGGCGTCGGCGTGCCGGCCCTCGGGTTGAACCGGAAACGCTCTTCGTCGACATAGGTGATCGACAGCATTGCCCAGGCGGTCGCGTAACCCGGATACAGGGCCACGGCATTCTCAAGACATTCTCTCACTTCGGCATGACGCTCGACGCTGAGTTCCGAGCGATAGTCATAGAAGTCCAGCGTACATTTGTAGGCGCTGAGATCATCGGGCGGCGCCGCGGCGACATCTGCGCGGGCCATGATGCCGTAGGGTTGCGCGACGGCGGTGGCAACCTTGTTTGCAATGTCGGTCTGAATGGCAAACAGGTCGCGTGACTGCAGATCATCGTCGTAGTCCTGCGCCCACAGGATTGCGCCGTCCGACGTGTCGAGAAGCCGCACGGTCACGCGAATGCGGTGGCCCGAGGCCCGCACACCACCCGCGAGCAGATAGCCCGCACCAAGCTCCGTGCGGACCTGTGATACATCGACATCCGGCGAGAGCGATTTCGACGTCTCTCGACCAAACACGTTTATCTCCTTGAAACGCGGAAGCGCCGTCAGGAGCTCTTCCGTTATCCCCTGCGCATAAAGGGCGGCGTTCGGACCCTCTCCGAGATTGGCGAAGGGCGCGACTACGAGCGTGGGTCCATCGGCCTCCAACGCGGTTCCGGCCTGGAAAAACGATACCGAACCGGGCCGATCGACTATCCAGTAGGCGAGTGCCATGACGGCGATAACCGCCATGAGGCCCGCGATCAGACCGCTGCTGTAACGCCACCTCGCAACGGTCGCGGGCTGTATCGCATCCGGCGCCGCTACGGGCTCGGCTTCTCCCGTCAGCGGGGTGTTCCAGCGAAAGACGGGCACGTAGCCGCCTTTGGGAACGTCTATCCTGAGCGGGTCGCGCTGGCCGGCCACCAGATAATAACGCTCGAGGGCCCGCCGCAGGCGTGCCGCCTCTATGCGCACGACGGGATCGTCCTGCGTGAAGCTCTCATCCCGCTTGAACACTTCGATCGCGAGCGAATAGCCCTTGATGCGCTGGGCGCGGCCCGCCAGTGTCTCCTCGACGATATAAGTCAGGAAGGTCGCTCCGCGCCCGGCACTGTGGAACTCCGGGCTTGAAACGATGCGTTCGACCTGGGCGCGAACATCCTCGTCGCTCGGGGTCTGCCGAGCCGGCGTAGCCACGTCAGTGCTTGGCTCCGATATACCTTGTTTTCCACTGGCCTCTCCCGGCGCATCAGCGTCGCTGGGAGACAGCACCGAGAAGGTGGGGACATAGCTTCCTTTGGGGACTGTGATGAAAACGTCTTCCGCCGTCGGCGCCATTAGGTAATACCGTTCGAGAGCGCGGCGCAGATGGCTGGCGGCGATGCGCACGATCGGATCGTTTTGCGGGTCGAAGGCACTGTCCCGGCCGAATACTCCCACGGCAATCGTATAGGCCTTTATCCGATTGCCCCGCCCGGCCAGCGTTTCTTCGATGATGTATTCAAGGAACCGGCGTTCGCGATCGGTTGCATCAAAATCAGGGCTCCGCAGGATACGGGCAAGTTGGGCGCGGCATCTGTCATCGCTGGAAAGCGGCGTGCCCGCTCTGAATGCGGCAGGATAAGTCACGGCAACCCCCCGATTGCATAGACCGCTGTCTCTGGTTCCAGAGGCACCGCTCCGCGACAGGTTACATACCCGGTGTCTGCGCGGCAATAGAGAGAGCCGCTACTTGCGCGGGTGGTTTCGGAACCCGGCAAACATCCGCCAACAAGCTCGGCGCCGCAATATACGACGTAGGTTACAGAAACTCGCTAGGCGTACTGCAGGGCTCCCCCTAATCTATGGCTGCTCGGAGAGGCGTGATGGGGATGAACGGCAGACTGATCGGCAAGGAGCTTTCGTTTGCCGCTGCGGCGCACCGGTTTCCGCACGCCGAACTCGCCATCCGCAGACTGATGAACCATAGTGAGGCGTTCTGCGATCTTTGCCAGGAACTCGCCGAAGCCAAGGCCGCCCTCTCCAGGGTTGCGCAGACCACGCCGGAGGATTTGCGCGAAGAGCGAACCCGTGAATGGCTGGAGCTTATCGATCTACTGGTTGCCGAACTGCGCGAGGCTCTCGGCCTCGGAAGGCGAAAGCCCGGCCAGAACCAATGACTGCCGGTATGAAGCGGTCGCCAGCGACACGACCAAATCTTTGGGATGCTCGCGGACATCCACTCGACAAGAAGACAAGTGAGATGAAACAGGTGAAAGTCGATCTCGAGGCCTCTGGCGGCAACGCCGGGCTGTGGAGGCACCTGCTACCAGAACTACAGCGGCCGCTGCGTCGTCGTCTACGTGAACTGATCGCAGGCCGGGTGACGTGGAATGCCTGCGATGGACACCTGAGGAGTGCTTATGGATACACCGCCGATTGTCAGTGACCTTGCCGTCGTTATCCAAACGTCTTTAGCGCCGGTTTTCCTGTTGGCCGGCACCGCAGGCTTTGTCAGCATCTATACCATCCGCCTCGGGAGAGTATCGGACCGGCTGAACGAGATCACCGATCGTGGGCAGCAGCAAAACAAGATCTTTCGGTCGCAGCTTGCCTATTTGCGGCGAAGGGCACTTGTGCTTGAAGTTGCGGTGACGCTTGGCGTGGTGGCCGGCATTTGCACGGGCGGCGCGATCTTGAATCTGCTCGCTGGCACTCTTGCCATCGAATTGCGCCAGGAAAACCTCTTCTGGTTCTTCGGAGGAGCCATCGTCTCGCTCATTGGATCGCTCGTTGTCTTCTTGTTTGAACTGGCGCTCGCGGGACGAAACATGGTGCGGCAAATGCAAATGGACCGAGGCGCCATAGAGGAAGATTGACCGCTCGCATCCCCTGGTCTTTGACGACCATAGCTGTCTAGATTCGCTAAACAGTTGGTATTGCCAAGTGACGTTCGTGTTGCCGAACGGTCGATGTGGGCCTGTCAACAAGAGACAGTCGAGCGAAACTCCCACGGCCCGCGGCTGGTTGCCTTTCGGAAAGTGTGCCCGAAGTTGGCTGGAGACGAATATCCCAATTCGGCCGATACCGGCGTGATCGAGCCGTTGGTGTGTTGCGGGAGTTCAGTGGGTCGCGGAACCCTTGTTGCGCTCGACAATCCGCGAAAATCGGTGCCCACGATTCAATTCCCGTTGCAGTGTCCGGACGCTGGTGTCCAACGATTGCGCGCCATGATCGATTGACACACGACTGGTGAGGACCTGGACCCGGACCTGCTCCACGATGACCTCGAGCAGAACCCGCGGTGCACCTCCTGATCGGTTTCGCGCGACATCCCGGTGGTGACGAGGGGCCATGAGGCATGCCTTGAAGCTCCCGAAAGATTCTAGTGGCGTCAAGGAGGAGGTGGCTATGACAAACAGCCGGAACCTACTGATGGCGCAGAGCCAACTATGCCTGGGTCGTAGAGCCGCAAGCCATCGAAACGTTCTTGGGAAGGGTCGAGTGATGCGGGACGCCATCGCCCATCCTTATGTCGGCCTGTGGTGTGGGTAGCCGCGGAGGGACGCGTCCGGCATGAACTGCTTGCGAACGGGCGCTATGACGAGGCGCGTGGCCAGCGCGAAAGCGCCTACCAGGGACGATATGACGTTTCCGACAACCATATCGAGTACCGGGACGATGCCGGCTTCACGGCCGACGGCGATTTTGGCGGTGGTGTACTCCATCATGCCGGGATGCTCCTGCATCGCAGGCGTTGAGACAATGCGCGGGAGCTTCGAGATGAAGGCGGTTCGGAAACGGGTCGTCTTCGCCCTGGGTTTTTGTGAGAAACCGAGCTTTCGTGATGTGGGGCCGCCGGTCCGGGTTAACCGCCAGCCGACGATGGAGCGGGTGTAGGCATCGATTGACAAAGGCCAGGCACTAAAGCCCTGCCAGATGGCGGCATGGGTGAAAACGCTCACCCGTTCCTGTTCGGCACAGGAGCCGCGAACTGGCGCGGTTCATTGCTTTCCGGCTCGTCAATAATATGATGTGTTTGGTGCGGCACTCATGTTACGAGGCCCTCTGAACAACACAATGAGATACGCCGATGCTTCCTTGGATTCAGCTCGATCGTGCACCCATTCCCGGTGATGGCGGCGAGCTGCGCCTGAAGCAGCGGGGTAGCGAGTTTTCCATCATGCTTGGCGCGACAGAGCTGATGAACAGCAGGCTGAGCGGTTCGGAAGAGGCGCTAGCGACGCTTGGCTGCGAGCGGATTGCCGGTCGGAAAAACGCCAGCATATTGATCGGTGGCCTCGGCATGGGGTTCACGTTGCGGGCCGCTCTTGGTGCCCTGGCCGACGACGCCCATATCGTTGTCGCGGAGCTCGTTCCGGCGATCGTCGATTGGGCGCGCGGACCCATGGCCGATCTCCACAACGGCACACTCGATGATCCACGCGTCAAGATCCATGTCGTTGATGTCGGTGCGCTGATCCGGTCGACGAAGGCCGCCTTCGATGCCATCCTGCTTGATGTCGACAACGGTCCCGATGGCCTGACGCGCGCCTCCAACGACAGCCTCTATAACCACAATGGCCTTCGTGCCGCTAAGGTTGCTCTACGGGCAGGCGGGGTGCTGGGCGTCTGGTCATCCGCGCCGGATAGCGCTTTTACACGCCGGTTGCGTGACGTAGGCTTTGCTACCGACGAGGTGAACGTGCGCGCCAATGGCAAGCGCGGTGGTGCCCGCCATGTTCTGTGGATGGCGACCAAGCACTAGGGCGCCCCCCCAACCTTGCCGGGCGGGGATGGTGCAATCGTCAGCCATCGCGCATCGTCCATTTCACGCCGCCTCGCAGCGGTGCCAGAACCTCTGGGCTCCAATACGGCATCCTATAATGACCGGCGCTCAAGCGATTTGAGAACCCTGAACGCCGACCTCTTTCTTCCGCGCCTCAAGGAAGAGGTCGTTCAATGTCCTTTCTGCAGACATTCGAAAATCCGATCACATTTTCGGGTGGGCTGGACTCACAAGCCTTCGAGCGGAGATGACGTTCCGCCGGGCGGAACGTAGAGTGCGATAGGTTGGGGACCGGCTTCTCATTTCATCAGCCCGGCCGAGCGCAGTGCTTTCTCGATGACTGATTGAATCTTGTTTTCAGCGCCGCCGCTTGGCGGCGTTTGGCGCGCGGCCGGCTGCTCCCGCGATGTTTCGGGTCTCGTATTTTCGCGACGCTCGAAGGAGGCGACAAGGCCCCAGTTTCGTGCGATCTCTACCGTGGAGGATATGCCGACATCGAGCATGAAGGGTGCGCCCCTGCCATAGCCCGAGGATGCGTCGATGGGCGTTCCGTGTCCCATGCCGGAGATCTGGTAAAGCTCTATCGCATCCCTGCTGTGCGCATCACGCCACACCGATCGGGAATGCCGGTTAAATGTTTCCGATGCGGTCGGGTGGTCCGCCAGGCCATGCACGCCGCGCCATTGCGCGACGATCGCCGCCGCATTTTCGGGAACCACCGTCTTGTCGCTCGCTCCATGCCAGACGGAAATCGTCGGCCACGCGCCATCATGCCGCGAGGCGGCGCGCAGGCTTGTCTGCGCGACATTGGTCGGGGCAAGTCCGTGACCGCGCATGCGATCAAACGCCTCCGGAATGCTCGAAGCGGCAGCATAGGGAAGGCCGGCGATGATGGCGCCACCCGCAAACACGTCCGGGTAGCAGGCCATCATGGCATTTGCCATCGCGCCGCCCGCCGAGAGGCCAGTGATGTAGATCCGCCGTTCATCGATAGGGTGGGTAGCGACCATCGTCGCAATCATCTGCCGGATGGACAGCGCCTCGCCCCGATCGCGCTGCGTGTCAGCGACGCTGAACCAGTTGAAGCACAGGTTCGCATTGTTCTGCCGAACCTGTTCGGGAAAGAGCACCACGAAGCCGTCGTCCTCGGCCAGCGCGGTCCAGCCAGAACCGGCGTCGTAGCCGGCGGCGGTCTGCGTGCAGCCGTGCAGCACGACCACCAAGGCCGGTGCGACCGGCAATTGCTTGGGTATATGGTGCCAGGCTGACAGGGCGCCGGGGTTGCTCCCGAAATGATCGAGCTTTCTCAGGATGGAGGAGGCGGTTGGTGTCGTGGGTTTGCTCGACCGCATCCGCGCGAGGCGTTCGAGTGTATCGGATAAGGATCTCATCGGGTGCTCCAGGTGACGCGCCGGGCTGGCGCGTCCACTCTAACCCCTGGATGGAGATATGGTTGCTGCGCTGCACAATAAATCTGCTTCGCTCGGCGCCGAGCAAATGAATCCGCTCGATAGGGGCGGTTTCAGACACTTTCGGCGATCAAGGAGGCTATTCGTCACGCTGACACCCACCAGGAGCAGCGAGAACGGAAGCGAGGAGTAGCAGGGCGAAACCGGCACTGAGGGGGCTGTCGGATGATCCCGGTCATATTGTAACCACCGCTGCAAGGTATCTGCGGCTGCGGCGAGTGCGGGGTGTTTCCTGCGAGAACCCGCTGCTCTTTGATACGGTAGCGGCCTTGCGATGCGCCTCATCTGGCATCGCAAGGCCGCACATGGTGCTCGATCAGATCGAGTGAACGTTTTCCGCCTTCGACTTTCCGGTCTTGCGGTCCTGGCCAACGTCATAGCTGACCTTTTGGCCGTCCTGAAGCGAGCCGCCAGCCTGCAAGGCCGACACGTGGACAAATACGTCTGGCCCGCCGCTATCCGGCGTGATGAAGCCAAAGCCCTTGTCCTGATTGAAAAATTTTACGGTTCCAGTTGCCATTCTATCCTCGTGATCTGAACGGCCTTAGCGCCGCGGACGCAATTTATGCATTGCTTCACGGTCCTGCAACTCCTCATCCGCACGACCATGCGCGGGAGGGAACCGCCGCCCTGTCGGGTGTTCTCGTTTCGCCTTTCACAAAAGGACGTTTCCGATGAAGGCGATCGTGCGATGCACTTCACCCACGGTTGAGTGGCACCGCTGCGGTTGCCGCGACCTACCTTCCCGGGCGGTTTGCGTCGCGGCTCTCCTTCAGCCCCGGAGTGCAATGGCCGCAAACCAGGATCAAGTGTTGGGTCGGGCCGCGCCGGGAGGTCCGCCGAGGACTGCTGCAGTTGGGGCGAAATCCATTCCGTGGCGGAAGCAGGTCGCCAGCTGGTCTGGCGCAAGCGGCGGCGAAAACAGGTAACCCTGGCCAAAATCACAACCATAGGCCAGTAGCTGCTCCAACTGGTCAGGCGTTTCAATGCCCTCGGCAACGACTGTCATGCCGAGGGCATGGGCAAGGCCGATGATCGCACGAACGATTGTACAGGTATCCTGCGTGCTGCTTATCCGGGACACGAAGCCATGGTCTATCTTGATGCGATCAATGGGAAAGCGGCCGAGGTGAGAAAGCGAGGCATAGCCAGTCCCGAAGTCGTCTAGTGCAATGGAAAAGCCTGCACTTTGCAATGTCTTCAGCGTGCTGGCGATCTCATCGCCAGCTTCATCGAGCAGGATGTTCTCGGTAAGTTCGATTTCGACGTCGCCAGGTCTCAAGCCGTGGCGGTGAACATTCGCTTGAAGCATGGAGATGAAGCCGGCATGCCGTATCTGTGCCGAGGCGATGTTAATCGCGACCGGACCTGTCTTGATGCCATTCCGCCGCAAACCGCTGACCGCTTCGAGGGCCTTGTTCAGGACCTGATTCCCGAGATCGCCTATCAAGCCGCTTTCCTCGGCGATGGCGATGAAGTCGGACGGACTGACCGGCCGCCCCTCATGGTTCCAGCGCGCCAACGCCTCGAAGCCCGTGAGCTTGCGATCGCAAAGCGTGAACTGCGGTTGCAGCGCGATGTCGATCGCGCCACGGGCAACGGCCTTGGTGAGCGCGGTGGTAAGGCGACCGCGTTGTTCGACATGGGCGCGCATGGCGCGCGTGAAGATGCGGTAGGTGCCGCGGCCCTCGGCTTTGGCCCGATAGAGTGCCATGTCGGCCTTTCGCAGCAACGCCTCCAGCGTATGACCGTCCTGTGGGAAGCGCGCGATGCCGAGACTGAGCCGCGGCGTCAGCGTGCGACGCTGGATCGCGGTCGAGCGCTGGATTGCTGCAAGCAACCGCTGTGCGAGCGCGTCTATTTTATCGCGCTGGCCGAGCTGCGGTACGATGACTGCGAACTCGTCGCCGCCGAGCCGAACTACGGTATCTGAGCGGCGGAGCGTCTCCATGAGGCGCTGTGCGACGGTCTTGAGCAAGGCATCGCCCGCCGCGTGGCCCATGGAATCGTTGATCTTTTTGAAGCCGTCGAGATCCATGACCATCAGCAGGCCGCCAGTTTGATTGCGTCGGCAGGCCGCTACAGCTTCGTCGAGCCGTTGGGAAAGCACCGACCGGTTCAACAGCCCGGTAAGCGGATCGTGCTCCGCGAGGAACTTGATAGCCGATTCCGAACGCTTCAGCTCGGTGATGTCGGTGCGCGTCCCGACCGTATTGCCGGAGGTGGAGCGGCGCTCTCGAATTTGTATCCAGCGACCGTCGGACAGCTCCTGCACTGTACTTCGTCCAGGGTTGCTGTGCGCGCGCAACCGGGCGCGAAGCCATGCCTGATGGGACCCGCCCGTCTTGCGCGGAAGGACGTATTGGCCGTTTTCCAGCCCGTGCCGCAGGATGGACTCGAAACTGGCTCCAATTCGGATTGCCTCGGCCGAACGCACATGAAGATTTGCATAGGAACGGTTGAAGAGAACGAGGCGGTCATTCGCATCGAAGGCAGCAATGCCGTCCGGCACCGTCTCCATGACGTCGACGAGCAGCGCCTCGGCATCGCGTCGCCGTTCGACCTCTTCGCGCAGGGCCTGCTCGGCCGCCTTGCGCTTGGTGATGTCGTAGCGTACCGAAATATAGGCCTCCACGCGCCCGTCGAAGCCGATGAGCGGAACAATGGTCGTGTCGACCCAATAGAGGTTGCCACCCTTCGCACGGTTGCAGATCTCGCCGTGCCAAACCTGACCGTCGGCGATCGTTCTCCACATGGATTGGAAGAATTCGCCTGGATGGTATCCGGAATTGACGAGACGGTGCGGCTGACCAACGAGCTCCTCTTCGCGATAGCCGCTCACCGCACAGAATTGCCTGTTGGCAGAGAGTATCCTACTTCGCCTGTCGGTGACGGCGACGATGGCGTGTCGGTCGAGCGCGGCCTGATAAGCGTCCAGCAGCTTCGTCAACTCGACCCCTTGGCCGTCCGTGCGGGAGCCGGCATTTTGCTGTATCATGTGGCTGATCCGGCTCTCGCTGACGTGATCATCGTGGTCGGAACGGTGCTTGAATGTGTCGGACGGCTGCATGTATTCTGACAGGTGATGCGATGGCAGGTCTTCCATTGGTGACTCCAGCCGTAATCAGGCCGCACTTCGTGTCAGTGCAGGCGCCGTGTTTATATTAGGGATTGATTTAGGTTATCCGGCTACTAAGAAAATTTGACGGATAAATTCGGGGCTGACCCATTGAAAGAAAAAGACAATTCTATGGGGCCGCTACGCAACAGGATACTCGACTCCATCCGGCCGCAGGCCCAGGAGTTCTTCCGTATGCATGCCGACGTCAGGCCAATGAACACCGGTGACGTCATTTTCGAAGACGGCGCGCCTGTCACGCATGTGGTTTTCCCCCATGAGGGCGTCGTCTCGATCATCGCGGACAATGCCATAGGCACCCGGCACTAAGGCCTCACGATAAGAGGTCGATCTCCGTGCTGCTGTTGGAGAAGCAAGGCCAATAACCCAAGTGGATCGTCGCCAGATGGAAGGCTATGCGCCTTGGCGGGCCGGCATCATCGTGGCGCTGTACCGTTCAAGAAGTTGATCGATCTTCGTGGGGGCAAAGACGTCGTCCAGCAAGAGATAGGCGGCGCCGAACAAAGCGCTGTCCTCGTGCACGGTTGACAACGTGATCGAGAGGTCGCGCGTGGCGAGCGGTAGGCAGCGCTGGTAGACGAGTTCGCGGATCCCGGAGAGTATCAAGTCTCCGCCGCGTGCCAGGGTGCCGCCGATGACGATCAGGCTCGGATTGATGATGCTGACTACGTCGGAAATGGCCTCGCCGATCGTGCGCCCGGCGGCGCGCAGCAGCATCAGCGCCTCGGGTTTGCGCTGCTCGACGAGATCGATAACGTCGCGGGCCGTCTCGGCGCGAAAGCCGCGCGCGGAGAGGTCACGGGCGATGGCCCAACCGGCGGCGCGCGCCTCCACGCAGCCGAACTTGCCGCAGCGGCAGAGCGGCGCGTCTTCCGACAGGAACTGGATATGGCCGATATCGCCTGCCGCACCCTGCGCACCGCGAAACAACCGCCCACCGGCGATCATGCCGCTGCCCATGCCGGTGCCGACTTTCACGAAGAGCATGTCTTCCACTGCCGGAAAGCGCCGCTTGTGCTCACAGATGGTCATGAGGTTCACGTCGTTTTCGACATAGACCGGCACATCGAACCGCGCCTTGAGGTGGCCGATGATGTCGAACTCGTCCCAGCCCGGTAGCACCGAGGGGCCGACGACGCAGCCGCGCTTGAAATCCACCGGCGTCGGCAGGCTGAGGCTGATGCCGAGGAACATGCCGTGGGTCACCTCCGCTTCCCCCCCCGCCAGCGCGGCGAAGGCGTCGGCGATCTGGGCGAGCGTCGCCTCTGGGCCGCTCGTCGCTGAAAAAGGCAGCGTCGTTTGAGAAAGGATCGCCGGCGTCGCGTCCATGGCGGCGAGATGGATGTGGGTTTCGCCGATATTGGCGACCAGCAGGAAGCCGCTTGCCGCGTTGATCGCCAGCACCCGGGTTGGTCGGCCGCCGCTCGGCAGGGTCTTTTCCGTCTCACGCACAAGCCCGCTGGAAAGCAGCGCGTTCAGCCGCTGCGTCACCGTTACCCGCGATAGGCCGGAGGCCGAGAGCAGTTCGGCGCGCGAGGCGGCACTTCCGGCCGCAATCAGGGACAGGATGCCTCCGGCGCCGTCGAGCGTTGGTCTGTCTTGCGCCTCATCCGACCGCACCATGGCAAAACTCCTATTGCCGGATCGGTTTAGCGGGAAAGGCAGGCAAGATAAAGCCGCAGTTTAGTGTCGGCGGCAGTTATGTATAATATAATGCATAAGATTGCAATTTATGTATGGATTTGTGTATATTGGGCAATGACCGTAGGGGAAGGCGCCTCGTGACCACGTATCTCATCGGACTGGACTTCGGATCTGAATCCGCGCGCGGCGTGCTGGTGGAGGTCGAGAGCGGACAGCAGGTGGGGCAGTATGTCCATCCTTATCGGCATGGCATCATGACCCGGGCGCTGCCAGACGGGACCCGCCTGCCTTCCGGCTTCGCCCTTCAGAACGCCGAGGATTATACGGAAGCGGCCTTCGAGATTCTTTCGCGGCTCGGGCGCGGACGTGTCGTTGAGGGCATCGGCCTCGGCTTTACCGCCAGTTCCCCGTTGCCCGCGCGCGCCGACGGCGTGCCGCTCTCTCGCCTCCATCCCGCTGTGCCGCATGCCTATGTCAAATTGTGGAAGCACAATGCACAGGCCTATGCGGATGCGATCAATGCGCGTTCCCATCCGTTCCTTGCCAATTTCGGAGGCCGGGTTTCCGGCGAGTGGCTGCTGGCGAAGGCGGCGCAGATCGCGGCGGAAGCGCCGGCGATCTGGGCCGAGACGGACCGCTTCATCGAGAGCGGCGACTGGCTCGTGTGGCAATTGACCGGGCGGGAGGCGCGGGGTCTAGGCTTTGCCGCGTACAAAGCGCAGTTTTCAGCCGGTGCCGGCTATCCGCAGGGCATCGTCGCGGATCTCGATCGACGGCTGGCGAACCCGCTTGCCGTCGGCTCGCCCGCCGGCTCCCTCTCTGCGCAATGGCGCGACCTGACGGGCATCGAAGGGCGCGCGACCGTCGCCGTCGCCGTCATCGATTCCCATGTCATGCTGCCGGCGATCGGCGGCACGACGCCGGGTGCCTTCATCGGTGCACTCGGCACTTCCGCGGCCTATCTCTATCTCAGCGACATCTACCGGCCGCTGCCGCCCGGCATAGAGGGCGTCGCCTTCGACGGCTCCATGCGCCAGCTCTGGTGTTACGAGGCCGGCCAGCCGAGCTTCGGCGATACGCTCGCCTGGTTCGCACGGACCTTTCCACGCGGCGCGGATATCGACGAGAGTTTTCGCGCCTATAATGCGGAAGCGGCGGCGCTTGCACCGGCTGCCGGAAAACTCGTTGCGCTCGACTGGCTGGGCGGCAACCGCGTGCCCTATGCGGACGGCATGCTTTCCGGCCTCCTGGCAGGCCTGACACGTCAGACGACGGCGGCCGAAATCTACCTGGCCCTGATGGAAGGCCTTTGTTTTGGTGCGCGGGCGATCTTCGATCTCTTCCCGGCCGGCGGTCTTGCACCCGAGCGTGTGTTGATGTCGAGCGGTCTTGCCCGCGCCAACCCCCTGCTGATCCAGATCATGGCCGATGTGCTCGACCATCCCGTCGAGGTGCCCGAGATCGCGAATGCCACTGCCGTTGGTGCCGCCATCCACGGTGCGGTTGCCGCCGGCACTGTCGCCAGCTATGCCGAAGGCGCCGAACGTTTTGGCGCACGCAGCGTGGAGCGGATTTCTCCGCGCGAGCCGCAGGCACGGCGCTATCAAGCAGCCTATGATATCTATCGCGGCCTTTCAGGCGGGGAGAGCGTGCACGCGGCTCTGCATGCGTTGCGCGGCTTGGAGAGCGGAGCGCCAGTCTGAAATTCTTCTTTTTTGCATAAAAATATACAAAAGATAAGTAATTCCTATTTGACTTTATCCAAAAGAGATGACCTAATCTCCTTGGCCTTTGAGGAGAGGCCATGCCCGCCGAAAGAGCCGGGAGGGCTCAGCGGCATCGTTGAATTTTGGGAGGATTTCATGTCGTTTCATCGCATTCGCACATCCGCATATTCAACTACCACCTGGCGGGCCGGCATCGCCGCCGCCGGACTCGCATTCGGCCTTGTGTTCGGCCCCGGCGCTGCCGCAGCCGACGAGGTCATCGTCGGCCTCGTCACGAAAACCGAGGTCAATCCCTTCTTCGTAAAGATGCGCCAGGCCGCGGAGGCCCGCGCCACCGAGAAGGGCGCCAAGCTGATCGCCCGCGCCGGCAAGTTCGACGGCGACAACGAGGGCCAGGTCGCCGCCATCGAGGACCTGATCAGCGCCGGCGCCAAGGGCATCCTGGTCACGCCGAACAATTCGTCCGGCATGCTCGACGTCATCAAGAAGGCTCGCGAGGCGGGCGTCCTGGTGATCGCGCTCGATACGGCGACGGACCCCGCCGATGCCGTCGACGCCACCTTCGCCACTGACAATTTCGAAGCCGGCGTGCAGCAGGGCGCCTATGCCCGCAAGGCGATGGGCGACAAGAAGGCGGTCGTCGCCATGCTCGACGGTACGCCCGGCGGCACGGTCGATACGTTCCGCCACGACGGCTACCTGAAGGGTTTCGGCATTGCCGAGGGCGACCCGTCGATTGCGGGCGCGGCAATCACCAACGGCGCGCAGGACAAGGGCCAGGTCGGAATGGAGAACCTGCTCTCCAAGAACGGCGAAATCAATGCCGTTTACACGATCAACGAACCGGCGGCTGCCGGGGCCTTTGCAGCACTGAAATCCTTCGGCAAGGAAGGCGACGTGATGCTGACCTCGATCGACGGCGGCTGCGCCGGCGTGCGCGACGTCAAGGATGGCAAGATTGTCGCCACCGTCATGCAGTTCCCCTACAAGATGGCCTCGATGGGCGTCGATGCGGTGATAGAATATGCCGCGTCCGGCACCAAGCCGAGTGGCTTCGTCAACACAGGTTCCTTCCTCATCACCGACAAGCCGGTCGAGGGTCTGGAATCGAAAGACACCGCCTGGGGCCTTGAAAACTGCTGGGGTGACTGATCCCCTTTCTCCCGGCGGGACCGCTTGAGGCGTTGAGCCACTGCGGTCCCGACCGGGCGAACGGCCCCGCATAAACGATCCTGACGCACGGGATGTCCATGACCACAGCCAACGTTTCCCCGGCCGAGACGCCGCGAAGCCTGAAGGCCCGCATCCTGGGGACCCCGTCGGTGGGGCCGCTTCTGGTCCTTGTCGGCTTCTGCGTGATCTTCGCGCTGACCAACCCCCGCTTTCTCGCCACCCAGAACCTGTCGATCATCCTGCAACAGACAGTCATCATCGGCGTCCTGGCGATCGGCCAGACGCTCGTGATCATGACGGCCGGCATCGATCTCGCCGTCGGTGCCATCTGCGTGCTCGGCACCATCGTCGCGGGCAAGCTGGTCAATCTCGGTTATGACCCGGTGCTTTCCATGGGCTTTGCCGTGCTGCTCTGCACCGCGGCCGGGCTTGCCGCCGGGGGGCTCGTCAGCGGCCTCCGACTACCACCCTTCATCGTCACGCTCGGGATCCTCGGTATCCTGACGGCGGCGCTGCGGTTGATCTCGGAAGGCGGCGCCTTCCCGGTGCGCGATCCCTTCCTCGCCTGGACGGGCAACACGATGAAGCTCGGCGGCTTCGTGCTTACCTACGGCGTGCTGATCATGTTCGCGCTCTATGGTGTCGTCTGGTATCTGCTGAACCAGACGAAGTGGGGGCGCCACGTCTATGCCATCGGCAACAACGCCGAAGCCGCCCGTCTCGTCGGTATCCCGGTACG
Source organism: Sinorhizobium sp. RAC02 (assembly GCF_001713395.1). NCBI lineage: Bacteria > Pseudomonadati > Pseudomonadota > Alphaproteobacteria > Hyphomicrobiales > Rhizobiaceae > Sinorhizobium > Sinorhizobium sp. RAC02. The sequence continues at coordinate 1,782,277 of NZ_CP016452.1, read as the reverse complement.
CCGTCACCTCTTGTCCGTCTACGTGCTCGCCGGCCTCATCTATGGCATCGCCGCGTGGCTGGCGCTTGGGCGAATCCCCAATGCCGATCCGAATGCCATGCAGAGCGCCAACCTCGATTCGATCACCGCTGTGGTGATCGGCGGCACCAGCCTTTTTGGGGGACGCGGTGGGCTCATCGGCACGCTGATCGGCGCCCTCATCGTCGGCGTCCTGCGCAACGGCCTGACGCTCGCCGGCATCGATCCGCTCTGGCAGGACCTCGTGACCGGCGTCCTCGTCATCATCGCCGTTGCGCTCGACCAGATGTCCCGGAGGAAGAGCTGATGTCCGACGTTCCGCATGTGGTTCTCGAAGCGCGCAATGTGGTGAAAACCTATGGCCATGTCACCGCGCTCGACGGTGTCGATTTTGAACTTCGGGATGGAGAGATCCTTGCTGTCGTCGGCGACAACGGTGCCGGCAAGTCGACGCTCATCAAGACGCTGACCGGCGCCGTGCGCCCGACGAGCGGCGAAATTCTGCTCGACGGCGAGCCGGTCCATTTCCGCGGGCCGCTCGATGCGCGCCATGCCGGCATCGAGACGGTTTATCAGGATCTTGCCGTTGCTCCCGCGCTCGACATCGCCGCAAATCTCTTCCTTGGCCGGGAATGGCGCGCACCGGGCCTCCTCGGCAGCCTCTTTCGCCGCCTCGACAAGAAGGGCATGCGCGAGGAAGCCCGCCGCGCCATGGGTGAACTGAAGTTCCGCCTGCCAGCGATCGACAGTCCGGTGGAATCGCTTTCGGGCGGCCAACGGCAGGGGGTGGCCGTCGCCCGCGCTGCGCTCTTCGCCCGTAAGCTGGTCATCATGGACGAGCCGACGGCGGCGCTCGGCGTGCGCGAGACGGGGCAGGTGTTGGAACTCATCCGCTCGATCCGCGACCGAGGCCTGCCCGTCGTTCTGATCAGCCACAACATGCCGAACGTCTTCGACATCGCCGACCGCATCCACATCATGCGCCTCGGCCGGCGCGCCGCGGTGGTCACGCCCAAAACCCACTCCATGAACGACGTCGTCGCCATCATGACGGGTGCGACGGTGGCCTGACCCTTCTAAATCTGAAGCGCTGTCACTCTACACGAGGCTATAGCAGCCCGAATACATTTGAAAACAGGATAGATCAGCTTAACTCAGCGTCCAAAATACCGGCTGCTGGCCAGAGGTCAGGTTTGTATGGGGATGAGCCAGAAAGAGGAGGCGATTGCTCAGGGCAACCACCCGCCTCAAGGGAGGCCTTATGCCGATTTCTCGGCAACTGGGTTGATTTTGCTGCTATACTTTGGATTTGCCGGCTCAAGGTCCGCCGCTTTTTGAAAGTGCAGCTTGGCGTTCTTTTTATCCTTCCTCCCGGCGTATATAACTCCAAGCTCATAATAGGATTTCGCAAGCTCAGGAGCATCCACAGTAAGGCGCGTGTGAAGTTGAGCTGAGCGATCTGTATCTCCCATCCGGCGCAGGCAACTCGCAAACGCAAACCGGGCATTGATGTCGTCCGGAGCAAGGGCGGCGGCGGCCGCGACGAAAGCATAGGCATCATTCGCCCGCCCCAGCGACATCAGTGCTCGTCCCAGCATGGAGTTTACCTCCTCTGAAGTCGGGTTCAATGCAATAGCGTTCCTGCCGTGCATTTCGGCACTCGCCCAATCCCTGTCGGACACGGAGCAATATGTGCGAAAGTATTCATATGAAAACCCGGGGATTTTCGTATAATTCCCTTCACCTTCTATGCGGGCAACCGGCCGGTCGTTTACGAAGTCACGTATTAGTGGGATGAGCTTATTTTGGTTGTGAAGCGCAACCTGAACCGCGTGCGCTTCGCCAATGATCGTCTTCACCACGACGTTCTCAATACCCTCTAAAGTAGAGGCGCAATATATGTCGACGGGGTCGGACTGTCCGGAGACGATATATATGCGCCTTGAAGCTGGTGTAATCAGTTTGGAAAGATCCGGATAGGGGATCTTCGTCCCAGGAGTCATATACTTCCTGCAGCGGCTGTGCGGCAGATTGATCAAGGTCTCCGGACAAAATGCCAAGACTTGCGCGCCCGCCAAGGCTCCGTGCAACAGGGCGCCGGCGCCTCCCATGCTTACGCCGACCATATACAAGCTCTCCGCGCCGACAAGCCGGGCGTAGTTGCGTATGGCTTCAACCGTTTTTTCCGCCGTGTCCCCGAGCCCGAGGACCCCATGCTGATACCATTCGTTGCGGTTGCCATTGTTTACGAACAGAACGTTGTCGCTGATAGACTTAGAAACATTCCAAAAAGTGAATTTTCCAGCCTTGTTGTCCGTTGCGGAGAAGATGACGACAAGCTTCTTCGAGCCTGCTCTGGGCATCAATACAAAGGTTTCGCGGTGTATGGGTTCGATCGTCATCTCGTCTCTATTCCAGCCGTTTACCGAGTTTCTGCTAGCCTCAAGGAATGGCTTCGTAAAATGGGGGGCGCCCATGCCGTCAACCACGTCGACAACCATGGCGGGAAGGTGTGATTTTCGTCGAGGCTTGTTGAGACGGCGGTTTCCAGTTCCTCTCCGATCGCCGGCCTGGAAGGGTGATATGTTCGCTGCGGAGGCCGGACTAGAGCCTCATGTGAATACAACGGATCAATCGACGGCTTCCATAAGTCCGTGTTCCACCAGCTTTCGCGCGAAATCGAGAAGCTCCCATGCCGGCGTGCCAATGATTTCGGCGACATCCAGTAAGTCGCGCGTGCCATCGGCATAGGCGATGAAGTTCATCATGGAGCGCACGCCCGCGGCGCTACCCTTCGTGGACATCGTGGGATAGAGGCCACGCCGACCGAGCTGCGGCTCGCCCAAAACCGTCACCTTGTAGCGGAGATTGCCTTCGATGCACTCGATGCAGCGTTTGAGCGCATCCAACCCACCCTGGAGACCCGCCGGGGTTACAAGCGTCAGGTCGTCGAGCGACGTATGATATTCCGGATAGCGACCGTATTTCGACCTCATAACGGAAGCCACCGGCAGATCCACGCCGGGCGAACAATATTGGCGCTCGTCACTGCCTCTGTCGAGGTATCGGTAGCGGATATAGTCGGGATCGATGTGGGCGAGAACATGCTTGGCCGCGCGGTCGGCCAATGTGTTGCCGTCCCTCGACGGCAGATAGGAGTAGACCCTGTCGTCACCGACGCAGGAAACATTGAAGCCCGCGACGATACGCTTCTTCATTTCAGCAAGATTTCGGCTGATATAGGCGATCGAGCCGATCGTTTCGGGTACGAAGACGATGCGATAACTGTAGCGCCGTGGCGCCGAGGCGATCCATCGCGCCAGCCATGTCGTGACCATCGGTCCCGACAGTTCGTTGTTCGCCATCGATGGGTGGCAGATATAGGTGGAGACGAAAATCTCCTCCTCGCTTTCGCCGGGGATTTTGGCCTCACCATAGATCAGTTCGCCCGGTGCAAGCGTGCTGTCGATCACCGCGCGATACGATCCCGGCTGCAGCATTGCACGCTTGCTGTGAGGGATGCAGAAGCCCCAATACCGGCGGTAGTAGGAGGTGACGTAGGGGATGGCGTCGGGCTGATCCGGCAGGGAGTGCAGATGCGGCTGAAGCTCTTCAAGCGACAACACGCGATCGACGGGCTCCGAGTATCCAACCACGTGAAGGTTGTGGTCCGCGAAGTCGCAAATCACCTCGCCGGACGGACCGATAAGCCGCGCCGAACGGATATTCCACTCGTCGGGTATCGTCCAGTCAAGCACCGGCTCGCCTGACTTGAGGGAAAAGGTCTCGAGATTCGGGCAGTAGCGCTTCAGGATATCGAAGGTCTGACGCACGCCGTCACCGGTGATGCTCCGGCAGATGGGAAACAGTTCGGTGGCGAGCGCATGCATCGCCAACCCTTCTTCCGGCCCTGCGAGATTCTGTGGCATATCATTCATACTTGCACCTGCCGTTTCTGCTGAAGCAATCGGGTGAGTTGATCCAGGCGGTGCGTGGCGTCGATCTCGCCCGAGGTGAACCGCACGCCGTACTGGTTTTCAATCGTTAGCAGAAGCTCGATGTGGCGAAGAGAGTCCCAACCGGGAGTTATGCCAAGCCCACCGCCGGTGAGGTCGTAGTCGGCCGGCAGCTTGAGCGCCGCCAGGACTGTGCGCTGCAGCTGGGTGTCCGATCCGCCGCCATTCGGCGCGCTCGCAAGTGAGGTGGCACTCCCTTCCTGCAACCCGCCGGCAGGCGAAGCGGAAGACTGGACCCGCGATCCGGCCGGCACGAAGCCGAAACGCCCGCGCTCGATCCTGCCGGGCTCGATGATCATGTCACGGTCGAGGGACTTGCGGTCATTCAGCAGGGTAAGCAGGCGCGATGCGACCTCGGCGGGAAGCAAGGCCGACGCTTCGGGGCCGCGATATGCTTCTGAAAAGGCAGTGGCCACATATCCCGGTGCAAGTGTATGGCCGGTGACGCCGTAGGGACGGTTCGCGGTGTCGAGCGAGCGAAGGCTCTGCGTCGCCATCATCTTGGCGCCCGCATAGGCCTCCCAACCCGGTGGGAACGTTTCCACAGCGACGGTTCCCAGCAACACAAAAGCACCGCTTTGCCGAGCGAGCATGGTGGGTAGCGCGGCCTGGGCAATGGCCTCCAGAGCCGAGAATGCGATGGCGACATGGGTCTCCGCGGAGGCTTCGACCGGAGCCGACGCCGCATGAACGACGAGGCCAAGATCCCGGTACGCCTTGATCTCGTGCGTCAAAGCCGAGCGTCCCGTCCCGGAGGCGAGGTCGGCGGCCACGAATTCGAAGCTGGCCTTCTCGTGTTCAAGCAATGCGGCCAGGGTGTCGCGACGCGCGGAAGGCCCGCGGTCTTGAAGCAGCAACCTGTAACCCTGCCGCGCCAGCGCGACCGCGATTGCCTGGCCGATCTCACCGGAGCCGCCGGTAATGAGCGCTGTAGCATCCTCTTCGCGCCGGATCGGATGGAGCGGATTGAATTCCCAATCGGCATATCGCGCCTGCACCCGCATCGTGGCATCAAGGACGATCGCCGAGCCTTTCAGGGCCAGCACCCGCAGGTTAAGAACGTGATGGCTTTGGTTGACGCTTTCGATGCGCGCCGAATAGCGAAGCGTTTCACCATAGTGGACCGGCTTCGCGGCTCGGATCTCGTGCCCGAGATAGAGGGAGGGCTCGCCCGGAAAGACCATGCCGGCGATCATGGAGAGAGGTGCGAGCGTCATGTGCAGAGGCACGATCGTGCGCGGGTCAGAGCCCTGGAGAGCTGCATAGGCCGAATCGTGGTGGAACGGATTGCGGTCGCCGCTCAGGCTCGAGAACGCATCGAATTGCGACTGGTCGAACGTTTTGTCGAAAACAATGTGATCGCCGATCTGGAATCGATCAAAGGCTGTGGTCAATGTCACATGTACCTCGGGTGTTGTTGCTTTGAAGATGGCTGCCGGGGACCGACAGCAGGGCGCGGTCCATCGGCACAGTCAAAACGCGTGGTCTCTTGGGCAGATATCCGGTCGTGGCAGGCGGGAACTGCTTCATGGTCGGGTCTCTGAAACGTGGCCGGGCAATCAGCGGCTGGAAGTCGGCATGTGATCGGCAATGGTGAGGTAGGACGGCAGGGCCACATCGGGGCTGCATGCCGCCACCCACTCGCCCGAAGCTTCCTCGTAAGCGAATCCGGTGTCCCGATACACACCTCGAACCGGGGTATTGCGTTCCGTCTCGATGATGGGCCCCCTGAGTTCCCGCCAGCCGCGCCGCGTTCCGCGGGTCATCGCCCAGCGGGTTATTGCGGTCTCCAGGCCGCGACCCAACACACGGCAGGACATCAGATAGAGGTCGATCAGGCCCGCCGCCTCCCTGTCGGGATGGTCCTTCACGATGATCAGGCCGATGTTCTCCTCGCCGGAATACTTGTCCTCCAGCGCGATGACGGCCACATCTCCGCCGGCAGCGGCAATCGCGGTGAGATCGGCGGCCTCGTAGCGCCGAGTGGTGGTGTTGAACTGGTTGGTCTTCTTGCAGAGCTGCGCTGCACGGGCGATGTTGGTGGCGTCGACCGGCTTCATATGCAAGGTCATGCCGAGGCTTTTGTAGAAATCCTCCAGGCTCACGGCCGTCTTGCGGCTCTGTTCGATCTTGGCGCGGTTCTTGTAGCTTTCGACCCGCTTCAGATCTTCAGCCGTGACGGAGATAACGCCAAGCCACGGCGAAGAAAGCAGCGTCTCGGCATATTCGGCGGGGTCGGGAGGAAGATCCAGGACCTTGACGGCAGGGAGATTCCGTTTGACGCCTTCGCGCTCGACCGGATTGTCGTCGATGAAGAGCGCCGATTCCAAGCCAAGGCTCAGTTCGTCGCAAATTTCCTGGATGTTCGAGAACTTCGGGCTCCAGTTTATCCTGTGCGTGACGATGTCGGTGCTGCGGATCTCCATGCCCGGATGTTCATCGATCATCTTCAAGGCTAGATCGGTGTCGTTCTTGCTGGCTATGGCAATCGCTATCCCACGGCGTGCCAGGGTGCGTAGCGCCTTCTGGAAGGCGAGGAAGGCGTTGCCTGGATAGTCGCCGGCAATCTTCACGCCGTCGATGCCGTCTTCGCCGAGCACTCCACCCCACATCGTGTTGTCGAGATCGACGACCAGGACGCGTGCGGTCTTGCCCATTGCAGCAAGAACCAGTCCGGTCACGTGCTTGGCCAGTTGCTGCGAGAAAGGCTCCGTGAAGGGGAAGCGCCCGAGATGCCACAAGCGGTCGTCGGTGACGCGCCCTTTCGAAAGAGCTGCCTGCTGTGCCATGTCGATCCAGGCGATCTGGTCGACGCCTTGCAGCGCCGCTTCCAGAATGCCGTTCATCTCCGCGATCAGGCGTGCCTGAGTGGTGGAACTCTCGCCGGTCGCGCGCAATGCTGCGAAGCGCGCGACGAATATCCAGCCGCGCGCTTGTTGGCGATAGTGCACGATCGCGTCGGCATAGTCGGCAACGCGGTCGTGAAGCAGTCCGGCGTCTATCCCATCGATGGAAACCGTCGCGGCGACGTCCTCGAGCCTGTCTGCAAAAAGCGTGTATTCGGCACCGAAGCCCAAAAGCCCGACGGAAGGGTCGATGAGCGCGCGCTGCATCTGTCCATAAGGCACGCTGAACGTTTCGACGGTACGGTCCTGCACATGCGCGGCGACTTCCCCCTCCAGTGCTGCGCGGAGGATCTCCACATTCGAGCTGCCAAGCACCGCTACCTTCAGCGGTCCCTGACGCTCGCGTGCGCGTCGGGCGGCGAAACTCTGGGAGACAGCCGGCCCATTGCTGACATGGGCGTAGCCGTCCGCCTTGAGCTGCTCGCGGCAGACTTCGGCCAAGTGGTTCATGGCTACCGACTCGACAACGCCGCGCCAGAGCTTAGCGGTCTTGATCGCCCCCCTGCGTCGTAGTTCCTTCACCGCAGGCATAAAGTCGTTGCGAGGGTCTGCTTGCAGATCACGCACATACATTTGTGCCGTGACCTGAGCGGACCCTGTGCCGAAATCGCCCTCGCCGGTGAACGTCTTCATGTAGCGATAAGGGACTTTGGCCAGTTCCTCATACCGATGGAACGGGGTGCAATAGTTCCAGCCGCAGCCGAGCATGACGATCGTCGCGCGGTTAGCCTCGAAAAACTCGAATGTCGAGCCGCGTCCGAATGTCGTTTCACCGGTACAGGCAAGAATGTCGGCGGCGCTTGGACCAAAGACGACGAAGGAATAAATCGGATGCGCGGTGCGGCGCGCGGTCGGAAGACCACTCAGCGCCCAGTCCGCAAGGAGACCGACTTCCGACGGGCTGTTGCGATAGCTATATGTCTTACCCCGGCAGAAGCTGAAGGTGAACGCCGGTATGGCGAAGGTCCAGCCTTCGCGCGCAAGACGATTAAGAGCATAAAGGGCATCGAAACGCCCAAAGCTGCGCTCGGCAAGCAGGGACGAAAGAGAATTGTGGACAACGGCGATGGATGGTTCGCCAGAGAGGACGGCTTTCAGCGCGCTGTAGAAGGCGACGCGCGATGTCGCATCTCCGATTTCGGAATGTTCGGAAGAAGGGCGCGCGCGGGTTTCCTCAATATCAAGTTGCATTGCTGGCTTCACCTCTTTGCGAACGAGCGCAAATATCATGAGGTGAGATAGGACGCAACGTTGATCGTGTCAGCTCCCGGCGTCGGCTCCCGACAAAATCATCAACGTTCTGCGCGAGACCCGATCAAGATCATAGAGCGCAGGGTAACTTTCCCAATTGCTGAGCCCTGAATAATAAAGCCTCCCTGTTGATCTCTATTGGAAAGTAATCAATGAAATAATCACCTTCTCAAAGAAACCCGGTCCAGGTTGGCAAATTTTACAACATACAGCACCATTAAAAGTGGCCCCAAACAGCCTAGTCAGAGAATCGTTGTGTATCCGCAAGAGGGCGAAGGAGGATAGAGATCCTGACTTTATCGTCATTCCACGCCAAAGCTGGTTATGCCCCCATAGGGATCTACTTCTGATGCTAAAAATCTATGGCCGTTGTGACGAGGGAAGTTGAAGATGAAGCTGCATCAGCTTCTCAGCAAACGCCCAGTCTTCTGGCGTATCGATATCCTGAACACGTGATCTCGGCATCATATAGGGATGGGCGTGATCCGAAAACATCGGTTTATTCTCAAGGAATGCGTCGCGACGTCCCCAGTAGAACTGTCCGGCATCGTGAAATGCTTCCGGTAAATCCTGGCTTCTGGTCGTACGATACTCGGGCCAAAGCATATCGACTGTTCCGCTTTCATTTGCCACCAAAGCTCTTTGGACCGGGTACGCGAAATGCGCGGCAGCGAAGACGAAATCGACGTTTGGTTCTGTCGTCAGGCACGCATGTGCAGCACAAAGGTCATCGGGCTCGATCATCGGTGCGGTGGCATAGATACAGCACGCTAAATCCACCCTTCGATCGAAGAAGGTCTCGGCGCTATTGATGGCGTGATTGATGACCGCGCGCGTCGGCGTTAAATCGTCTGAAATTTCCTCCGGCCGTTTGAACGGCACTTCCGCGCCTGCGCTTCGAGCCACGTCGGCGATCTCATCGTCGTCGGTTGATACGATTACCCTATCAAAAAGCCCACTGCGAACCGCAGCCGAGATTGGCCAACTCAGCATCGGGCGACCAAGGAAAGGCAATATGTTTTTACGCGGAATGCGTTTGCTTCCTCCCCGGGCGGGTATGATCGCGATTTGCACGAAACTAGATCCTGACTTGGTAGCGGTGCTTGGTTGTACCCACCATGCCCTTATGGAACCTCTTGTGGGAGGGCGGCAGGCGCGGTGTCTTCAATCCTGCCACCTGGTTCGGCTCGCAGGCCCAGTGCGCGATCAACAAGTATCGCCGCAGAGGCGTCGCGCTTATCTATGTCGGCCACATCCTCCTGAAACCAGAAAGGCGGATAGATCTTCTTGTTGGTAATCTGTCTCGTATGGAAACGGTAGTCCACGGTGAAATTCTCGTCGCTCATATAGTTGAGCCACACAGCTGAGCGTTTCTTGATGTCACTAGAGACGTGGGCGATCTTTTCGAAGCGAAGATACTCTTCAAATTCGCTGCGGGTCTGAGGCGCCACGTGACCGATGGGGTAGTCAATCGGTGCAAAATGCCCTGCGAGGACGCAGGGAATACCCATTATACCCAGCTCGACAGCAGTCGTGCCATTGTAGATGAGACCGATGTCGATCAACTCGCCCATATCGTGCATATCAAACCAACGGTTGCCCAGGAACATTACGTTCTCGCCAAGCGGCTCTGTAATAAGGTCGCGAAAATACTCAGTTGGAAAGGTTGCGACTTGGTTGTTGGTTTCATGCGGATGAGGCTTCACCAGCAGCAAAGTCTTCGTATTTTCAACCACCCGAACGCAATGATTGATCCAATCGCTCATGTTCTCGTGGGTGGGGCCTCCGTTGAAAGGGGTTCCTGAATCACAGACGACCTTGCCAAACGCACATGCGACCTTACCGCCTTGGGCACGCCATTCCAAAATACGCTTGCGGGCGGCTTCGGCATCAGGGGAGCGTTCACGCTGCCCCATTGTAGATCGTTTTACCCTCGTCACCCCCTCGAAGCGCTCCAATATTTCATCGGCTTCCCGACGCTTTTCATCGTAATAATTGGCAAAGTTGTCAGGGAGAGGGAAACTTGCCGACCGCGCCTGTGGGAAGCGCGTCATATTACGCAAAACGAACCGCTCAGAGACGTTCGTGGAGAAGTTGTTGAAATAATTCTGGTAACCGTTGGCCGCATGCAAGAAAAACAGCCGATCTGGATTGCCGTTGGTGTCGCAGTAGAAACGTAACAGCGCATCCGGGAGTCGCGAACTGAAGAGACCGACGATCGCCACACGCAGTTCAGGATCTTTTTGCTGTAGAGACTGCACATGACTTAAAACGCGGGCAGCGGATTTCGTCCAGTTGACGAGCGTTTCCGACGTTTGCTGCAATTCCGGGCATTCCCATACCACCGAATAGCGCCGCCTTTTGATCGACGCGTCTTCCCAGAGCGGGTGGGAAAGATCGATGTCGTCCCAGGATACGCGGCCCTCGTCCAGCGAAAACGCGAAATTTTCCAACGGCGGAAGAATTTTAGAGGCCGCCGTTGAAAGCTCTGCATTCTTTGTAATGGCATAGCTCATGGCATCGATATCTGGATCGCCCGTCTTGTCGAGAGGAAAGTGGCCCTCAACGACCGGAATTAGAGCCCATCCCCGGCGCTTGAATTCGCGAAGCGCCATGATAGGGTAGTTGCTCATCATTCCCACAGTGCGCGCAAAAACCAAGACAATCTCTTTCGGCTTCTGCGGTTGTTGTTGCTCGCGAAGGATGTCTGCTGTTTGACGCAGGAATTCCAACTCACCTTTTTGAATAAAAATTTGATAACACTGTACGGGTTTTAGAGCTTTTGGATTTGCCAGAATGTTGCCCAGGATCCCTGCAACGAGCGTTTCGGCTTCCTTGAATAGGCCCTGGCGACGCAATATTTCGGCGTAGTGTATACAGCACGCACGCTGACGAAACCCCTTAGCCAAACTCGCTACAAATGTAGCGCCGGCCTTATACTGCTGTGCCAAAACAGCGTAGCGCAGGTAATTTCTGATGTCATTCTCGTGCTTTGGCTTGAGGCGCTGCGTCGCTCGAATGACCGCGTCGGCATGTTCGTGGCAATCTGCTTCCGCTGCGATAACCGCCGCGGCTTGCCAGATGTCCGGGCCGACTTTTTTATGCTTGGCGAGGACGACAAAAAGCTGGTTAATCTCCTCGGCTAGTTCGCGGCGGCCAAGTTTTCGAACCAGAACGAGCAGTTGGCAAAGTGTGCTGATTCGCTTTTGCGTGATGAGCGTTAGCGGGTCTGCTTCCAGAAGCGTTTCACGGATTTCAGCCATCACTTCGTCCAGACAAGCGCTTGCGCGCTCGTACGCCGGACGGTAGTCGGGAAGCTGGCGTCGCCCAACGCGGAGCATCTGCCGAATAGTCGAGATTTTTGAAGAGAGCGCGGGCGCGTTGCGGAACTCTTCTTCGCACAGAGCCAAAAACTCCGCCTGCCGCCGTCCTTCGATTAGGGTTTCCTTGAAAAAATGGACCTGAGCACCTAAGACGGAGTCTGGTGAGGCATCATTTGCGATAGGCAAATGCGCAATAGTTTCCGCGCGGATTGGCCCATCATTGTCAAGTTCATTCTGGGTGTCGTCAGGTTGGGTATCGTCAGGTGTGTTGAACTCAAGCTGCGGTGCGCCGCCATCAGAAACGTCCTCGCTTGACCAATCGACGTTCTCGCGAGCAATTCGATCAATCACGTCCCAGCATTGTACGTAGAACGTAAACTGGGGTTTCTTCTTTCGATCCGTCAGGACAGCCGAATCTGCGAGAAGCGTTTCGATTCGGTTTGCCGATGTCCGATAATCGCCCAGCAGCGACCGGGTTAACACCGCAAGGTACAGTAAATACTTGCTTTCTGGATAAGCTTTCAGGATAGCTTCAGTAGCGTGGGAAAGTTTTTCCCGATCATCTTTATTGCTGAGGTAATTTACGATCTTTTTGCCGGCCGCGGTTTGCCCGGAGCCGCCCAAAGCCTCTAGCTGGGCCAGCACGCGAAGCATGCCAGTAATATTGTTGGCTCTCGTGAAGTTTGCGAGTATTTTCCTCAATGCGCGAACGCTCATTTCACGCGCTTCGGCTTCACGGCCCATCCTGCGCAGAAGGTCGGCCTGAAGCTGCAACGCCGCCTTGGGATTTCGCCACCTCAAGACGGCAAGCGCTTTGTTGGGGTAGCCGTACTCTGCAAATTTAAGCGCCACCTTAAGGGAGAGGGGAGCGAGATAGCGCTTGATAGTCCAGCGCCCATTCGAAGGCTTCTGTGGGGCTATCATAGCGCGCTCCATTGTGGAACCTTCCTCAAGATCAGTGTGTTTCTGCTGCGTTCTCGATGCCCGTGTACGGTCACAAGCGACAACAGTTCCGGGCCGCGATTGGGGCATGGACTAAGAGCTGCCGGGAGGCAGACCGAAGATCGGGCCGCAACGCTGGTTGATATGTTACGCGCTCCAGCGACACCGAAGACCTCGGGGTGGTGTCCAAACGCCATCATCCAATCAACTCAAGCGTGAAAGGCGTACCTATTTCCAGATCGCGGTTTACCCTGCGTCCCAACATGCTTTCGTAGTATTTCGGGGCTAGGCCGAGGCCTGGCCGGATGCGCTTGAGATTATCCTTTGTCAGGATGTCTCCTTTGGCCATGTCTGCTGCAATATATAGTGAGCGGCGTTTGGACCGGGCATGTTGTTCCTCGGCAGATGCGCCGTAGCTGATCCTACCGAGAGCAGCGTGGGCCACTTTCGTTTCAGTCACGAGGCTTTTGAATTCGTCGGGCTCTAGCGAAAACGCGGAATCGACACCGCCGTCGGCCCGAGCAATCGTATAATGCTTTTCGATAACTGTCGCACCGAATGCCACAGCCGCGATCGCGGCACCGATCCCGAGAGTATGGTCGGACAGTCCGATATCGCAACCGAACAGGCTCTTCATATGCGGTATAGTGAGCAGATTGCTCGTCTCAGGCGTTGCTGGATAAGTGCTGGTGCACTTCAACAGGGTCAGGTTTGTGCACCCGCCGTCTCGCGCCGCCCCGACCGCATCTTCGATTTCACCCAGTGAAGCCATTCCCGTCGAAATGATCATCGGTTTGCCTGTCTGGGCGACGTATCGAATAAGAGGCACGTCGGTGCATTCAAACGAGGCAATTTTATAAGCTGGCGCGCCCATCTCCTCCAGGAAATCGACGGAACTTTCGTCAAATGCGGAGCTGAAGCAAAGAATGCCTCGCTCTTTGGCCCGTTCAAAAATTGGCTTATGCCATTCCCAAGCAGTCTGTGCCTCCTTAAAAAGCGAGAACAGCTCTCTGCCCTTCCAAAGCGACTTTTCTGCCGTAACCGTAAAACCCTCTTTCTTGACGTTGAGGGTCATCGTTTCCGGCTTGAAAGTCTGCAGCTTGACTGCATCTGCTCCTGCTTCGGCCGCGATATCGACCATCCGCAGCGCTCTTTCGAGTGACGCGTTGTGATTGCCCGACATCTCCGCGATGATGAAAGGGGTCGTGTCATTGGCTTTCGGCGTGCCAGCATAGAGGGCCTGTTTGATCGTCGGAACACTAGACGTGGTCATTTTTGCAGCAAGCTCCATTTGTCTCTCATTTCTTCAAGGCCACGCCTTAAGGTGTATTCCGGCTCCCAGCCAAGCTGCTCGCGCGCGCGGTCTATAACCATATGATTGTGGATTCCCGAGGGCCGGGAATGCTCATTGGCAGGCTCGACGACGAGGTTTCCGTCGTTGCCGAACACATCGTTTGCCGTTTCTGCTATTTCAAGAACACTGACGGCCCTGCCGGAACCAATGTTATAGGCGCCTTTGGCGCCGTTATCTACTATGCGCAGAATAGCATTGACTACGTCCGCGACATAAATTTGATCGATTGCGTGGCGTCCACTCTCCGAAATCTTGACTTTCTTTTTTTGAAAGGCGCGGTCGCTAATGTTCATTAGCGCCGGCGATAGGCGTTCGCCAGCTCCGAAGGATGCCGCAAGGCGAAGATGTGCAACCGGTATCCCATGCCGCGAACTCCACCAGTCTGCGTACTGTTCGCAGAAGAGCTTTGCCAATCCATAGTTGCTTGCAGGTATCGGAACTTCTTTTTCGAAATAGGGCTTTGTATTGGCCCCGGAATATACCGCTATCGATGACGCCTGCACAACCTGTCTCAAGCCATTTGCCAAAGCACCCCTGAGCAATCCATCAAGCATCGTGAGGCCAGTATGCGCAAATTCTGCGACAAGCTCCATGTCTTCCCCGCGCACACTTCGCCTGCCAGCGAGGTGTATGAGGACGGAGCAACCGGCCATTGCGGTTGTTATGTCTTGGGGACTGAAGTCTGTTACATGTCTTTCGACGGCTCCCTCGATCTGCTCGAGAGATTCATGCGATCTCCCGATACAGACCACGTCATCTCCGCGATCTAGAAGCCTTTTGCACAAATAGCTTCCTATGAAGCCATTCCCGCCGGTTACAGCAACGCGCATTATCGTTTGTCCGCACCATATTTGCTGACCTCATCCGCCGGGGTCATGCGTACATAATAGCCAACCACTTCCATAAGGCCGTTTATAGGCAATACCGTCTCTCCGTCAGAATAGCGGTATTCGTGATAGTGCGCGTTTGCTGGTACAGGAAAATCGGCTTCTTGAAAGACGCTGCCCGGCGGGGTCTGTTGGAACAGCAACTCATGAAGGGGTATGTCTTCCCGCCGCAGGGCTAGCGCGGGGGCCTTGCCGAGCAATACGTCTACGGTGGCGGCTAGAAAATCAAAACCACGGGCGTGATATATAAGACGCCACATGTGGCAGCCGTCGAGCCGGGGGGCGATTTCAATTATCTTCGGACCGTCCGGCGTGATTTTCATCTGAAAATACAAGCAACCGCTTGTGATCTGCAACGAGGCGACGACATCGCGGACAAGTTGGCGCGCAGCAGCTCGCATTTCCTCGGACACATTGTAACAGGGAACGAGATGACCGCGCGGAATTCCAAACAGGTGACCGCTGTGTACGAGACGTTCCGAAACCTCATTCACAACGACCTCGCCTTGATAGACGAGGACATTCGAAGAAATTTCAACGCCATCTAAGTAGGCTTCTACCACCGCTGTTTTGCTGGGAGACAATAAAATCGCGGCGTCCAAGGCCCCAAGCAGCTCGTCGCTGTCCTTGACGACCACAACTCCCCGTTGGCCCTGCGCATCGGCAGGCTTGACGACGCAGGGAAACGACGACCATCCCTTTCCTTCGGATGCGCTAGTTACCTGCTTATATGCAACTTCACTGAGCCCGTTCTGATTGAGGTGAGCACGAAGTTTGTGTTTTTGATCAAGGAGGTCGATGAAATCGCTGCTGTAAAAATGTGGCAATCCCAGGCGCTCTGATACGCTTACTGCCGTCTTGATGGCCAGGTCCGAGGAGACCGAATAGACCAAGTCTGCGCCCACTCGCTTTGCAAGCGCTGCGACGGCATCCGGATCCCGCACATCGACTTGCTCGAACGCATCAGCGATAGCTTCGCCTGGAAGATTCCTGACATGCGCGCACGCCACCGTTCGCCAGCCACGAGACTTCATATGGCGAATCAGGTCTGTCTGCCCTGCATTGCTTCCCAGCACCAGCACGGTATTGTTCATTGAATTACCTCAAATCCCAGTTCGCGTTCAAACAAAGCCTCAAGAAGTCTTGTCGCGCCCTTTAAATCAACATTGTCCCTACCGGCGCGCGCCATATTCATTCTTGCGTCTCGGTCGTCAAGTAGCGAGAGGGTGCAGCTGAGTAAATGGCGCTCACGCAACTCCTGGATGTTGCCGAGATAGCGCGCGGCGCGGAGCCCGTCCCATCCCTTGCATTGCCCTTCTTGATTAGAGGCAATCGCGATCAATATCATCGGCAGGCCACAGAAGGCCGCTTCATAGACTGATGTGCCACCGGCCATAACCGCTAGATCGCAGGAAGCCATCAACGCGGGAACGTCTGGATGATCAAGTTCGATGTCGACATTGGAAAGCCCTTGCCCTTCAATCAGCGATTTGATTGCCGATACATTGGGATTCTGCGCGCTGGTCATCACGACAAGCCTTATGTCAGGCCGCAGCCGCAAGGCTGGCGCCAATGACCCAATTGAAAACCCTATCCCGCCGCGGTCGTCTCCCCCACCGAACGTAACCAAAATTCGCCGGACCGGTCTTTCAATGGGGCGCACGGCTGTCGCGGCGAATGCCTCCCTTATCACGGCAAAGCGTGGCCCATTCAAGAAGTCGACATCATGGCGAAGCAACTGCTTTGCGTGGCGCGCCGCGCTTTCCGCCGGGCTGGCGTTTACGGCGAGGTTGGCGGCAAAAGAAGGAGGGGCGCTGGCGTCATATTGGTGAAGTATGCGTAGTCCATGTTCCCGAAGCACCAATTGCTGAGCACTAGGGACTCTATAGTCATCGATTATTGCGTGCCGAACTCCTTTTGATTGCGCGACCCGTGTCAGTAATCGGGTCCAGTCCTCCCATCCGTCGACGCCCTTTTCTGGATATTCTATCCACTCCGCAAAACGGGTTCTGTCGTGCTCGTTCGAGTAATGTAGCTTGGGGCCAATGATCGTCGTCTCGATCCCGTTTCGGCACGCCGTATCGGCTATTGCCCTGCTTCTCATGAGGTGCC
Source organism: Sinorhizobium sp. RAC02 (assembly GCF_001713395.1). NCBI lineage: Bacteria > Pseudomonadati > Pseudomonadota > Alphaproteobacteria > Hyphomicrobiales > Rhizobiaceae > Sinorhizobium > Sinorhizobium sp. RAC02. Next base: position 1,765,468 of record NZ_CP016452.1, on the reverse strand, counting down.
CAAAGCCAATATTTGGGCCGCTGTCACAGACTATGAGAAGTTTCCGAGGTGCGCTGGATCGTTCGCTTGTGCTCATTTTGTCAGGTCTTGAATCGCCGCATAAGATCACTGTGGATAGTTCCCGACCCAAGAGCTATTTTTCACCGGGGTGGAGCTACCTTTTAGACGGCTCTCTCCAAGAGCGGAAGTTGCCGTTTCTGTTATTATCACCTGAACCGATCCTTTCCTTCTTGGCAGTTCAGAGGCTATTGGCTAAAAGGCTGCGGACATGGATGCTGAATCCTAGAGAGTCTAAATGGTTTGACGAGGCAAAATGCTCAATAATAGTACAATTCTGATAACCGGCGGAACAGGTTCGTTTGGCAACACGTTTGTGCCGATGACTCTGGAGAAATTCAACCCAAAGCGACTGATCATCTACTCCCGAGATGAGATGAAGCAGTGGGAAATGGCGCAGAAATACGGCCATGACAAGCGTGTGCGCTTCTTCATCGGTGACGTGCGTGATCGCGAGCGACTTTACCGCGCCCTCGACGGCGTTGATTACGTTGTTCATGCTGCGGCGACGAAAATCGTGCCAACCGCCGAGTACAATCCATTCGAATGCGTCAAGACGAACATTAACGGCGCAATGAATTTGATTGACGCCTGCATTGATCGTGGCATCAAGCGCGTCGTTGCTTTGTCCACCGATAAGGCAAGCAGCCCGATAAATCTTTACGGTGCTACCAAGCTCGCGTCTGACAAGTTGTTTATCGCCGGGAATTCCTATGCGGGCAGCCACGAAACGCGATTTGCCGTCGTTCGCTATGGGAACGTGATGGGCTCGCGCGGCTCAGTCATTCCGTTCTTCATGTCTGTTCGGGATTCAGGTGAACTTCCGATTACCGATGAGCGGATGACACGTTTTATGATCACTCTGGAGCAGGGTGTGGAGTTGGTCTGGCACGCGTTCGACGACATGGTCGGCGGCGAGATCTACGTGAAGCGTATTCCGTCCATGAAGGTTACGGACGTTGCGATGACCGTTGCCCCCGATGCTCAACACAAGATCGTCGGCATCCGGCCTGGTGAAAAACTGCATGAGCAGATGATCGGTCTTGAGGATGCTGAATACACCTACGAATACGATAGCTATTACAAAATTCTGCCGGCAATTCACAACTGGCATATTTCCGAAGAGCGGATCAAGGTCGGCAAGAAGGTTGCGCCTGACTTCGCTTACACGAGCGACAACAACACTGAATGGATGAGTTCCAGTGAGCTCGGGGTATGGATAGAAGCAAACAGCCACAAGATTGGAAAAATATGAGCGGTCGCATCCCGTATGGCCGCCAGGACATCAATGATGCTGACGTGGCAGCAGTCATTGAGACCCTCCAGTCGGATTTTCTGACGCAGGGGCCAGCTGTGCCTCGTTTCGAGGCGGCGGTCGCTGAGTATTGTGGCGTGCGGCATGCGCTGGCGGTCAATAGCGCGACTTCGGCGCTACACATCGCCTGCGCAGCCCTGGGCCTTGGTCCTGGCGATTTGCTGTGGACGTCGTCCATTACCTTTGTGGCGTCCGCGAACTGCGGCCGCTATCTTGGGGCTGACGTCGATTTCGTAGACATCGACCCCGTAACGTTCAACCTTTGCCCGGAACGTTTGGAGGCCAAACTCAAGCAGGCCAAGGTCGATGGCAGGCTTCCCAAGATTGTCATCCCGGTTCATATGGCGGGACAGTCCTGCGACATGGAAGCGATTGCAGCGTTGTCTCGCGAATTCGGCTTCAAAATCGTTGAGGACGCGTCGCACGCCGTTGGCGGAAAGTACAAGGGCACGCCTGTCGGGAGATGTGAGTTTTCGGACATCACAGTTTTCAGCTTTCATCCTGTAAAAATCATCACCACCGCCGAAGGCGGCATGGTGACGACCAACGATGATGAGCTAGCTGCAAAAATGGCTTTGCTACGTAGCCACGGCATCACAAGGGCACCGGATCTTATGTCCAAGGTCCCGGACGGCCCATGGTACTACGAGCAGCAAGGCCTAGGTTTCAACTATCGATTGACGGATCTTCAGGCGGCACTTGGGGCAAGCCAGATGGCACGTCTCGATGCTTTCGTCGCAGCGCGTCACGCTCTTGCCGCCCGCTACGACGCCTTGCTGAGCGACATTCCCGTCGTGACACCGTACCGCCGAAACGACACCTATTCTGCTTTTCACCTCTATATCATTCGTGTCCCGGACGTAGCCGGCTCTCCAAACAGGAAAGCGGTTTTTGACGTAATGACAGCTCACAATATTGGTGTGAATGTTCATTACATTCCAGTTCATACGCAGCCTTACTGGCGGGAACATGGTCACGTCGATACTCATCTTCCAGAGACGGAACACTATTATAGGGAAGCCTTGACGCTTCCCCTATACCCAAACCTCACGCACGACGAGCAACGCTACATCGTCGATACCCTGCGTGGTGCGTTGCAGCGGTGAATTTAGCCGCGCTGACTTTGCCGGAGCCCCTAACTCGTGAGATGGTAGGGGCTCCGATAGGCAAGGCGACGAACAGGCTCCCTCCTGAAGCCGGCTATAACGCCATACGGGTGGCCGACCTGACACCAGCCGAGCATCCCTCTGAATAGCCCCAGGATTTGCGGATACCCGCTTCTTGCAACTGACAAGTCGTTTACAGCGAGGCGGTGTGTACTCGGTGTTTTCGCGGCCATGTCGGCGGAAGTCCCAAGCTGGAGGCTAGCATGATCGATGCCATGCATCTCGACGCTGCCAAGTGCTGCTTAGGGGGAAACTCTCCGGCAGAGAAGGACGACCTGTACTGCAAGCTGTTCCCCGCGTGCGAGCGTATTGAGCCCGCCACTTTTCTGTTGGTGATGGGCGTTGGGAAGGTGGGTCATCGGTTCGAAGCAGAAGAAACCGCTTTCTGCCGATGGCGAATAGAGCACGAAATGCTTGAAGATGCTGTCAGCGTCGATGGAAAGCGCAATTCCCGTTTCCGGCCATTCGATGGTTGCCTTGCCGTTCCATCCGCCGAATGCGTTGTTTAGCCAGTACGCAGGAAGCCGGGCGCCGGATGCAAAGTTCATGTCTGGCAGAACCGGGCCGGGACTGCCCGGCAAATGATTTTCTTGCTCGCTCCAGTGGTTTGCGGCCTCTGCGAAAAGGCGCGTTTCCGGCGTGCGCGGGAAGTAGGGGTGGAAGCCCAAGCCGTAGGGAAGCGCATGGTTTGCCCAGTTTGTGACCGTCAAGGACAAGCTCAGGCGATCCTCGTCAATGGCGATGGTCTGGGTCACCTCGTAGGCGAAGGGTGTTGTGGCGCTCGCCTCCTGCGCATAGCGAAACACGATCTCCTGGCGATTCTGCCGGAGGGTCGACCAGCGCTCAAGCCATCCATCGCCGTGCAGGACGAGCGGATCGGCCGTGCGGGGTGAGAGCCTGTAGTTTCGACCGCCGAAGCGGAAACCGTTGTCCTCGATGCGATTGCCGAACGGGACGAGGGGAAAACAGGCTTCCCGGCCGAGTACCTGCGAAGCGAGGCCGGGCGAGGGCGTCGGGGCGAGGATGGGGGTGCCATGCCAGCGGGCCGAAAGGATGGCGCCGCCGAGTGGGCTCACTTCGACAGCGAGCCCGCCCTTTTCGAGAAGGATGATATCCTTCGTCACAGGGTCAGACGTGCCGGCCGGCGGCGGCCGAGCGCAAGTTGTCGAGCAACACGGCGAGAAGCAGGATCAGGCCGCGCACGACATATTGGTAAAAGGCCTGGATGTTGAGCAGGTTCATGACGTTTTCGGCAATGCCCATGATCAGCACGCCGACGATGACGCCTGTCATCGCCGCCCGGCCGCCGGCAAGCGACACACCGCCGAGCACGCAGGCCGAGATGACCGAGAGTTCGAGGCCCGTCGCGGCATTCGGCTGGCCCGAGGTGATGCGCGAGGCGAGCAGCACGCCGGCAACGGCGCAGACGAGGCCCTGCAGCGCGAAGATCCAGATGCGCATGTTGGAGACGTTGACGCCGGCAAGGCGCGAGGCTTCCGGGTTGCCGCCGATCGCCAGCGTGTTCTTGCCGAAGACGGTGCGGTTCAAAACAAAACCGAAGACGATGAAGAAGGCGGTCATGACCCAGATCGGCGTCGGAATGCCGAGGAATTTCGAGAGCGCAAGCTGGTAGAAGCCCGGATCGTTGATGCCGACGGCGCGGCCGTCCGAGGCGATCAGCGCGAGGCCGCGCACGATCTGCATGGTGGCGAGCGTCGTGATCAGTGCGTTGATGCGGAAGCGGGCGATCACCACGCCGTTGACGAGGCCGACGCCGCCACCGCAGATGAGCGCGGCAATGAGGCCGACGAGGATCGAGCCCGAGGCGTTCGAGGCCATGACGGCGACCATGCCGGAAAAGGCGACGGTGGAGCCGACCGAGAGGTCGAAATCACGCGAGGCGAGGCAGAACATCATCGTGCAGGCTACGATGCCGATGGTGACGACCGATTGCAGCAGGCCGAGCATGTTGCGCTCGGTCAGGAAGTTGGGGACCGTCAGCGCCACGATGGCAAAGGCGATGGCGAAAATGACCACGAGGCCTTGCTCGCCGAGGAGGAGTTTTTTCAAAGACGTCATCGCGACTGGACCTGCTGGTTGGGGAGTTCGCTGGCATTGGACACATCGGGAAGCGCGGCGGCGAGGATGCGGCGCTCGTCGAAATCGGCCCGTTCGATATCGGCCGCAACCCGGCCCTCGCACATCACCATGATGCGGTCGGTGATGCCCATTACCTCCGGCAGTTCGCTGGAGATGACGATGATCGCCATGCCCTGGCCGGCGAGCTCGTAGAGGATTTCGTAGATTTCCGACTTGGCGCCGACATCGATGCCGCGTGTCGGCTCATCGATGATGAGGACTTTTACGCCCTGTTCGGAAAGCCAGCGGCCGAGAATGACCTTCTGCTGGTTGCCACCGGAGAGGTTGATGATGTCCTGTTTGCGCGACGGCGTGCGAACGCGAAGTTTCGCGATGAAGCGGTCGGCAAGCTCCGCCTCTTTCTTCGGCTGGAGAAGGCCGAAAGGGGAGAAGTGGCGGCGCGAGGAGATCGCCATGTTCTCCTCGATGTTGCGCCCCTGAACGATACCGTCGAATTTTCGGTCTTCCGGGCAAAGCACGATGCCGGAGCGGATCGACTGCGACGGGCTGTCGGGTATGACGGTTGCCCCATCGACACTGACGGTGCCCTGCGAGCGACTGTCCGCGCCATAGACGAGGCGCGCCATTTCGCTGCGCCCGGCACCGATGAGGCCGAAGAAGCCGAGGATTTCACCCTGGCGCACGGAAACATTGATCGGCGTACGCAGTTTTGGCCCGGCGAGGTTCTTGACCTCCAGTCGGACGGCGCCGCGCTCGCGTGGGCGAAAACCCCAGATGTTGGAGATTTCGCGGCCAACCATTTCGGCGATGATCTGGTCGCGCGTGACCTTGGCGATTTCCGGATGGTGCGCGGCAAGCTTGCCGTCGCGCAGCACGGTGAGGCTGTCGCACAGACGGAAGATTTCGTCGAGACGGTGCGAGACATAGAGGATGACCTTGCCCTGCGCGCGCAGGCGGTCGATCAGGGCGAAAAGGATTTCGCTTTCGCGGGAGGAGAGCGAGGAGGTTGGTTCGTCGAGCGCGATGACGCGCGCATCGGCCATCACGGCCTTGGCGATCTCGACCATCTGGCGTTCGCCGATCGAAAGTGCCGCGACCTTGACGGTCGGATCGATGTCGATGCCGATATCCGCAAGTTTTTCCTTCACCACGCCGACAAGACGGGTGCGGTCGATCACGCCTGCCTTGCCGGGAAAGCGGCCGAGCCAGAGGTTTTCGGCGACCGTCAACTCGGGCACGAGCTGGAGTTCCTGGTGGATGACGATGACGCCGGCCTCGAAGGCATCACGCACCGAGCGGTAGTGCTGCAACTGGCCGTCGATGCGGATCTCGCCGGTATCGGCCGACTGGTCGCCGGACAGCACGCGGATGAGGGTCGATTTGCCTGCGCCGTTTTCGCCCATCAGGCCGTGGACAGCACCCTTCTTCACGGAGAAGGAAACGTTGGCGAGCGCCTGCACGCCGGGATACCCCTTGGATATCGCCTTGAATTCAAGAAAGTCCTGCATGTCACCACCCCCCAAAGAGGCCCGGCGGCAGCACGCCGCCGGGTTGAAATCATCTTGGGAGGACGATTATTCGATGCCGAGATCCTTGCGAACGGTTTCGTAGTTGTCGCGCAGCGCAACCTGGCCGGCGGTCAGGATCAGCTTTTCCGGTTCCTTCCCGTTGGCGACCCACTCATACATGTTGAGCGCGGTCTCATAGCCGTGGCGCTTCGGCGAGATGATCACCGTGCCGAAGAAGCCGGTGGCAGTGGGCTTCTTGAACTCGTTGATTGCCGAATCCGCGCCGCCGATGCCCACGCCGATCATGCTGTCGGCGGGAATGCCGACGCTTTCGGTCGCGCGAACGGCGCCGAGCACGGCTTCGTCATTGAGGCCGACGGCGACCCAATGCTTGATGCCGGCATTCTTGTTGAGCACGACGGTTGCGGCGTTCAGCGCTGCTTCCGTGTCGGTCTTGGCCTGCGGGGCGTCAAAAATGTTGGCTTCCGGGAAGCCGGCGGCCTTCAGCACGGAAAGAGCGCCTTCGACGCGATCGACGGCGGTCGGCAGCTGGTCGTAGGACACGCGGATCGCGCCGACGTCCTTCATGTCCCAGCCGCGCTTCTTGATCTCGTCGACGATCGTCTGGCCGACGGCCTCGCCGATCTTGGTGGCCGAGATGCCCATATGGGCGACGTCTTCGATCGGGCTGCCATCGGCATTGACCAGGCGGTCGTCGACGGTCATCAGCTTGAGGTCGTTTGCGGCGGCCTTGGCGACGATGCCCGGGCCGAGCTTCACGTCCGGCGTGCAGATGATGAAGCCCTGGACGCCCTGTGCGCCGAGATTGTCGATGGCCGATTGAACCTTCTCGCCGTCTTCCGCGCCGATCTTGACAAGCGTGAAGCCCTTCTCCTTGGCGGCGACGTCGGCGAACTTCCATTCATCCTGGAACCACGGCTCTTCCGGCTGCTTCACGATGAAGCCGATCTTCACGTCGGCGGCGAAGGCGGAGGTGGCCGCGAACACGGCGACGGTGCCAGCCAGGATGGCTGCTTTGATAAAGCCCATTGTCTCTCTCCCAAATTAACTGCGCGTGCAGTGAGCTTTTGTGTAAAGTCTTTCATCATATTCGTCAATTGCGCTTGTATGATGAATTGAATATCAGTGTATGATAGAGATGGCATCAAGGGCGAATCCGCATCGTGCCATCGGGCACGAACTGGGTTATGGATCGCTGAGAGTGGGATGGAGAATGGCCGTGCAGGAACTGGGTGAAGGTTTGGGCGTGCCCGAAGGCGAGGGCGGCGTGCGCCGTCCGCGCGTGCAGAAGAACGTCACGCGGACGATCGCATCGGATATCTGCGCCGACATCTTCCCGGTCGGCGCCTTCCTGCCGACGGAAAACGAGCTGGGCACGCGCTACGGCGTCAGCCGCACGGTCATCCGGGAATCGCTGAAGATCCTCGAATCCAAGGGGCTTGTGCGGGGGCGTTCGCGTGTCGGTACCGTCGTCTGTGCGAAGGACGAGTGGAACATCCTCGACCAGCAGGTGCTGGAATGGATCGGCCCGCGCATCTTCGAACTCGATCTCCTGACCTGCGTGCTCGACGCGCGTCGCGCCATCGAGCCCTTTGCGGCGGAATTTGCCGCCGCGCGGGCAACGGTGCAGGAGGTGGCGGAAATCGAGCGGGCCTGGGAGCGCATGCGCGACGCCGAGGGCGATCTCGAAGCGTTCACACAGGCCGACGTCGCCTTTCATGCTGGCCTGCTGAAGGCCAGCCATAACCAGGTCTTCATGCAGCTTGCCAGCATCATCCAGGCGGCACTGGAATTTTCACTGCACGCCTCGAATGAGGCGGCGGACGCGCGGGACGAAGCGTTGGAAATCCACAAGCGGCTCGTCGAGGCGCTGCGCATGCGCGACAAGGCGGCGGCGCGCGAATGCTCGCACCGCATGCTTGATCTTGCGGCACGCGATCTGGCGATCGCTGTTCGCAAGCATCCCGCAACCGCTGAACGCTGAGGAGATCGCACATGGCTGGACGTCTTCAAGGGAAGCGGATCGTCGTCACCGGTGCGGCGCAGGGCATCGGCCTTGCCATCGCGGAAGTCTTCCTTGCCGAAAGGGCGAGCCTCTTCCTGATCGACCGAGACGGCGATCTGCTCGCCGCGGAAGCCGAACGGCTTCGTGCGACGGGTGGCAAGATCGGCCATGCGACAGCTGACATCACGGATGCGGAGGCAATCGAACGGGCAGTCGCCGTGGCAACGCGCGAAATCGGCTGGCCGAACGCGCTGGTCAACAATGCCGGCGCCAACGTCTTCTTCGAGCCGCTGAAGCTATCCGATGCCGACTGGGAGCGCTGCTTCGACATCAACCTCAAGGGTGCCTGGAACTGCAGCAAGGCCGTGCTGCCGGGCATGATCGGAGACGGCGGCGGCGTCATCCTCAACATCGCCTCGACGCACGCCTTCACCATCATCCCGCACACCTTCCCCTATCCGGTCGCCAAGCATGCGCTGCTCGGCATGACCAAGGCGCTCGGCCTCGAATATGCCGGGCAGGGCGTGCGCGTGAACGCGCTGGCGCCCGGCTATGTGCGCACGCAGAAGGCCGTCGAATACTGGGACAGTTTCCCGGATCCCGTCGCCGCGGAGGCGGCAACGATGAAGCTCCATCCGGGCGGGCGCATCGCGACGCCGGAAGAGATCGCCAAGGCCGCGCTCTTCATGGTCTCGGACGAGTGTCCCTTCATGAATGCCACCTGCCTGACGGTCGATGGCGGCATGAGTGTGCTGCACCACCCCTGACCGTCTTCGGCACATCTCTCCATCCCATCTGAAACCTCCGGCGTCTCCTCGCCGGAGGTTTTTCTTTGTCCGGTTTGTCCGTTCCGCCGCTTGACCAAAAATAACTCCGATTATATGAGAAAAGAAAAGTTGGCTTACAAGCGTGCATTTGTGGAGGAGTAAAAATGTCCCGGAAACTGCGGTCGCAGCACTGGTTTGGCGGGCTGGACAAGGATGCGTTCATTCACCGGAGCTGGATGAAGAACAACGGACTGCCGGACGACGTTTTCGACGGGCGCCCGGTCATCGGCATCTGCAACACCTTCTCCGAACTGACACCCTGCAACGCGCATTTCCGCGGCCTTATCGAACATATCAAGGCGGGCGTGCTGGAGGCGGGCGGCCTGCCGGTGGAGTTCCCGGTCTTCTCCTGCGGTGAATCGAACCTGCGCCCGACCGCCATGCTCTTCCGCAATCTTGCCTCCATGGATGTCGAGGAGGCGATCCGCGGCAATCCCATCGACGGCGTCGTGCTGATGGCGGGTTGCGATAAGACCACGCCGTCGCTCGTCATGGGCGCGGCCTCCTGCGACCTGCCCTCCATCGTCATTTCCGGCGGACCGATGCTGAACGGCCGTTTCCGCGGTCGCACCATCGGTTCGGGCACGGATGTCTGGAAGTTCTCCGAGGATGTGCGCGCCGGCGTGATGTCGCAGAAGGATTTCCAGGCAGCCGAAAGTGCCATGTCGCGTTCGCCCGGCCACTGTATGACCATGGGCACGGCTTCGACCATGGCCTCCATGGTGGAAGCGCTGGGGCTCGCGCTTCCTGGCAACGCCGCTGTTCCCGCCGTCGATGCCGAGCGGGCCAGACTGGCGCGGCTGACGGGCCGGCGCATCGTCGGCATGGTCGCCGAAGACCTGCGCCTGTCGAAGATTCTTACACGCGCGGCCTTCGCCAATGCCATCCGCGTCAACGGCGCGGTCGGCGGCTCCACCAATGCGGTGGTACACCTCCTGGCGATCGCCGGCCGCACCGGCACGCCCTTGTCGCTCGACGATTGGGACCAGTTCGGCCGCGACGTGCCGACCATCCTCAACCTGATGCCCTCCGGCCGCTACCTGATGGAGGACTTCTACTATGCCGGCGGCCTGCCGGTTGTCATGAAGGAAATTGCTGATCTCCTCGACCTCGATGCTTTGACAGTCACGGGCAGCAGCGTCGGCGCGAATATCGATGGCGTCGAAAACTTCAACGATGACGTCATCCTGCCGCGCGGCCGGGCGCTGACCGCAAGCGGCGGCATCGCCGTGTTGCGCGGCAACCTCGCGCCGAGCGGCGCCATCGTCAAACCATCGGCGGCAACGCCGGCACTGATGCAGCACCGTGGCCGCGCCGTGGTCTTCGAGACCATCGATCATTACAAGGCGCGTATCGACGATTCGGACCTCGATATAGACGAGAGTTCGATTATGGTTCTGAAGAACTGCGGCCCGAGGGGGTATCCGGGCATGGCCGAGGTCGGCAACATGGCACTGCCGCAAAAACTCCTGAAGAAGGGCGTGCGCGACATGGTGCGGATTTCCGATGCCCGCATGTCCGGCACGGCCTTCGGCACAGTGGTCCTGCATACGGCACCGGAAGCGGCCGTCGGCGGCCCGCTGGCGCTGGTGCGTGATGGGGATTTTATCGAACTCGACGTCGCCGGCCGTCGACTGCATCTCGATGTTGACGATGCCGAACTGGCCCGCAGAAAGGCCGAATGGGTGCCGCCGGTGCCGGAGATGACCCGCGGCTACCAGGGGCTCTATGTCGATCGCGTCATGCAGGCCGATACGGGGGCTGACCTTGATTTTCTCGTCGGTGGCAGCGGCCATGCTGTCCCCCGCGAGAGCCATTGAGGAGGCGATGGTGAAGGATTTTCGCGTTGAAGACCTGCACGGCATCCACGCCATTCTCTACGCGCTTTTCGATGAGCGGGAAAAACTCGATCGCGCCTTGATGCGCCGGCAGGTTGAAATCTGCCTGGCGAGCGGCGTGCACGGTATGGCGGCCCTCGGCCTTGCCACGGAGGCTTCCAAGCTCGATGAGGCCGAGCGCATGGCGATCATGGACTGGGTGGTCGAGGACACCGCCGGCCGCGTGCCCGTCGCGCTGACGATCTTCGGCGCCTCGGTCGAGGAACAGGTGCGCCAGGTGCGTCATGCGACGGTCGCCGGCGCCGACTGGCTGATCCTCCAGCCGCCGATGGTCGGCCAATACTCCGCCGTCGAATATATCCGTTTCTTTGGCCGCGTCGCCGAATGCACGGACCTGCCGCTTGCCATCCAGAACGCGCCGGCGCTGATGGGCCGGGGTCTGACGGCGACGGACATTCGCGATCTCGTGCGCCAACACCCCAATATCCGCCTGGTGAAGGGGGAGGGACCGGTCGTCGATATCGCTCACCTGATCGAGGTGACGGAACGTCGGCTGCCGGTCTTCAACGGCCGCGCGGGATTGGAACTGCTGGAAAATCTGCGCATCGGCTGTAGCGGCCTGATTCTGGCACCCGATTCCATCGACTATGCCGTGCGCGCCTACGAATTCTTCTGTGACGGCTGGGATTCGCATGCCGAGGAGGAATATCGCCGCATGCTGCCGGGTGTCGTCTTCACCATGCAGGGCATCGAGGCCCTCATCTGCTACGGCAAGCGTCTGTTCGGCGAGCGTGCGGGCATCGCAATCCACGACCGAGCGCCCGCCACGCGGCCCACGTCGATCGGCCTGGAAATGACCCTGCGCTATGCGGCGGCCCTGGGTGGCTTTCCCGAATAGGACGGACCGTCTATGTACGGGGAAGACGCAAGGGAGAGTGCATGAAGCCAATCGCTCGGGAAGATCGCGGCCTGCCGGCCCGTATCGCAGGCGATATCGGCCGGCGCATTACGCTGGGCGACCTGAAGGTCGGCGAGACCCTGCCGCGCGAGGCAGACATGCTGGCAGCACTCGGCGTCAGCCGCACGACGCTGCGCGAGGCGTTGAAAATCCTGTCGACGAAGGGCTTCATCGAGGCAAAGCCGCGGCTCGGCACGCGTGTGCGGGCGGCAGAACACTGGAACACGCTCGATCCGGTCGTGCTGTCCTGGCAGGGTGATGCCGAGGACCAGGACGCGCTCGCCGAAGAGCTTTTCGAAATCCGTCTTTCCATCGAGCCGCTTGCAGCACGCCTTGCTGCCCGTCGTGGTTCGGACGCGCACCACGCGGCGATCCGCGCGGCCTTCCTGCGCATGGCGGAGGAGCAGGCCGGCATCGACGCGGCGATCGAGGCCGATATCGATTTCCACCTCCAGATCTTCCAGGCTGCCGGCAACCGTTTCCTGCTGCCGGTCTCCTCGGTCATCCGGGCTGCTTTGTCGATCAGCATTCCGAAAACCATGGCCGCCTCTGGCGGCTTCGGCCAGTCGCTGGCCCAGCACGGGGCGATCCTTGAAGCGATCGAGCAGCGCGACGAGGAGGCCGCCTTCGCCGCCGCCACAACGCTCATCGCATCAACCTACAAGCGGAACTTCGGTTAAAGGCGGACCGGTCCCCTGACGGGAGACGTCACGGGCCGCCTTCCGCCCGCGAAAGCCGTCGTGCGACGTCGAAAAATGCGCTGACGAGTTTGCCGTTGCTGCGCTCGCGCAGGCAGATCATCGCCTCGTCCATCAGCATTTCCGGGGCCTTGATGTGAATCGGAACAAGGCGGTTGTCCTGGCCGAATTCGGCGGAGGAGACGAAGCCCACGCCGCCACCGGCCGCGACGATCTCGCGAACCGCCTCGCGTCCCTCCGCCTCGATGAGCGGTGTCAGGGTGACGCCGCATTGTTCGGCCATGGCCTCCAGCTTCTGACGGGTCTTCGAACCGCGCTCACGCAGGACAAGGGGGTGTTTGGCAAGTTCGGCGAACGAGACTTCCTTCTGATCGCCCAGTGGATAGCCGCGGCTCGCGAAGGCGATAATCGGCGTGGAGTTGAGCTTCAGGATCTCGAAATCGCTGGATTGCGGGATTTCGCCGAGAACGCCGATGTCCGCCTCGTAGGCATGCAGGCTGGTGATGACCGTCTCCGTGTTGCCGGCATTGATCGAGACCTGCACGGACGGGTAGGCGCGGCGGAAGGCGGCGAGGATGTGGAGCAGGTGGTGGGCGGCGTCGGCGACGATCCGCAGCTTTCCAGCACGCAGGGCCCGGGATTCCGAGAGCAGGTCCAGCGCCTGCTGCTCGACGTCGAACATGCGCCGGGTGATTTCCAGAAGCTGCTGGCCGGCCTGGGTCAGCGTCACCTGCTTCTTGTTCCGGTTGAAGAGGAGGACGTCATACTCCTCCTCGAGCTTGCGCACCTGGTCGGAAACCGCGGGCTGGGTGAGGAACAGCGCCTCCGCCGCGCGCGAAAACCCGCCATGGATGGCCACGTTGTGGAAGGCGCGAAGCTGAACATAGCGCATGTGGCATGCTCTCCCTGAATATAGGCTGAGTTTATGAATATATTAAAACCAACGATTTGATTTATGTAAAGCGGCGCGTGATAGTTTTTGCATTTCCATCCCCGCGGTGGAGCGCCTCCATGACCTTGCGACAATCGCCTTGAGTTTGTCGCTGTCGGGCGCTCGCCAGACCCCTTCATCGCGCGCGCGAGATGGCTCGCCAGAAGGAGCATGTGCGCAACCTCTTCGATAACAGCTGCAAGAGCCATCTGGAGATTGTGCAGACGCGAACGGAGGCCAATTCGTTGGTCACGGCTATGGCCTATCCGCGCCTGCGCCGGACTGGGATCTTTTTGAAAGCAGTCGGGTGCCCACAGTTAAGGATCATAAGAAAAATCTATGTATCGATACAAAAGAACGATTTTACAGATATATTTTTCAGCCGCATTGTCATCCCCGGATAAGCAAAACGTGAGGACGGACCATGCCGAACACCGCTTCTGACAGAACGATCGCGCCGCTGGAATCACCGAAGCTCGGTGAACCCTATCTGCTGACCCCCGGCCCGCTGACGACCGCCTATTCAGTCAAGGAAGCCATGCTGCGGGACTGGGGTTCCTGGGATGGCGACTTCCGTGCCATGACCAGCGATCTACGCCGCCAGCTCCTCGATATTGCCGGTGACACCAAGGGCGAGTTCGGTTGTGTCCCGATGCAGGGCAGCGGTTCCTTCTCGGTCGAGGCAATGCTCGGCAGCTTCGTTCCGCGTGACGGCAAGGTGCTGGTGCTGAGCAACGGCGCCTATGGCAAGCGCATCGCGCAGACGCTCTCCTATCTCGGGCGCGACCATATCACGATCGACAAGGGCGACTACATGCCGCCACGCGGCCCTGAAGTCGCCGCGGCACTCGATGCCGATCCGGCAATCACCCATGTCGTGGTCATCCATTGCGAAACCAGCTCTGGCATCCTCAACCCGCTGAAGGAAATATCCGACACCGTCTATGCTCACGGCCGTAAATTGCTCGTCGATTCGATGAGTGCCTTCGGTGCCGTGCCGGCCGGCCTTGCCGATTTCCGCTACGAAGCCATCGTTTCCTCCGCCAACAAGTGCATCGAGGGTGTGCCGGGCTTCGGCTTCGTCATCGCCCGCAAGAGCGAGCTGGAAGCCGCCAAGGGCCGCAGCCATTCGCTGAGCCTCGATGTGCATGCCCAGTGGGACTACATGAACAAGACGGGCCAGTGGCGCTTCACGCCGCCGACCCATGTCGTTGCCGCCTTCCTGGAGGCCCTGCGCCTGCATCGCGAGGAGGGCGGCGTCGCAGCCCGCGGCGCGCGCTACGCCCGCAACCGCGATGTCATGGTGGCCGGCATGCGCGAGGCAGGCTTCGAGACGCTGCTTGCCGACCAGTGGCTATCGCCGATCATCGTCACCTTCTTCAGCCCAGCCCACCCGGCCTTCGCCTTCGATCGTTTCTACAGCCTGATGAAGGACAAGGGTTTCATCATCTACCCAGGCAAGCTGACGGTCGTTGACAGTTTCCGCGTCGGCTGCATCGGCCGCATGGACGAGCATGTCATGCGCCGCGTGGTTGAGGCTGCCCGCTCGTCGCTGGCCGAAATGGGCGTCGATAGCGCCGCTCCGCCAGCCATCGCCCTTGAAGAACGCAGCCGTCTCGCCGCTTAACGAAGAATGGAACTCCCGATGAACCAGATGTCCACGATCACCGTCACCGCCAACCGGCGCACCTATCCCTGGCCGAACGTCCCGGCGATTGCCATCTGCCTGGACGGCTGCGAGCCGGCCTATCTCGACGAGGCCATCAAGGCCGGCCTGATGCCGACGCTTGCGCGCATCCGCAAGACGGGCACGGAAAGGACCGCGCTCAGCGTGATCCCGAGCTTCACCAATCCCAACAACCTTTCCATCGCCACCGGCCGCCCGCCTGCAATCCACGGCATCTGCGGCAATTATCTCTACGAGCCGGCGACCGGCAAGGAAGTGATGATGAATGACCCGCGATTCCTCCGCGCGCCAACCGTCTTCAAGGCCTTTTATGATGCCGGCGCCCGCGTCGCGGTGGTGACCGCCAAGGACAAGCTGCGGGCGCTGCTCGGTCATGGCCTGAAATTCGATGAAGGCCGTGCGGTCTGCTTCTCCTCCGAAAAATCCGACACCTCGACCAAGGCGGAACACGGTATCGACAATGCGTCGGCCTGGCTCGGCCGCCCCGTGCCCGAAGTCTATTCCGCGGAGCTCTCGGAGTTCGTCTTTGCCGCAGGTGTCAAGCTCCTCAAGGAGTTCCGCCCGGACGTCATGTATCTGACGACCACCGACTATGTGCAGCACAAATATGCCCCGGGCGTGAAGCAGGCGAACGACTTCTACGAGATGTTCGACAAGTACCTGACCGAACTCGATGCGCTTGGTGCAGCCATCGTCGTCACCGCCGACCACGGCATGAAGCCGAAGCACAAGGCGGACGGCTCGCCGGACGTGATCTACGTGCAGGATCTGCTCGACCAATGGCTCGGCAAGGACGCCGCGCGCGTCATCCTGCCGATCACCGACCCCTATGTCGTGCATCACGGCGCACTCGGTTCGTTTGCCACGGCGTACCTGCCGGAAGGCGCCGACAAGGAGGAGATCATCGAGCGGCTGAAGGCGATCGAGGGTATCGATGTCGTCCTGTCCCGCCCGGAAGCCTGCATACGTTTCGAGCTTCCCGATGACCGCATCGGCGACATCGTGCTCGTCTCGTCGGAGAATAAGACACTCGGCACCAGCGAGCATCGGCACGACCTTGCCGCGTTGAACGAGCCACTGCGTTCGCATGGCGGCCTGACGGAGCAGGAAGTGCCCTTCATCGCCAACCGCACACTGCCCGAGCTTCTCTCCGCCGGCACATTGCGCAACTTCGATGCCTTCTACTACGCGCTCGTCGCAGCCGCGCAGCCGGCAAAATAAGGAGCGAACGATGACCAAGGTGGAAACGACATTCGCGATCCGTCACGAGCCGATGCGAATTGCCGGCAAGATGGTCGATACCGAAGGGGTGGTCGAGGTGCACTACCCCTGGAACGATGCCGTCATCGGCACCGTCCCGGCCGGCAATGCGGAGCACGCTCGCAAGGCTTTCGAGATCGCCGCCGCCTACCAGCCGAAGCTGACGCGCTACGAGCGCCAGCGCATTCTCCTGAAGGCTGCCGAACTGCTGGTCGCCCGCAAGGAGGAGATTTCCGACCTCATCACGCTGGAACTCGGCATTTCCAAGCAGGATTCCCTCTATGAGGTCGGCCGCGCGTTCGATGTCTTCACGCTCTCCGGGCAGATGTGCATTCACGACGATGGTGAAATCTTCTCCTGCGACCTCACGCCCCACGGCAAGCAGCGCAAGATCTTCACCACCCGCGAGCCGCTGACCGCCATCTCGGCGATCACCCCGTTCAACCACCCACTCAACATGGTGGCGCACAAGGTGGCGCCGGCGATCGCCACCAACAATTGTGTGGTGCTGAAGCCGACCGAACTGACGCCGATGACGGCTTTGGTCCTCGCCGACATCCTCTACGAGGCTGGCCTGCCGCCGGAAATGCTCTCCGTCGTCACCGGCTGGCCGGGCGATATCGGCATGGAGATGATCACCAATCCGAATTTCGATCTCATCACCTTCACTGGCAGCGTGCCGGTCGGCAAGCTGATCGCGACGCATGCGCATTACAAGCGCCAGATCCTTGAACTGGGCGGCAACGACCCGCTGATCATCCTCAACGACCTGTCGGATGACGACCTCGCGCGAGCGGCAGACCTTGCGGTCGCGGGGGCCACGAAGAATTCCGGCCAGCGCTGCACGGCAGTCAAGCGCATCCTCTGCCAGGAGCGTGTGGCTGACCGCTTCGTGCCGCTGGTGCTGGAGCGGGCGAAGAAGCTCAGGTTCGGCGATCCCATGGACCGGACGATGGATCTGGGCACGGTCGTGCATGCCAAGGCTGCGGAAGTCTTCGAGCGCCGCGTGCACAAGGCGGCCGAGGAGGGCGCGCAGATCCTCTATGATCCGGGTCGGCGCGGTGCGCTGCTGCCGCCGATCGTCGTCGACCACGTTTCCCACGCGAGCGAACTGGTGATGGAGGAGACCTTCGCGCCGATCATCCCGATCGTCCGTGCACCGGATGACGACGACGCGCTGATTGCGCTTTCCAACTCGACGGCCTTCGGCCTGTCCTCCGGGGTGTGCACCAACGACTTCCGCCGCATGCAGAAATACATTGCAGGGCTGAAGGTCGGCACGGTGAACATCTGGGAGGTGCCGGGCTACCGCATCGAGATGAGCCCCTTCGGCGGCATCAAGGATTCGGGCAACGGTTACAAGGAGGGCGTGATCGAAGCCATGAAGAGTTTTACCAATGTGAAAACCTTCTCTTTGCCTTGGTGATCTGAAGCAATCCCCTACAGGATCACCCTTTCCGGGAGCCGCTTCGTGCGGCTCCTTTTTTGTTGCCTGCGGTTGGGCGGGTTATGGCAATTGCGGCGGCAAACGTGACGCGGCTGCCTGTTTTAGCGGCAAACGATCTATAGGTTTTATCTTCCGATTGATAAGAATAATAAATTTTACTTACTGAAAACCAATGCGCAGAATGCCTCCTGAAGCCGATCCTACAAGGGCGACGCCTAGATCGCCCGCCGTGCTTCCCCGGTTTTTCCAGGCCTTCAGAGGAGATTTTCAATCATGAACAAACGCATGCTTTTTTTGCTTGCCGGCACTGTCACAGCCGCGCTTCCCACCATCGCTTTCGCTGAAACCCAGCTCACCGTTTATACCGCTGTCGAAGCCGTCGACCTTGACCGCTACAAGGCGACCTTCGAGAAGGCCCATCCCGACATCAAGATCAACTGGGTGCGCGATTCCACCGGCATCATGACCGCCAAGCTGCTTGCCGAAAAGGACAACCCGCAGGCCGACGTCGTATGGGGCCTTGCGGCGACGTCGCTGCTTCTCCTCAAGACCGAAGGCATGCTGGAGGCCTATGAGCCAAAGGATGTCGCGGCGCTGGACAAGAAATTCGTCGACAAGGACACACCGCCGAGCTGGGTCGGCATGGACGCCTATGTCGCGGCCCTCTGCTACAACACCGTGGAGGGTGAAAAGCTCGGCCTCAAGGCGCCTACGAGCTGGGATGACCTGACCAAGCCGGAATACAAGGGCCACATCGTGATGCCGAACCCGGCCTCCTCGGGCACCGGTTTCCTCGATGTCTCGGGCTGGATGCAGATGTGGGGCGACGAGAAGGCCTGGTCCTTCATGGACAAACTGCATGAGAACATCTCGGCCTATACGCATTCCGGCTCGAAACCCTGCAAGATGGCCGGCGCGGGTGAGGCTGTCATCGGCGTGTCGTTCGAATTCCCGGGCGCCAAGGCCAAGAGCGCCGGCGCGCCGATCGACATCATCTTCCCGTCCGAAGGTTCGGGTTGGGAAGCCGAGGCGACGGCCATCATCGCCGGCACGGCGAATCTCGATGCTGCCAAGACCCTGGTCGACTGGTCGGTGACCAAGGAAGCCAACGAGATGTACAATGTCGGCTATGCCGTCGTCGCCTATCCCGGCGTCGCCAAGCAGGTCGAGCATCTGCCGTCCGACATCGCCTCCAAGATGATCGACAACGACTTCGAGTGGGCCGCAAACAACCGCGGCGCCATCCTCAAGGAATGGCAGAAGCGTTACGACGCGAAGTCGGAACCCAAGAGCTGATCCTGATCGACCGGGCGGGGCGTTTTCGCGCTCCGCCCTTCGCATTCTCGACCATTGCCTGACAGCCAGCGGAGCTTGCAGATGAGACATGCCATGTCGATCGAACCGACACCCACAAGCATTGCCCGCGACACCGGAGAGGCACATAAGCCGTCGCCCTATCTGGAAATCACCGATCTCTGGAAGAGCTATGGCGATTTCGTCGCGCTGCGCGACATCTCGCTTACCATTGCAAAGGGCGAATTCATCTGTTTCCTCGGCCCGTCGGGCTGTGGCAAGACGACCCTGCTGCGCGCGATTGCGGGTCTCGATCTCCAGACGCAGGGCACCATCCTGCAAGGTGATCGCAATATCTCGACCCTGCCGGCATCCCGGCGCGATTACGGCATCGTCTTTCAGTCCTATGCGCTCTTCCCGAACCTCACCATCGAGCAGAACATTGCCTTTGGTCTGGAAAATACCGGTCGCTCGAAACCGGATATCGCCGCCCGCGTCGCCGAGCTTCTGGCAACGGTCGGTCTTTCAGCACAGGGCAAGAAATATCCAGCCCAGCTTTCCGGCGGTCAGCAGCAGCGCATCGCGCTTGCCCGTGCGATCGCGATTTCGCCCGGCCTGCTCCTGCTCGACGAACCGCTGTCGGCGCTTGATGCCAAGGTGCGTGTGCACCTGCGCCACGAAATCAAGGCGCTGCAGCGCAAGCTTGGCGTGACGACAATCATGGTTACGCACGACCAGGAAGAAGCGCTTGCCATGGCGGACCGGATCGTCGTCATGAATCACGGCGTCATCGAACAGGTCGGCTCGCCGACGGACATCTACCGTCATCCCCGCACGCTGTTCGTTGCGGACTTCATCGGCGAGACCAATCAGTTTCCGGCCAAGGTGCTGCCCGATGGCCAGGTTGAGATCGGTCATTCGGCCTTCTGCTGCCCGACGGAGGGTTTTGCGACGGGCGACACCGCGACAGCCGTCGTACGTCCGGTCGATATCATCCCACATGGCGCCGATGCGCATGCCGTCAACGCGGCTGACCGGCCGGCGACGCCGCAGAACCTCATCGATGCCGAAGTGCGGGAGATGGAGTTTCTCGGCATGTTCTGGCGCACGCGGTTGACGGCGCCACGGCTCGGGGAGCGCTCGCTTGTCGCCGACTTCTCCGTCAATGCGGTCCGGCGCCTCAGCATCGAGACGGGTGCCGTCATCCAGGTGGAAATCCCGCGCGATCGCCTGCTGCTCTTTCCGAGGAGTGCGTGAGGATGAACATCGACCTTGAAGCACCATACCTGCCGCTGGTCGGCAAGCGACTGCGGCAGGAAACCTCCCGTGACGACCGCATAAAGCTTGGCTTCATGGCCGTCATCGGGCTTTACCTGGTCGTTGCCCTGGGCGCGCCGCTCTTCATCATGCTGTCGAAATCCCTCTCGACCTACCACTTCGATCTCGCCGCCTTCGAGTTCCAGGTGAGCGACGAAACGCGCACGAACTGGGGGGCGATCGTCACCGCGGACGCGCTCAACCAAGAGCTCGGCGTCGTTGCGGAAGACGAGCTTGCCAGCAGTTCCGATGGTCGCCTCGCCGCGACCAAGTTCTTCCCGGACTTCAGCTTCCGCAGCTCCGTTCACTACCGCATTCGCGGCACGACCGGTGACGCTGCCTTCCTTGCCGGCTCGACGCTGGAGAAGGGGACGGATTGGCGGGAATACGATTCCGGCACGTTCCGGCGTGTCGTGTTGCGGCCGGCGAGCAGCCTTGGCCTCGAGAACTTCAAGACCTATTTCTCGACGCCTGCACTGGCCCGCTCCATCTACAATTCGGTGCTGATGGCGGCAATCAGCACCGTGGTGACGATCTCCATCGCCTTTGCGCTCGCCTATGGACTGACGCGTAGCTGTATGCCGCTAAAGGGTCTTTTCCGCGGCATCCTGACGATCCCGATCCTTGTGCCGTCACTGCTGCCGGGCATCGCGCTCGTCTATCTCTTCGGTAATCAAGGCGTCTTCAAGGACTGGCTGATGGGTTACTCCATCTATGGTCCGATCGGCATCGTCATCGGCTCGGTCTTCTTCACGCTGCCGCATGCCTTCCTCATCATCCTGACGGCGCTGTCCATTGCCGATGCGCGGCACTACGAGGCCGCCGCGTCGCTGAAGGCCAGCAAATGGCGGACCTTCACCACCGTCACGGTGCCAGGCGCGCGTTACGGCATTGTCTCGGCAGCGTTCGTCGTCTTCACGCTGGTCATCACGGATTTCGGCCTGCCAAAGGTGATCGGCGGGCAATACAGCATGCTCGCCGTCGATATCTACAAGCAGGTGATCGGCCAGCAGAATTTCGAAATGGGGGCGGTGGTTTCCGTCATCCTGCTCGTGCCGGCAATCCTCGCCTTCGCCGTCGACCGCCGCATGCAGAAGCGGCAGGTGGCGCTGCTATCGGCCCGCGCTGTGCCCTATGCGCCAAAACCCAATGCCGGCATGGACAGGATCTGCTTCGGCTTCGCGTGCCTCGTCAGCCTGTTCATCCTCGGCATGATTGCCATGTGCCAGATCGCGGCGCTTGTAAAATTCTGGCCCTATGACCTGACGCTGACGACGAAGAATTTTGCCTTCGACCTGATGGATGGCGGCGGCTGGTCGGCCTATGGCAACTCGATCAAGCTGGCTCTGCTGACGGCATTCTTCGGCTCGCTCGTCGTCTTCGCCGGCGCCTACATGGTGGAGAAGACGGATGGCTTCCGCTTCGGCCGCAGCCTCTTCCACTTTCTGGCGATGATGCCCATGGCCGTGCCGGGCATGGTGCTCGGCCTTGCCTACATCTTCTTCTTCAACAATCCCGCTAACCCGCTGAACTCGATTTACGGAACGATGGCGATCCTCGTGATCTGTACCGTGACGCATTTCTACACGGTTGCGCATCTGACGGCACTCACCGCCCTGAAGCAGATGGATCCGGAGTTCGAATCCGTCGCCTCGTCGCTGAAGCAGCCGTTCCACAGGCTGTTCTTCCGGGTCACGGTGCCGGTCTGCCTACCGGCGATCCTCAACATCGCGATCTATCTGTTCGTCAATGCGATGACGACGGTCTCGGCGGTGGTCTTCCTCTACTCCACTGATACCAAGCTTGCGTCGGTTGCCGTGCTCAACATGGATGATGCAGGCGATATCGCGCCGGCAGCGGCGATGGGCATGATGATCTTCTACACGAATGTCGCCGCCAAGCTCATTCACGCGCTGATCGCCCGAGGGCTACTGGCCCGCACCCAGGCGTGGCGATAGGAGGTGCCCACGATCCTGATCGGACCGCACTGGAGTCGTTCTTGCCAGGCCAGGCAAACGCGACTACCGTGAGGTAGGATTAGAAAAATTAAGGGTGTCATGGCCTCCGCACATTTGCCGCTGAATTGGCTTCGGGCCTTCGAGTCCGCCGGGCGGCTCGGCACGTTCGCCGGCGCCGGCGTTGAACTGAACGTCACGCCATCCGCGGTCTCGCAGCATATCCGCGCGCTTGAGGGCAGGCTCGGCAAGGAGCTGTTCACACGGCATGCCAATGGCGTCAGGCTGACAGTTCCGGGTCGGCGTTATGCCGAGGAGCTCGGCCTGGCCTTCGCCGCGATCGACGAAGCCAGCCGCCGTTTCGCCGGGCATGGCACGCGCGAAATGCTGGTCGTGCACGTGCCCACGTCGTTTGCCAGTCAATGGATAGCACCGCGGCTCGATCTGTTTCGTGCACGTCAGCCTGAGATCGACCTCAGGCTGACGGCGCTCGACCACGGTGAGGACAAGGTTGATGCGACGATCGCGTTCGGGCTGGGCAACTGGCCGAAACACCAGGCGATGCTCCTGCTTCGTGACGAGGCATTTCCGGTCTGTGGACCGAAATATGCCGAGGCGCTCGCCTGCCCGCAGGATCTGAAGGGGCATGATCTTTTGCATGTGCCCGGATATGCGGAAGACTGGGACACATGGCTCACCCATGCCGGCGTCAAGGGCATCGATACGTCGTCCGGGTCGTTCTTCGATCAGTCGATCATGGCGATTCGGGCCGCAGTGGAGGGCAAGGGCGTGTTGTTGGGCAGGGCGGCCCTGATCGAGCGCGAGCTTTCCAGCGGCTTGCTCGTGGAGCCTTTCGGCGTCCGCCTTCCGGCTGCCGGTTCCTACTGGTTCCTCACCTCGGGGCCGAAGGAAAACCTGCCGAAAGTTGCGGCATTCCGTGACTGGCTGTCCGAGATGACGGCGGCCTAGATCAAGGATCGCTACGCGCCTCGCTCGACACCGATCGCGCTGTTGCGAAGAACGCCTGGATCGACTTGCTGTTGCGGCGATCCTTCAGGCAGATCAGCTTTTCTTGCATCGAAAGCGGATGGCCTTCGAGCGCGATTTTAACCAGCCTCGGATCGTTGTCGAATTCCGCTTCGGAGACGACCCCGATACCGAGCCCGGCGGCAACGATCCGTCGGACGGCCTCGCGCCCCTCGGCCTCGACTGCGCAACGGAGGGCTACGCCTTGCGCCTCGGCAAGCGTCTCCAGCATCTGCCTGGTGCGCGAACCCTGCTCCCGCATGACAAGGGGCCACGCGCTCAATGCTTCGAGCGGAAGGCTTGCCCGGGTCGCAAGGGGATGCGACTGCGCGACGAAGAGCACGACGGGTGAGACATTGAGCGAAAAAACCTCGAACGGCCGCTCATCGACGATGTCGCCAAGGACCCCGATATCCACATCATAGGCAAGCAGATACTCGACGATGCTATGCGAGTTTCCACCGACGATCTTGATCTGGATGCCGGGAAACCGGCTCTGGAAAACAGTGAGCACCTCGAGGACGTGATCCACCGAATCGGCTGCGATCCTGAGCATGCCCGCCCGTAGTGACCGCTCCTCCTGAAGAACCTCGAGCGCCTCGCCTTCGGCATCGAACAGGCGGCGCGTCGCCACCAGCAGCCGTGACCCTGCTGGCGTCAGCTCGATCTGGCGACGTTTTCGCACGAACAGGGCGGCATCATACTCTTCTTCCAGCCAGCGTACCTGATCGGAAATGGCGGGCTGCGTAAGGTGCAAGGTGCGCGCGGCCCGCGAAAAGCTGCCGGCGAGAGCCACGTGGTGGAAAGCCCGAAGCTGGACATAGCGCATGAGAGGCCAAGACCTTTGAGATTGACGCTTCCATGATATCGATAAATTCTTAATTTTCTAGAATAATATCGATTTTATCCGCGCTCCGATAGATGCGATAGGTTTCGCAACACGATGTTGCGATGATCGGAGAAAACGATGAAGGCCAAAGCACCCGCCTTGGTACACACGGAGGGCGAAGCCAACACGACGGCGGCGCGTGGGGCCTGGAACGCCCGGATGGGCGATGAGCGCACGCATTCCCTCGTGGCGCGCGACGCCGCCGCGTTCCTCCACCAGAGCCTGTCCAGCCCCTGCCTGTCGGCCATCGCCAAGGCGGAGGGCATCTGGATCGAGGACACCGCCGGCCGGCGCTACATGGATTTCCACGGCAACAGTGTCCACCATATCGGCTACGGCCATCCGCGGCTGAAACAGGCGATCAAGGCCCAGATCGACGATTTGTGTTTCGCGCCGCGTCGTTTCACCTGCGAACCTGCTGTCGAGCTTGCCGAAATGCTGGGCAAGCTTGCGCCTGGCGATCTCGGCAAGGTTCTGTTCACCACGGGTGGGTCGGATGCGGTCGAGGTTGCACTGAAGCTGGCGCGCGCCGCCACCGGCCGCTTCAAGACCCTTTCCTTCTGGGACGCCTTCCACGGCGCCGGTTTCGGCGCGTCGAGCGTCGGCGGCGAGGCGACCTTCCGCTCGGGCATCGCCGGCCCGCTCCTGCCGGGCGCCGAGCATGTCGCGCCATGGGCGAACCGCCACTGCGCTTATGGCCAGGACAATCTCGAAAGCTCCGCCCGCGCCTGCGCCAACATGATTTCTTACGTGCTGGCGCGCGAGGGCGATTTTGCAGCCCTTGTCGCCGAGCCGATGCGGGCAACGCCCAATCCGCCTGCACCGGGTTTCTGGAAACAGGTGCGCGAGGCCTGCGACCGGCACGGGACCTTGCTGATCTTCGACGAAATTCCGACCGGTCTCGGCAAGACCGGCCGCTTCTTTGCGTGCGAGCACGACGGGGTCGTTCCCGACATCCTCGTCCTCGGCAAATCGCTCGGTGGCGGCATCCTGCCGATTGCCGGCGTTGTCGCCCGGCGTGATCTCGATGTCGCGGGCGATTATGCCATCGGCCACTACACCCATGAAAAGAACCCCGTTACCGCGCGCGCGGCGCTGACGACCATCTCCATCATCCTCGAGGAGGGGCTCGCCGAGCGTGCCGCCGAACTCGGTGCCTACGCGATGGACCGGCTCGGGACCTTCGGCGAACGCTGCGCAGCAATCGGCGATGTGCGCGGCCGCGGCCTGCTCTTCGGCGTCGAGATCGTCTCAAGCCGGACGGATTTCACGCCGGACAATGCGCTGGCCGAACGGGCCTATTATCGCTGCCTGGATGCGGGTTTGAGCCTGAAAATCAGCCAGGGCAACGTCATGACGCTCTCGCCGCCCCTGGTGGCCTCCCGCGAGGAGCTCGACCGGGCACTGACGATCGTCGAACAGTCGATCCTCGCGGGTTAAGGGGACCGGTATCGGACAAACCAGGAGCAATGCCATGAAAGCCGTCCGGACGGATCAGGAAATCGAATGCCCGGAAATCGACGCCGGTCTCCGCGCACGCGGCGTCGAACTCGTCGCGTTGCCGGATGGCGTCCCGGAGGACAGGCTGATGTGGGAGGTGGCGGACGCCGACCTCCTGCTGATGTGCTACACGCCGATCACCGCCCGCATCATCGCTGCGGCAAAGCGGCTTCGGGGTATTGTCAAATATGGTGTCGGCATCGATGCTATCGACATTCCAGCAGCCATGGCGCGTGGCATACCGGTCGTCAACGTGCCGGACTACGCACAGGAGACGGTGGCCGAAGCGGCCTTTGCCCTGACGATTGCGCTTGCCAGGCGCCTACCCGAGATTGGCCAGGCCATGGAGCGCGATGGTTGGATCTGGCCGGATGGTCGCTGGCTGGGGCGCGACATTGCGGGTGCGACGATGGGACTGGTGGGCACCGGAAAGATCGGCCGAAGCATGGCGCGCATGGCGGGCGCCGGCTTTCGTGCGCGTGTTCTCGGCTACGATCCGCATGTCGATGCAGCAGCGATGGCCGCATCCGGAATCGAGAAGGTCGACGATCTTCAGGCGATGTTGCGGCAATGCGATTTCGTTTCGTTGCACACCATGCTGAACGCCTCGACACGCCATCTGATCGGCCGGGCCGAACTCGCCTGCCTGAAACCATCGGCAATACTCGTCAATGTTTCGCGTGGCGCGCTAATCGACGAGGCAGCACTGGTCGAAGCCGTGCTTGCAGGCCGCCTCGGCGGCGTCGGACTGGATGTCTACGGTCAGGAACCCCTGGCGAAGGAGGGCCATCCCCTCAGTGCCCTCTTCGGGCGTCCCGATGTCATCCTATCTCCACACCTGGCATTCTTCACCGACGAAGCGATGCGGCGTCTTTCCGACGACACGCTGGCCCGCTGCTTCGAGGTGTTGGAAGGCCGGCCGGTCGAGATACGATCGCATGACCCGCGCCTGCGCATGCAGGAGCACAACGTCGTCTTCGTGTGAGGCATTCTTGGCTGCCTTCTCAACTTTGTCCTCGTTATGAGCTGCCGTGAGCGGGGTTGCCTGGGAAAATCTCGCGGATCGGCGCTGAAATGCGCCTGTTCCGCATTAGGCGACACGACGCTCCTCCAAAACCATCCGGCTTTCCTCTTTACCGCCCGCGAGGGTGAGTCGGCGACGGTCAGTTTCGGCCATTCGCGTTGCCAGCGGGGTGCAGCCGTGGCGCTCCCGATAGGTCCGGGAAAAATGCGATGCGCTGGAGAAGCCGCAGGCCATGGCGATCTCGATGACGGGCTGCGATGAACTGAGCAACAGCAGGTGCGCCCGCTCCAGTCGCATATCGAGATAGTAGCGCGCCGGCGATCGCCCCATCTCGCGCTGGAACAGGCGCTCCATCTGGCGGCGCGAAAGCCCGCTTGCCGGCGTCATGTCGGCAAGCTTCAGCGGCTCGGCAAGATTCGCCTCCATTTGCTCGACGATGCGGATCAGGATCGGGTTGTCGATGCCGAGGCGCGCCTGCAGCGGCAGTCGCTGGCGTTCGCCCGCTTCGCGCACGCGTTCGGAAAGCGAAAGCTCACAGATGCGATTGACGACATCCTGCCCCAGATCTTCCTCCACGATGCGCAGAAGCATATCGAAAGGCGCGTTTCCGCCGGCGCAAGTATAGAGGTCATTGTCGATCTCATAGGCGCTCTGGCGTGTGTCGACGGCGAAAAACCGTTCGGAAAAATCCGGGAAATGTTCCCAGTGCACGGTGCAGCGGTGGCCGTCGGCCATGCCGGTTCGTGCAAGACAGTAGACCCCGCCGGCAACGCCTGCGAGCGGAACTCGGTTGCGCCGGGACAGCCGGAGCCATGCCTCAAGCGCCCTGTCCTCTAGCGGGGCCGCTCGCCCGCCGCAAACGACGATGAGGCGCGACTGTACCGGCTGATGCGGCCACGCGCGTGCCTCGGCAAGCGCTCCATCAGGCGCGATGCGGGTTCCGCAGGCGCTCAAGACGGCTTGGCCATCCCCTGTCACGACATGCCAGCCATAGATCGGGCGACTCGCCACCGCATTGGCCAGGCGAAGCGCCTCCACCGCTGCGGAAAAGGCATGCAGAGTGAAACTATCGAGCAGATAGAAAGTGAAGCGGCCGCCCCGCGCGCATGTCTGCTGCATTGTGCTCTCCCACGGTGTCGGAGGTACTGTGCAAAAAACAATTACATTATGCAACATAAATGAACAAGATCGGCGTTAGGTTGGGGCTGAAATCGCTATGATAGGGGGTGTGAAACCACCCACGCTTTTGCCGCGCGGCTTGCCAAAACAACAAAAATCACCGCAGATATCCACATGACTGATCCTCAAAGCGCCCGGGCTCTTGCCCCCCGCCGTCACGGCGAGATTCTTCGCCGCCTGGCTGCCGACGGCACGGTCGGCATCACCGTGCTTGCTGAGTTCTTCGACGTGTCGCGTCAGACGATCCGCCGCGATCTGAAGCTTCTCGCCGATCGCGGTCAGCTCGATCTCGTGCATGGCGGCGCGACCCTGTTCGAGCCGACAGAGGCGGCCTTTACCGCGCGGCGCGAAGAGAATGCCGATGCAAAGGCTGCGATCGGCCGGGCTGCGGCGGATCTGGTGCGTGACGGCATGGTGGTCTTTCTCGATTCTGGTACGACCACGCTTGCGACGGCCCACGCGTTGTTGGAGCGAAAAAACCTAACGATTTGTACGACTTCGCTTTCGATCGCGCTTCTGATGTGCCGGCAATCGATGACGCGTGTGCACATGCTGGGCGGTGAGATCGATCGAGACGAGGAAGCCTCCATCGGCGTTGATGCGCTGGAGGCGATCAATCACTTCCGCGTCGATGTCGCCTTCCTGGGTGGCGGTGGCCTGTCGCCGGATGGCGAGGTGACGGACTTTACTCGCAATGGCGCCGAACAGCGGTCGCGCATGGCGGCGACGGCCGGCAAGGCCTACTTCCTCCTCGACAGCTCGAAATTCGGCCGACTGACGCCGCTGCGGATTCCACGGTTCGAACTTGCCGCCGGCGTGGTCGTGGATCGCCGTCCGCCGGAGGCGATTTGCGAGGCGCTGGAGCGAAAAGGCCCAGCCTTGATCGTTGCTGAGTGACGAAATGTAATAATTTGTAACTTTTTGTCTTGTCCTTTTCCATCGTTTTGCTACGGTGCGGCCTTCCAGAGCTTCGGGAGGTCGCTTTATGGCGCAGGAATTTCCAACACACGCACAGGTCGTCATCATTGGCGGCGGCATCATCGGCTGTTCGGTCGCCTATCATCTGACCAAGCTTGGCTGGACGGATGTCGTGCTCCTGGAGCAGGGGCAGCTCAGCGGCGGCACGACCTGGCATGCCGCCGGTCTCGTCGGCCAGTTGCGCAGCCATGCCAACATGACAAGCCTCATCAAATATTCGACGCAGCTCTACAGCGAACTGGAGGCTGAGACGGGGCTTGCCACAGGCTGGAAGAACTGCGGCTCGGTCTCGGTGGCGCGCACGGCGGATCGTATGACGGTGCTGAAACGCACCGCGGCCTCCGCCCGCGCGCAGGGCGTCGCGATCGAGGTGATCTCGCCGAAGGAGGCGCAGGATCTCTGGCCGGTCATGGCGATCGACGACCTCGTCGGCGCTGTCTGGTTGCCCGGCGATGGCAAGGCCAATCCGACCGATCTCACGCAATCGCTCGCCAAGGGCGCTCGCAACCGCGGCGCGCGTATTGTCGAGCGGGTGCGGGTCACCGGAATTTCGACGAAAAATGGTGCGGTCACCGGCGTGGACACGGATCGTGGCGCGATCGCGGCGCAGATCGTGGTCAATTGCGCCGGCCAATGGGCACGCAAAGTCGGCCAGATGTGCGGTGTCTCCGTGCCGCTCCATTCGGCGGAGCATATGTACATCGTCACTGGCAAGATCGATGGCGTGCATCCCGACCTGCCGGTGATGCGCGACCCCGACGGGTACATCTATTTCAAGGAAGAGGTCGGTGGCCTCGTGATGGGTGGTTTCGAGCCGGAAGCCAAGCCGTGGGGCATGACGGGCGTTCCGGACGATTTTGAGTTCGCGTTGCTGCCAGATGACTGGGACCAGTTCGAAATCCTGATGCAGAATGCACTGGAGCGCGTTCCGCAGCTGGCGACTTCCGAGGTCAAGAAATTCTACAACGGCCCGGAAAGCTTTACGCCGGACAACAACTTCATTCTCGGCGAAGCCCCGGAGTTGAAGAATTTCTACGTCGGCGCCGGCTTCAACTCCATGGGCATCGCCAGTGCCGGCGGGGCAGGGCGGGCGCTAGCGGAATGGATCGTCAATGGTGCCGCGACCATGGACCTCTGGCCCGTCGATATTCGCCGTTTTGCGAACTTCAACAACAACCCGCGCTGGCTGCACGATCGCGTCAAGGAAACGCTCGGTCTCCACTATGCCATGCCCTGGCCGAACCGCGAGCTGGATACGGCGCGCCCCTTCCGCCGTTCGCCGCTCTACGACCGGCTTGCTGCAAAGCGCGCCTGCTTCGGCTCGAAGATGGGTTGGGAGCGCGCCAACTGGTTTGCCGCTGCGGACGAGACGCCGGTCACGGCCTATTCATTCGGCCGACAGAATTGGCACGAAGCCGTCAGGCGCGAAATGGAGGCGACGCGCAATGCCGCCGGTGTCTTTGACCAGACGTCTTTCGCCAAGCTGCTCGTCCAGGGGCGGGATGCCGCGGCTGCACTGAACCGCATCTGCGCTGCCGAGGTCGATGTCGAAATCGGCCGTTCCGTCTATACGGGCCTTTTGAACGAGCGCGGCGGCTATGAGAGCGACTTGACGGTCATGCGTCTGGCAGCCGATCGCTTCCTTCTCGTCACCGGTTCGGCGCAGGCCGTGCACGATGCGGACTGGATCCGCAAGAACATCGTAGCGGATGCCCATGTGACGCTCACCGACGTCACCTCCGCCTATGCCGTCCTGGCACTGATGGGGCCGAAGTCGCGCGACATCCTCGCCCGTCTCACCTCCGCCGATCTTTCCAACGAAGGCTTTCCCTTCGCCACGATCCGCGAAATCGATATCGGTTATGCTACTGCCTATGCAAACCGCATGACCTATGTTGGTGAACTCGGCTGGGAACTGATCGTGCCGACGGAATTCGCCGTTGGCGTTTATGAGGCGCTGCACGAGGCAGGCCGCGACTTCGGGCTGCTGGATTGCGGCTACTATGCGCTGGAGGCGCTCCGGTTGGAAAAGGGCTATCGCGCGTGGAGCCGCGAGCTGACGCCGGATATCACCCCATACGAGGCGGGTCTTGCCTTCGCGGTTGCCCTGGACAAGCCGGGCGGCTTCATCGGCCGGGAAGCGCTTGTTGCCGCAAAGGCCAAGGGTGTGCCAGCCCGGCGTATCGTGCAGTTCACCGTGGACGATGCATCGCCCATGTTATGGGGCGGTGAACTGATCCTGAGCGACGGCAAGCCGATCGGCGAAGTGCGCTCGGCGGCCTATGGTCATGCGCTCGGCCGTTCCGTCGCTCTCGGCCTCATCGAACATGCGTCCGGCGTGGACAAGGATTTTCTGACCGGGAGCCGCTTCGAGGTCGAGCTTGCCGGCGAGCGCTTTGCGGTGACGGCCCACCTTTCGGCGGCCTATGACGCAAAAGGTCTGCGGGTGAAGGCATAGGCGGGCTCTAAACGTCGTTGCCTTGGCCTGCCTGTTATGGTTCCTGATGGTGGGCCGCGGCTGCGGGACATCCCATCATCAGTGAAAGCGCGCAGCAGCGGCTGCGCGCGAGAAAATGCGCCGAGCGAGGACGACGTCTTGCATAACCCGAAAGTGCCCGTCGGTATCGTCATCGCGCTCGGCATGACCCAGATCATCGGCTACGGCAGCCTCTACTACAGCTTCAGCATCCTGGCGCCTGCTGTCGCCAAGGATATCGACCTCACCGTCGCGCAGGTCTTCGCCGTCTTCTCCGCGTCGCTGTTCGTTGGAGGTTTAGCGGCGCCCTACATCGGCCGCCAAATGGATCGCATCGGCGCTGCAACGGTGATGACGATCGGTTCGGCCTTGTCTGCGCTGACCTTGGTCCTCTGCGCGTGGTCGCCGTCCGTCGCGGCCTTCGCCCTCGCCATCGTGCTCCTGGAAATATCGTCCGGCATGGTCCAGTACCAGGCGGCCTTTGCGACACTGGTGGAGGCCGATCCCCGATCCGCCTCCAGAAGCATCACGTATCTCACGCTTATCGCCGGCTTTGCCTCCACGATCTTCTGGCCGATCTCGACAGCGCTGATGGGCTATCTGTCCTGGCGCGAGATCTATCTCGTCTATGCTGTGCTCAACTTGGCCGTCTGCATGCCGCTGCATCTCTGGATCATGAGGAAAGACAGGCTTGCCGCGACCGGCGGATCGCGGCCGGTGCGCGAACATGTCATCGGAGCGATCCCGCGTGAACGACGCCGCAACACCGTGCTCCTCTTGTCTGTTGCATTCGCGCTTCTGGGATTCACCCTGGGCGCGATGCTCGCGCATATGGTGCCGATGCTTACGGCACTCGGCCTTGGAAGTGCTGCCGTTGTCATCGGTGCACTGTTTGGTCCGGCGCAGGTTCTCAGCCGGCTGATCAACATGATCTTCGGCACGCGACTGGCTCCACCGGCCCTTGCCTTGATGTCGGCCATGCTCATGGTTCTCAGCGTCATCATCCTGGCGCTGTCCGGCGACTGGCTTCCGGGGGCGGTCGCCTTTTCCATTTGCCTCGGCCTCGGATCGGGTATCAACAGCATCGCCCAAGGCAGCCTGCCTCTCTATCTGTTCGGCTCCGACGGCTATGGCGCCCTCACCGGAAAGATGGCCGCTGCGCGGCTGGCTGCCGGCGCAGCAGCGCCATTTGCGTTCGCGGCAACGATGGAGACGTTCGGGTTAGGAGCTTCGCTCATCGTCAGCGCCGCCCTTGGTTCCATTGGGATCGGTGCGTTTGTCGCAGTCGCCGTGTCGGCGAAGCGGAGCGTCGTCCGCGCCCCATGAACCGTTAAATTGCATGGGATGAGCGCCCGCAGGTTTGGCAAGAGGGAGATGCCGTCATCAACGGCGCGGCATCTCCCGTCCCATGCAGGGATTCTGATGCAGACCCCGTCTCGAACTACATGCGGATGCGCTCGCCGGAAGGATCATAGGCGCACCGCTCCACGATCTTTGCCCTGCTGCGGCGGCCGAAGGCCTCGACGTCGATTTCACTGAGTGCCATGTCCTCGCCCTTGAGATACCCAAAGACGATCGACGCGCCGACGGTATGGCCGAAATCGCCGCTGGTGGTCATGCCGACGACGCGGCCGTTGACCGACATTGCTTCGCCGCCATAGACCGGCAGAGGTTCATCGAGCTGGAAGCAGGCGAGTTTACGGACGATGCCGCTCTCCTTCTGGGCCGCGATCGCGTCGCGACCCAGGAAATCGCCCTTCTTCATCGACACGGCAAAGCCAAGTCCCGCCTCCAGAGGTGTGTCGTCAGGGGTGACGTCCGCGCCCCAATAGAGGTAGCGCTTTTCCATGCGCAGACTGGAGATTGCCTTGTAGCCGACGTCGGCGATGCCGAATTCGGCACCTGCCCCTTTCAGCAGCTCGTAGACATAGGCCATGTATTCGGTGGGTACATGCAGTTCCCAGCCGAGTTCGCCGACATAGGTGACACGCGCGGCCATGACCGGCGCCCAGCCGATGCGGATGTCGCGACACGTCATGTAGGAGAAGGCGTCGTTGCCGAGGTCGTTTTCACTCACCTTGGCAAGGACGTCGCGCGAAAGCGGGCCGCAAAGATTGATGACACCATAGCCGCCCGTCACATCCTGTACGTGAACCGATCCGTCGCGCGGCATGTGGCGGCGGATCCAGCCGCCGTCGCGCGTGCCGAAGGCCGAGCCGGTCACCACATGGAACCGGTCCTCACGCCGTCGCATGATCGTGAGGTCGGCCTCGATGCCGCCGCGCCTGTTGAGGAGCTGCGTATAGATCACGGCATTTTCACTGCGGTCGACGTTGGCGGCCGCCAGCCATTGCAGGTAACGGAGAGCGCCCGGGCCGGTAACCTCGAACTTGGAAAAGGACGATTGGTCGATCAGTGCCACGCCTTCGCGGACCGCCCGGTGCTCGCGGCCGATGACCTCGGCATAGGGCGCGCGCTCAAAGGTTTCGAGCGGCGGTTTTGGCTCGCCGGCTTTCAGGAAATAGTTGGGCCGCTCCCAGCCGAATTTCACGCCGTTGACCGCCCCATTGGCCGTGAGGGTCTCATAGAGCGGCGAGCGACGGAGCGGACGGCAGGCCGAGCGCTCCTCTTCCGGCCAGGCGACGGCGTAGTATTTCGAGTAGGCCTCAATGGCACTGTCACGCAGATAGGCAAGCCCGCCATGCGGTTGACCGAAGCGGCGCAGGTCGAAGGCCCAGAGATCCATGCCGGGGTCGCCTTCCAGGATCCAGTTTGCCATGGCACGTCCAGCCCCACCCGAAGCCGCGATTCCGGACGTGAAGCCGCAGGCGACGAAGAAATTCTCGAAGTCGCCGGCAAGGCCCATGACCGGCTCGCCATCGGCCGAGATCGGTATCGGGCCATTGACCACGGAGCGCACGCCGAGTTCGTTCAAGATCGGAATGCGGTTCGACGCCCCTTCGATCACCTCGGCGATACGCTCGAGGTCGTCGGCGAACAGTTCCTGACCGAAGCTCATCGGCAGCTTGCCGAGGCCATAGGCGGCGCGTGTTTCCTTCTCCCAGCCGCCGATCACCATCGCGCCCGGCTCCGGCTTGACGTAGAAATTGGCGTCGGGGTCGCGCAGTGTCGGCAGGTTGTCCGGCACCAGAGGTGATTTCTCCGTCACGAAATATTCGTGCTCGACCACGGTGATCGGCAGGTCGATGCCTGCGAGCTCGCCGAGCTGGCGCGCCCAGAGGCCGGCGGCATTGACGACCACCTCGCAGCCAATGTCGCCCTCGGTGGTCTTGACGGTCGTGATGCGGCGATCCTTGATAGCAAAGCCGGTTACGGTAACGCCCTCGACAATGCGCACGCCGCCGGCTCGTGCACCCTTGGCATAGGCATGGGTCAACGAATAGGGATCGACATGGCCGTCCGAGGCGATCCAGGTCGCGCCGCGCAACCCCTTGACGTCGACAAGTGGAAACAGTCGCCTGATTTCGTCGGGGCCAACCAGCTCCATGTCGAAGCCGTAACTTTTGGCGGCGGTGTGGGCGCGTTTCGATTCCTCCCAGCGGGCATCGGAGGCGGCAAGTCTGAGGCTGCCGACGTTCTTCCAGCCGACGTCCTGGCCAGTCTCGGCACCGATCCGGGCGCAGAGATCGGCGCTGTATTGCATCAGACGGGTGAGGTTCACCTTGCTGCGCAGCTGGCCCATCAGCCCGGCGGCATGCCAGGTGGAGCCGGCGGTCAATGCGGTTTTCTCGAGGAGAAGGACGTCTTTTTCTCCTGCTCTCGCGAGATGATAGGCGATGCTGGTGCCGATTGCGCCTCCGCCGACAATGACGATGCGGGCGTGGGAGGGAACTTTGCTGGGCATATTCGGCCTTTCCGGTTGGGGCTTTCGACAGCGAGATGGTTTGTTTGCCCGTTGAAGCGGCCTCTTGCCGGCGCAACGCGATTTCTTAGAGGTCGAGGACGAGCCTTGGTGAACGCGCCCGGGAGCAGCAGACCGTGAGATAATCCTGCCGCTCGAGTTCGCAGAGCGCTTCGTCCCGATGGTCAGGAATGCCGTCGATGTAGCGGACCATGCAGGAGCCACAGATTCCCTGCCGGCAGCTCGTTGCGATCCCATGTCCACGCTCGGCCAGTGCAGCTAGCAACGTCTTGTCGGCCGGCACTGTGATGACCTCACCACTTGAGGCGATCTCGACTTCGAATGCCCGGTCACCCTCGGCCAAGCGCTCGTTCGGGGCGACGGACTCGACATGAATCTGATGAGGCGGCCAGCTTTCGGTCGCCTTGCCAAAGGCTTTGAGGAACCCTGGCGGGCCGCAGGCATAGACATGCGTTCCGGCGGTAGCCTTGCCGACCATTGCGGGCATGTCCGGGCGGCGGGCGGGATCGTTGCCGTCGTGATGGAGCGCTGCGTGGCCGGCGGCGATTTCGTCGAGAATGAATGTGCAGGACGCTGTTTCTTCGAGAGAGCGTGCGCAGACATGAGCGAAGTAGTCCGCCCCGGCCTGCCGTAAATGATGGATCATCGCGATGATTGGGGTGATGCCGATTCCGGCGGCGATCAGGAGATGACGCTCCGCATCTTCGGCCAGCGCAAAACCGTTGCGCGGGCGGTCGGCACGCACTATGGCCCCGTGCGTGAATGTTCTGGCCACCTCCAGTGAACCGCCCTGGCCCTGGTCTTCACGCTGGACGGCGACCCAGTATTCGGACGTCCGGGCGGGGTCACCACACAGCGAGTAACAACGCAAGTGGCCGCTTGGGAGGTGGAAGCTGAGATGAGCGCCGGCGTCCCAGGCCGGAAGGCGCTCACCGGAGGGCGAGACCAACCTGTAGGCCGAAGCTCGGGCGGTCAGCGCTTTGATATCGGTGACTTGAAGCAGGATTTCCGGCCCGGAGTGCATGGCTGGCATCAATTCGGCAGGATCAGGTGGTCATCCGCTGGGCATACCAACGGATGTAGCGATCGACGTTCTGCTCTTTGGTTGGGGAATAGGGCCCGGGTTCGAAGCCGGGCGAGGTGATGCCGATCCATTGCCGTCGACAGATCTCCCAGTCCTCCGACATGACCTGGTCGTGGAAAGCCGCGATCTTTTCGGGATCGTAGTCGCGGCCCTCGACGGCCGCCTCATCGACAAGCCAGTAGCCGCGCACGATCGTCTTCGTCGGCGAGACCGGCGTGATGCGCACGGTATGGGCATAGTCGGCGTTCGCGTGGCACCAGAAGTTGATGTTCGTGTTGGCGCGGGCCGTTCCCATGTCGGGATCGGTGAAACCGGCCATCAGCACGTCGCATACCAACTGGCCGTCCGGGCTTTCGGTGACCATGCCCTTGCGCACCGGCGTGCGATTGGCGCGAAACCATTCGGCGGTGTTGTTCGACGACGTGTTGACGCGGGCGACGTCGAGCCCTGCCTTTTCCCAACGGATCGTGCAGTCGGCAAGGCGTTCGGCGATCTCGTCCTTCAATGCCGGATTGTCGTTTTCGGTGTCGTACTGAACCGAAACGTATCCGTGATGGTTTGCCTCGCAATGGTAGCACTCGCGGTTGTTCTCGACGACGATTTTCCAGTTCACATCGAGATGATAGTCGCGGATGAGCGCCATTTTCGCGCGGGCGATACCCTGGGATTTCAGGATGGGCGAAAGGTGATCATGCAGTTCGTGGAACGGCAAAGGCGTCTCGGCGAGATTGACGAAGATCAGCCCGTGCAGTTCCCCGACATGAACCGGTTTCAGCCTGTGGGCGCTCTTGTCGAAATCGTCGCCCATCATCGGCGCGCCGATCAGCGCTCCGTCATGGGTGTATGACCAGGAATGATAGGGGCAGACGAGGCGCGAAGCCGTGCCCTTTTCTTTGGTACAGATGATCGAGCCACGGTGTCGACAGACATTGTGATGGGCGTGGATTTTTCCGTCACGGTCACGCACCACGACGACCGGCGCACCGCCGACATCGAGCGTGATATAGTCTCCCGACTTCGGCAACTCGATCGTGTGTCCGGCAAAGAACCAGTTGTTGCGGAATATCTTCTCCTGCTCGGCGGCAAAGATCTCATCACTCAGGTAGAACTGGCGTGGCAGGCCCTTGCCTGTGCTATAGGTCGAGAACATATCCATTTCGGCAGATCCTAAACGCAGGTTTGTTCGACTGGAGATGAGGCTACCTGCATCTCGCTCCGTCGAGCAAACGCGAATACCTTCGGGTCTGCGCAAGAAAATCTAAGGGTACCGAGTGTGCCGAACGCGTCCCTTGGGCAACATCATGCCCAAGGAATTCGTGGTGAAAATCGCTCTGGAAAAACAAACTCGGGCCAGATCGATGCGCTGGCCCGGAGATTCCATTGTCTGCCAAGCGGTCGCTTGCTTATGTTGAATTGTGAATGCCGGCGGTGAGCTTGTCCCCACGGCTTTGCACCAGCGTGTCCTGCCGAGGCGTCTCCATAGGGGAGAAGCCGAAGCGCTTCTTGTAGCAGGTTGCAAAATACTGGCTGGAGGAGAAGCCGCAGTCAAAAGCGACGTGGGTCACGGATTGCCGGCCATCTTCAAGGAGTTGGCGAGCGGCATTGAGCCGAAGCATCTGGAGATAGCGGACGGGCGTCATGTTGGTCAGCACCTGGCAATGCTGGGTGAACTGGGTGCGCGAAAGGTTGCACTCGGCCGCCATGTTCTCCAGCGTCCAGTCTTCGTCAAGCGCGTGTCGTAGTCGTTTCAGGAAGATTTCCACCGTGCGTTTCGAGCTTGCCAGCGCAATGTCGAGCACCGGCGACTGGCTCTCCAGCATCTGGCGAAACTGCAGCAGCATCATCGAGATCAGCAGGCGAAGCCTCGCCTCGCCGCCCTCGATATCGCCGCCTGCCACCACTTCGTGTATCTCCAGGAAGGTACGCGTGACGTCGCGTGAAGCGAGATAGGAAATCTGCTCGTTCTTCGACAGGAGTTCGCTCAGCCTTTTGCGGTCTCGCTCCGGCCAGCCGATCCATTCGGGCCAAAGCCAGGTCTCGTGCGGGCGGCGCACACCCATGTCCATCAGGACCCAGATGATATGGCTGGCGCCGATGGTCGGGTCGCCGAGCGCATGCAACTGCCAGGGCCGCACGACGAACATCTGGCCTTCGTTGAGCGTGGTCTTCCGGCCGTCCATCGTGATGGTCAGCGAGCCGCGCGCGAGATAGGCGATCTTCACACCCTCGTTGCAATGTTCGCGCAACCCCCAGTCCTGTGGCGTTGTCGCGTCCCAGCCGCCGACGGAGCAGACTTGTGGCAGAGCCTTCCCAAGGTCCGTCCCCGGATAACCCCGCCTCGTCCAGGCATTGAGCGAGACCTGTCCAGCAAGCGACGCCTTCATCAGGTCCTGGCAGTTGCCGGCATAGAGCAGGGCGCCCGGCTCACGAAAAACCGCGGGCCGGCTGACCGCCCGTTCGTTGTTGGCTTTGTTCATCACTCTCCTCCGCCGGTGTTCAAAATTTACCACTCCTCTATTTCGAACGCGGGCAACGATTTATTGCGCAATGCTTGGCCATCATCAAGCGACAAATCGAGGCGCTGGTGATTTGCCGTTGAAACTCAACGGCATGGAGGAGAAATGGGGAGGATTTGCCGGTGCGGATAGGCTTCCACACGGATGCGTTCAATTCGGTCTACTGGTCGTTCGAAAAATGCTTGCAGTGGGCGAGCGACAACGATGTGCACTTCATCGAGTGTGGCCTGATCGACGGCGTGAGCTGGATTCATGGCCTCGGCTATCAACCCCATGTCGCGCTCTACGAAGACCCCGCGCTGCTGCGCCGCAAGATGGATCGCTACGGCGTGCGGTTTTCCCAGGTCGATGCCGCCTATCCGCTTTCCGGCGAAGACGGGCCGCTCCGGGGCGTGCCCTATGTGCTGAAATCGATCGCCTGGGCCGCGCAAGCCGGCAGCCCCTGCGTCGACACGACCGACGGGCTTCACATGCCGGAAGGCTTGAGCGAAGAGGAATCGATGGCGCTGATGAAGCGCAGCTACGAGAAGATCATCGAGGTCGCGGAGGCGCACGAGATCATCGTCAACATCGAGCCGCACGGTCATTTCACGACACGTCCGGAATTTATGGCGCGCATGCTGGCCTTCGTCGATTCGAAGTGGCTGCGCATGAACATGGATACCGGCAACACCTTCATCGCCGGCCAGGAGCCGACCGAGTTTCTTCCGCGTTTCATCGACAAGGTCAGCCATGTCCACGTCAAGGACGTATCGCAATCGCTGGCAGATGCGGTGCGCGGCGGGCAGACCGGCATTGCCGTCAGTCATTGCGCGCTTGGCGACGGCGTCAATGCAGAGAACATCAAGGCCTGCCTCGCCCAACTGCGTGACCATGGCTATGACGGCGTGCTGAGCCTCGAATGCGAGGGCGCGGCCGGACCGATGATCGAGAAGTCGCTCGCCTGGATCCGCGGCACCTGCGGCGATCTCGGCATCAAGCTGCATTGAGCGCGCCATGAAACTCGGCATCAACCTTCTGTGCCTGACCGACTTCGTCGAGGACAGTCATTTCGACAGCATCGGGCGGCTGCGTGACCTTGGCTATGATGGCGTCGAGGTGCCGGTCCTCAAGGGGGCGGTCGGCCACTATGAGCGCCTGGGCAAAAAACTCGACGCTCTCGGCCTTGGCCGGTCGACCACGTCGATCGTGCCAACGCCGGAGGCCAGCCCCGTCAGCAGTGATGCCGAGGTGCGGGCGCGCGGGCTTGCGCATCTCGACTGGGCGCTGGATTGCGCCATCGCGCTCGGCGCCGAGAGCATGGGTGGCCCGTTTCACGCGCCGATCGGCGTCTTCACGGGCACCGGCGCCACCGAGGACGAACTGAAATACGGTGCGGATGCACACCGCGCGCTGGCCGAGCGGGCGGCAACTCACGGCATGCATCTGAGCCTGGAGCCGCTCAACCGCTTCGAGACCTATTACCTCAACACGATGGAGCAGGCCCGCGCGTATGTCGACCGGGTTGGACACCCCGCCTTCAAGATCATGTACGACACGTTCCACGCCAATGTGGAGGAACGCCGGCAGGAAGAGGCCATCCGGTTGATCGGTCCGGATATCGGCATTTTCCATGTGTCGGAGAACGACCGTGGCATCCCCGGGCGGGGGCACATAGACTTCGCGGCGATGTTCACCGTGTTGAAGGAGATCGGTTATGACGGCTGGTTGACGCTTGAGGCCTTCGGGGCCGGCCTGCCGGCTATCGCGGCGGCGACCCGCGTCTGGCGGCCGCTGTTTCCGGATTTCGA
Source organism: Sinorhizobium sp. RAC02 (assembly GCF_001713395.1). Classification (NCBI taxonomy): domain Bacteria; kingdom Pseudomonadati; phylum Pseudomonadota; class Alphaproteobacteria; order Hyphomicrobiales; family Rhizobiaceae; genus Sinorhizobium; species Sinorhizobium sp. RAC02. Next base: position 1,724,740 of record NZ_CP016452.1, on the reverse strand, counting down.
GACGCTTTTCTCCGAAAGCGCAACGTTCATTCGCAAGACATGGGCAGCAGCATGAGCAATCCCGCAATCGAGATGCGCGGCATCACCAAGAGTTTCCCCGGCGTGAAGGCGCTGAAGAGCGTGAGCTTTTCCGCCCATCCTGGCGAAGTGCACGCGCTCGCCGGTGAAAACGGTGCCGGCAAGTCGACGCTGATGAAAATCCTGTCCGGCGTCTATCGGCTGGATGGCGGCGCCGTCGTCGTCGGCGGCGAGGAGCGGCATTTCAGCCATCCGCTGGAGGCGATCCGCGCCGGCATCGCCGTGATCTACCAGGAATTTTCCCTGCTGCCGGAGCGCACCGTCGCACAGAACATCTTTCTCGGCCGGGAGCCGACGCGGCTTGGCCTGATCGACCACAAGGCAATGAACGCGGAGGCACGGCGGGTGCTCGCGCTGTTCGGCTCGGCGCACCGCATTGAGCCGGATACGGTCGTCGCCGATCTCGACGTCGCGAGCCAACAACTCGTCGAGATCGCCAAGGCAGTGTCGCTCGATGCGAAGGTCATCGTGATGGACGAGCCGACCGCGGCGCTCAACGAGGCGGAATGCGAGGTGCTGTTCGGGCTCGTCGACACGCTGAAGAAGCGCGGCGTGGCGATCGTCTATATTACCCATCGCATGCGGGAGATCACGCGGCTGGCCGACCGGGTAACCGTTCTGAAGGACGGTGAGACGGCCGCGAGATTCGATCATGTGCCGCAACCCGATACGATCGTGCGCGCCATGGTCGGCCGCGATATCGGCGATTTTTATGCCGCACCGGCAACGCCGGGGGAGATCGGCAACGTCGTGCTGTCCGTGCGCCATGCGGGCAATGAGTGGCTGAAGGACATTTCCTTTGACCTGCGCGCCGGCGAGATCGTCGGTTTTGCCGGGTTGCAGGGGGCAGGGCGCGTGGCGCTTGCCCAGGCGATTTTCGGCTTTGCACCCTTCGCCGAAGGTGAGGTTTTGCTTGCGGGTAAGCCAGCGCGTTTCACCAATCCACGCGACGCCATTCGCGCCGGTATCGGCCTGTTACCGGGTGACCGCAAGGCCGAGGGACTGGTGCTGATGCAGTCGGTTGCCGACAATGGTTTGCTGACGGCGCGTGCACTTTCCGGCCTCGCGGGCAAGGCCGATGCGACGCCGTTAGCCTCCGCCGAAGAGATGGACAAGCTGCTGCACGAGCTCGACGTCAGGGCCGGCAGCTTTTCCCAGGAGATCAAGGCGCTGTCCGGCGGCAATCAGCAGAAGGCGATCGTCGCGCGCTGGCTGGCGCTGGCACCGCGGCTGCTGATCTTCGTCGAGCCGACGCGCGGCATCGACGTCAATGCCAAGGCCGGCATCTATCACCTGATGCGTGATCTCGCGCGCAAGGGCACGGCGATCATGATGGTGTCGTCCGACCTGCCGGAGGTGCTGGGCGCCGCCGACCGTATCCTCGTCATGCGCGCCGGCGAACTCGTGGCCGCGTTCCCGCGCGGCGTGTCGGAAGCCGATGTCATGCTTGCCGCAACCGGCGAAGAGGCGGTGGCGGCATGAACACGGCAACCCTCACCAAACGTCCTGCCTGGCGCATGGAGCGCTATGCACCGGCTCTGCTGCTTGCCGCGGCGCTTGCCATCTACATTGTGATCGCGCTCAGCCTCGGCCTCACGCGATTCCTCACGCCGGAAGCGGCGGTCTCCATCCTCAACCGTTCCATAGCACTCGGCATTACCGCCGTCGGCCAGACGTTTGCGATCCTCGTCGGCTCGATCGACCTGTCGGTGGCGCATCTGATCTCGGCTTCCGCCGTCGTCTCGTCGGCGATCATGAACGGCGACCCGGCGATGATGGTGCCTGCGGTCCTCGTGGTGCTGCTGATGGGTGCTGTCGTGGGCACGCTGAACGGGCTGATGATCACCAAGCTTGAAGTCAATCCGCTGATCGCGACACTCGGCATGGCGCTGATCATCCAGGGTTGCCTCGCCTCCTTCCATGGCCGGTTCGGTGGCTCGGTGCCGGATGCCTTCCAGTATTTCGCCTATGGCGAGGTGCTCGGCCTGCCAGTCAGCCTCATCGCTCTGGCGCTCCTCGTCCTGGTGGCCTGGGCCGTGCTGCGCTTCACCCGCTTCGGCTCGAACATCTATTCGGTCGGCGGCAATCGCGATACGGCTCGGGCGGCCGGCATCAAGACGGCGCGGGTGGTGATGGCGAGCCACATCATCTGCAGCCTGTGCGCCTCGCTTGCCGGCCTCTATCTCGCAAGCCGGCTGAAATCAGGCTCGCCGTGGATTGGTACGGAGGGTGCCTATGACCTGGAATCCATTGCCGTGGTCGTCATCGGCGGCACGATTCTGTCCGGCGGCAAGGGCGGAATCTGGGGCACCGTGGCGGGCGTCATCATCTTCTCGCTGATCGATTCGATCTTCAATCTCGCCGGCGTCGATGCTTTCGCCAAGCAGGTGATGCGCGGCATCATCATCGTCGCCGCCGTCGCCTTCTACGCCGTGCGTTCGAAGAGGATAGTGGCATGATCCAGGAAACCGTCGATTCCGCAAAGGTGCCCGGCGCCGCAAGGGGTGGCCGCCTGCCGAAGATCAATCCGGTCTTCTTCGTGCTCGCCGCGCTGCTTGTCGCCATCACGCTGTCCAATCCGAATTTCGTCGAGCCCATGGGATACATGAATTTCCTGAAGCGCGCCGCACCGTTGGCGATCCTCGCCGCCGGCCAGATCTACGTCATCGTTTCGGGCGGCTTCGATCTCTCGGTCGGCTCGGTGATCACGCTGACGGTGGTCGGTTCGTCGATGCTGCTCAACAACAATGCCGATGCCGCCTGGTGGGTGATCCCGGTCATGTATGCGGTCGGGCTTGCCGTGGGCGTGGTTAATGGCCTCGTCGTCAGCTATTTGCGGGTGCCCTCGCTGATCGCCACGCTCGGCATGATGATCACGCTGAACGGCGCGGCCTTCATGTGGTCGAGCGGGTCGCCGCGCGGCTACCTACCGGACACCTTCCGCTTCTTCGGACGCGTGAACATTCAGGGTATTCCGCTCATTCAGTTCCTGCCGGTGGCACTACTCGTCCTCATCGTGGTTGGGATCGGCCTGTTCTGGCTCATGCACCGCACCAATCTCGGGCGTTTGCTGCATGCCATCGGCGACAATCCGCGGGCGGCGCAGATGTCGGGTGTTCCCTTGGAGCGGGTGCGCATCATCGCTTTCGTCGTCTCGTCGCTGAGTGCCGTGACGGCCGGCATCCTGCTTGGCGGCTTTGCCGGTGTCTCGACGGATGTCGGCGTGGGTTACGAATTGCAGGCGATCACCGCCTGCGTCATCGGCGGCGCACAGCTTCTCGGCGGGCGCGGCTCGGTGCCGGCCTCGATTGCCGGCGCGCTGACGCTGACGGCGATCTTCACGCTGCTCAACTTCATCGGCTTGCCGAAACCGGTGCGCGACGTCGTGCAGGGCGTGATCCTGATCGTCGCCGTCGTGCTTGCAACCTACCGGCGCAACCGCGCCGGCCGGACCTGAATTTCGCCGGCCGCAAGGCCGTCGGGAGGAACCTGACCATCATGATCAAATGGGAGTGAGACATGAAAAAACTGCTGACCGCCGCCCTTTCGGCTGCCCTCTTTGCCAGCACGGCACAAGCCCAACAGCTGAACTTCGATGACCCCGCGGAATTCGCCAGGCAGCGCGAGATGCTGACGGCGAAAGCCAATGGCCCGGAGGGGGAGCCGTGGGTGCAATATTACGGTGACCAGATGGCCGACACCGCAAAATACAAGAAGGAAGGCCCCTATACGATCTGCTTCTCGAATGCCGGTGTGAACAATGCCTGGCGCGTGACCGGCTGGACGAACATGCAGGCAGAGGTGAAGCTCCATCCGGAGATCAAGGAACTCATCCATGTCGATGCCGAAGGCTCTGACGACAAGCAGATTTCCGACATCGATGACCTGATCAACGGTGGAAAATGCTCGGTGCTGATCGTCTCGCCGAACACCACGGCTGCGCTGACCCCCGCCGTCGAGAAGGCCTGTGCCAAGCTTCCGGTCATCGTCTTCGACCGTGGCGTCAACACCAAGTGCCCGGTGACCTTCATCCACCCGGTTGGCGGCTACGGTTTCGGTATCCAGGCCGGCGAGTTCGTTGCGGCCACAGCCCCCGCTGGTGCAAACGTGCTGATGCTGCGCATCGTGCCCGGTGTCGACGTGCTGGAGACCCGCGCTTCGGCGGCCAAGCGCATCTTCAAGGAGAAGGGCCTGAACGTCATCGGCGAGGAGTTCACCGAAGGCGACAACGCGAAGACCAAGTCCATCGTCGAGGACTATCTGCAACGTGGCTCGATCGATGCAATCTGGATGGATGCCGGTGCGACGGCGGTTGCGGCGCTGGAAGCTTTTGAGGATTCCAGCCTGCCGCTGCCGATCATCACCGGCGAGGACCAGCAGGACTTCTTGATGAAATGGAAGGCCGAAGGCTTCAAGGCGATCGCGCCGACCTACCCAACCTATCAATGGCGCACGCCAATCATCGCGGCCGTCAAGGTGCTGAAGGGTGAGGCCGTGCCCGGACCGGAATGGGTAATGCCGCAGCCGGCGATCACCGCCGAAACGCTCGATCTCTATGTCAACGACAAGATGCCGCCGCTGCACCACGCGATGTGCGGCTGTGAGAAGCTGCCCGACTATCCGGCAGCCTGGGGCGGACAGTAAACATGAGCGGGGCCGCGTGACACGCGGCCCCGTTTCGCCAATCGCACGGCGGTGAGGCATGGTCCGCGCTAGGTTACGCGTCGGCCGGTCGAAGCATCGAAGATATGCAGCCGCGAGAAATCCGGCAGCACGCGAACCGTCTCGCCCGGGCGGACGTGCAGGCGTTCGCGGCCGAGATAGGTGAGTTTCTGGCCGTGCATGTCGAGCAGCAACAGTGTTTCCGCGCCGGTCTGCTCGACGACCACGACAGTCGCCTCGATGCCGGACGGATCGAGACGGAGATGCTCGGGACGGATACCAAGAACGACGTCCGCAGGACTTGCTGTGTTCTTGGTTCCGGCTGGAGCGGAGAAGCCGCCGTTTCCGGTGAAATGCCCGTTTTCAAGACGGCCTTCAAACAGATTTATCGCTGGTGAGCCAATGAAGCCGGCGACGAACACATTGTCGGGGTGATCGTAGAGGTCCAGCGGCGATCCTACCTGCTCGACGACGCCACCTCTCATCACCACGATCTTGTCCGCCATGGTCATCGCCTCGACCTGGTCGTGGGTGACATAGACGGTCGTGGTGCCGAGGCGCTGATGCAGCGCCTTGATTTCCGCACGCATCTGCACCCGCAACTTGGCGTCAAGGTTCGACAGGGGCTCGTCGAACAAGAAGACCGCCGGATCGCGAACGATGGCGCGGCCCATCGCGACACGCTGGCGTTGTCCGCCCGAAAGCTGGCGCGGCAGCCGGTTCAGCAAGGGGGAGAGGTCAAGAATTTCAGCGGCGGCGGCGACGCGCCGGTCGATTTCGTCGCGCGCCTTGCCGGCGAGCTTCAGGGAGAAGCCCATGTTCTTGGCGACGGTCATATGTGGATAGAGCGCATAGTTCTGGAAGACCATGGCGACGTCGCGCTGCTTCGGCGGAATGTCGTTGACGATCCGCCCGTCGATCCGCACCTCGCCGCCGGAAATGCCCTCAAGGCCCGCGATCATGCGCAGCAGGGTGGACTTGCCGCAGCCGGACGGCCCGACAAGGGCGACGAATTCGCCATGCTCGACCGCGACATCGATGCCCCGCAGGACCTCCGCGGTACCGTAGGATTTGCGAACGTCCCGGATCTGGACCTGTGCCATGGTTATTCCGCCCCCTCTGCGGCCGCGTCGAACGCCAGGCGCGAAAATGCTTCGGGCGGCGCGCTGTTTGCCTGCATCAATCGTGCCATCAGGTCCGTCAGGCGCTGTTCCTCTGCTGGGTCCACCAGCGGTGTTTCCTGCCCCGGATCGGCGGTGAGGTCATAGAGGCGCGTCTCGGACTCGAGCAGCGCGCCGGGGCCGTAGTTGTTGTACATCGGCGATCGATCGATCACCGGCACCTTGAGCAGCGTCGCACCCTTGGTGAAGTCGAGCGGCGGCGACAGTTCGACCGAGGCCAGTTCCGCCGGTGAGAACGGTGAGAAGATGTGCGTCGGCATCAGCGTGTACTGGTAGAGTTCCTGCTGCGACAGGTCCTCCGGGAAGCGATGATAGGTATAGCGGCCATCGGCAACATTCACCGCGCCGCCGAAATAGCCGAACAGGGCGCCATCGCGCAGTGCCGTGCCATCGGCCATCGCGCAGAGCGAAAACCCTTCGTTTTCGGCTGGCGGCGTGGCACCGAACAGGTCGAGGAACGTCGCTGCGAGATCGATCGACTGGGTGAGGGCCTGTGACCGGCTGCCCGGGCGGGCATCTCGGGGGTCGTGCAGGAAGAGCGGAATGTGCGCCACCTCTTCATAGAGGTTCATACGGTTCTTCGCCCAGAAATCATGTTCGCCGAGCAGGAAGCCATGGTCGGTGGTGACGACGAGCGCCGTGTCCTTCCACAGGTCGTGGCGATCGAAATAGTCGAGCAATTCGCCGAGCAGGTGGTCGCACATCGCGACAACGGCGTAGTAATTGGCGCGCAGCTCCTCGCATTCCTCGGGCAGTTCGTCGACGCGACCGTAACGCGGCCAGTCGCGGATCGGGCCTTTCCAGCCAGTGTCGAATGGCGCCTTGAAGCGTTCGGGCGCCGTGAAGGGCTCGTGCGGGTCGAAGGTCTCGATCTGCAGAAGCCAGTTGTCGGCGTCGCGGTTGCGGTCGAGGAAGTCAAAGCCCTCGGCAAAGCAGCGCACCGAGGGGAAATCCTTCTCTTCCTTGATGAACTCCCGGTTGACGATGTTCTGGCCGAAATAGGAGCGCTTCTGGTCGCTGAACTGCCGGGCGTGGTATTTTTCGCGAAGCCGCTCCCAATGCGGCTGCACCATCGCTTTCCACCGGTCACCTTCCTGGCCGCGCACGAATTCATAGGAATCGTAGCGGTTGTGATAGGTCGCACCACCGTCTTCCCAATAATGGAAATGGTCCGTCACGAGGTGGCTGTAGGTGCCGCGCTGCTGGTGCAGGATTTCCGGAAAGGCATTGTCGAACGGCTCCAGCGGCCCCCAGCTGCGATGCAGAAAGGTAAGCCGGCCGGTCAGCATGTCGCGACGCGCCGGCATGCAGGGCAGACTGCCGACATAGTGCTTGTCGAAGGTCACGCTGCGGGCGGCCAGGCGGTCGAAATTCGGCGTCGGGATGCGTGTGCCGCCATAGGGGCCGAGAAGATGCCTGTTCAGGGAATCGAAAAGAACAAAAACCGCCTTCATGCTATTTCACTGCTCCTTGCGTGAGGCCCTTGACGATGTACCGCTGGGCGACGAGCAGCACGAGAATGGCCGGCACCATCGCCAGAGCGGCGCTTGCCGCCATCTGGGTGTATTGAATCTCGAAATCCTGGGCGAACTTGGCGATGGCGACGGGAACCGTTGCGGTCTGCTTCATCGTCAGCGTCAGCGCGACGGCGAATTCGTTCCAGGAGAAAATGAAGGTGAGGATCGACGTCGCGGCAAGGCCGGGCGTGATGAGCGGCAGGATCACGTACCACAGGATGTGTGGCGTATCCGCACCGTCCATGATCGCCGCCTCTTCCAGCTCCTTCGGCACGTCGCGAACGAAGACCGCCATCAGCCAGATCGCCATCGGCAGGTTGAGCGTCGCGTGTGCGAGGATCAGCCCTGTGAAGGTGTTCTCCAGTCCGACGGCGCGTGCCATGGAAAACCATGCACTCGCCAGCGCCACCGGCGGGATCATGTGGAAGATCATCGTCCAGGCGAGGAAGAGATGCACGACCCACCCGGGCCAGCGCATCCGGTTGAGCGAGAAGGCGGCGAGCGTTGCGACGACGACGCAAAGCACGGTGCTGACGAGCCCGACGATGATCGAGTTGCGGTAGTTGAGCAGGAAATCCGAGGTCTTCGACCAGAGAACTTCGGAAAAATTGCTCCAGATCGGCGTGAACAGCACATCGCCCATCAAGAGCGATATCTGTGTGCGAAAGCCGGCTGCAACTGTCCAGATGATCGGCGCAAGAACAAGGACGGCACCGGCCGCGAGCGCCAGGTGGACGGGAACAATGGAATTGGTGCGACGGCTCATGATGTCGCTCCCGTGCGGCGGCGCGCTGACAGAGCGACCACCAGCAGCAGCGACACGAGGAAGATGACGGCCACCGACATGGCCGAGCCATAGCCCGCCTTGTCCTCCGTGAAGAAGCGCTGGTAGAGCGTGAAGCTGATCACCTCGGTTGCGGTGCCAGGCCCACCACTGGTCAGGAGATAGACTTCGTCGAAGACCTTGAAGGCGAGCACGAGGCGGAAGGCGAAGGTGACGATGATCGTCGGGATCATCAGCGGCAGCGTGACATAGACCAGCTCCTGCCACGGGCCGGCACCGTCCATCTCGGCAGCCTCGAAAACGTCCTGCGGCAGGGATTCGAGCCCCGCCAGGAACAGCAGGAAGCAGAATGGCGTCCAATGCCAGATGTCGACCGCGATCACTGAAAGCAGCGCCGTCTCGGGCGTTCCCAGCCAGTCATGCGGCATGATGCCAAGGAGAGAGAGCGCCTTGTTGACCAGGCCGAAGTCGTAGTTGAGCATCAGCTTCCAGATGGCGCCGATGACGATGCCGGGGATCAGGATGGGCAGGATGAAGATCGCCCGGTAGAGCACGCGCCCACGGGTTATCTTGGTGCAGAGCAGTGCCATGGCGAAGCCGAGGATCATCTGGCCGGCGACGGCCCCGAAGGCGAAGATGAGCGTGTTGGAGATGCCAGCGCCGAACAGGCTGTCTGAAAACAGGGCTTTGTAATGGGCAAGGCCGACCCAGGTGCGCACCTGCTGCCCGTCCGCCCAGGTAACGTTCTGGAAGCTTGTGAGAAACAGGTTGGCGATGGGAAGCGCGCTGAGCGCCACCATCATGGCAAGGGCCGGCCCGAAGGTCAGCCAGCGCCAGAGACGCTGGCCGCCATCCTCGGCGGGATTGGTTGACCGCCGCAGCGGGCGTTGGATTTGCGCGTTTGCGGCGGTCATGGGTGGCCCTTATTTCAGAGGGGTCAGCTTGTCGGTCTTGTAGGCGTGGCCGGCCATGATCTTCTCGATCTCGTCGGACATGCCGTTCAGCGCATCGACCGAGGTGATCTCGCCGGCGACAGCCCGGTTGAGGCCGAGTTCCAGCACGGCGATCACTTCGCTCGCCTCGGGGAACTGGTAGATGTTGACGGCGTGCGGCAAGGCTTCGGCCAAGGGCTTCATCCAGCGATACCGGTGTTCATCGGCAATCGGCTCCTTGTAGACGGCGGCGTGGATCGGGATGCCGCCGGCCTTGGCAGTTTCGAGCTGAGCTGCCTTCGTCTGGAACCAGCGTAGAAACTCGACGGCCGCGCGCTTGCGATCGTCGGGAACGTTCTTCGAAATGCCGGCGAGCCAATGGCCGAGACCGGGCGCGGTCTGGAGGCCTTCCGCGGCCGGCGGCGGCGCCCACTCGACTTTGTCGACGATCGCCGACTTGTTCGGATCGTCCATCTGCGACCAGGCGGCGATCACCATCATGATATGCGCGGAATGGCCGGTCACCATGGCCTGGATGACTTCGGCCTGGTCAGCGGCCGCCGTCTTCGGGTGGCCGGCTTCCTTGGCGAGCCGGATGTAGTAGTCGAGCGCCTCACGGCCGTGGTCGGAGTTCAGCGTGACCGAATAGTCACCGGCCGACTGGTCCTTGAAGATGCCGCCGCCGAAACCGTAGAGGTAGGGGTAGAAGTCGTAGGCCACGGTATGCGGCCCGCGCGCGCCGCGCTGGACGATGCCGTACATGTCGGGCGGATTGTGGAACTTCTTGGCGTTGGCTTCCAGTTCGGCAAAGGTCTTCGGCGCCGACAGGCCCGCTTCCTTGTAGAGGTCGCCGCGATAATAGAGCATCGGGATCAGCGGCGAGACCGGCATGGCCATCAGCTTGCCGTCGCTGGTCATGGTCTTCTTCTCGGCATTGTAAAAGACCGTGTCGCCGAGCGTATAGACCTCGGGATCGAGCTTGAAGCCGGGGTCTATGTCGGTGATGGCCTCGACGAAGCCGCCGGCATACATTTCGGCAAACCAGCCCGAATTCATGATCAGGATGTCGTACTGGCCTTCGCTGGCGCGCACCGAGTTGCGCTGCTTTTCCAGCGAGCCGGCAAAGGGATTGACGTCGAGTTCGACCTTGTTGCCGGTCTCCGCCTCATAGGCCTCAACCGTCTTGCGAAAACTTTCGAACCAGGGCGACTGATTGATCACGATGGTGATCGGAGCGACGCTTGCCGCGTAGAGCGGGCGGAATGCGCCTGGCGCGAGGCTGGCCGCCGCCGCCATGCCCACGCCTTTGAGGATCGTACGTCTGTGCATGCTGGTCTTGAATGTCATCGATGAATCTCCCTTGCCTCATTCATGCTGAACATCTATCGGCCTTCAAGAAAACGGGTGCTCCCCGCGGCCTTCGCGCCGCATTGCGGTTGCCCCCACTCTCCTATTCGCAGAAAATCGGACTGGCCCAGTTCCACTGGCCATTGGCCTGGCGCATGCGGGCATAGATCCAGTCGCCCTTGCGCAGCGGTTCGATCGCCATCTGCCCGCGCCACTGCCACTGGTGCGGGCGCGGCAGCGGGTGGAGCCGGAAGGCGGGACTGTCGATCGGCCCGAGATTGCCCGAAAGCGCACCCTGCAGAAGGCGGCCGGTGCTGACCTCGAAGGTCTGGCCGTCGACCACCAACCGGACCCTGGCATCCGGCCGGATGCGGATTCGCGCGGCAATCGCCTGCATCGAAGCGGTGGTGTTGTTGGGATTGCCGATCGAGCGGATCGTGAAATCGATGCGATTGCCGGAAAGCCGGACCGCGTTGTCGTCCTTCGCATCACCACCTCCCTCCAGCGGCGAGACCACTTCGGACCCGCGCAGGCGCGGCTCGACGGACAGGATGTCGCCGCCGATGAGTTCGAGGGAGCCTTGCCAGTCGTGGAATTTTCCGCGCGCGCCCCAGCCGAGTTCCAGCACGAGCAACGTTTCCAGCGCGCCATTGCCGGCATCGATCGGGCTGCGTTGCAGATCCGGCGTAATCCGCCCGACGACATCACCGTTGCGCACGAGGTCGATGTAGTCGATGGCACCGCCGCCGGCCGCCTCGAGTTCCAGCGTTGTCGGCCCGCCCGCCGCCACGCTGCCGCCCTGCATGGTGTCGCCGATGGAAAAGAACAGGTGGCTTGCGTCGCCGGTGAGGGCATTGGTGCGGCGCCGGTGGATGCCGTTCCAAAGGGCCGAACGGGAATTTTCCGCAGCATAGACCGCCGAGCGCCCGTGACCATAGGAGCCGGGATAACCGCTGTGGTGATCTGTATTGCCGAGGAAGCCGAAACGGAGGCCGCGATTGAGGCCATGGCGGGCGGTGGATTGGCCATCGCTCGGCCCCATGGAGTGCAGGAAGGGCCGGTCCATGACCGACGTCTCCGAACAGCCATGCATGGAGATGATCTCCATCACCGGCGACAGGTCCTCGATTACGCTGTCCCAGTTCACGCCGCGCGCGCCGAGGCGGTAGCCGATGTGATGCGGGAAGGCGAAGACGGCGTCACCGTAGGCGGCGCGCAGCTTTGCATGCAACTCCGCCGGCGTGTCGGCCTTGATCAATTCCTGGCTCGCGATGTCGCGGTAGACGATCGTGTAGTCGCCATGCGCGAAGGAGTGGATTTCATAACCGGGGAAAACGGTGAAGACGCCCGGCTCGTCTGCCTCTGCAAGCGTTTCGAAATGGGCGCCCCACAGTCTGTCGAGCTTGGCAAAACCTTTGACGTGAAAATCGACGATATGCGCCACGCTGGGATCGTCGACCGGCATATCCGGCCAATACGCGTGTCCCGTGACGGAGACGAAATCAAGCTGGCGGCGCGCACGGCGCAGCGCCTGTTCGAGGCTGCCGTGGCCATAGGAAATGTCGCAGTGGTTGTGGATATCGCCGTAATAGGCCCGTACGCCGAAACGCGAAGCCAACGGCGCCAGCCGCTCCGGCAGACGCTCACCCAACATGCCGTACCTCTCCTCCCTGGACGATGCGCGACCGCGAAGGTTCAATCACCATCAGATACAATATGTATTGTACGCTAGCAGATGTATGGGCGGATGCAAGCGCGTTTTGGGGTGATGGCGGGAAATTATGGTGGGGTTTGGTATACATCAGCGCATGCCGCCGCGAACGCCGGCAATGGCGTCAGATGGAAGGTACGCCTGTGCTGCCGCGAGCATTCGAGATGCAGTCGAGATAGACGATCTGGGGCGGCTCGTGCGGCGCGGCGATGCGCTTGCGGATCGTGTCGATCAGGCTTTTGGCGGCATTGAGATAGGAACTGCCGGCCATGGTCATGAAGCCGAAATGTTCGGTCGGGACGTCGTGATGCCCCAGTACGAAGAGGCTGAGATCCTTCGGGCAGGCGATCTCCATCTCTTCCAGGCATTGGCGAATGCCGAGAGAGTCGGAAATGCCGAGTGTGACCATCGCGGTGAACGGCAGTTTGCTATGCTCGTCGAGCAGTGCGGACAGTTCTTGTCCCAGCGCGTCGCCGACGCGCTGCGTCGGGTGCAGCACGCCGCGAAGCGCGATGCTCTGCGTGTGCCGCCAGACGGTCTCATGGCGCTGGCTTATCCGGTCGAAGGCACGCCGTGCGGCGAGGATCGGCTGGGCCATGGAGTCCAGCGAAACAAGGGCTACGGAGCGGTGGCCGAGTTCCGACAGATATTCCAGGGCTAGGTCTAGCGCCGCTTCCCAGTCGGTCCCGACGCGGTCGATGTCGACGCCGGCGACGGAATGGCCGTCGACGACGAGGGCGCGCGTCTTGCTTTGCAGCAGGTTGAGCAGGCGGATCGGAATGTTCTCGTAATGCGACTGGAGAATGGCCGCATCGAAATCGGGCACCGAGGTGAGGATCTCCAGCAGGTGCCCTGTATTGTGGTAGGAAATCTGGACGACCTTGCTGCCGGACCGCGACAATTGCTCGACAATATGGTTCTGCACCAGCACGCAGCGTTCGTTCAGGCTGGCATTCGACAGGATCAGCAGGCTCTCCAGATGCGCGACGGCACCGTCATCGCTGGACGCCGATGCCTCGCCGCCCTTGATCACGTAGGTGCCGCGGCCGACCTGCGAGGTCAGCATGCCCTCGTCGCGCAGTCGGGTCAGCGCCTCCTGCACGGTCGCCTGGCTGACCTGATGAATGCGCATGAGGTCGCGCACCGTCGGCAGCCGCGCACCATCCTCAAGCCGGGAAATCTGATCCCTCAGGGAGGCGAGAACCGTGTTTGAGGACGCAGCGCGCAAGGATCTGCCTCGACCTTCGAATCGTGTCTGTTTTTTATCGCTTCCATCTCGATACATTTTGAATCTCGCCCCGGCAATCCCGCGCCCGAAACGACGGGATAAAGGGTGGTGAAGTCGAATTGTATTATAGCTGATACAAATTGAACTTTACAATTTGAATTTCACGTATACGCTTTGGATCAAGACGGCAGCAGGTCGTCCGCGCAACGACCGGAGGGGAGTCCGTCGTGCTGGAAAACAATTTCCTTTTTCATCAGAGCCCAACCGCTCGTGCCGAGCGGAAGAGCCCGGCCTTCATTCGCGTCGATGGCGTGCGCAAGACATTCGCGCAGCGGGACGGCGGCGCGGTGCCGGTTCTGGAAAAAATCGACCTGACGATCGCGGAGAATGAATTCGTCTCGCTGGTCGGCCGCAGCGGCTGCGGCAAGACAACCCTTCTCAACATGATCGCCGGCCTGGAGGACGTCTCCAGCGGCAAAATCGCCATCGCCGGCAAAGTCGTCACCGGACCCGGCCAGGGGCAGGGGGTGGTGTTCCAGCAGCATGCGCTCTTTCCGTGGCTGACCGCGGTCGACAATGTCGCCTTCGGTTTTCGTAAATCTGGGTTCACCAGGGCCGAGCGCCGCGTGCGCGCCATGGAGCTGCTGCGCCTCGTTGGCCTGGAAGCGGCGGCCACCCGTTATCCTCGCGAGATGTCCGGTGGCATGCAGCAGCGCGTCTCGATTGCGCGAGCGCTGGCCCTCGATCCCCAAATCCTCCTGATGGACGAACCCTTTGGCGCGCTCGACGAGTTGACGCGCATCGAGTTGCAACAGGAGTTGCTGCGCATATGGGAAGCGCGCCGCAAGACGGTCGTCTTCGTCACCCATTCGATCAGCGAGGCCCTCACGCTTTCGGACCGGATCGTGCTGCTTGCGCCCAATCCCGGCCGCATCCAGCGGGTCTTCGACGTCGACCTGCCGCGTCCCCGCCAGCGCACCCAGCCGGGCTTCAATGCGCTCTATCAGGATATCTGGAACGAGCTTTCGACATGACGCGCAAGCTCGCACAGGCGGTACCGCCGCTCATCGCCTTCGCCGTGCTCCTCCTCTGCTGGGAGGCCGGCGTGCGCTACGGATTTCTCAAAGCCTATCAGTTTCCGCCCGTGAGCCGCATCGCGCAGGGTTTTGTCGAACTCTCGACCATCGGCTTTCCAACCGGCGTTTCGATCTGGTCGCATGCGCTCACCACGATCCTGCGCGTTCTGCAGGGGTATGGCGCAGCGCTTGTCCTGGCGATCCCCCTCGGCCTGCTCATCGGCGCCCTGCCGGTGGTCGATAAACTGACCGCTCCGCTGATCGTCTTCTGCCGTTCGGTTGCCACACTGAGCCTGCTCCCGCTGGTCATCGTGTGGTTCGGCGCGGGTGAATTGACCAAGATTTTTCTGATCGGCTACGGCTGCTTCTGGGTCATGCTGTCCAATGTGATTGCCGGGGTCCGCTATGTCGATCCGACCCTGCTGAAGGCGGCGCGTACCTTCGGTCTGAAAGGACTGGAACTCTACCGCACCGTCGTGTTCCCCGCGGCCCTTCCACGCATCTTCGCCGGTGCGCGCATGGCGCTCGGCGTCGGCTTCATGGTCATTGTCGGCGCTGAGATGATCGGCACCATCGAGGGACTTGGCGCCCTCATCATGGAGGCGCGCACCTTCTATCGCAGCGAAATCACCATCATCGGCATGCTGGTCATCGGTGTCATCGGCTTTTGCATCTCCGCCGGTCTCGCGGCGCTTGAGCGCCGCATGCTGCCCTGGGCTGCCAATCTCGACGAGGTGCGTCGATGAAAACATGGGTCCGCCTCGTTTCCGCCAGCGACCTCACCCTCGGCCTCATCGGCGCGGTTTCTGCCATTGCGCTGTGGGAAATCTGCGCCCGCACGGGCGTGATCGACCCCGCGATCTTTCCAAGCCCGTCGCTTGCCATCAACGCGGCAGCCGAACGCCTGACGGCCGAAACGCTTGCCGACAATTTGTTCTGGAGCCTTCTTCGCGTCTTTTCCGGGTTCCTGCTCGGCGCGCTGGCGGGGGCGGCAGTGGGCATCGCTGCCGGCTGGTATCGCGGCTTTGGCGCCGTCATGCGGCCGCTGATCGAGCTTCTGCGGCCGATCCCACCGCTTGCCTGGATCCCGTTGGCGATCATCTGGTTTGGGCTCGGTGAGCCCTCAAAATTCTTCATCATCTTTCTGGGTGCGTTCTTTCCCGTCGTCACGGCGGCGTATCAGGGCATGCGCAGCATCGATCCGATCCTGTTGAAGGCGGCGCAAACATTTGGCCTCAACGGCGTGTCGTTGCTGCTGCGCGCCGCGGTACCCGCTGCCGCAGCTGACCTTGCAACCGGCATCCGCATCGGTTGGGGCCTGAGCTTCGGCGTGCTCGTTGCCGCCGAGCTGATCGCGGCCGACCGTGGCCTTGGCTACATGATCATCAACGAGCGCAACACTGGCGGCTCCGTCGGCGTCATCATCGTCGGCATCCTGCTCATCGGCGCGCTCAACCTTCTCACCGACGCTGCGATCGGCCTGGCGATCAAACGCTGGATAGGGCGATGGCACGGCGCCTGACCGACAACAACCGAAATCACAAAGAGGGAGAACAAGCATGCGCATGTTTCTGAAATCGCTGATGCCCGCAGTCATGGCCGGCCTCTTCATGACGGCCAGCCCTTCACAAGCCCAGCAGGTGGAAACCGACACGCTGTCGATCAGCATCGGCCCCGATTTGCCGTTCCTCGTCCATATCGTCGCGAAGGAGAAGGGCTGGTTTGAGGAAGCCGGCTTCAAGACCGTCGAGTTCAAGACCTTCACGTCAGGCAATCTCGCCGGCGAGGCGTTGCTAGCCGACGAAATCCAGCTCTGGACGCCCGGCAACCTGCCGCCAGTGTCTATGGCGCACAACGGCATGCCCGTGGTGATCCTCGGCACGAATGCCGTCAGCCATGGGCTGGAAAAGATCGTGGTCCGGCAGGATGCCGGTGTCGAGACCCCGGAAGACCTCACTAAGGTGAAGCTCGGCCTGCTCGTCAGCTCGACCTCGGGCGCCTTGCTGGCCAATGTCGCCAAACACTATGGCCTCGATGCCACGAAGATCCAGACGGTGAACCTCGCGCCGCCGGAGGCGATGGCCGCAATGGCCAACAACGAAATCCAGGGCATCGTGTTCTGGGAGCCGTTCCCCTATCGCGCGGTGCATGAGCAGGGCGCCAGGATCGTGCATTCGGGCACCAAGAGCTTTTTTGCCAACAACAGCGGTGAGGACGTGGACGTTTCCAATAACCGCACCGTCTGGGTCGCCTCGCAGGACTGGGTGCGCGCCAACCCGTATGCCACGGCGGCGCTGGTGAAGGTGTTGACCAAGGCGCAGGCCTATGTCGCCGATCCGGCGAACAAGGATGAGGTTTTGAAGATTTTCTCCGATTTCCAGAAGCAACCGGTCGACATGAACGCGGCGTTGCTTTCGGACTACACGTTCACGCCGAATGTCGACAAATCCTACGTCGAGGACATGCTGGCCATCGCCGGCTACCTGAAGGCGACAAACCGCATCCAGGGCGATCCCAAGGACGTGCTCAGCTATACCTTTTCCGGCCCGCTGAAGGCGGCGAATGCCGCTGCCGTCGAGGTCGAGGGCCAGTGGGCGCCCTAACGTCATGAAAGCACCGGGCGCCTGTCACGGCAGGCGTTCGGCATATGTCACGCAAGCGGATTGATCATCATGTCTCCCTCGGCTGCCGATAGGATTGCCATCGCCGTCATCGGCGCGGGCTTCATCGTCGACTACCATATCAACGGTCTGCGCGCCGCAGGCGGGGCGAATGTCGCCGCACTCGTGGGCCGGCGGCCGAATGCCACAAGTGCAAGAGCGAAAATGCTCGGCATCGGCAGGGCGGAAACCGACTACCGCCGCGTGCTGGAGGACAGCGCGATTAACGCGGTGGTGATTGCCACCCCGGACGATACCCACGAGCGCATCGCGATCGACGCGCTCGATGCCGGCAAGCATGTCTTGCTGCAAAAGCCGATGGCGCTGAACAGCGCTCAGTGCCGCAGCATCCTTCAGGCGGATCAACAGGCCGGACGGCGCCTCACCGTCAGCTTTATGCACCGCTATTTCCCGGAAGTACGCTGGCTTCGCGAGCAGCTGCAATCCGGCGTACTCGGCACCGTCCATTCCGTGCGCATTCGAAACGCCACGCCGGGCGCGGACTGGAACGACTGGTTCTTTACGCCCGGCAATGTCTCGGGCGGCGTCGTCATGCAACTCGGCGTGCATGGTATTGATCTCGTTCAGCATCTACTCGGTCCGATCAGAACCGTTGCCGCCGATATGACGACCGCGCGGCCGGAACGGCAGCTTGCCGACGGGCGCACGGTTCGCACGGAACTCGAGGACAATGTGTTTGCCGCCTATCGCCTCGAGGGCGATGTGCGGGTGAGCCATGAGATGAGCTACACCGAGCTTGCCGGTTGCGATCGCTTCCGGCTGGAACTCTATGCGGAACGCGGCACGGTCTGGCTTCGGACGGAGCGCGGCACCGCGGCAATCCACGCCCCAGCAAGCGTCGGGAAGGCGGGTTGGGTGAATCCGGAGTTGCCGGAGGAAGCGCTTGGCGAGGCCCATCATCGCCATTGGCTTTCCATCATCCGGGGCGAGATGCCGTCGGATGATACGGCCGCAGCCGGTCTCAGTTCGGTCCGTGTGGCCGAAACCATTTATACAGCAGCGCTTTCCGGCATGAGAACGCCGGTCGGTGAGGAAGGGGAGAAGGCCGGATGCGCCTGAAGATCGCGATACTGGGCGTCGAACATTACCACGCCAATTTCTGGGCCGGCGCCTTTCTGCAGCGGCCGGAGGTCGAGATCGTCGGCGTCTGGGATCAGGCCGCGGACAAGGCGGCCGAATTTGCCGGTCGCCACGGCATCGAGGTACAGGACGACCTCCACCGCCTTATCCGCAAGAGCCACGCGGTTGCGATCTGCTCGACTACAAACGGGCACCTGATGCTGGTCGAAGCCGCCGCGGCTCTCGGCCGGCCGGTGCTCTGCGAAAAGCCGCTCGGGATCGACCGTGCCCAATGCGACGCCATCGCCGCAGTGGTGGCGCGCACGGGCATTCGCTTCATGCAGAGCTTTCCGAAGCGCTTCGACCCCGCCAATCATGAGATCGCGCGGCTTTTGCAGGAGAAGGCCCTTGGCCGGGTGACGCTCTGCCGGGTCCGACACGGCCATAGCCACGGCCTTACGGAGGCTTTCCGGTCCGCCTGGTTCGTCGATCCGGCGCGCTCCGGCGGCGGTACGCTGCTTGACGAGGGCGTGCATGCCGCCGATTTCCTGCGTTGGATGTTTGGCGAACCCGAGTCGGTTTTCGCCACGCTGTCCTCGGCGGCCCTGGGTCTCTCGGTCGAAGACACGGCCGTCGCCACCTTCCGCTATGCGGATGGCCTGATTGCCGAGGTGACGACGAGTTGGTGTTTTGCCGCAGCGGACACGTCGGTCGAAATCTACGGAACGGAAGGCTCGATCCTGCTCTCCGGCGTGGATATCGCCTCGCGCGCGACGCGCGAAGCGGATTTTCTGCGCGTGTTCCGACGCGGGGAGGGCGAGGGCTGGTCCGCTTCGGATGTCGTCCCATCCTTCAAGACGGGCGTTTTCCACGAGCACGTCGCCTGGGCTTTTGTCGACGCCCTGAAGAATGGCGGCACCATGCCGGTTACCATCGACGACGGCCGAAAAGCCTTCGCGATGATCGAAGCGGCCTATCGTTCGGCCGCCACGGGTCGCGTGCAGATGATCGGGGCATAAAATCCAGCGAAGGCGACCTCGATGCGAGGGCAGCACAGGCTGGCGCGCCCATGGACTGGGTGCGCATTTTTTCGTGTCAGGTTGTTGCCGGGGGGCGGACAGACTGCTCCTTTCCGGCATGGGATTCGAGTCCTGTGGCGGTATTCCGCCTCTCGCGGGCGATGGCCATACGGCGCACCAAGACGTAGAACACCGGCGTCAGCACGAGACC
This sequence comes from Sinorhizobium sp. RAC02, assembly GCF_001713395.1. Lineage (NCBI taxonomy): Bacteria > Pseudomonadati > Pseudomonadota > Alphaproteobacteria > Hyphomicrobiales > Rhizobiaceae > Sinorhizobium > Sinorhizobium sp. RAC02. The sequence continues at coordinate 1,705,254 of NZ_CP016452.1, read as the reverse complement.
GAACAGGGTGACGCCGAGCATGCCGGCGAACACGGCAATACCCATGACATGCCGCATCTCGGCACCAGCCCCCGTTGCGATCATCAGCGGGACGACGCCGGCGATGAAAGCGAGGGAGGTCATGAGGATTGGCCGCAGGCGAAGCCGGGCTGCTTCGAGAACGGCGTTCAAAGGATCGACGCCTTCGTCTTCCTTCGCTCTGGCGAACTCCACGATGAGGATCGCGTTCTTGGCAGCCAAGCCGACGAGAACGACGAACCCGATCTGCGTGAAAATGTTGTTGTCGCCTCCAGTGAGCCACACGCCCGCGATAGACGAGAGCAGCGCCATCGGAGCGATCAGCAACACAGCGAACGGGAGTGACCAGCTGTTGTATTGCGCTGCGAGAATCAGAAAGGCGAGCAGCACAGACAGGGGGAAGACATACATGGCGGTGTTGCCGGCTTGCTTCTCCTGATAGGCGAGGTCCGTCCACTCGAAGGCCATGCCGGGTGGCAGCGTCTCCGATGCGATCCGTTCCATTGCTGCGGTCGCTTGCCCGAACGAATATCCGGGCGCGGGGCTGCCGCTGATATCGGCCGATGGAAAACCATTGTAGTGCATGACACGGTCCGGCCCCGAACCGTGCTTGATGGTCAGCAAGGCCGACAACGGGATCATTTCGCCCGCCGCGTTACGTACCTTCAGTCGGCCGATGTCCTCCGGCTGCATACGGAATGGCGCATCGGCCTGAACCATCACGCGGTAGGTGCGGCCGAACAGATTGAAGTCGTTTGCGTAGAGCGAGCCAAGGTTGACCTGCAGGGTTTCAAAAATCGTGTCCAGCGACACCCCTTGCGACTTGGCCTTCACCCGATCGATGTCCACCTGCACCTGCGGCGCATTCACCTGGAAGCTCGCGAGCATGCCAGCCAATTCCGGTGTTTGCATCGCCTTGCCCATGATCGCGCCCTGCGCCTGCGCGAGGGCCTCGAAGCCAAGCCCTGCCCGATCCTCGATCTGAATCTTAAAGCCGCCAGTCGAGCCAAGGCCCGGAACAGGAGGTGGTGGGAAGATGCCGGCAAAACCATCGGGTATCTGGCTGAATTTTCCCATCAGGCGGCTTGCAATCGCGAAAGCCGACAAGGAGGGGTCCTTGCGCTCGTCAAACGGCTTGAGCATCGTGAACATGACGGCGGCATTCGGAATATTGACCATGCCGTTTACCGAAAGCCCCGGAAACGCGACGACGCTTTCCACCCCAGGTTCGGCAAGCGCGATTTCCGACATTTTCTTGACAACCGCCTCGGTGCGGTCAAGCGAGGCGCCGGTCGGAAGCTGCGCGATGCCGACGAGGTAATACTTGTCCTGGGCCGGTACGAACCCGGTGGGCACCGTCTGGAAACCCATCCACGTCATGCCGACCAGGCCGGCATAGATCAACAAGACGAGCGTGCTGGACCTCACGGCACGGCGCACCGACCAGACATAGGCATTCGAAGCGCTGTCGAAGGCGCGATTGAACAGCCGGAAGAACCATCCGAACACGGTGTCGATGACGATCGTCAACCGGTCACGCTTTGCATCGGCATGATGTGGTTTCAGGAGCACGCCCGCGAGTGCTGGGGAAAGCGTCAGAGAGTTGATCGCCGACAGGATGGTCGAGATTGCGATCGTGAGGGCGAATTGCCTGTAGAACTCCCCTTGCAAGCCGGACAGGAAGGCGGAGGGAATGAACACCGCCGACAGCACCGACGTAATGGCAAGGATAGGCCCGGTCACTTCGTCCATGGCCTTGCGGGCGGCCTCTTTCGGCGTTTCGCCGAGCGCGATGTGACGTTCCGCGTTCTCGACGACCACGATGGCATCATCGACCACGATGCCGATCGAGAGCACGAGCCCGAAAAGCGACAGCGTGTTCAGTGAGAAGCCGAACAGGTACATGAGGGCGAATGTGCCGACCAACGATACAGGCACGGCAACGAGCGGAATGATCGAAGCACGCCAGGTCTGAAGGAAGAGCACGACCACCAGTACGACCAGCGCGATGGCTTCAAGCAGTGTCATGACCACGGCTTCGAGAGAGGCCTTGACGAAGACGGTAGGGTCGTAGGCGATGCGATGCTCTACTCCATCGGGAAAACCTTTCTGCAGGTCTTCCATGGTGTTGCGAATGGCGCTCGAAACATCGAGCGCGTTGGCACCGGGGCTCTGGATGATCTGGATCGCCACCGCCGGTTTGCCGTCAAGAAGGCTGCGCAGCGCGTAGGAATCCGCACCAAGTTCGATGCGGGCAACATCCCGCAGACGGGTGACCTGGCCCTCGGCACCCGTCTTGACGACGATGTCGCCGAACTGCTCCTCGTTCGAAAGCCGGCCGAGGGTGTTGACCGTGATTTGGAACGCCGCCGAAGCATCCGGCTGCTGGCCGACCGAGCCGGCGGCCACCTGCACGTTCTGCTCCCGGATTGTCGCCACCACGTCGGAGGCGGTCAGGCCGCGCGCCGCCACCTTGGCCGGGTCGAGCCAGATGCGCATCGAGTATTCGCCGGCACCCCAGACCAACACGTCACCCACACCCGGTAGGCGCGCAAGCTGGTCACGCAACTGCAAAGTGGCGAAATTCGAGAGGTAGAGAGGGTCGTAGCGATCGTCAGGTGAGACGAGATGCACGACCATCAGAATGTCGGGCGATGTCTTCTGCGTCACGACGCCGATGCGCTGCACGTCCTGTGGCAGGCGGGGGAGCGCGCGCGCGACGCGGTTCTGCACCTGGATCTGCGCCATGTCAGGATCGGTGCCCTGCTGAAAGGCCACCGTCAGCGTCATGCGCCCGTCGGTCGCGGCCTGAGAACTCATGTAGAGCATGTTCTCGACGCCGTTGATCGCCTGTTCAAGCGGTGCCGCGACCGTTTCGGCAATAACCTCGGGATTGGCGCCCGGATAACTTGCGGTGACCTGCACCGTTGGCGGGGTGACCTGGGGATATTCGCTCAACGGCAGCTTTAGGAGTGTCAGGCCACCGGCGATCAGCATCAGGACGGACAGAACGACCGCAAAGATCGGGCGGTCGACAAAAAAGCGCGGAATATTCATCGATGCGCCTCCTGCGTTTCAGCTGCGGGCCGGTCTCCATCGGCGGATTGGCCTGCCAGCATGGAAACCATCTGCGGCACGACCTGCATGCCGGGGCGGACGAGCCCCTTTACGATGATCCTCTCACCTGGATCGAGGCCGGCTGAGACCACGCGCAGACCATCGATCATCGGGCCGAGTTCGACCGGGCGGTATTCGGCCTTGTCCTCGGCTCCCAGAACCAGCACATAACGGCGTCCTTGATCGATACCGATCGCCTGATCGTCGATGAGCACGGTTTGAGCTGGATGGCCCGTAACGAGGTTCACGCGCGCAAAAAGGCCGGGCGCCAGTCGACCATCAGGGTTTTTGACAACGGCCCGCGCGGGGATCGTTCCCGTGCTTCGGTCAACGCGATTGCCGAGAAAATCGAATTCGCCAGTGTACGGGAAGCCGGCATCGGTCATCAGCCCCACCTGCACCGGCAACTTGTCGGCAGCCTTTCCACGTTCTATCGCGCGCACATCCGCGGCGAACGCGAGATAGGTGGCTTCGTCTATATCGAAATAGACATAGAGGGGATCGGTCGAGACGATCGTTGTGAGAAGTGTCGCGGCTCCGGCATTGCCCCCGGCGACAAGGTTGCCCTCGGAGACAAGAATCCGGTCGATGCGCCCACCAATCGGGGCTGTGACGCGTGTGAAGGAAAGATCGAGTTCGGCGGCCGCCACGGCCGTCTTCGCGATCTCAGCCTGTGCCTGCCGCTGACGGCGAGCAGTTTGCGCGTCGTCAAAGGTCTTGCGCGATACACTGCCATTGCGCGCCAGCATTTCGGCGCGGTTGAAATCGATCTCGGCCTGATCAAGCAGTGCCTTCGCCTGCTGCAACTGCGCCTTGGCGGCATCCAGGGCGACCTGGAAGGGCCTGGGGTCGATTTGGAACAGGAGCTTGCCTGGTTCTACGAGCCCTCCTTCGGGAACACTGACCGCGTCGATTGCACCTCCGACACGTGGGCGCAGTTCGACAAACCTGGTTGCTTCGAGATAACCTGTAAACTCCACCGGCAGCGCCACCTTGCGCGTGACGACCTCGGCGACGGGCACCTGTGGTCCGGGTGCTTCTTCCGGCTGGGCAGCGGCTTCTGACACGGCGGTCGACGATACCAGCGCGATAAGGCGGCTCGCATAGGGTTCCACTTCGTTGCGATAGACAAAAGTGCCACTGGCAACGGTGACGCCAGCCAACAGCAGGGCGGCGACTTTCTTGTTCATTCTCTTTCACCTTCATACGGGCCGTTCCAGGCTTTCAGGAGACGGCGGCGGTCAATTTTGATGAAGGTGAGGTTTCCAACGACGGGAAGGTCAAGGCCCTTATTTTCCGAAATGGCGCTCGGCACATCTGGCTCATCATTCGCAATTTTTAGTTGAGTAAATCCTCCAGTGTTGCACGTTTGGCTCATTGCTCCGGGCAGCAAGGCCGCAGGCTTCCATGTTCGAAAAGTACATTTCTGTCCAACAACCGCCTTGACCTTGCAACGGCTGGAAGCCGCACGCTGACGACAATGCTTCTCTACCCGGCCGCTCTCTGGGCGCCCGGCCGTGAGCAAAACCATTTCGGATTCAGAGAAAGTCGAGACCATGACGGAAACCAGCGCCCCGCACATTCTTATCTACACGACCCCGACCTGTCCGGACTGTCATGCGCTCAAGCGCTGGCTCTCCGAGCGGGGGCTAGCTTACGAGGAACGCGATCTCACCGATCCTCTGATCGCGGAGGAAGCAAAGGCGCGATCGGGTGTGCGAGTGGCGCCGATCACCATCGTCGGTTCGGAAATCTTCTACGGCACATTCCAGAGCCAGAAGCCGGGCCTGTCGAAGGCGCTCGGACAGACGCAAGGCATGTGAGGGATCGGACGTGACAGTCAAACGCATTGATATCCGGCAGGTTCGAGCCCGCCTTGAAGTCCAGAATGGGCAGACCATACTCGATACGGCACTCGCCGCCGGCATTCCCTACCCCCATGGCTGCAAGTCCGGGCGCTGCGGCTCCTGCAAGTCCCGGTTGATCGAGGGGGAGGTGGACCTGCTTCAGCATTCGCGCTTCGCCCTGACCGATGAAGAGAAAGCCGACGGTCTTATCCTGGCATGCCGGGCGTTGCCCCGGACGGATGCAGCCGTGGCCTGGCTAGGCAGCGAAGACGACACCATTCATCCGCTACAACGTATGGAAGGCGTCGTGACCTTCCTTGATGACCTCACCCACGACATCAAACTGCTTCGGATTGCACCGCAGGACGGAATTCCTTTGCAGTACACTGCAGGGCAGTATGCGCAGGTCGAGTTCAATGGCGTTCCGGCCCGCAGCTATTCAATGGCCAACATGTACGGCGACGGCGGTCTTGAATTCCATATTCGTCGTGTTCCGGGAGGGATTACCTCGGAGCATGTGCATGGCACATTGAAGGTCGGTGACAGGGCAAGACTCACGCTCCCTTTGGGCTCTTCCGGCCTGCGCCAGCGGCATTCCGGCCCGATCCTGTGCATTGCCGGCGGCTCCGGGCTGGCGCCGATCAAGTCCATCGTGGAAACTGCTCTCGCTTACGGGATGAAGCAGCAGATCCATGTCTACTTCGGCGTCCGCGCCGAGCGTGATCTCTATCTTGTTGAGCATTTCCAGGCTCTTACCAAGCGGCATTTCAATCTCACCTTCGTGCCCGTGCTGTCGCAGGCGCAGCCCACACAATATCGGAGCGGTGTCGTGACGCAGGCTGTGGCGGAGGATCTTTCCAGCCTTGCCGACTGGAAAGCCTATGTTGCCGGCCCACCGCCGATGGTGGAGGCGGCCATGGAAATGGCATTTGCGCGCGGATTGCGCAGGCAAGACATGCACGCCGACGTATTCTTTACCCCGGAGGATTTGCCGGCGCCGGCTGTCGAATGATGCTGCCGCCGGCGATGAGACCCCCTCGCTCGTCCGCTAATGACAAAGGCCCGCCGCGAACATCCTCGCGGCGGGCCTTTGTTTGGTGCGCTGATCCAGACTAGGCCTGGATGTCGATCGTGCCCATCATGCCGAGCTGTTCGTGCTCGAGGATGTGGCAGTGATACATGCGCGGTCCCGGCAGATCCTGGCGCAGCAATATTCGCACCGTCTCACCGGCCGTGATGTTCACGGTATCCTTCCACGCTCGATAGGATGGCATGGAGACCTTCCCATCCTTCTCATGCTCCGTGATCTGAAACTGCGTCCCGTGCACATGGAACGGATGGTCCATATCCGCCTCGTTGACGATTTCCCAAAGCTCGACTTGTCCGACTTTCGAGACTTCGTCTATCCGGTTCATGTCGAAGCTGGCACCGTTGATCAGGAACTTCATGTCCATGCTTTCGGACGACATGGGCATGCTGGAATGATCCATGCCGCTCATTGTCATGCTGCCATGGTCCATTCCGCCCATTGATTCCGTCAGCACGAACCGGCGCGTGACAGCCGGGTTCCCGAGATGTTCGATGGAGCGTAGCTTTGCGGGCAGGGGCGGCATTGCGGCCGTCGCCTCTTCTGATACGTTTGCCGTCAGCAGGATCATGCCGGCCTCGTTCGGTTTGCCCGGCCCCATCCATCCACGCTCGTAGTCGAGCGTCGTGAGCTTGGCTTCGCCCGGCTTGTCGAAGAAAACGATCAACTCAACGCGTTCGGCCGGCGTGAGCAACAGTTCGTTGACGGAGACGGGTGCCTCGATCAGGCCGCCGTCCGTTCCGATGACGGTCATGCTCGCATTCTCGAACGCGAGGCGCAGGAACCGCGCATTCGTCGCGTTGTAGAGGCGTAAGCGGCGTTTTTCGCCACGCGCAACAGTCATCGCCGGGTTCTTCTGCCCATTGACGAGCACGTGATCACCAACGCGACCGTTCATCAGATCGGCCATCGTGCTTTCCGGCATCGTCCCGTCGGCGGCGATCCTGAGGTCGGTGAGCATGAGGACCGTGTCGCCATAGTCCGGTGGGATGGGGTCGTCCTTCGGTTTGACCAGAAAGATACCGGCGAGCCCGCGATAGACCTGCTCGGCGGTCAGTCCATGGGGGTGGGGATGAAACCAGTAGGACGCTGCACTGCCTTCCGGCAGCTCGAACGCATAGATGCGCTCGTCGCCCGAGGCTACGGGGTCCGTTGGATTGCCATCCTGATCGGCCGGAACCGGCATGCCATGCCAATGGATCGTCGTGGGTTCGCCTGGAATCCTGTTCTCAAAGCTGATCTCGACCGTGTCGCCCTCATTTGCCTCGATCACGGGATTGGTGCCGTTGTAGAGAAGCACAGGCGTGTCGAGCCCTTCGGCGAACCTTACGAAACCTGGTTCTGCGGCCAGCTTTGCCTTGAATACGCCGGGCACGGCCGACTGGTTCGACAGGCGTGGCAACGCCCTGAGAGGCTGCCCTTCCGGCAAAACCGGGTTGGTGCCCGCCATGGGCATGTTGTGACCGCCGTGGCCGCTCGTGCCGCCCATATCGTGCTTCATCTGGGCTGTAGCAGGCCCGGCAGCGACGAGACCCGCAAGGCTCGCCAGAAAAGTCCGTCGATGCATTGATCGTCTTCCTCTCGGTCGCGTGAATTTCCTTGCCAAAGGCGGCCCTGAGAGCCGCCCTCCGATTGTTAGCGGCCGCGATCGGCGAGCCAGGTTTTCATCATGGCGATCTCGCTTTCCTGCGCCTTGATCACCTCTTCGGCGAGTTTGCGCACCTGCGGATCCTTGCCGTGCTCAAGCACGACTTTCGCCATGTCGATCGCACCCTGATGGTGCGGGATCATGCCGCGCATGAAGTCGATGTCGGCATCACCGGTGAACTCGACCATCATGTCCTTGTGCATGCGGTCATTGGCGCTGGCGAACGCCGCCGTCGAGGGAGTGTCAGGAACCGGCATCGTGTGGCCCGACATACTATGACCTTGCATCGGATTGTCCTTGTTCATCTGGCTCTGGGCGATTGCGAGGCCACCGCTAGTGGCGAGCGCACCTGCGATGAAGATCGGGGTGAGCTTGTGCATGATATCGCTCCAGCTCAGCCCGCGGTTGCCGGATAACCGGCCTCTTCGAGAACCTGTTGAACTGCGGCCAGGGTGGCGGTCGTCTCGATCTCGACGCTGCGTATGGCGGGGCTGGTCTCGATCTTCGCGTTGGGATCGACCGACTGGATTGCCTTGGTGACGGATTTGGCGCAGCCGCCGCAGGTCATGTTTTCGATTGTGAGCTTCATAAGAATTCTCCTTGGTTGGGTCTCAGGTACTCAAGCTGGAGCTTCCAACCATGGGAAGGTCAAGTGGTGCCGAAAGGAAAAGTTTGCTATTGACCTTCCCATGGTTGGAAGCCCCATCTTCTGTCCGAACCTGAATTTCGGAACGAGAAAAGGAGGCGGCTATGAATGCCCCCGTTCGCGCAACAGACTTAACCGGAACGATATCGCTCCCCATCGAGGGCATGACGTGCGCGTCCTGCGTCGGGCGTGTCGAAAGAGCCCTGAAGACCGTCCCGGGGGTCGAGACCGCATCGGTCAACCTGGCGACGGAGCGTGCGAGCATCACGACCAGATCGACGGTCGACCGCGCCAAGCTCATCGAGGCCATCGAAAATGCCGGCTATTCCGTGCCTGTGAAATCGGCAGGTTCGGCCGGCCCCACGGAGCTGTCGATTGACGGCATGACGTGCGCATCCTGCGTCGGCCGTGTCGAGCGTGCCCTGAAGGCGGTTCCCGGCGTAACGGGGGCGGTCGTCAATCTGGCGACGGAGCGCGCGACAGTCCACGGAGAGGCCGCGGTCGCGACCCTGATCGCGGTGATCGAGGACGCTGGTTATGAGGCAAAGCTGATCGGTGCGGCCGCCGCCGCCCATAGCGATGAAGACGAGAACGCCGAGCGAGCGGAGAAGAAGGACGCCGAGCGCCGTGAACTGGCCCGCGATTTCACCATCGCGGCGGTGCTCACCGCGCCTGTCTTTCTTCTGGAGATGGGATCGCACCTCATTCCGGGCGTGCATGGCCTCATCGAATCCACGATCGGCATGCAGTGGAACTGGTACATCCAGTTCGCACTGACAACGCTCGTCCTCTTCGTTCCGGGCATTCGCTTCTATGACAAGGGGCTGCCGGCGCTCTGGCGTCTTGCTCCCGACATGAACTCGCTTGTGGCCGTCGGTACGCTCGCAGCTTACGGCTATTCGCTGGTCGCGACCTTCGCCCCCGGTTTCCTGCCGCCCGGCACGATCAACGTTTACTATGAGGCCGCCGCAGTCATCGTCGCGCTCATTCTGCTCGGCCGCCTGCTCGAGGCCCGCGCCAAGGGTCGGACGTCCGAAGCGATCAAGCGCCTGGCAGGTCTTCAAGCCAAGACGGCGCGCGTGCGCAGGAACGGCAAGGCGGTCGACCTGCCGATCGGCTCGGTCGTTTCCGGCGATATCGTCGAAGTTCGTCCCGGTGAACGCCTGCCCGTTGATGGCGAGGTGGTGGAAGGCACAAGCTATGTCGACGAGTCGATGATTACCGGCGAGCCGATCCCGGTTTCCAAGGTGCTGGGTAGCGCGGTCGTCGGTGGTACGGTCAACCAGAAGGGCGCGTTCGCGTTCCGCGCTACGGCGGTCGGCGGCAATACGGTGCTTTCGCAGATCATCCGCATGGTCGAAGAGGCGCAGGGCTCCAAGCTGCCGATCCAGGCGCTGGTCGACAAGGTCACGATGTGGTTCGTACCGGCCGTCTTCGCCGTCGCGGCGCTGACCTTTGCGGCCTGGCTCACCTTCGGCCCGTCACCCGCGCTTACCTTTGCGCTGGTCAATGCCGTCGCTGTCCTGATCATCGCCTGCCCGTGCGCCATGGGTCTGGCGACGCCGACCTCCATCATGGTGGGCACCGGCCGCGGTGCGGAACTCGGCGTACTCTTCCGCAAGGGGGAAGCACTCCAGTTGCTGAAGGACGCCAAGGTCGTGGCGCTCGATAAGACGGGCACCCTGACCGAGGGCAAGCCGACCCTGACCGACCTGGAACTGGCCGCCGGCTTCAGCAGATCAGCAGTCCTTAGTCTTGTCGCCGCTGTCGAGGCCAAGTCGGAGCACCCGATTGCCAGTGCGATCGTGGAGGCGGCCGCCGGTGAAGGCATCGCGCTGCCGGTTGTGTCGGACTTTGAATCGGTGACGGGTTTCGGCGTCAAGGCCATGGTTGAAGGCAAGCGCGTTGAAATCGGCGCAGACCGCTACATGAACGAGCTCGGCCATGATGTCGCAACGTTCTCCAAGGTTGCCGCCCGTCTCGGTGACGAAGGCAAGTCGCCCCTCTATGCCGCGATCGACGGAAAGCTCGCGGCGATCATCGCGGTCGCCGATCCGATCAAGGCCGCCACGCCTGCGGCAATCAAGGCCCTGCACGATCTCGGCCTCAAGGTCGCAATGATTACCGGCGACAATGCCCGCACTGCCAAGGCCATAGCAGCCCGGCTGGGGATTGACGAAGTGGTGGGGGAAGTGTTGCCGGACGGCAAGGTCGATGCGGTTCGCCGCCTCAGGGCCAAGTACGGCAAGGTCGCCTTCGTCGGTGACGGCATCAACGACGCCCCGGCACTTGCGGAGGCGGATGTCGGTCTTGCCATCGGCACGGGTACGGATATCGCAATCGAGGCGGCGGACGTGGTCCTGATGTCGGGCAGCCTGCAGGGCGTGCCGAACGCGATCGCTCTGTCAAAGGCGACCATCGGCAATATCCGGCAGAACCTGTTCTGGGCGTTTGCCTACAACACGGCCCTCATCCCGGTCGCGACCGGCCTTCTCTATCCGGCCTACGGCATCTTGCTCTCGCCGGTCTTTGCCGCGGGCGCCATGGCTCTGTCCAGCGTCTTCGTGCTCGGCAATGCGCTGCGGTTGCGGACGATCAAGCTGGCGAACTGACAAATCGCTCAGCCGACCCGATATCCGGGTCGGCTGAGCGCCATTTTACGGAGAATATTGATGAACATTGGACAGGCATCAAAAGCCTCGGGCGTATCGGCCAAGATGATCCGCTACTACGAGCAGACCGGCCTCATTCCCGCCGCTGACCGAACGTCGTCCGGCTATCGCGACTATTCGAACACCGACGTCCACATGCTGCGCTTCATCCGCCGTGCGCGCGATCTCGGTTTTTCTGTGGCCGAGATCAGCGATCTTCTTGGCCTGTGGCGTGACGAGACCCGGCAGAGCGTCGAGGTCAAGCGTCTGGCGCAGGGCCACATCGATGAACTGCAAAAGAAGATCAAGGGCCTGCAGGACATGGCCCACACGCTGACGACGCTCGTCAACGCCTGCCACGGCGACCACCGCCCGCACTGCCCGATCCTGCAAAGCCTCGAAAGCGATCTCGAGAACGAGGACCTGGTTATCCAGCCCCGCTCCGGCGCGGTCGCACGACCGGTGCAATGACGCACCCGTCCGGGCGTCTCCGCGCGACAACAATCGCCATCTTGGTCGGCGCGCGCACCCCGGCGAACACCGGCGTCACGGCGCCTTCAGGGGACCCAGAGCACGCAGGTGCTTTCTCATCTCCTCGGCCGCGGCCGCGTTTTTTCCGTCGAACAGAAGTTCCAGAATGCGGACATGCTCGATGCAGCGGGCGCGGGCGAGTTCGCGGTCGACCTTCTGCTGATATTCGATGAGCCGGCGAAGCCGATCGACGCGGCGCAGGCTCTCGATGAAGAAGGCGTTGCGGCTGCATTCGGCAATGGCCTCGTGCATTTCGCTGTTGATCTCGAAAAGCCGGACGGCGGAGATTTCCAGGATCCCGCCGGCCACCAGATGGCGCTGCTGCTCAAGGTGCCGCTCGAGGACAGGCCTGTCCAGCATGAAGCCCGGCTCCAGGATAGCGGCGGGCTCGATCGCCTGGCGGAAGCTGTAGCTCTGCCGATAGGTCTCCATCGAGGTCAGGACCGGCAGGAACCGCCAGCCATGCCCGGGCAGGCGCTCGGCCCAGCCTTCTTCCGACATGCGCCGGAGCAGGGCCTGCAAGCGAGGGCGCGTGACGCCGTAGCGGCGCAGCAGTTCATTTTCGCTGATCCTGTCGGGGATCGCTCCGGCCAATCGGTCGCGGGCGATCGCCAGATATGTCTCCTCGCTGCCGTCGGAGCCCGACTCGCTTGCGGCAAAAGCCTCTGCCGCTCCGGGATCAGCGACCTCGAAACCGCCTCTTTCAGCCGGCGACAGCACGCCCGCGCGCTGCAACTCGCGGAGCGCCGTGCGGATCGGCGAGCGCGAGACGAGGAAGCGTTCGGCAAGGCTACGCTCTGTCAGTGCGTCGCCGGGTGCCAGCCGCTCTGCATGCACAAGCCTGGCGATCTGCTGGGCTAGGGTGCTGGCGATCTGGGTCATGTCCGCTCCTTCGTGGCTGCGGGTCTTCTCGCATTTTTTGCGTGGTTCGCCAAGCTGTGGTTTTTTGTGCTTGCATAGTGCCAGGATTCGGATTAGTGGGATTTTGTACTTTCAAAACACCATGTGTGTTGGCTCGATCGAGGAGGGTTACAAGTGCGCATATTGGCCCTGCCAGGTGACGGGATCGGCCCTGAAATCACCGCAGCGACCATTGAGGTTCTTGAGGCTGCCGACCGGCGGTATGGTCTTGGGCTGCGGATCGAAAGCGCAGATATCGGCCTGAAGGCGCTGGCGGAGCATGGCACGACCTTGCCGGACCCGATCATGCGGCGCATTCCGCAGGTCGAGGGTGTCATCCTCGGCCCGGTTTCGCATTACGAATATCCGCCGATTGAAAAGGGCGGAATCAATCCGTCCGGCGAACTGCGGACGAAGTTCAATCTCTATGCCAATGTCCGCCCCTGTCGTTCGCGCCCGGATCTGTCGATCCTGAAGAAGCCGATGGATCTCGTGATCGTGCGGGAAAACACCGAAGGGTTTTATTCCGACCGGAACATGTTTGCGGGCAGCGGCGAGTTCATGCCGGACCCGGACCTTGCTTTGTCCATGCGCAAGATTTCTGCGGCGGCCTGCCGACGGATAGCCGAGGCGGCGTTCCGGTTGGCGGCGACGCGGCGGCGCAAGGTGACGGCGGTCCACAAAGCCAATGTGCTAAAACTCTCGGATGGGCTTTTCCTGCGCGAAGTGCGCAAGGTGGCAACGGCCTTCCCGGATGTGGTTCTGGAGGAATTGATCGTCGATGCCGCGGCGGCGCTTCTGATACGCCAGCCCGACCGATTCGATGTCCTCGTCACAACCAACATGTTCGGCGATATCCTGTCGGACGAGGCGTCCGAACTGTCCGGCAGTCTTGGCCTCGGTGGTTCGCTCAACCAGGGCGACGACATCTGCGTGGCGCAGGCCCAGCATGGCTCCGCACCGGATATCGCCGGTTTGGACAAAGCGAATCCGACTTCGCTTATCCTCTCGGCGGCTATGCTGCTGGACTGGTTGGCCGAGCGTCACGCCGCTCCGCAATTCGCCAGTGCCGCCCGGGGGATCGAAGTCGCGGTGGAAGCTGCGCTGGCTGACCCGGCCAGCCGTACCGCAGACCTCGCCGGCCCGCTCGGAACCGCCGCGTTCGCAACCCGCATCGCGGGCGCGGTCGCACTCGGCGAGGGAGGCCCGCAATAATTGATTGAAACCGGATTGTCGTATATACGCGCTTAATACCATTCCGGGGTTGAAAATGAACGAACTTCATCGCTCGCTGGCGGACAAGATTGTCCGCCATATCAGGACATCGGCCATGGAACAGGGACAGCATCTGACGGAAGCCAGCCTCCAGACCCTGTTCGGCACCTCGCGTCCGCCGATCCGCTCGGCGCTCGGCCTGCTGGCCGATCAAGGCATCGTCGAGCGGGTTCCCAACAAGGGGTTCTATCTGCTCGATCCCCACCGCATCGCCGCCGATCCTTTGCCGGCCGCCGATGACACGTCGGATGAGGCGACCTACCTACGCATCGCCGACGACCGCCTGTCGCGCCGCTTGCCGGACAGGGTCAGCGAGACGGACCTGATGCGGCGCTACGGCGCGTCGCGGCTGGCCCTGCGACGCATCCTGACCCGCATTTCCGGCGAGGGCTGGATCGAGCGCAACGAGGGCAGGGGCTGGACATTCGCCGTGCTGATCGATTCCGTCGAGGCCTATCGCGAATGTTATGATCTACGCCAGGTGATCGAGGTGCACGGCATACGCTCGCCGGAATTCCGATCCGACCCGGTCGTGCTGGCAGACCTGCGCCGGCGGCAGGAAATCATTGCCGACGGGGGGTGGGAGCGCCTCAGCCAGATGGAACTGTTCGAGGCGAATTCGGCCTTTCACGAGGGGCTGGCGACGTTGTCCGGCAACAGGTTCCTGCTGACCACAGTGCAGAAACTCAACCAGCTTCGGCGTCTGATCGAATACCGGCAGACGCTGAACGCGGCGCAGGTGCGGGGCCAGAATGCCGAGCACCTTGCCATCCTGGATGCGCTGGATGCCAGCGATTTCGACAGGGCGGCCAGCTTGATGCAGGACCATCTTGGCAAGGCCAAGCTGCGCAAGGCCCGCGCTGAAATGTTTTCCGGTGGCTCCGCGAGCGAGCCAAACCAAGGAGGTGACACATGACACGCGTTCTCGTACCCGCAGGGGCGCTGGGATTGGGCTATGACCGCGAGGCGCTGGAGCGCGGCGTGGCCAACCGTCCCGATATCATCGCCATCGACGGCGGCTCGACGGATAGCGGCCCGTCCTATCTCGGGCGGGGCGTCTCGAAATATTCCCGCGCCTCGACCAAGGTGGAATGGCGCGAGTTGATGCAGGCGCGTGCGAAAGCCGGGGTGCCGCTGGTCATCGGCACGGCCGGCACCTGCGGCGCCGATGCGGCGGTGGACTGGCTGTTCGACATCACCCGCGAGATCGCCCTCGAAGAGGGCATGAAGGTCAAGGTCGCGACGCTGAAATCCGGCCAGCCGAAGGATCGGGTGAAGGCTGCGCTCGGCGGCGGTCGCCTGCACGCCTTGCCGGCAGCACCCGACATCTGCGAGGCCATCGTCGACGACTGCACCAACATCGTCGCGCTCGCGGGCATCGAGCAGGTCGCGGCCGCGCTTGCCACCGGGGCGGACATCGTGATCGCCGGGCGCACCACCGATACGGCGATCATCGCCGCCCTTCCGGTTGTGCGCGGCGATCATGCCGGGGCCGCCTGGCATGGCGCCAAGGTCGGCGAATGCGGTGCGCTGGCCACCACGCAGCCGAATTCCGGCGTGATCCAGATCGACTTCGACGCCACGGGCTTTACCATCGAGCCGATGGCCGCGGATGCCGCCGCCACGCCCTATACCGTTTCGGCTCATATGCTCTACGAAAACTCCGACCCGTTCATCCTGCACGAACCGGGCGGTCATCTCGACGTGACGCGGTCCGACTATGAAGCGCTCGATGGCCGCCGGGTGCGTGTCGAGGGCTCGAAATGGGTTCCGGGCCGCTACACGGTGAAGCTTGAGGGCGCGCGCGTCGTCGGCTACCAGACCGTCGGCCTCGCCGTCGTGCGCGAGCGTCGCTATGTCCAGCATGTCCGCGAATGGGCGGCGGATATGGAGGCGAAGGTGCGCGACAAGATCGTCGCCCGCATGAGCCTTTCTGCCGATACCTTCAACGTCGAGATCCGGCTGATCGGCATGGATGCGACGCTCGGCGCGCTGGAAAACCGCCGCGACGTGCCGGTCGAGGTGGGCATCCTGGGCATCCTGACCTGCCCGACCGCCGAACAGGCGGCCGAGGCCGGAAAAATCCTCAATCCCTATCTCCTGCACCATCCCCTGACCGAGGACGAGCCGATGCCGACCTTCGCCTTTCCCTTCTCGCCCGCTGAAATGCAGCGTGGCGCGCTCTACGAGTTCTGCCTTAACCATGTGATGGAGCTGGACGATCCGCTGTCGGCTTTCGTGCTCGAAACCCATGAGGTGGGACATGCCTGAACTGGGAAGCCTCGTCAGCAAGGTACGCTCCAAGAATGCCGGGCCGTTCTGGCTGACGGTCGACGTCTTCTGCGACGATCCGACGACCTATACGCGGGTGCGCGAGGGGTTGAAGGACGCCACCGTGGCACGGCTCTTCGGCGTCGAGCAGCAATTGCTCAAGCGCTTCGACATTCCCGCACTGAACGTAGTGAAATTCTCCGTGCCGCGCCCCGTCGTGCAGGGCACGCGGGCCGACCGCGACATGCACGGAGCCGGCTGGGCCTGCCTTCTGGAGGAGTTGCAGATCGATTGATTGTTCTGCCGCAAGCCTTGGTTTTGCGCTGCCCTCTGTCTGGTGCAGGGGGCGGTTTTTTTGTGGTTTCCTCATCGTCCAAGCCGACAACAAGGGTGTTGCGCAAAGGGCTGTATTGTCGTAAGTATCTCATTAAGACAACGGCAAGGAGGCCGGTGTCTGTGTTGCCGGATAGGCAGCATCAGGGCTTTCGGCCCGGACTTTTTGGGAGGAAATTATGATAAAAGCAGTTTTTGCCGCAGCATTGGCGTTTTCGCTTTCGGCCGCAGCGCCGGCCCTTGCCGACCCGGCAGTGGTCATGGCGCCGGGTGGCGCTGGCGGCGGTTATGACGCCATGGCGCGCCTGCCGTTCGAAGCCATGTCGAAGGAAGGCATCTTCGCCGACGGCGCGACCTACACCAACAAGGGCGGTGCTGGCGGCACGATCGGCCTTGCAGAATTCGTCGGTGCCAACCGCGGCAACGACAATGCCGTCATGTCGATGGGCGTCATCATGGTGGGGGGCATCCTGCTCAATTCCTCGCCTGTCACGCTGGACGACGTGACGCCGCTGGTGCGCCTCACCAACGATACGGGCGTTGTCGCAGTGGCGACAGACTCGCCGATCAAGACCGTGGACGATCTCGTCAAGGCGATGAAGGCGGACATCGGCGCGGTGTCGATCGGCGGCGGCTCGGCCGGCGGCGTGGACCATATCGTGATGGCGCTGATCGCCAAGGAAAGCGGCCTGGAACCGGCCAAGCTGAACTACATTCCCTATGACAGCGGCGCGGAAGTCGTCACTGCCCTCGGCGGCGGTGCCGTGACGGTTGCCGTGTCGGGCGTCTCGGAATTCAAGCCGATGGCCGATGCCGGCCGCATCCGCATCATTGCGGTCACGTCCGAGGGCCGTTTCGAAGGCATCGATGCGCCGAGCCTCAAGGAATCCGGCCTCAACGTCGTTGTCGGCAACTGGCGCGGCCTCGTCGGTGCACCGGACATGTCGGCAGACGGCCGCAAGGTGTGGCTGGACCGCTTCGCCAAGATGCATGACAGCGCTGCCTGGAAAGACATTCTTGCCAAGCAGGGCTGGGAAGATGCCTACCTTGCGGGCGACGATTTCGTCACGTTCCTCAATGACGAAAAGGTCCGTATCGGTGCAATCCTGAAAGAATCCGGCCTCGTCAAGTAACGCGCCGCGTGTCTGGAAAGGATGACTGACATGACGGAACGCCCCTATTGGATTGCGGCGGCAACGGTCGGCTGGGGAGCCGTCGTTCTCTGGAAGGCCGCGGAATTGCCCCAGTTCGACCAGTACGCCCATGTCGGCCCGGGCTTCATGCCCTCGGCCGTCGGGTTCGGTCTGGTCCTGCTGGGCTTGATGCTGGCGCTGCAGATCCGCCGGGGCGTTTCGTTCGAGGAGCAGAGCGCCGAGGATGTGAGCGAGGACCACCACGTCTCCTACAAGGCGCTTGGTCTCGTCGCTTTGGCCTGTGCCTTGCCGATGCTGACGATGAAGCCGCTTGGCTTCGTCGTCACCTGCACCGGCTGTTTCGTGCTGATCGCGGCGGCGTTCAAATCGCGCCGCTGGCACCTGGATATCGTTATCGGCCTCGGCTTTGCGCTGTTGTGCTGGTGGCTCTTCCGCAAGCTGGGTGTCCAGCTCGGCGGTCTTCTTCCGATGATGGGGGTGTAGAATGGACGCGATTACCGGCTTGATGAACGGTTTTTCCGTCGCGCTGCAGCCGCAGAACCTCCTATGGTGCTTCGTCGGCACGTTCCTCGGAACTGCCATCGGCGTGCTGCCCGGCATCGGACCGGCGCTAACCATCGCGCTGCTCCTGCCCGTCACCGTCTATATCGAACCGACGGCGGCCTTCATCATGTTCGCTGGCATTTTCTACGGCGCCATGTATGGCGGCTCAACCACCTCGATCCTGCTCAACACGCCGGGCGAGAGCGGATCGATGATGACCGCGCTCGAGGGCAACAAGATGGCCCGCAACGGCCGTGGCGCAGCTGCGCTCTGCACGGCGGCCATCGGCTCCTTCGTCGCCGGTACGATCGGCACGCTGGGCATTACCTTCCTCGCGCCGCCGATCGCCGAACTTGCCTTCATCTTCAAGCCGCAGGACTATTTCGCCCTGATGCTGCTCGCCTTCCTGTCGGTTTCGGTGGTGATGGGAACGTCCAAGGTGCGCGGCTTCATTGCGCTGTTCCTCGGCCTGTCGCTCGGCGTGGTCGGTATCGACAAGCAGACCGGCCTGCAGCGGTTGACCTTCGGCGTGCCGGACCTGATGGACGGCGTCGAGATGACGGTCGTGCTCGTCTCGCTGTTCGCCATTGGCGAGACGCTCTATGTCGCCAGCCGCTTCGGCATGCACAAGCCGAACCTCAATCCGCTGGCCGGCGGCATCTGGATGACCAAGGACGACTGGAAGCGCTCCTGGAAGCCATGGCTGCGCGGCACGCTTTTCGGCTTTCCGATCGGCGCGCTGCCGGCGGGCGGCGCGGAAATCCCGACCTTCCTGTCCTATACGGTCGAGCGCAACCTGACCAAGCACCCCGAAGAATTCGGCCATGGCGCCATCGAGGGTGTGGCCGGCCCGGAGGCTGCGAACAACGCCGCCGCCGCCGGGGTGCTGGTGCCGTTGCTGACGCTCGGCCTGCCGACCTCTGCCACCGCCGCCATCCTGCTCGCCGCCTTCCAGAACTACGGCCTACAGCCGGGGCCGATGCTGTTCATCAATTCGGCCGACCTCGTCTGGGGCCTCATCGCCTCGCTCTATGTCGGCAATCTGATGCTGCTCATCCTCAACCTGCCACTGGCGGGGCTGTGGGTGCGCCTCCTGTTCATCCCGCGCCCCTACCTTTATGCCGGCATCCTGATCTTCTCGCTGGTCGGCATCTGGGGTGTGTCGAATTCCTGGGTGGATCTTGCCATGATGTTCGGCGTCGGCCTGCTCGGCTACACGATGCGCGTCTACGATTTTCCGATCGCGCCCGTGCTGATCGGCCTCATCCTTGGGCCGATGGCGGAAGTGCAGATGCGCCGGGCGCTTGCCGTAGGGCAGGGGGATCCGATGGTCTTCGTCTCCACCCCGCTCTCGGCCGTGCTGGTCGCCGTCTCGGCGCTGATCCTGATCGTGCCGGCGATGCTGCACTGGCGGCGCACGCGTAAGATCAACATGCCCGACGAAACTGCCGGCGTCTGACGGCGCCATTCATCCATGCTGATACCTGACCGGCCGCACCCCCTGCGGCCGGGCGGGAAAACTCAACCCTCCGGGAGCCCGCCATGGCCGAAACGCTTTATTTCCAAGCCGAAGACCTGACCCGATATGCCGCCGCCATGTTCCTCTCGGTCGGCATGAGCCGCGCGGACGCGGACCTGATCGCCGGAGACCTCGTCAAGGCGAACCTACGCGGCGTCGACAGCCACGGGGTCAGCCGCATCCCGATGTATCTGGAGCGGTTGAAGCGCGGTCTCGTCAATCCGCGTCCCGACGTCAAGGTGACGAAGGTCGCGGGCGCCGTCGCCGCGGTCGATGGCGACAACGGCATGGGCTTCATCGCCTCCAACATTGCCATGAACGCTGCTTGCGACATCGCCGGCGAGATGGGCATCGGCCTTGCCGGCGTCAACCGCTCCACGCATTTCGGCATGGGGGCGTGTTATGCACTGCGCGCCATCGAGCGCGGTTTCATCTCGATGATCTTCACCAACTCCTCGCCCGCCATTCCGATGTGGGGCGGGCGCACGACATTCCTCGGCGCAAGTCCCATCGCCGCCGGCATTCCAGGCGGCAAACACCCGCCCTATGTGATGGACATGGCGATGACGGTGATCGCGCGCGGAAAAATCCGGCTGGCGGCGATGAAGGGTGATCCCATTGCCGAAGGGCTGGCGCTGGATGTCGACGGCAACCCCACCACAGACGCCGCCAAGGCCTTCGAGGGCGTCTGCCTGCCCTTCGGCGGCGTCAAGGGTTCTGTGCTGGCGACGCTGATGGACCTGATGTCCGGCGTGCTGACCGGCGCGAATTTCGGCGGAGACGTAAAAAGCCTCTACTTCGACCATTCCGAACCACAGAATGTCGGCCACCTGTTTTTCGCCATCAAACCCGACCTCTTCCTCTCGATGAGCGATTTTGCTGCACGCATGGATGAGTTCTACGAGCGCATCAAGGTTCTTCCGCGCGCGGCGGGTGTGGACGAAATCATGATGCCTGGCGAGCCGGAACAGCGCCGCGAGGACGAGCGCCGCCGCACCGGCATCCCGATCACAGACAATGTCGTCGCGGACCTTACCGCCGAAGGCGCCGGCGCCGGGGTCGCCTTCCCCGACGGTCGCACAGCGCCGTTCGGGACGGACTGATGAACCGCTTCTCCGCGCATATCGGCTATCTCTATACCGAACTGCCGCTCGCCGCGCGGCCGGCCGCGGCCGCGCGCGATGGCTTTACCGCGATCGAGCATCCCGAGCCCTGGAGCGTGCCCGCCGCCGATATGCGAGCCCGCCTTGCCGATCTCGGCCTTACCTTCTCGCAGGTCACCTCCGGCATGGGCGATGCGGCGAAGGGGGAAAAAGGTCTTGCCGCACTGCTGGGCCGCGAGGCGGAGTTCCGCGCCGGCTTCGACCGGGCGCTCGATTACGCGCAAGCCATCGGCTGCCCCTTCGTTCATCCCATGGCGGGCGTGCCGAAGGGCGGCGTCCTGGATGCCGGCGAGACCTATCGCTTCAATCTCTCCTGGGCTTTGAACCGGGCGGAGGGGAGCGGTGTGCGCGTTCT
Organism: Sinorhizobium sp. RAC02; assembly: GCF_001713395.1. Classification (NCBI taxonomy): domain Bacteria; kingdom Pseudomonadati; phylum Pseudomonadota; class Alphaproteobacteria; order Hyphomicrobiales; family Rhizobiaceae; genus Sinorhizobium; species Sinorhizobium sp. RAC02. Next base: position 1,684,196 of record NZ_CP016452.1, on the reverse strand, counting down.
CGTCGAGGCGATCACCATTCCCGGCTACTACATGGGCAGCCTTTCCCTCGCGGCGGAACTGCAGGATCAGTTTCATGGCCGCTTCGACCTTCTTTTCGATACCTACCATGCCGCCACGCTTGGCGAGGATCCCGCCCTCTGGGCGACGCAGAATGCCCGCCGTATCGGCCATGTCCATATTGCCGACCACCCCGGCCGCCATGAGCCGGGAACCGGTACATTGCCCTTCGACCGCCTTCTCTCCGCCCTGACGGCGGCGGGTTATGCAGGCGCGGTCGGCTTTGAATATGTCCCGTCCGCCGCAACATCGACCAGCGCAGCGTTCCTGCCGGGCTGGAAGCGGCTCCTTTCCGAAAAGGTTCTTCCATGACCGCGATCACCTCCGTCAATCCCGCCACCGGACGCCCCATTTGCAGCTTTGAACTACAGGACGATCCCGCTATCGAAGCCGCTCTGGAAGCCGCGAGCCAGGCGCAACGCGCCTGGCGGCTGGTGCCGGTCGGCGAAAGAGTGGCCTTGCTCACCCGCATGGCGGCAGCACTACGCGCCGGCAAGGCGCGCTATGGCGAAATGATCGTGCGGGAAATGGGCAAGCCGCTCGCCGAGGCCGAGGCCGAAATCGAGAAATGCGCCTATAACTGCGATTTCTACGCCGAACATGCGCCGCTCTATCTCGCCGATGAGCCCGTACCCTCGAATGCCACGGAGAGTGTCGTTGCCTTCGAGCCGCTCGGCGTCGTGCTGGCGATCATGCCGTGGAACTATCCGTTCTGGCAGTATTTCCGTTTTGCCGCCCCGGCGCTCGCCGCCGGCAACGGTGCGATCCTCAAACATGCCAACAACGTGCCGGAATGCGCGCTCGCCGTGCAAGAGGTGATGGAGGTGGCAGGCGCCCCGGCGGGGTTGACGGCGACGCTCCTCATCGACACATCCAAGGTCGCCGGTCTCATCGTCGACGCGCGGATTGCGGCCGTCACGCTGACCGGCTCGACCGAGGTCGGCGCCATCGTCGCATCGCAGGCGGGCAAGGCACTGAAGAAGCAGGTGCTTGAACTCGGCGGCTCCGATCCGTTCATCGTGCTGGCCGATGCTGATCTGGAGGCTGCGGCGGAGACCGCCGTCAAGGCGCGCTATGTCAATGTCGGCCAGTCCTGCGTCAACGCCAAGCGCTTCATCGTTGAAGAGGCGGTCGCCGAACGCTTCACCGCGCTCTTCGTCGAGAAGGCTGCCGCGCTGAAAATCGGCGATCCGATGGAGCGGGACACGAAGATCGGCCCGATGGCCCGCGAAAACCTGCGCACCAGCCTGCACGAGCAGGTCGAGCGGTCGCTGGCCGAGGGCGCGGAGCTGAAGCTCGGCGGCCAGCCGATCGAGGGCGAGGGCTTCTATTATCCGCCCACCGTGCTCGACCACGTCAAGCCGGGCATGACTGCCTTCCGCGAGGAAACCTTTGGCCCGGTCGCCGCCATCATCCGGGCGAAGGATGCCGACGAGGCCGTGGCCATGGCCAATGACAGCGAATACGGCCTCGGCGCCGCGCTCTGGACGGGCGATACCGCCCGCGGCCGCACGCTCGCCTCCCGCATCGATGCAGGCGCCGTCTTCATCAACGGCATGACCGCCTCCGATCCGCGTTATCCTTTCGGTGGTATCAAGCGTTCCGGCTACGGACGCGAGCTCGGCGTCTACGGCATCCGCGAATTCGTCAACATCAAGACTGTCTGGATCGGTCCAGCCAAGTGAGGTCTCAAATGTCCGAACCTGCCATCCTGCGCCCGCACGAACTGAAGACCAATGATCGCGGTGGCGGTGCGCGCACCACGCCACTCGTCACCCGCCGTTGCGGCTCGACCAGCATGATCAACGGCATTACCGCCTTCGATCCGGGCGCCGCCATCGGTGTGCATTTCCACAATTGCGAGGAAAGCGTCATGGTGATCGAGGGGGAGGCCATCGCCGAGATCGATGGCGTGCAGCATCACCTCGGTACCAACGACACGACGTGGATCCCCGCCAACGTGCCGCACCGCTTCATCAACGCCTCTGACAAGCCGATGCGCATCTTCTGGACCTACGCCACGGTCGATGCCACCCGCACCATGGTCTCCACCGGCGAAAGCCGCTCCATCGACGCTGAACACGGCCACGCACCGAAATGAGGGAGGGTTCCATGTCCCCCGTCATCGAGGTCGCCGAGATCACGGTGAACGATCCGGCAGGCTTCGAGGCGGCCGTCGCGGCGGCGCGGCCCTATTTCCTGGCGGCGGAAGGTTGCCTTGATCTGGCGCTGCACCGGGTTGTCGAAACGCCGGATACCTATCGGCTTCTGGTGAAATGGCGCCGGATCGAGGATCACACGGTCACCTTCCGCGCCTCGGAAGGGTTCCAGAAATGGCGGGCGCTGGCCTCGCCCTATTTCGCCGGTCCGCCGGTGGTGACCCATTCGGCGGCAATAGGCTTGTGACGGGCGAGGCATGAAACACTCACTGCTCCTGCGACGCTGCATGACCGTCCTGATCTCGGCCGGTGGCGTTGCCATCTTCCTGTTGCTGGATCTGCCTTTGCCGTTCCTGTTCGGCCCGATGGTGGCGTCGCTGGTGGTCGCGTTATGTGGCGTTCCGCTTGCAGGCCTGGGGCAGGTTTCAATCGCGGCGCGTTCGGTGCTCGGCGTGGCGATCGGAACATCGGTCACGCCAGCACTTGTGGCCGAGCTACCCTCGATGCTGGCCTCGGTAGCGCTGGTTCCCCTCTATATCGTGGTGATCGGCCTGATCGGCGTGCCCTTCTTCCGGCGTGTCTGCGGCTTTGATCCGGTGACTGCCTTCTATGCCGCCATGCCGGGCGGGGCGGCCGACATGACGATTTTCGGGCAGGAGGCGGGGGCGAATGTCCGGCAATTGTCGCTGGTGCACGTCACGCGGCTGATGGTCATCATGGTCGTCGCACCGATCATCCTCGTCAACATCTACGGCGTCGGCCTCACCCATCCGATCGGCCCGCCGGCCTCCGACCTGCCGGTGTCGGAACTCGTGATCATGGCCGTCGCGGCCCTCGTCGGCTGGAAGGGCGGCGAGCGGATCGGTCTTTTCGGGGCGGCGATCCTCGGGCCTCTGCTCGTTTCGGCCGTCCTGTCGCTCGCCGGCATCCTGCATCTGCGCCCGCCGCGCGAGGCACTTCTGGCTGCCCAGTTCCTCATCGGCATGGGCATCGGCGTCAGCTATGTCGGCGTCACCATGCGGGAGTTGCGTGACACGGTCGCTGGCGGGGCCGCCTTCGTGGTGATCCTGGCGGCGCTTGCGGGCGCGGTAACGGAACTGGTGACGCTGACCGGCCTTGCCCCGCCCGTCGAAGGCTTCCTGTCCTTCATTCCCGGCGGTCAGGCGGAAATGTCGATGCTGGCGCTCGTTTCCGGCGCAGACCTTAGCTTCGTCGTCGTGCACCACTTGACCCGCATCCTCGTGGTCATCCTCGGTGCGCCGGTGCTCTTCCGCTTTCTGCGGCGGGCTCAACCGCCCGATTGATCGGGCCGCAGGCGCGCCAGCGCCGCGACGATTGCCCATCCAGCGACCTCCACGTCGTCGGCCGAGACATCAAGGTGGGTGACCATGCGGATGCGGTGCTGGCCTTCGACATTGACGCGGATCGCCTCGCCGGCAAGCGCTTCCGCCAGCGCGCTTGCCGAAACACCCGTCCCCAAGAGGTCGAGAAAGAGAATGTTGGTGACAGCGCCCCCCGGCTGCACTTGAAGTCCGGGCACCGCTGCGAGGATTGCCGCAAGGCGCCAGGCATTGTCATGATCCTCCGCAAGTCGCTCGACATTGTGATCCAGCGCATAGAGACCCGCAGCAGCAAGAATGCCGGACTGCCGCATCGCTCCGCCCAAACGGTGCTTCCAGACCAACGCCTCCTCGATAAATCCGGTGGATCCCGCCAGCACCGCTCCGACCGGGCATCCCAACCCTTTGGAAAGATCGATCCAGACGCTGTCGCAGGGTGCCGCGAAACGCGCCGCCGGCAGGCCCGTGGCCACCGCCGCATTCAGCAACCGTGCCCCATCCATGTGCAACGCGAGCCCATTTTCCAGCGCCAGCCCCTTCAACGCGCGTATCGCATCTTCCGACCAGATTCGGCCACCGCCCCGATTGGTGGTCTGCTCGATGGTGATGACCCGGCTGCGTGGCGAGCGGTGGCGCGGCGCCCGCAGGCGGCTTGCGACGTCCTCGGCCGTAAAGATGCCGGTGGCCGTGTCGAGCGGCCGAAACTGTGCGCCGGCAAGCACGGCGGCTCCCGCCCCCTCCGAGCCGAATACATGGGCGTTCTCCGCGCAGATGATCTCGTCCCCCGGTCGGCAGTGCACGATAAAGGCGATCTGGTTCGCCATGGTGCCGGAAGGCAGGAACAAGGCCTTTTGCTGCCCGAGAAGGTTGGCGACGCGCTCCTCCAGTGCCAGCGTCGTCGGATCCTCGCCCCGCTGCTCGTCACCCACCGGCGCGGCGCAGATGGCCAGGCGCATGGCCTCGGACGGCCGTGTCGCGGTGTCGGCGCTCAGGTCGATAAGGCGAGGGTGCTCTGGCATGGACATGTCCTTGAAACGTGCGGCTGGACTGTAGTTGCGAAAGACTACCGGCTTCTTACCCCGCACTGCAAACTCAACGGCGCAGACCGAGTTGCTTTCACCGCTTCGCTTGTGCGGCGCGCTTGTAAAACCTCGGCCACACCCGATTGGGCGGGGGTGTGGACTATCGGTGCGACGATGAAGAGGATTGATCATGAGGCCTTTTGTCATGCCCTCAGGCCGCATATCTTCCTCCGCGACAGACACGTCCCACGAGGAGACAATAATGCCACATGTGATACTCAAGATGGTCGAGGGGCGCACGGAAGAGCAGAAGAGGGCGCTCGCCGATGCGCTCACCAAGGCTGTAACAGAGTCGTTGGGCTGCAGCGAAGACCTCGTATCGGTCGCGATCGAGGACTTTAAGGATGAGGAATGGATGACGAAGGTCTTCGCACCGGACATTCAGCAGCGGTCGGATACGATCTACAAGATGCCCGACTACGGCCCCGGGGATTGACCGGACTTTGAGCCTAAGCGTGCAAGGTCCGGTTGGCCTCTCGCGACCGGGCATGATGTATCCATGGGTTCCGGTTAAAATCGCCGCTGGATTCTGACGCGCCTACCAGGGCCAAGCAAGTCAAAGCCGGCGGTGAGCAACAATATCGGATTTCCCCAAGGGGAGACGGATCAGGGCAAGCCCACTGGAAATGCGCAGGCCTGCGAAGAAGGAAGGCAGGGCGCTCGGAATACGCAGGCGCATCAGCGTCTGCAGCCGGGAAACCGTGCTTGCGCGGAAGAGGTTCGGCGAGCAGAGCGCCGGAGACCGAAATACTAGGCTGCCTTCCTTAATCCTCCCTCAAGCAGCGGCTGGCACAGTGGGAGCATGAGAATCACCACGATCACCAACTGGGCCTATGGCATCACCGTCGTTTTGACCGCCCTCTCCGGCGGGGCGTTCATCATGTCGTCACGCAGCGCCCTTCAGGAGCGCAGCGCGGTGGAGGAGCATCTCGTGCTCGACACGCTGGCCGAAGAACTGGCGCTGGGTGCCGAGGTCATGAGCGATGAAGCAAGGCTGTACGTCATGCGGGGGGAAGAGCGTCATCTGCAGGCGTTTCACGTAGAAGAAGGGAGGGAGCGGCGCCGAGAGGAGGCCGTAACCAAACTTGCCGCGCAGGCGCTTGTGCCGGCCGAGGCCGAAGCGCTGGCGGAGATCGTCAGCGGGGCAGAGGCGCTGGACAAAATCGAGGCGAGCGCAATCGAACGGTTCCAGAGCGGAGACAAGCTCGCAGCGCAGGACATTCTCTTCGGTGCGGAGCATGAGCGGGTTCAGAATGCACTTCTCCAAACGGTCGCCCATTTTCGCGATCTGACCGCGACGCGGGCGACGTCCGAGCTTGAAGCGGCACGCGCACGGAGCAACTGGTGGAGCCGTGTCGCCGAGATCATGCTTGCGGTTACGGGCGCACTGTTTGTTGCCGTGCTCTATTTCGTCTTGAGGCGAAGGGTGGCGATGCCGCTGCTGCGGATGGCGGGAACCGTGAACAGGCTGGCCAAACAGGACTATACCGTGGAAGTGCCGACCGAGCGCCGGGGTGACGAGATCGGAGAGATGAACGAGGCCATCGAAATCTTCCGGACGAACCTGATCGAGCGCGAGAGGCTCGATGCTGAGCGGCGGACGGATCAGCACAGGAAAGACCTGATTCTGCAGATGATGCACCGCGTACAGGCGTGTCAGAACCAGGAGGAAATGACCGACGTGGTGGTGCGCTTCGCCCCGCAGATATTTCCCGGTCTTGCCGGCGGCTTGTACGTTCTCAAGGAAGGCAACACGTTCCTGGTGCGCGCAGGCGCGTGGCTCGATCCCAAGCAGTCGGCGGTGCATTTTCCTGCTGCCGCATGCTGGGGCATGCGCCGTGGCCGTTCACATCACAGCAGCGTCAACGGCGCCGACGTTCCCTGCCAGCACCTCGACCATCCCGAAGCCGCGACCTTGTGCGTTCCGTTGACGGCGCAGGGCGACATGATCGGGCTGCTATATCTCGAAGAGCAGGGGGAGGAGATACTTGGATTGATGGGGCCGAGGCTCTATCTGGAACTGATCGCCGAGAATGTTGGCCTGGCGATCGCCAATCTTCAATTGCGGGAAAAGCTGACCACGCTCGCCGTGCATGACCCGCTCACCGGCCTTTTCAACCGCCGTTTCCTGGATGAACGGCTGCAGCAGCATATCAGGGAAGAGAGCGGGGAACCGCTCGTCTGCCTGATGATCGACATAGACTATTTCAAGCGTTTCAATGACCAGTTCGGACACGATGCCGGAGATCTGGTCATGCGGTTTGTCGGGCAAACGCTTCGGGAAGCCTGTGCCCCAGTCGGCAGCGCGTTTCGCTTCGGCGGTGAGGAATTCACTGTTCTCTTGCCCTCCCTCGGGGAGGAAGAAGGGGTAGCGCTTGCAGACACGTTGCGCGAGAAGGTCAGCAGCGCCGCCCTCTCCCATGCCGGTCAGATCCTCGGCACTGTTTCCGTTTCGGTTGGAGTGGCGGCCTTCCCGGCGGGCGGTTCAATCGAAACGCTGATAACACGAGCCGATGCCGCATTGCTTGAAGCCAAGGCGAACGGGCGTGACAGGACGATTGCTGCGAGCGGGATCAAAGGCAGCCGAAATTCCAGCGCAACCTTGTCTCGTCAGCCATGATCTGTGATCGGCCTTCGATGTTGGATCGTTGCGCGTGCGGTCTGGTAGCCATTTTGCAGTTGTTCATCGGATGGTAACATCTGACCCGGACTACCCTATGGCGCAGGGCAGATGAACGCCTGATGTTTCCGCCGCCGCGAGTTGGCTGATGACATTTGGCTCCTAATCGCCATATTTAAGTAGCTGTCAGATTGGAAACAGCATTTGCAACGGGAGTTACATCGGTGAGCGGACTGCAGAAGGGCGTGTTTTTGGGCTTCGTTGCAGCATTTCTGATGATGGCCGTGAGCCTTCCTCTCCGTGATGCCAATGCCGCAGATTGCCGGGCTGACCCCGCGCCGGAAGTCGATTGGAGCGCCTGCAGCAAGAAGAACCTGATGCTGAGCGGAAGCGATTTTGCCGGCGCGAATTTCCGTGATGCCGATCTGAGCTTCACCGACATGCGCGCTACGAATCTGACCGCGGCCGACCTGGAGAAGGCGACCCTGATCCGGGCCTGGTTCACCGATGCGCGTCTCGGCAAGGCGAATTTCGCAAGGGTCGAGGCCTATCGGGCGGGCTTTCAGAACGTCGTTGCGCAGGGAGCCTCGTTTGCATCCGCCGAGCTTCAGCGCGCCACGTTCAATGGTGCCGATCTGCGTTACGCAAGTTTCGAGAAGGCGGACCTCAGCCGCGCGACCTTTGCCGAGGCGGTCCTTTCGGGCGCGACCTTTGCCTATGCGAACCTGTCGCGCGCCGATCTCAGCAAGGCAAGCGTGAAGGGAACGCTCGGCTTCGAAAGGGCGTTCATGCTATTGACCCGGATCGAGGGGCTGGATTTGTCCGGCGCTGCCGGTCTCGACCAGTCCCAGGTCGATATTGCCTGTGGCGACGCCAAGACCAAGCTTCCGAAAGGTCTTACCGCGCCGGCATCCTGGCCCTGCCCACGGGACTGAGACGTCTCTTCTTCCTCCGCACACGTCTGGCTCAAGAGGTCGGCCTGCATTCGCTGGCGGCGCTGAGCCGCGCCGGCCTTTCCTTGTGCTCCTGCTTTTGGGATCCCTGGCAAGCAAGCCGGCTAGGGGCCATACCCTCTGCGCTGAACCACGTTGTAGATGGTTCGAGTGCCTTCAATACCACCGGAATATCTTGGCGTAGCCGGGTTCTGTTCAGACCTGAGTTTGATTGGGCATTCGTTGCTTGTTTGATGCAGGTCAACGACCGTCCTGCATGAACGCTCCAATGGTCCAGCAACGATTTGCTGGAACGCCCTGGAATGAAACTCCTCCGTCTTGTCCTTCTGCTTTGCGTCAGCCTTTGCGTTGCGGTCTCGGCCAGCGCGGCTACGGTGTTGCAGGAGTATTTGCCCGGGGCAACGGCCTCGGAACTCGTGCCGGGCGCGGAGCGCTTCGGCCCGGTGCGTGACGATCTGGCGGTGGCCCCGGTGTTGAAGGGCGGCCAGACGGTCGCCTGGGTCTTTATCACTTCAGATTTTGTGGGAACGACCGGCTATTCCGGCAAGCCGATCCATACGCTCGTGGCGGTGGACAAGGATGCGAGGATCGTCAGCGTCCGGTTGGTGAAACACTCCGAGCCCATCGTTCTCATCGGCATTCCAGATGCGAAGATCAAGGCGCTGGTTGCCGGTTATGCTGGCCTCGACCTCGTCGCTGAGGCGAAGTCCGGCGGCACGGCGCATGAGGTGGATATCATCTCCGGCGCGACGGTGACGGTGATGGTAATCGACGACTCCATCGTTCGTTCGGGGCTGAAGGTCGCGCGTGCGCTCGGCCTTGGCGGACTGGCCCCGGACGTGGAAAATGCCGGCCCGCGTTTCGAGATCGACCCCGCTGCGGCCTCGCCGCAGGACTGGGCCGAGGCCGAGGGCGATGGAACGTTGCGCCGGCTGTCGCTCGATGTGGCGCAGGTCAATGCTGCCTTCGCCGAACATCCCGACGAGCGAGCGCGCGAGCGCGCGATTGGGCAAGCGCCGCAAACCACCTTCATCGAGATGCAGACGGCGCTGGTCTCTGTTCCCGCCATCGGCGAGGCGCTGCTCGGCTCGGCGGAGGTGTCCAACCTTGAGGGATGGCTGGGCGAAGGCGAGAATGCCGTCGCGGTGATGGCGCGCGGGCTCTACTCCTTCAAAGGCTCGGGTTATGTGCGTGGCGGCATTTTCGACCGCATCGTGCTTATCCAGGATGATGTTTCTGTCCGCTTCCGTGATCGTGACCATCGTCGTCTTGGCGCCATTGCGCTTGCCGGCGCGCCGGAATTCAACGAGATGGACCTGTTCCGCATTCCCGCTGGCCTCGGCTTCGATCCGACAAAACCTTTCCGCATCCAACTCCTGGCGCAACGCGAGGTCGGGCCGATCGAGAAGGTCTTTCATACATTCGATCTCGCTTACCAGCTGCCACAAAAATATCTGCGCGCCGTTGAGCCGCCGGCAAAGGACGTCGCCGCTGTCGCAGATCGTGACGAGGGAACCGCGCAGGCGGAGCTGTGGAAACGCATCTGGAGCGACTCGACGCTGAAGATCGTCGTGCTGGGCGTCATGCTCGTGGTGCTGACCGGGGTGTTCTTCTTCCAGACCTATGCGGTTCGGAACGCGCGCGGCTTCTATATTTTCCGCATGGGCTTCCTGGTGGTGACGCTGGTCTTCCTCGGCTGGTACGCCAACGCACAGCTTTCAGTCGTCAACCTGATGGCGCTGTTCGGCAGTCTCGTGAACGGCTTCAGCTGGCAAGCCTTCCTGCTGGACCCGCTGACCTTCATCCTGTGGTTCTCCCTGGCCGCCGCGCTGCTGTTCTGGGGGCGGGGCGCCTATTGCGGCTGGCTGTGCCCCTTTGGCGCCCTGCAGGAACTTACCAACCAGATCGCGCGCAAGCTGCATGTTCCACAGTGGACGCTGCCCTGGGGCCTGCACGAGCGGCTGTGGCCGATCAAATACATGATCTTCCTTGGGCTTTTCGGGGTGTCGCTGGTCAGCGTCGAGCAGGCCGAACATCTGGCCGAAATCGAGCCTTTCAAGACCGCGATCATCCTGAAATTCATCCGCGCCTGGCCGTTCGTGGCCTATGCCGTCGCACTGCTGGTCGCCGGGCTCTTCGTCGAGCGGTTCTACTGCCGCTACCTCTGCCCGCTGGGTGCGGCGTTGGCGATCCCCGCGCGCATGCGCATGTTCGACTGGCTCAAGCGCTACCATGAATGCGGAAACCCCTGCCAGAGCTGCTCCAACCAGTGTCCGGTGCAGGCCATTCATCGGACCGGCGAGATCAACCCGAACGAATGCATCAACTGCCTGCACTGCCAGGTGCTCTACCAGTCCGAAACGATCTGCCCCGTCGTGATGAAGAAGATGAAGTCACGGGCAAAGCTCGCGGCGAGTCCCGGCGGTATCCCGGTCCACCAGACCGCAGCCAAAGTTTAATTGAAGTCAGGTTTATAAACAGGAGTCCGATCATGGAATCGAAGGAAAACAAGGGATTGAGCCGCCGAGCGCTGTTCAGTGCCACGGCAGGAAGCGCCGTGCTGGCCGGGGCGATGGGTCCTGCCGCACTGGGCTTGGGCGCTGCGGGGCTGGCGACGCCGGCGCGCGCCGCCACCGGGGCTGACGGGTCGGTCGCACCCGGCAAGCTGGATGACTATTACGGCTTCTGGTCTTCGGGGCAGACCGGTGAGATGCGCATTCTCGGCATCCCCTCCATGCGCGAACTGATGCGGGTGCCGGTGTTCAACCGCTGCTCGGCCACCGGCTGGGGTCAGACCAATGAATCGCTCCGCGTTCACCAGCGCTCGATGACGGAAAAGACCAGGAAGCAGCTTGCTGCCAACGGCAAGCAGATCCATGACAATGGCGACCTTCACCATGTCCACATGTCCTTCACCGAGGGCAAGTATGACGGTCGCTACCTGTTCATGAACGACAAGGCCAACACCCGTGTGGCGCGGGTGCGCTGCGACGTGATGAAGACCGATGCCATCCTGGAAATTCCAAACGCCAAGGGCATCCACGGCATGCGTCCGCAGAAATGGCCGCGGTCGAACTACGTGTTCTGCAACGGTGAGGACGAAGCGCCGCTGGTCAATGACGGTTCGACCATGACGGATGTCTCGACCTATGTGAACATCTTCACGGCTGTCGATGCGGACAAGTGGGATGTGGCCTGGCAGGTGAAGGTGTCGGGCAACCTCGACAATTGCGACGCCGACTACGAAGGCAAATGGGCATTTTCGACCAGCTACAACTCCGAAATGGGCATGACCCTGGAGGAGATGACCAAGTCCGAGATGGACCACATCGTCGTCTTCAACCTCGCCGAGATCGAGAAGGCCATCGCGGCCGGCCAGTACGAGGAGATCAACGGCGTCAAGGTGGTGGACGGGCGCAAGGAGGCCAAGTCCCTCTTCACCCGCTACATTCCGATCGCCAACAATCCCCATGGCTGCAACATGGCGCCGGACAAGAAGCACCTCTGCGTTGCCGGCAAGCTGTCGCCCACCGTCACTGTGCTGGACGTGACGAAGTTCGATGCCCTGTTCTACGACAATGCCGAGCCTCGCAGCGCCGTGGTGGCAGAGCCTGAACTGGGCCTCGGTCCGCTTCATACCGCCTTCGACGGACGCGGCAACGCCTATACTTCGCTCTTCCTCGACAGCCAGGTGGTGAAGTGGAACATCGACGAGGCGATCCGCGCCTATGCCGGCGAGAAGATCAACCCGATCAAGGACAAGCTGGACGTTCAATACCAGCCGGGCCACCTGAAGACGGTCATGGGCGAGACGCTGGATGCGTCCAACGACTGGCTGGTGTGCCTGTGCAAGTTCTCCAAGGACCGCTTCCTGAACGTCGGCCCGCTGAAGCCGGAAAACGACCAGCTAATCGACATCTCCGGCGACAAGATGGTGCTGATGCATGATGGCCCGACCTTCGCCGAGCCGCATGATGCGATTGCCGTCGCCCCCTCGATCCTGTCGAACATCCGCTCCGTCTGGGACCGCAACGATCCGTTGTGGGCCGAAACGCGCAAGCAGGCCGAGGCCGATGGCGTCAATATCGACGAATGGACCGATGCCGTGATCCGCGACGGCAACAAGGTCCGCGTCTACCTGACCTCGGTCGCGCCCAGTTTCAGCCAGGAAAGCTTCACGGTGAAGGAAGGCGACGAGATCACGGTGATCGTCACCAATCTCGATGAGATCGACGACCTGACCCACGGTTTCACCATGGGCAACCATGGCGTGGCGATGGAGGTCGGCCCGCAGCAGACGAGTTCCGTCACCTTCGTCGCCGCCAATCCCGGCGTCTACTGGTACTATTGCCAGTGGTTCTGCCACGCCCTGCACATGGAAATGCGCGGTCGCATGTTCGTGGAACCGAAGGGCGCCTGACCGATGATGCGTCTGCCCGTTCTCCTGATCGGCCTTCTTCTCGCGTCGCCGCTTGCGGCGGCGGAGCGCGCCGTTGTGCCGGGAACGGGCAGCCTAGCGGCTGCCATCGCCGGGGCTGCCCCCGGCGATGTGCTGAAACTGACCGACGGGGCCTATCGCGGACCCGTCACCGTCGACCGTCCGCTCACCATTCTCGGACCCCGCGGGGCGGTGGTGGACGGAGAGGGCCATGGCAGCGTGATGACGATTTCCGCGCCGGATGTGACGTTGACGGGTTTTACAGTTACCGGGTCGGGGCGGGTGAACCAGGATCTCGATTCAGGCGTTAAAATCCTTCAGGGCGCCGACCGCGTCCATATCGAAAAGCTGCTTGTCACGGGCAATATGCATGGCATCGACGTGCATGGCGGCCGAAACGCCACTGTCCTGCAAAACGAGATCGTCGGAACAAACAGCCCGCGCATGAACGAGCGCGGCAACGGCATCTATGTCTGGAACAGTCCCGGCACGCGGCTTGAGGGCAATTTGATCCGTTACGGCCGCGACGGTATCTTCTCCAACGCCAGCGCCGACAGTGTCTATCGCGGCAACATCATGCGCGACCTGCGCTTTGCCGTGCATTTCATGTACACCCGAAATACCGAGGTTTCCGGCAATGTCTCGGTTGGAAACCATCTCGGTTTCGCCATCATGTTCTCCAACCGGGCGAAGATCCTGAACAATCTCAGCCTTGGCGACCGTGAACACGGGCTGATGCTGAACTATGCCAACAATGCCGACGTCACCGGCAACCTGGTGCGGGGCGGCACGAAGAAATGTTTCTTCATCTATAACGCCCACAAGAACCTCATCTGGGACAACCGTTTCGAGAATTGCGGTATCGGCATTCACTTCACCGCCGGCTCGGAGAAGAACGTGCTGACCGGCAATGCCTTCATCGCCAACCGCGAGCAGGTGAAATATGTCGGCACCCGCAACATAGAATGGAGCCATGAGGGCCGGGGCAATTTCTGGTCCGACCATCCGGCCTTCGACCTCAATGCCGATGGCATCGCCGACAGTTTCTACCGCCCCAACGACCTGATGGACCAGATCCTCTGGTCGCAACCGGCGGCGAGCCTGCTGATCGGCTCGCCCGCCGTGCAACTCGTACGCTGGAGCCAGCGGGACTTTCCCGCAACGCTGCCCGGAGGCGTGCGCGACAGCGCGCCGCTGATGCGCCCCCTGACCATATCCGTCCCGCCCGAAATCCTTGGCTACGAAGCCGAGGCCGCCGGTCGCTGGGCCGAAGGAAATTATGATGACACCGACCCTGACAATCTCTCGGCTCACTAAGCGGTTTCAGACCGTCGAGGCGCTGAAGCAGGTTTCGCTGACGCTGGAGCCGGGAAAACGCGCAGCGCTGCTCGGCCATAACGGCGCAGGCAAATCGACGATGATGAAGATCGTCCTCGGCCTCATTCCCTTCGATGGCGGCGAGGTGTCGGTTTGCGGCGCGCCTCCGGGCTCGGCGTCCGCGCGGGCGCAGGTTGCCTATTTGCCGGAAAACGTCGCCTTCCATCCCGCCCTCACAGGGGAAGAGCAGCTGCGCCACTATCTGGCCCTGCGCGGCGAAAACCCGCGCCAGGCCATGGAACTCCTGTCCCGTGTGGGGCTGACCCACGCCGCTCGGCGTCGGATCGGCACCTATTCCAAGGGCATGCGCCAGCGTGTGGGCCTCGCTCAGACGCTGATCGGCCGCCCGCGCCTGCTGGTGCTGGACGAGCCGACCTCGGGCCTCGACCCGGTTTCGCGACGCGATTTTTACGATCTGCTCGACGGCCTTTCCGCCGAGGGAACGGCGATCCTCCTCTCCTCCCACGTACTGACCGAGGTGGAGGCCCGCACCGACCGCATCCTCATTCTTTCCGGTGGGGACCTGGTGGCGGAAGGCACGCTTGCGGATTTGCGCACCCGGGCCGCACTGCCGGTCGCCTTCTCGGTTCGCCCCACGCCCGGCCATGCGGCATCGCTGGCGGCAGCTTTTCCCGAAGGCGGGCTAGGGGACGACGGTCTTTTGCGCCTTTCCTGTTCGCAGGCGGAAAAACTGCCGCTCCTCGCCCGTATTGCAGCGCTTGGGGAAGAGATTGCCGATCTCGATGTGATCCCGCCCAGCCTTGAGGACATCTACAGCCATTTCAGCCGGAGGGACGGGCAATGAACCGCATCCTCGCCACCGCGATGAGCGAATTCCGCATCGCCTTCCGCAATCGCTGGGTCTCCATCGCCACCGGCATGATGGTGCTGTTCGCGCTGGTTCTGGCCGCTGCCGGCTCCGCCCCGACGGGCGATGTCGGCGTGGACCGGCTCTCGGTGACGGTTGCGTCCCTGACCTCGCTTGCGGTCTATCTCGTGCCGCTCCTGGCATTGCTGATGAGTTTCGACGCGGTGGCGGGCGAGGTGGAGCGCGGCACGCTGCCGCTTCTGCTCACCTATCCCGTTTCGCGCCTGCAGATCCTGCTCGGAAAACTGTTGGCGCATCTGGCGATCCTCGGCCTTGCTGTGACGCTCGGCTATGGCGCGGCAGCACTGGTGGCCATCTGGTCCGATACCGGCGCGATCGCGGGGCTTGGCTCGCTGTGGCGGTTGATCTGGTCTTCGGTCTTGCTGGGGGCAACCTTCCTCGGTGCGGGCTATGCGCTCTCCGCGCTGGCGCGGCGACCCTCCGGGGCGGCAGGGCTGGCCATCGCCCTTTGGCTGGTGGCCGTGGTGCTCTACGACCTCGCGTTGCTGGCGCTGATCGTCACGGACGGGGGCGGGGCTTTCACGACGCAGGCCTTGCCCGTGGCGCTGCTCGCCAATCCGGCCGACGCCTTCCGCGTCTTCAATCTTTCGGCAGCGGAAGCTGTCGCCGTTGCCGGCGGCATCGGCGGGGCGGCGGGCGCAATCCCCCTGTGGCAATCGGCAGCCTCGCTCCTTCTCTGGCCGCTTGCCGCCATCGCGCTTGCCGTCGCGGCCTTCCGGAAGGTGACGCCATGAGAATTCGCCTTCGCCCCGTGCTGCTTGTGGCAATGCTCGCGCTGCTGTCCGCCTGCAAGGAAGACGTGGCCCACAATACCACGCCACAGGACATGACACCCGAGACCCTCGGCCACCATTGCCAGATGAACCTTCTGGAGCATCCCGGCCCCAAGGCCCAGGTCTTCCTCGAAGGCAATCCCGCGCCGCTGTTCTTCAGCCAGGTGCGCGACGCCATCGCCTATATGCGCGGGCCCGAGCAGGTCGCGCCGATCCTCGCCGTCTATGTCAATGACATGGGAACCGCGGGGGCAACGTGGGATCGGCCTGGCGACGGCAACTGGATTGCCGCCGACCTGGCCTTCTATGTCGTCGGTTCCGCCCGACGAGGAGGCATGGGCGCACCCGAGACCGTGCCCTTTTTCAATCGGGAGGGGGCTGCGGCCTTTGCCCAAGCCGAGGGCGGCCATGTGTTGGCGCTTAGCGACATTACCGATGCCATGGTCCTGACCCCGGTGGAAACCGACACGGACGATGGACCTGACGACGATGACTATCTCGGCCGTCTGCGCGCCCTGCCCAATCCAGCCGGAGGTTGACCCATGATGCTGACAAGACGCCGCCTGATCGCCATTTCCGCCGTTATGGCTGCTCTACCCGCTACTACTACCCGCGCCAGGGCGGGAGCCGCCCGGCACTGGACCGGTCAGGCTCTCGGCGCGCGCGCCTCGATCAGGCTCGACCACCCCGAGGCCGAAGCCATCACGGCCCGCGTCATGGCCGAGATCGACAGGTTGGAAAACATTCTCAGCCTCTACCGGCCGCAAAGCGCGCTTTCGCGGCTGAACCGCGAGGGTCATCTCGACGCCCCGCCCTTTGAACTGCTTGAATGCCTGTCACTTGCCGGCGCCGTGCAGCGGGCGAGCGGTGGGCGGTTCGATCCGACCGTGCAGCCGCTCTGGGCGCTCTGGGCAGAGTCCGCCGCAAATAGCGTTCGACCCGATGCGCGGGCCATCGATGAGGCGCGGCGCAAGACCGGCTGGGAAAAGGTGAAACTCGATGCCGCGGCGATCACCCTACAGCCAGGCATGGCGCTGACGCTGAACGGGATCGGTCAGGGCTATGTCGCCGACCGGGTTGCCGTGCTTCTGGAGGCTGAGGGCCTGACCGACATCCTGATCGACACCGGTGAGTTGCGTGCTCTCGGGGGACGGCCGGAGGGCGGCGAATGGCCCGTACGGCTGGAAACCGTAGAGCATCTGACATTGCGCCAGCGCGCACTGGCAACCTCCGCCCCTCTGGGCACGACCTTCGATCAGGCCGGAAGAGACGGGCATATCCTCGATCCTGCGACCGGAATGCCCGCGAGCGCGACATGGCGCTCGATCACGGTCTCTGCCCCTTCCGCCGCCATAGCCGACGCACTGGCAACAGCCGCGTGCCTGATGCCCGACGCAGGATCGATCGTCGCAATGATCGGACGTTTTGAAGGAGCGCGGCTGGATGCCAGGGCATAGCCTAACCTACGTCATCAAAACAAGGCGAGTGCTATAACCTATTATTCTCACTCTGGCCCATCTTCGCCATGTCACCTCAAGGTGATCACTTGACGACCGTAGCCCGCGGTAGCATGCGTTCCGTGACAGGGCACTCTTCTTGGATCTTGGTCCAGGACGAGACGTTGAGTTTCATCTCGCAGCGCGCGAGATAGGAACCGCCATCGACCTTCAGGCAGGACGTCTGGCCGAGCTCGAACATGACGCCGCGATTTCGGCATTTGCAATTGTGGGCATCCGCCAAGGTGGGGATCACGGCTATTGCCAGACCAAGTATGAGCACTCCAATATGCATGGCTGATGCTCCGAACGATGCGACTTCAGTCTACACCTGGCGGACGGCATCGTCAAAGTGGCCGCCCGCAGCCCAGGTGGCGCGCGCGTTGCGTAAGGGCCTGCGCGTTCTTCACGGCAAGGTCCTCTTGTATCAAGCCTGGCTCATTTCAGTCACGCTATCCACCAATCGCTAAACCGCAAATGGCGTGGCATAGCCGGTCAGCGTCGCCACGGCCATCAATGATGAGGGTGCGCTGGGCTTTGGAGCGGTGAGCGGCAAGCCAACCGTGATGGGCTTGCCGCGGCAAGCCTTACATCAGCATCAGCTTGTCGTTCAGCGCCATCCAGCCGGCGGGCTCCTTGATCAGGGCCGCGGTGTCATGTTTGCCGAAGATGCGGGTGAAGCTGCGCTTGGTGAAGATCTCGTGGAACATCGCCGAAGCGGGGCCGACGGGGCCGCCGGTGGCGCCGAACGCGCCGGCAATCACGGTTTCCTGGTAGGCACGCCAGTGAACCTCCATTGCCGTGCGGGCGACGAGCTTGCTCAGCGTCACCTTGATGCCGAGCTTGGCGACGGTGGTTGCGATGTTCGTTGCAAGGCCGACGGCGGGGATTGGAATGGCGGCACCGGCCAGACCCACGCCACGAACGCCGATCTTGGCGACTTTCGCCTTGAGCATCGCATCGACCCAGCGGGTGATCGTCTCGCTCTTCTTGAACCCCTTGCCGGCTGCCTTGATGCCGATCAGATGCGCGGCGGTCGTGCCAACGGCGCTTCCCTCACGCAGGATGCTGCCGACATCGACGGCCGTTACGCCGGAAGCCAGCCCGCCCGCAAGGCTGACCGCGCTTCCGCCCAATCCCTTGAACGTGCGTCCGGTGAAATATTTCCGGGTCTTGGGCGACAGCCCGTCATGGCCATTCGCCAGAAAGGCCGGGTTCGGGATGACCTTCTCGTCGGCCTCCTCGGCCCCGTAGGCCTCGCGAAGGAAGTGGATGACGGAAACAAGGTTCGAGGCCGTATCGTCGATACCCCGCACCAATCTGCGGCGAAGAGCGCGAGTGTCTTTGTGACGCGCCGCAAGGAGGCAAGGCTGACGCGTTCGTCGATGCCGTGGATGTTTTCGGCAATGGGGCCGTAGACCAGCGAGGGGATGTTGCCGTGCACCGAGAACACGGCGGCATCGAGATAGCAGGCCATGACATAGGCGTTCAAATCCTCGCCCGCATGGGTGGTGGCATGGGCGCTGCGCAGGCTCGCCTCGGCGGCGGTGTCTTCAGGCAGTTCGTAGCCGGCATGCATCACGCCGGCCCAGGTGAGCGTCACATGCTGCCCGCCGGCAAAGACGGGGTCCTCGGCCTGCACCCGCTCCACGAAGGCCTCGAATTCGGCCGCGCGGGTTTTCGGGCTCTCGCCGGGGTAGAAGCCGATCCGGCCTTCGGCGATGCAGTCGCTGGGGATCGAGGCGATCCAGTCGCCGCCGGCGATGGTGCCGATCGTCAGCGCAACGGGATTTGCAAGGTCCTTGAACCAGCGCTTGTCTTGCCGCTCTGCGATCCATTGCTGCTCCAGGGTCCTGAGGTGACCAATCAGGCGGATCATGAGGTCGATAGCGCTCTGGCCGGATTCCGGCTCGCGCGGATGGGCCGGGCGGCCCTTCGTTTCCAGCCTGAATTTCAGCACGCCGGCATTGGCGCGCACGAGCTGCTCGTCGGTCGGCTCGGGGCTGACGATCGCGTCGGCGGTAAAACCAAGGGCAAACGCCGTTGCAGCACCGTTACCGGTGATTTCCTCTTCCACGACCGACTGTATCTGAACATCACCGCGCAGCGACAGGCCGGCTGCGGCGATCGCGTCGAGCGCGAAGATCGAGGCGACGAGGCCGGCTTTCATGTCGCCGGCTCCACGGCCGTAAAGCCAGTCGCCATCGCGAACGGGTTCGAAGGGTGGGGAGGTCCAGCGCTGGCTGCTTCCGGCAGGAACGATATCGATATGGGAATTGAAGGCGAGGGACCGTCCGCCGCCGCTCCCTGCGGGTTTGCTGCCGACGACGTTCCAACTCGCGTCGTAATCCACCGTGGCAGGTGAAAAGGCCGGGTGCTGGCCGATTTTCGAGGCGTCGGTGCGGAAACGGCTGACGGTGAAACCGCGCTGCTTCAGCGCTGCCTCGATGAAGTCCTGGGCCGCCGATTCCTCGTTGCGCAAGGACTTGAACCGCACCAGGGTTTCGAGAAAACGGACCTGATCGTCGAAATGCAGATCGACGGCGTGGAGGATACGGTCGTTCGCGGATGTCATGGCAATCTTGAGCTTGGAGTTCAATGGAGGGCGGGACAGCCTAGCCGCTGCCCCGCCCATTTCAAGCCGGTTCAGCCGAGAATGGACTTTACGGCATCGGCCGCAGCCTTCACGACGATATCCGCTTCCTCCCGCGTCAGGCACAGCGGCGGCGCAAAGCCCAGGATATCGCCCTGCGGCATGGCACGGCCGATCACGCCGCGTTCCAGAAGGGAGGCGGAAACCTGTGGGCCGATCTTTTTCGACGGATCGAAGAAGACGCGGTCGTCCTTGTCCTCGACGAATTCAATCGCCGCCATCAGGCCATCGCCACGCACTTCGCCGACATGCTTGTGATCGCCGACGGCGTTTGCCAGTTCCGCGCGGAAGTAAGCGCCGGTAGAGCCGGCGTTTTCGACGAGGCCGAGTTCGTCGATGAGTTCCAGATTGGCAACGCCGGCAGCAGCGCAGATCGGGTGCGAGGAGTAGGTCCAGCCATGGCCGATGGCGCCGAGTTCATCCGAGCCCTTGACCAGGACTTCCCACATCTTGTCCGAGACGATGGTGCCGGAGAGCGGCGCGTAGGCCGAGGTGAGGCCCTTGGCGATGGTGATGAGGGCCGGCTTCATGCCGTAGTGGTCGGAGCCGAACATCGTGCCGAGACGGCCAAAGCCGGTGACGACCTCGTCGGCGACGAGCAGGATGTCGTATTTGTCGAGCACGGCCTGGATTTTCTGCCAATAACCCTTCGGCGGCGGCACGATGCCGCCGGTGCCGAGGATCGGCTCGCCGATGAAGGCGGCAACCGTGTCCGGACCTTCGGCGAGGATCATCTCCTCCAGCTTGTCGGCGCAGTATTGCGAGAACTGTTCCTCGTCCATGGAGCGATTCGGCCGGCGGAAGAAGTAGGGCGCCTCGGTGTGTAGGATCGGCGCACGCGGCAGGTCGAAGGCATTGTGGAAGAGGGCAAGGCCGGTCAGCGAGCCGGTCATGACGCCGGAGCCGTGATAACCGCGCCAACGCGAGATGATCTTCTTCTTCTCCGGCCGGCCGAGAATGTTGTTGTAGTACCAGATCAGCTTGATGTTGGTCTCGTTGGCATCCGAGCCGGAAAGACCGAAATAGACGCGGCTCATGCCCTCTGGCGCGCGGTCGATGATCATCTTGGACAGTGTGATCGAGGCTTCCGTGCCGTGGCCGACATAGGCGTGATAATAGGCGAGGTTTTTAGCCTGCTCGGCGATCGCATCGGCGATCTTCTGGCGACCATAGCCGACATTCACGCAATAGAGGCCGGCGAAGGCATCGAGGCTCGTCTTGCCGTTGGTGTCGGTAATATAGACCCCTTCGCCGCCGCCTATGACGCGCGTCGGCGTTTCGCCGCGCGCGTGCATGCCCATATGGGTGGAGGGGTGGAAGAAGTGGTCGCGGTCCCAGGCGGTGAGTTCGTTGCGTCTGTCGGACATGGTCTTTCCTTTCATGTGTTCCTTGGCGCCGGGATCAGGCGGCCGTGTCGATGCAGAGATATTTGAGTTCGGTAAAGGCCTCCATGCCGTGGCGTGAACCCTCGCGGCCGAGGCCCGACTGTTTCCAGCCGCCAAAGGGGATCGGCCCGCCGGTGATCTTGACGCGGTTGACCGCCACCATGCCGTATTCCAGCGCGCGGGCAAGGCGCATCTGGCGGGCGCCGTTTTCGGTGACCACATAGGCGACGAGACCGTATTCGGTGTCATTGGCACGCTTGACGACCTCTACCTCGCTGTCGAAAACAGTGACGGCAGCGACCGGGCCGAAGGTTTCTTCGCGCATGATCAGCGTATCGTCGGAGACATCCGTCAGCAGTGTCGGCTCATAGAACAGTGGACCCGCCTTGTGACGTTTGCCGCCGGTCAGCAGCGTCGCGCCGTGCTTCAGAGCGTCGGCGACCTGTTCCTCAACCTTGGCAATCGCCCGCTCGTGCATCAGCGGGCCGATCTCGACATCCGCTTCAAGTCCGCCGCCGACTTTCAGGGCCTTGATGCGCGCCTTGAAGGCTTTTGTGAAGGCGGCAAGCACGGGGCGCTCAACATAGATACGGTTGGCGGCGAGGCAGTCCTGGCCGGAGGTGGCGAACTTGGCGTTGATCGCAATGTCGGCGGCCTTGTCGATATCGGCATCGGCAAAAACGATCAGCGGCGCGTGGCCGCCGAGTTCCATCACCAGCCGCTTCATGGTGGGCGCACACTGGCCGGCAATCAGCTTGCCGATCTCCGTTGAGCCAGTGAAGCTCATCGCCCGGATGCGTGCATCGGCGTTCATGCGGCCGACGATGGTTGCGGCGTCGCCCGTCACCACGTTGAAGACGCCGGCCGGGATGCCGGCCCGCTCGCCGAGTTCGGCCAGCGCCAGTGCCGAGAGCGGCGTTTCGCTGGAGGGATGCGCGACCACCGTGCAGCCGGCTGCAAGCGCCGCCGCAGCCTTGCGGGTGATCATGGCGCAGGGGAAGTTCCACGGCGTGACGATGCCGACGACGCCGAGCGCCTCGCGGCGCACGATCATCTCGGCGCCGGGCAGGTGACTGGTCACGCTTTCGGCGTTAAGGCGTTTGCCCTCCTCGGCATACCACTCGATGAAGGAGGCGGCATAGTCGATCTCGCCGCGGGATTCGGCGAGTGGTTTGCCCTGTTCGAGCGTCATCAGCAGCGCGAGGTCTTCGCGCGCTTCGAGGATCAGCCCGTGCCATTTGCGAAGGATGGTTGCGCGCTGTTGCGGCAGCAGATCCCGCCAGTCCGGAAAGGCAGTGGCGGCGGCAGAAACGGCGTCCGTCGTCTGCTCCGCATCGAGGGATGCGACCCAGGCGAGCGGTGCGCCGGAGGCAGGGTCGGTCACGCTAAAACTGTTGCCGTCGCGGCCGGCCACCCAGCGGCCGCCGACATAGGAAAGTTCGCGCAACAGGTGCGGGTCGGCGAGGCGGGCAAGCGCGTCGTGGAATGTCGTCCGGGCAAATACGGCAGTCATGGCGGCCTCCTCTGGCTGGGTGCGAAGGAGTCTGCCAGAGGCCGGGCGGCAGATTGTCTATTGCCGGGGCGAGACGCAGAGACTTTGGCCAAATCGGCGGCCGTCCGTAGACAATCTCTCTACGAAAGCCTCATTCGGAGGCGGGAAGCAGCGTCGTTAGCGGCAGGACGGTTTCCTCCTTCACCGTCTTGGTGACGATGTAGGTGAAGTAACGATCGATGCCGAGTTCGCGGTCGAGCAGGCTGTCGACGAGGCGCTGGTAGGCGTCGATATCCGCCGCCATGATCTTCAGGATATAATCGACGCCGCCGCCGACCGACCAGCAGGCGACGATCTCCGGCGTCGTCGCCACCGCCCGTTCGAAACGGTCGAAATCCGCCTGGCGATGGTTGGCGAGCGTCACCTCCATCATGACGCTGGCGACGGGCGCCACGCGGCGCACGGCGACGCGCGCATGATAGCCCGAAATGATGCCTGCCTTCTCCAGCTTGCGCAGACGCAGCCAGCAGGGGGTGGGGGAAAGGCCTGCCTTCTCCGCCAGCGCCAGCTTGGTGATGCGCCCGTTCTCCTGGATTGCCTCCAGGATGCGCAGGTCAATGGCGTCGAGTTTCATGCGGTCGCCCTCCGGGCGGGTATCATGTCAAAGCTGAGAAAAAGACAATGGAAAGGCATTTTGGCGTTGTCAATTGAACTGAATTTGAGCACTGTTGAAATCATGACAAGTTGGCGTCCCGATATATCCCAATTGCGCCGGCCGGCCTATCTCTCTCTTGCCGAGCAGATCGCCCGCGCCATCCAGGAAGGGCTGCTGCCGAACGGTACACGCCTTCTGCCACACCGCAAGCTCGCCGACGACCTGAAACTCTCCGTGCAGACCGTCAGCCGCGCCTATGACGAGTTGATCCGCCGTGGCCTCATCTCCGGCGAGGTCGGCCGCGGCTCCTTCGTACAGACCCGGCCGAAGGAACCGGAGCCGCCCTACCTGCCGGAGCGGCTTGGCGAACTGGTCGATCTGTCGATCCTGAAGCCCGTCTGCGAGCAGCTTCATCTGGAGCGCATGCGCGAGGCCTTCGGCTGGCTTGCGGAAAACCTGCCGTCGAGTTCGGCGCTTTCCTTCCGGCCGAACATGGTGTTCCCGCGTCACCGCGCCGTAGCCGCCGAATGGCTGGCCCGCTGCGGCCTCGAGATTTCACCGCTCAACATCAACCTCACCAATGGCGCGACCTCGGGCATGACGGTGGCCTTGATGAGTGTGGCGCCGCCCGGCGCGACCGTCGCGACGGAAGCAATCAGCCACCACACGCTAGTGCCGCTGTCCACCTATCTGGGCCTTCATCTCGAAGGCCTGCCGATCGATCACGACGGCATGATCCCGGAGGCGCTGGACGACGCCTGCCGCAAAGGCGTGATCCGGGCGGTTTTTCTGCAGCCTTCCGTTATCAACCCCACGGCTACGCTGATGAGTGCCGAACGCCGCCAGGCGCTTGTGGATGTTGCACGACGCCACGACATCGCGATCATCGAAAACGATATTCTGGGGCCGCTGGTCGAGGGCCGGCCTCCGCCGCTTGCGGCCTATGCGCCAGAGCGCACGCTCTACATCACCAGTTTCACCAAGATCACCGTGCCGGGCCTGCGCATCGGCTACCTTACGGCCCCCGACCGCTATATCGCCGCCGTCGCCAATCGCCACCTCGTCTCCAACTGGATGGCGACGCCGTCGATTGCCGAGATCGCCACCCGCTGGGTCAGCGACGGTACGGCGATGGAGCTGGTCAACTGGCAGCGCCGGGCGCTTGGCGTTCGCCATGCCATTGCCGAAGAGGCCTTTGCCGGTCTGCCCTATCATTCCCATCCGCAGAGCCTGCATGTCTGGCTGCCGCTGCCGGAGGGGCACACCGAGGAAGGGTTCGTTTCCCAGGCCCGCCTGCGTGGCGTGGCGATTGCCCCCGGATCCTCCTTCCGCACCTGCGATCAGCACTGGCACCCGGCCGTTCGCATCTCGCTGGGCTCAACGACCGAGCAGGAACTTCGCACCGGCCTCGGCATTCTGGCTTCACTGGCCAGCGGAAATCCGGAAGCCTTGCTGCTCGCGATTTGAGGCAATTGCCCGTCGAATAGGCGTTGAAACAATAATTGTCATGAGATTATTATTCGGATTGACATGATTTGTATCGCCGCGCATCGTTAGGCCATCACTTGTCCCGACAGGGAGAGACATGCATGGCCGCACCCATCATCCGCATCGATAACATCACCAAGCGCTACGGTCCCTTGACCGTGCTCGACGGGTTGTCGATGGAGGTGCTGCCGGGCGAGAAGCTTGCGCTTATCGGCCCTTCCGGCTCCGGCAAGACGACGATCCTGCGCATTCTGATGACGCTGGAGACGATCAGCGGCGGACATATCGAGGTCGAGGGCGACCAGCTCTACCATATGCCGAAGAACGGCAGCCTCGTGCCGGCGGATGACCGCCACCTGCACCGGATGCGCGAGAAGATCGGCATGGTCTTCCAGCACTTCAATCTCTTTCCGCACAAATGCGTTCTAGACAATGTCACGCTCGCGCCGATGCTTACCAAGGGCGTCGCGCGGGCCGCGGCGGAGAAGCGGGCGATGGAGCTTCTCGACATGGTGGGCCTCGCGGATAAGGCGAAGAGCATGCCCGCGCAATTGTCCGGCGGACAGAAGCAGCGTGTTGCCATCGCCCGCGCCCTCGCGCTCTCGCCGAAGATCATGCTGTTCGACGAAGTCACCTCGGCGCTCGACCCGGAACTGGTCGAGGAGGTGTTGAACGTCATGCGCAAGCTCGCCGCCGAGACCGACATGACGATGCTGCTCGTCACGCACGAGATGGGTTTTGCCCACGATTTTGCCGACCGCATTCTTTTCTTCGACCGCGGCAAGATCGTCGAGGAAGGCAAGCCGGACGAGATTTTCCGCAATCCCAGGCAGGAGCGCACGCAGACATTCCTGCGCAAGATCATCGCGGCAGGGCACCGCGTCTGAGGGCCAAGGCACCTCAAGAGAATTGCTCCAAGCAACAACCAGAGGAGTTAGGAACAATGAAGACCAGACATTTTTGGACCATGGCCGCGGGCGCCAGCGCGCTGATGGCAATCGTCGCCGCCACGCCGGCTTCGGCGGATGATGGCAAGCTTGCAGAGTTGAAGGAGCAGGGTTTCGCCCGCGTGGCCATCGCCAACGAGCCGCCCTTCACGGCGGTTGCTGCTGACGGCAAGGTTTCCGGCGCGGCACCGGATGTTGCGCGCGAAGTCTTCAAGCGCCTCGGCGTTGCCGACATCGTGGCGTCGATTTCGGAATATGGCGCAATGATCCCGGGCCTCCAGGCCGGCCGCCACGACGTCATCACCGCCGGCCTCTTCATGAAGCCGGAGCGTTGCGCCGCCGTCGCCTATTCTCAGCCGATCCTTTGCGACGCCGAAGCCTTCGCATTGAAGAAGGGCAACCCGCTCAAGCTGAAGAGCTACAAGGACATCGCCGACAATCCAGACGCCAAGATCGGCGCGCCGGGCGGCGGCACGGAAGAGAAGCTGGCGCTCGAAGCCGGCGTGCCGCGCGACCGCGTCATCGTGGTGCCGGATGGCCAGAGCGGCCTGAAGATGCTGCAGGACGGGCGCATCGACGTCTATTCGCTGCCGGTGCTCTCGATCAACGATCTCGTCTCCAAGGCGAACGATCCGAATGTCGAGGTCGTGGCCCCGGTTGAGGGCGCGCCGGTCTATTGCGACGGTGCGGCCTTCCGGAAGGGCGAAGAGGCACTTCGCGACGCCTTCGACGTCGAGTTGGCCAAGCTGAAGGAATCCGGCGAGTTCGCCAAGCTCATCGAGCCCTACGGCTTCTCAGCCGCAGCCGCGATGTCGACGAACCGCGATAAACTCTGCGCGGCGCAGTAAACATCGGGCTAGCAAATAGCCCCCTCATCCGCCTGCCGGCACCTTCTCCCCGCCGGGGAGAAGGGACTTGTGGCAACCGGTTTCCTCCAGCCCGACTGTTAAGCAGTCCGGTGCGGCAACCCCTTCTCCCCGGCGGGGCGAAGGGGCCGGCAGGCGGATGAGGGGGATACTTCGGTGAGAGATATCTCAATGAACGGAACGCAACGAAGATGACCGACTGGTCCGGCTATATAGGGCTGATCCTGCAAGGCGCGCTGGTGACGCTTCAGCTCACCGTCATGGGCTCGGTGCTTGCCGTCATCATGGCGTTCCTTGCTGGGCTCGGCCGCGTCAGTCGCTTCATGGCGGTGCGCGTGCTCGCCACCACCTATATCGAGTTCTTCCGCGGCACCTCGATCTTCGTCCAGTTGTTCTGGGTCTATTTCGTGCTGCCCTTTGCCGGTGTCACGCTCTCGCCGCTCCAGGCCGGTGTGCTGGCGCTTGGCTTGAACGTCGGCGCCTACGGCGCGGAGGTCGTGCGCGGCGCTGTCAAGGCGATCGGCCGCGAACAGCGCGAGGCCTGCATAGCCCTCAACCTGACGCGCGGCCAGGCCATGCGCCATATCATCCTGCCGCAGGCCCTGCCGCTGATGCTGCCGACCTTCTGCAACAATGCGATCGAGCTTCTGAAGGGTACGGCCGTCGTCTCGCTGATCTCGCTTACAGACATGACATTTCAGGCGCAGGTTGTGCGCGCGCAGACCGGCAGCACGCTGATCCCCTTCGCGACGATCCTCGTGCTCTATTTCCTGATGGCGCTGGCGATTTCCACCAGCATGCGTTGGCTGGAACGGCGCGTCACCCGCGGCCTTGATGGCGTGAGGACCTGACGATGGAATGGGACTGGAAATTCGTCTGGGAAATCATGCCGACCCTCCTCGAAGGGTTGAAGATCACCATTCTCGCGACCGTGCTTGGCGCGACGGTCGCTGCGGTCATCGGCCTCGTCTTTGCGATCCTGCGCATGACCGCACCAAAGCCGATCGCCAAGGTCACCGGCTTCATCGTCGAGTTCATTCGCGGCACGCCGCTGCTCGTGCAGCTTTATTTCATCTTCTTCGTGCTGCCGGATATCGGCATCCGCCTGCCGGCGCTGCTCGCCGGTGTCATCGGCCTTGGCCTGCACTACGGTACCTATGCGGCGGAAGTCTACCGCGCCGGCATCGAGAACGTGCCGCGCGGCCAGTGGGAGGCGGCGAAGGCGACGAACCTCTCCAGCCGGCAGACCTGGATCCACGTTATCCTGCCGCAGGCGATCCCGCCGATGATCCCGGCGCTCGCCAACTATCTGATCGCCATGTTCAAGGAGACGCCGCTGCTCTCCGCCATCACGGTGCTCGAACTGATGAACCAGGCGAAAAGCGTCGCCAACAGCAGCTACCGCTATATCGAGCCGATGACGATGGTGGGTGTCTTCTTCCTGATCATGAGCCTGATCTCCGTCGTCTTCCTGCGCTGGCTGGAAGAGCGCTATGCCCGTGTGGAGGAACGCTGATGCACACACTTGATCTCACGCTCGCCTCTCGTGCGCCAAAACTCGACGATCGCCCGCTGGCCAAACGCGTCGGCCTGATCATTCTCGCGACCGATCACACGACGGAGGTGGATTTCCAGCGCATGGTAGGAAGCGACCGCATCGGCGTCTATGCGACCCGCATCCCCTATGCCAATCCGGTGACGCCGGAGAACCTGCGCGCCATGCAGCCGTCGCTGACGGCGGGTGCGGCCCTCATCCTGCCGGATGAACCGCTCGACGTGGTGATGTATTCCTGCACCTCCGCCTCGGTCGTCATCGGCGATGCGCAGGTGAAGGCGGCGGTGAGGGCTGCCAAGCCGACAGCCACCGTCGTCACGCCCACCGCGGCCGCTGCTTCCGGCCTGAAGGCGTTCAGCGCCAGGCGTATTTCCGTGCTCACGCCCTATACGCTCGAAACTAGCCGGCCGATGGCCGATTATTTCCTGGCGCTCGGCTTCGACATCGCCCGCTTCACCTGCCTGGGTCTCTCCGATGACCGCGAGATGGCGCGTATTTCCCCCGTCGAAATCGTCGCCTTTGCAAAGGAGGCAACGGCACCCGATAGCGACGCGCTCTTCATTTCGTGCACGGCCGTGCGCGCGGCCGGCGTCGCGGCCGAGATCGAGGCTGCCATCGGCAAGCCGGTGGTTACCAGCAACCTGGCCACGGCCTGGGCCTGCCTGCGCCTTTGTGGTGATGAAGCCGCACGGCCGGAGCTTGGCCGGCTCATGACACTCTCCTATTCGGGTCGGTAAGTCATGGCACATGAAAACCATCCCGTGACATTGGCGGATATCGAGCAGGCTTCCCGGCGCATCGAGGGGCGCATCCTGCGCACGCCCTTTGTCCTTTCGGTTTCGCTCACCGAGCGCTGCGGCGTGCCGGTCGGCCTAAAGCTGGAGCACCACCAGACGACCGGCAGCTTCAAGTTGCGCGGCGCAACGAACGCCGTGCTTTCGCTTTCGCCGGAAGCGCGGGCGAGAGGTGTCGTCGCCGCCTCGACGGGCAATCATGGTCGTGCACTTTCCTATGCCGCCAAGGCGGAAGGTTCGAGCGCGACGATCTGCATGTCCCGGCTCGTGCCGGAGAACAAGATTGCGGAAATCCATGGGCTCGGCGCGACTGTGCGCATCATCGGCAAATCGCAGGACGAGGCGCAGGTCGAGGTAGAACGGCTGGTTGCTGAAGACGGTCTCGTCATGGTGCCGCCTTTCGATAACCCCGCCGTGGTGGCGGGGCAGGGCACGTTGGGGCTGGAGATCATCGAGGCCATGCCCGATGCAGCAGTCGTGCTGGTGCCGCTTTCCGGCGGCGGGCTGGCTGCGGGTGTCGCCGCGGCGGTGAAGGGCCGGTCGGCGAAGACGCGCGTGATCGGCCTCACCATGGATCGCGGTGCGGCGATGAAAGCGAGCCTTGACGCGGGGCGGCCGGTGCAGGTGGATGAAGTGGCGAGCCTTGCGGATTCACTCGGCGGCGGCATCGGCCTCGACAATGCCGTGACCTTTACGATGTGCCGGGACTTACTCGACGACGTGATCCTGCTTTCGGAGGCCGAAATCGCCGCCGGCATGCGACATGCCTATGCCGAGGAGCGCGAGGTGGTTGAAGGCGCGGGGGCGGTCGGTATCGCGGCGCTGCTCTCCGGGCGGCTCGGCAGACTGGACGGCCCGGTGGCTGTCATTCTCTCCGGCCGCAATGTGGACATGGGCCTGCACCAGCGGGTCATCAATGGCAAGGCCGATCCGTTTGCGGAGGACGCGGCGTGACGAAGATGAAGATGAAGATACTCACCGAAGCGGAATTGCGCCGCATCGTTCCACTCGACATCGAGGCGATTGCCTGCGTGGAAGACGCCTTCCACGCACTCGCCACCAAAGCCGTCGTCATGCCGCCGATCCTGCGGCTTGACATGCCCGAGCAGCGTGCCGAGGTGGATGTGAAGACGGCCTATGTGCCGGGTCTCGACGGTTTTGCCATCAAGATCAGCCCCGGCTTCTTCGACAATCCGAAGATCGGCCTGCCGAGCACCAACGGACTGATGGTGTTGTTCTCGACCAGGACCGGCCTCGTGCAGGCCGTGCTGCTCGACAACGGGTATCTGACCGATGTGCGTACCGCCGCCGCCGGCGCGGTCGCCGCCCGATACCTTTCACGGCCGGATGCTGGGGTCGCCGCCATTTTCGGTGCCGGCATGCAGGGAAAGCTGCAACTCGAAGCCTTGAGCCTTGTCCGACCGATCCGTGAGGCGCGCATCTGGGCGCGGGACTTGGCAAAGGCAGAGGCGGCGGCTGCGGACCTGACGCTGAAACTTGGCTTCCCTGTGCGGGTGGAAACCGATGGCCGATCAGCGGTCGATGGCGCCAATATCGTTGTCACCACTACGCCCTCCGAAACGCCGATCCTCCAGGCCGAATGGCTGCAGCCCGGCCAGCACGTCACGGCGATGGGCTCGGATGCCGAACACAAGAACGAGATCGCGCCGGCCATCATCACCGGCGCCGGCCTCTACGTCGCCGACAGTCTCAGGCAGACGCGTCGGCTCGGCGAACTGCACCACGCCATCGAGGCTGGACTGGTGACGGAGGGCACCCTTTTTCCCGAACTCGGCGAGATCATCGCCGGGCGCAAACCGGGCCGCACCGGCCCCGAGCAGATCACCGTGGCGGATCTTACCGGCACGGGCATTCAGGACACGGCCATCGCAACCCTTGCTGCCGCTCGCGCCGCCGCAACGGATGCCGGCACGACCTTCGAGAGTTGAGACCGGCTTTTCGCCGGGTACAGAGGAAACACCGATGAAACAAGCGAACCTGAAGTTCTCACTTCCGGAATATCAAGCGCGTCTTGAAAAGACGCGAAAGGCGATGGAAGCCAAGGGCATCGACGTGCTGATCGCAAGCGACCCGTCGAACATGAACTGGTTGACGGGCTATGACGGCTGGTCCTTCTACGTGCACCAATGCGTCGTCGTGCCGCCGACGGGCGAGCCGATCTGGTACGGCCGAGGACAGGATGCCAGCGGCGCGAAATTCACCGCCTATCTGAAACACGAAAACATCATCGGCTATCCGGATCACTACGTGCAGTCCACAGAGCGGCACCCGATGGATTATCTCTCGGCCAAGCTTGCCGAGCGCGGTCTCGACAGGCTGACGATCGGCGTCGAGATGGACAATTACTGGTTTTCCGCCGCGGCCTTCGCCTCCTTGCAGAAACACCTGCCGAATGCCCGCTTCGTCGACGCCACGGCCCTGGTCAACTGGCAGCGTGCGGTCAAGAGCGAGACGGAAATCAAATACATGCGCAATGCCGCACGCATCGTCGAAAAGATGCACCAGCGCATCTTCGACACGATCGAAGTCGGCATGCGCAAGTGCGATCTCGTCGCGGAAATTTATGACGCCGGCACGCGCGGCGTGGACGGCATCGGCGGCGACTACCCGGCGATCGTGCCGCTGCTTCCCTCGGGAGTAGAGGCGTCCGCGCCGCATCTCACCTGGGACGATCGGCCGATGAAATCCGGCGAGGGCACCTTCTTCGAGATCGCCGGCTGCTACAACCGCTACCATGTGCCGCTTTCACGCACGGTCTTCCTCGGCAAGCCGACGCAGGCATTTCTCGACGCGGAAAAGGCTACGCTTGAGGGCATGGAGGCGGGGCTGGAAAAGGCGCGGCCCGGCAATACCTGCGAGGACATCGCCAATGCCTTCTTCGCCGTGCTCAAGAAATACGGCATCGTGAAGGACAACCGCACGGGCTACGGCGTCGGCGTCTCCTATCCGCCGGACTGGGGCGAGCGCACGATGAGCCTGCGCCCCGGCGACAGGAGCGAATTGAAACCCGGCATGACCTTCCACTTCATGACAGGCCTCTGGCTCGAAGACATGGGTTTCGAGACGACGGAAAGCATCCTGATCACCGAAACCGGGGTCGAATGCCTGGCCAACGTGCCGCGCAAGCTTCTCGTGAAGGACTGAGCCATGCCGGAACGCACACTCCGCCCCTCACCAATCAGCCCGACGGTCGATTTTTCGGCCGACGGCGTGCAGCACGGCTTTCTGCGCCTGCCTTACAGTCGCGACGATTCCGCCTGGGGCTCGGTGATGATCCCGGTGACCGTGGTGAAAAACGGGGAGGGGCCGACGGCCCTTCTCACCGGCGGCAACCATGGCGACGAGTATGAGGGGCCGATCGCGCTCTTCGATCTCGCCCGGACGCTGAAGGCAGAGAATGTAACGGGCCGCGTGATCATCGTGCCGGCGATGAACTACCCGGCGTTTCTGTCGGGCACGCGCACCTCGCAGATCGACAAGGGCAACATGAACCGCAGCTTTCCGGGATCGCCGGACGGGACCGTCACCCAGAAAATCGCCGACTATTTCCAGCGCACGCTGCTGCCGCTTGCGGATATCGTGCTCGACTTCCATTCGGGCGGCAAGACGCTCGACTTCCTGCCGTTCTGCGCGGCCCATATTCTACCCGACAAGGTGCAGGAGGCAAAGGCCTTCGACCTCGTCCGCGCCTTTGGCGCACCCTGGTCGATGAAGATGCTGGAGATCGACGCCGTCGGCATGTACGACACGGCGGCCGAGGACATGGGCAAGATCTTCATCACCACCGAACTCGGTGGCGGCGGCACGGCCACCGCCAAAAGCGCCGCCATTGCCAGAAAGGGCGTTGCCAATGTGCTGAAGGCGGCGGACATCCTCAAGGGCACGGTCGAAACGGGGCAGACCACCTGGCTCGACATGCCGGACGGCAATTGCTTCTCCTTCGCCGAGGACGGCGGGCTTATCGAGCCACTCTTCGATCTCGGCGATGAGTTGAAGAACGGTGACATCGTTGCCCGCATCTATCCCGTCGGCCGCACCGGTGCCCAACCGCTGGAGGTGAAGGCAAAAATGGGCGGCATTCTCACCGCCCGGCATTTTCCGGGCCTGGTGAAATCCGGCGACTGCGTCAGTGTGTTGGCGACTGTCGTGGCGTGAAAAGCGCAGTGGGCGGCAAGGCGTTGGGTTGACCCTGTACGTCAAGTTGCCCGCTGTCTCGCTTAGCAGAAATGATACTTCGAAGCGCAAACGGCATATCAGCTGGGCAGTCTGATCGGCTGATCCCGTTGCGGGATCAGATCGGGGCTGATGCCCATCATTATTCTCCTTCACCAAGAGGGCCGGAGAATAGCTCGCCTAAACGTCTCGCAGCCTGCATTCGCGGGAAATGCGGTTTGATGGGGACTTTGCGTAAGCACGAAGCTCCGCGTCGTCTATTTTCCCGCTTTTTCGACCAGGATCGACGATTTCAGCTCTGCCGGCGCGGCCTTGCGCCCGGCTTGGTGTTCCCCCGCCAGTAGCAATCCCGTCTCAGCCGAGATGTGAAGGAGTTCGGCTACCGTCGCGTCGCCACCCTCCAGATGGGCAGCCTTTGGCCTTGCGCGGCCTCATTCCGGCACCGCAAAAGGTCGGTTCCGGGTGCCGCGCTTGCAGCCCTAAAACCATCTCCAGTGAATCTTTTCGGCGCAGCTTGCCTTTGTGTTTCATCTTGTATACTAGAAAACATCATGCGCCTGGGGAGGATCCAACAGGCCCCATAGGGAGAGGACTATGACTCATTTGAGCAAGATTCGTATCGTCGCCAGTGCCGCCGCTGGTTTGGCGTTCATGGCGTCTGCGGCTTTCGCGCAGGAAGTTCCGGCCGCCGGAACAAGTGCGCGCATCGACGCGATCAAGGCATCGGGCGAGCTTCGCGTGGGCGTGCTGGCGAACCCGCCGTGGCTCGTCGAAGACACGACCGGCGCAGGCGAGCCCTGGCGTGGCCCGGCCTGGACCCTTGCGAATGCCTATGCCGAAAAGCTGGGCGTCACGCTTGTGCCGATTGCGGTTTCCCACGAAACCAAGGTGCCGGTTCTGGCGGCCAATCAGGTCGACATGACGATCTCCCCGCTGTCGATGACGAAGAAGCGCATGGAAGTTGTCGACTTCGTCACCTATTCGCGCACTTCGCTGTGCGTCTTCGGCAAGGCCTCGAACCCGAAGGTCGCCAATGCCAAGTCAGTGGACGACTTCGACAATCCCGACGTCACCATCGCCTATTTCACGGGCGGCGGCGAAGAGAACTGGGTCAAGGAGCGCTTCCCGAAGGCCACCCTGCGTGGCGTGACGAGCGCCGGGACGGCCGCTCCCGTAGAAGAAATCATGGCCGGCCGCGCCGACGTCGCGCCGATCAACCGTATTCCCTACCTCGCGCTGGTGCGCAAGGTTAAGGGCCTGGAGGCGCTGCCGCGCGAGAACAATTGCCAGGGCAGCACGGAAGCCGTGAACGAGATCGGCCTCGCCGTCGACAAGAACCAGCCAGAATATGTGGAATGGCTGCGCGGGTTCGCCGAAAAGATGCTGCCTGAGCTGCAGGCTGAAGAGGAAGCCGAAGTCGCCAAGATGTAGGCGACTACGAGGCGCGGCCGCTGATAGCACCGGCCGCGCTCCTTTCGGAGAGAGACCATGGAACTGAACCTTTCCGCCGTGCTGGACAGTTGGCGCTTTCTTCTCAGCGGGCTCGGGGTCACCCTTCTGCTCGCTGCCGGAGTGGCGGTGCTCAGCACGGTTTGCGGCACGTTGCTGACGCTTGGGCGGCTCTACGGCCCGCGCTGGCTGAGCGCTGTCATTATCTTCTACATCGACTCGATGCGGGCGATCCCGGTCCTCGTGGTGCTCATTTGGGTCTATTTCGCGCTGCCGATCGCCACGGGCCTCAGCCTTCCGCCCTTCTGGTCGGCCTTGCTGTCGCTTTCTGCCCATCTTGCGGCCTATGTCGCTGAAGTCATGCGGGCTGGCATCCAGTCCGTCCGGCCTGGGCAGGTCCGCGCCGGCATGGCGCTCGGCATGACGCGCGCACAGATCCTGCGCAAGATCGTCATGCCGCAGGCGGTCGTGAGAATGCTGCCGGCCTTCGGCTCGCTGCTCTCGCTTGCGGTCAAGGATACGGCCATCGCCACGGTCATTGCAGTCCCGGAACTCATGCGCCGCGCCGACGCGGTCGCCGGCCAGACCTATGCGCCGGTTGAGGTCTTCACCACGGTGATGATCTTGTATTTCCTCGTAATTTTCCCTCTCACCAGAGGCGTTGACATGATCTATCGCCGCATTTCCTTCCTGGGGCGGTCATGACGTTTGATTGGGCCATAATCTGGCAAAGCATGGGGGCTCTCTGGCAGGGAGCGCTCGTCACCATCGCCCTGACCGTGCTGACGATGGTGATCGCCGTCCCCTGCGGCATCGTCGTGGCGCTGCTGCGGGAATCCCGGTCGAAACCGTTGTCCACGCTCGCGACGGGCTACGTGGAACTGATGCGGAACGTTCCCATCATCCTGGTCGTCTACTGGGCCTTCTATGTGCTTCCGATTCTCACGGGCGTCGGTTTTTCTCCCTTCCTCACCGGGTTGGTGGCGCTCGTCCTCAACAACGCGGCCTACAATTCGGAAACCTTTCGCTCGGGCATCCGCTCGATCCGCAAGGGCCAGACCGAGGCCGGGCTGGCGCTCGGCATGAGCGAGGGCGAGGCGTTCCGAAAGATCGTGCTGCCGCAGGCCTGGCGCCGCGTGCTGCCGATCCTGGCGACCACCTGGGTCACGCTCTTCAAGGACACCTCGCTGGTCTCGGTCATTGCCGTCGGGGATCTCGCGCATACCGCGCTCCAGATCCGCTCGCAGTCCTTCCGGGTCATCGAAATGCTCACCGCGATGGCTGCTATCTACTGGCTGCTCGGCTATCCGCAGGCCAAAATCGTGGATTGGATCCACCGCAAATACGGGGTCACCGAATGACTGACACGCCCGCAAATCTCACGCAGGGCTCCGCGCTTCCCGATGTCGTGATCGAATACCGCGACGTCCGCAAGCAATATGGCGATTTCGTCGCGCTCGCCGGGGTTACTCTGGACGTACGTCGCGGCCAGGTCGTCTGCCTGATCGGCCCGTCGGGATCGGGAAAATCCACGCTGCTGCGCTGCACCAACGGCCTTGAGACCATGACCTCGGGTGAGGTTTATTTCGATGGCATGCCGCTCTCCAAGGACCCGCGAAAGACGCGGTTCATCCGCCAGCGCATGGGTATGGTGTTCCAGAATTTCGAGCTTTTCCCGCACAAGACCGCTCTCGGCAATATCATGATGGGGCCGACGACAGTGCTCGGCCTCAGCGAGGAGAAGGCCCGCGAGCGTGCAGAGGCCCTGCTCGTCAAGGTCGGTCTTTCCGACAAGGCGGACAGCTACCCCGCCAACCTCTCGGGTGGCCAGCAGCAGCGCGTCGCCATCGCCCGTGCCCTTGCAATGGAACCTGAAGTCATGCTCTTTGATGAGCCGACATCGGCACTCGACCCGGAAACGATCGGCGAGGTCCTGAACGTGATGAAGCGGTTGGCGGATGACGGCATGACGATGGTGGTGGTAACGCATGAAATGACCTTTGCCCGCCGGGTCGCCGACCATGTGGTCGTTTTCGCGAACGGGCAGATCGTGGAGCAGGGGCCGCCGCAGCAGATATTCGATGCGCCGCAGACGACCCGAACCCGCGACTTCCTCAGCCATCTAGGTTGGGACGGGTGAACCGCATGCCGGTACAGCGCCAACCAGGCAGGAGCAGCGATGTCGCCGGTATGCCGTCGAGCGTCAACGACATTCACGGCATCATCCGCAACGAAATCATCACCCTGCAGCTGATGCCGGGCGCCAAGGTTTCCGAGAATGAGCTGGCGCGCCGGTTTCATACCAGCCGCACGCCGGTTCGCGAGGCTCTGCTACGGCTTGTCGACGAGGGGCTGGTCGAGGTCTGGCCGCAGCGCGGCACACTGATAACCCCGATATCGCTGCGTGCCGTGTGGCGCGCACGTTTCGTGCGTGAAGCCATCGAGGTCGCCGTGTTCCGCAAGGCCGCGAGTGACGGCCTGCCGGCTGACGTGCTGGCGAAACTCGACGGCATCATCAGGGAGCAGCGCGAGGCCGGCGAGGATCCTGTCCGCTTCACCGAAGCAGACGACGCCTTTCACCAGGCCTTTGCCGATGGAATAGCCGTTGGCGACATTTGGGCCGTGCTCGAGCGCGAAAAAGCACAATTCGACAGGCTGCGCTTCCTCAGTCTCCCGAACGTAACGCCCGTTACGGTCCTGATCGACCAGCATGAACGGATGATCGCCGCCGTTCGCGCTCGCGACCCGGAAGCCGCGGAGAAAGCGGTCCGCAACCATCTCTCGGAAGTTCTGAAGGTGACGGAACAGCTTTCCGCCCGTTACCCGGGCCTCATCATCAACGACATTTGACGCCGGCCTTCCCGTCCGAGCGA
This sequence comes from Sinorhizobium sp. RAC02, assembly GCF_001713395.1. NCBI lineage: Bacteria > Pseudomonadati > Pseudomonadota > Alphaproteobacteria > Hyphomicrobiales > Rhizobiaceae > Sinorhizobium > Sinorhizobium sp. RAC02. The sequence continues at coordinate 1,646,660 of NZ_CP016452.1, read as the reverse complement.
TTGGGCGGGTCCTATTCGGTTTCGGCGGCAATCGCCTTCACCATGCCGAGCCCGAGAATCCGCTCCAGACGCCCGATTGTCGCTTCGGCAAATTCCCCTTGAGCAAGCTGCTCGGGCAGAAAGTCGGGTATCGCGGCCAGGGCCGAAAAGACCGTCGCCGGGCTTTCTGTCGTGATGCTTGCCAGTGCCGCCTGAATCTCCCCCTCGCGCGGGTCGTTCAACGGATAGGATTGCCCCGCATCATTCCGACCGAGCGCGTAGCGCATCCAGGCGGCCGTGGTGAAGGCGAAGGGAGCAAGGTCTCCACCACGCTGGAGCATCTCGAAGGCGGGTGCGAATATGCGCTGCGGCAGTTTCTGCGTCCCGTCCATGGCGATCTGCCGAGTCTCATGGGCGATGGCCGGATTGGAGAAACGCTCACAAAGCGATGTCGCGTAGGCCGCAAGATCCATCGCGACTGTCGGCAATGTCGCTGCTGCTGCCTCCATATGCCGGCGGACAAGCCTGCTCAGATCGGCATCCGCCATGACGTCGCAGACATAGGTCTTGCCGCTCAGGAAGCCCGCATAGGCGAGCATTGAATGGCTGCCGTTCAGCATCCGCAGCTTCATCTTCTCGTAGGGTGCGACATCCGGCACGAAAATCGCACCGGCGTCCTGCCACGATGGGCGGCCGGACGGGAAATAGTCCTCGATCACCCATTGGCTGAAGGGTTCCGTCTCAATTGCCGCCTGGTCCTCATAGCCGGTCAGCGCGGCGGCATCCGCCCGCGTCCGTGTCGTCGCGGCCGGGGTGATGCGGTCGACCATCGTGGAAGGGAAGGAGACCTCGGCGGCGATCCGCTCGGCGAGGGCCGAACCATGCGCGTGGCGCGCGAAGTCTATCACCGCCGCACGAAGCAATGCGCCGTTTTCCGGCAGGTTATCGCAGCATAGCACGGCGCAGGGCGCGAGGCCGTTTGCAAACCGCAGTGCCAGGCCCTGGGCAATCAGGCCCAGCGCGCCCCGGGGGGATGACGGGTTCAACAAATCGGCAGCGACAGCCGGATGGCTGACGTCGCACCCGCCGCTTCTGAGCAAGCCATAGCCCTTTTCCGTGACGGTAATGCTGACAATCCGGCAGGTGGGGTTCGAGATTGCCTCAAGCACGCGCTTGCTCAGGTCGTTACCGGCAATCACACCGGCAATCGACGCGACGACGCGCGCCGTGGGCGTCTCTCCCCGCTCGATGAGCGTGTAGCGGCCATCCTGCACGTTTAAGGTATTCGCCACGTCCTCGCCGCGCAACGATACCCCCGTGATCCGCCAGTCACCCCCGGCGACCGCAATCGCCCCGTCGGTGTAAGCGGCGATATGGGCGCGCGCGAAAGCGCCGAGACCGAGATGCACAATCCCCTTCCCGGTTTGCTCGGGCCGATAGCTCGGCCAGCGTGCCGGATGGCCCACCAAGGGCGTTGCTGCCGCCGAAAGCCTCACGTAGCCACACCGCGTGTGGACGGGTGATCCAGCGCGGTCATGATGCCGCGAAGTTCGGCCAGCCCCTTCAGGCGCCCAATCGCCGGATATCCCGGCTGCGCCTTCCGCTTCAAGTCGTCGAGAATGTCCTGCCCGTGGTCTGGTCGCATCGGAATTTCCCAGTCAGCCCGGCCGGCGGCCTTTCGGGCTCGCTCTTCGGCAAGGATCGCACCGATCATGGCTACCATGTCCGTGCCGCCTTCGAGATGCCCCGCTTCGTGGAAGGAACCGCCGAAATGCGGCGTTTCGAGGAGGACATTGCGCAGATGCAGGAAGTGCACGCGGCTGCCCAGCCGCTTCATCATGCCCGGCAGATCGTTGTCGTGCCGTGCCCCGAGTGACCCGGTGCACAGCGTGATGCCGTTTGCCGGCAGGTCGACCGCTTTCATGACCCGACTATAATCCGCCTCGGTCGACATGATGCGCGGAAGGCCCAGAAGCGGGAATGGTGGATCGTCCGGGTGGCAGCAAAGCCGTACGCCAAGTTCCTCGGCAAGCGGCGCCACTTCGGCGAGGAAATCGATCAGGTGCGCCCGAAGGCGGTCCTCGCTGATGGTGTCGTATACGGCCAGATGCGCGCTTACGTCCTCGAGCGTGAAGGATTCAGCAGCCCCCGGCAGGCCGAAGACGACATTGCCGGCAAGCTGGCTGCGGCGATTGTCATCCATTTCCGCGAAACGCCGGGCGGCCTCCTCGACGACGGCGGCGGGGAAGCTCTCCGCAGCGCCGGGCCGGGCGAGGATGTGGATATCGAAGGCAGCGAAATCGACGACGTCGAAACGCATGCAGGTCGCACCGGAGGGCAGGCGATACGCCAGATCGGTACGGGTCCAGTCGAGGACCGGCATGAAGTTGTAGCAGATGACCTCAATCCCGGCCCGGGCGAGGTTCGTCATGCTCTCCTTCCAGGCGGCGATATGTGCCTTCCAGTCGCCTATCCGCTTCTTGATATCTTCCGACACCGGAAGACTTTCGACGACTTCCCAGGCAAGCCCTGAAGGCGCACCGTCCGACATCAGCCCGATGACGCGCTGGCGCTCGGCGATCTCCACAGGCGTCCACACCGAGCCGGTCGGCACATGATGGAGCGCCGACACGACCGCCTCGACGCCCGCCTGCCGCATATCGTCGGTTGAGACGAGGTCCTTCGGACCAAACCACCGCCACGCCTGACGCATATCATTCCCCTGTCGAACGCTTGCAATATGTTCGCAGCTCTAGCATTTGGTTTACTAGTATGCAAGTGTGCATGAAAGCGCGACGCTCATGCATTTCCCGAATGCTGAAACGGCCTCGGGAGAGCGTGGTCACATGAATAGAAGCATTGCCAGATGCCTGTGGCGCGGGTTTCGGCCTTCTTCTCTCGGATACGCTACCGTGTTGAAGTCTTCCAGCGAACGATGAGAGAGACGCTGACCAGCAACAGAGCCGCTGCGAAGACCACCCCGACAAAAGCAGAGTCGAATGCACTGCGGGCGAGCGTGATGATCCGGTCAGCCTGTCCGGGGTCGAGCCGGTCGGCGAGCATCAGGGCTTCGTCCAGGCTGTCGCGCGCCTGCGTGGCGTGTTCGGTTCCTGCGGGCAGGATCATCGAGCGTGAATATAGGGCGGACATCAGGCTGCCCAGCAATGCGATGCCGAGCGCGCCGCCGAGTTCGAAGGATACTTCCTCCACGGACGCGGCCATGCCGGCCCGTTCCTCGGGGGCGGAGAGCATGATCACTGTGGATGCGGCCGTCATGGATGCGCCGACACCGAAGCCCATCACCGCGAGTGCAGCGAGCCAGAATACTGTCGGCCCATTGTGAATGGCAAGGAACACGGCGAGCGCGAGGCCTGTCAGCAGAAGGGAGGCCCACAGTACGCGTTCGCCACCGAGACGCGGCAGCGCCAGCCCGGTCAGCGGTCCGGCGAAGAAGGACGCGATGGGGATAGGCAGGATGAGGAGACCGGCCTCGAGCGGGGAATAGCTCAGAACAAGTTGCAGCCGCTGGCTGAAAACCAACTCCACGCCGATCAGCGCCGCCGAGGCGACAAGCGCCGTTGCCACGCCAGCGGAAAAGCGCGGATTGGCAAACAGCGAAAAATCGATCAGCGGCGCGGCACTGCCGCGCTGGCGGCGGATGAACAGGGCCATGGCGACGAGGCCGACAACAAGAGTAAGGCCTGCCGTCTCCCAGGAGGGATCACGCCGGCCGGCTTCCTTGATGGCGTAGGTAATGCCCACGAGGCCGATCATCACCTGAATCGAGCCGAGAAGATCCCACGGGCGGCTCTTGTCGCCGGGGCGTCGGGTCAGCAGCACTCCGCTTGCGGCGAGCGCAACCAGCACCACCGGTACATTGATGAGAAAAACCGAACCCCACCAGAAGTATTCGAGCAACAGCCCGCCGACGACAGGGCCGAGTGCCGCTCCGCCCGACGCGACGGCCGCCCAGATGCCGATCGCAAGGGCGCGTTCCCGTTCATCGATGAAGGTCAGCCGGATAAGCGACAGCGTTGCCGGCATCATCATGGCCGCGCCGATGGCCAGAACCGCACGCGCCGCGATCAACAGCGCGGGCGACGGCGCGAAGGCGGCACCGATGGAAGCCGCGCCGAACACGACGAGGCCCGCCATGAACATCTGCTTGTGGCCGAGCCGGTCGCCAAGCGTGCCGAGCCCCGGCAAAAGGCCGGCCACGACAAGGGGATAAGCGTTGACGATCCAAAGCTTTTGGGATGCATTCGCCGATAGAGCCTGCGTCAGGACGGGCAGGGCCGTGTATAGCACCGTCATGTCGATGACGATCAGGAACAGGGCACTGGAGACGACGGCGAGAACGAGCCAGCGTTTACCGCGAGACATAGATGTAATCCTTGGGTTTTGATCCTTCGCATGGCTTTTACGGTTGCCCTGCGCTCGGGCAGCTATATAAATACGATCGTATTGAAATGGAAGAGGCAAAATGGCGGGACGACCGCGCAGCATTGATCGCGACAAGGTTCTGGATGCCGCAGAGAGCATCGTGGTGGAAAGCGGCGCTGCCGGCCTGTCCTTCGAGGCCGTGGCGCGCGCCGCCGGCATCACCAAGGGCGGCGTGCAATATTGCTTCGGCACGAAGGAAAATCTGATCCGGGCGATGATCGAGCGCTGGGGTAACGGCTTCGAGGCTGAAGTGACGGCGCATGCGGGCAGCGACCGGTCGCCGCGCGCCATCATCCGCGGGCATCTGGCAGCAAGCCGCGACAGCGATGAGGCCGAACATTCCCGCTCTGCAGCCATGATGACGGCGCTTCTGCAAAGTCCGGATCAAGTGGCTTCCACCCGGGTCTGGTACACCCAACGCCTGGAGGGGCTGGACATGGAGAACGAAGCCGACAGGAAGGCGGCTCTTGCCTTTCTCGCAGGCGAGGGAGCCTTTCTGCTGAAGGCCTTCGGTCTCATCGACCTGACGCAGGCCCAGTGGGCAGCGTTGTTTTCCGACATGCTCGCACTCGCGGGCGAGGGGAAGGACAAGGCGCCGCTCTAGGTGCGCTGACCGTCAGCCATTGTCGTCGCGCCCGCCTCCATATTCCAGAGCCTGCTTCAGGTGCTGGCGCAGCAGGGCTTCGGCCCATTCAAGATCAGCGTTCTCCACCGCGTCGAGGATGGCGAGGTGCTCGCGACAGGATTGCTCGATGCGTTCGGCGGGCAGTTCGAAGAAGGCGGCGGATTCCTGCATGCGGCGCAGGTTGTTCTGGTGGCGCACCGAATCGGTCAGGAAGCGGTTGCCTGAAAAACCAGCCAGGTTTTCATGGAAGAAGGCGTTGACGCGGAACCATTCGTCGCTGCCCGAGCGGCTGGCGGGGTCGCTGAGGATGCGTTCATGCGCGCGGCGAATCTGCCCGGCTATGTCCTTGTCCACCTTGAAATTCGGTGTGCGCAGTGCCGAACATTCGACGATGGCGCGGAATTCGTAGCTTTCGCGGTAAGCCTCCTCGCCGACCAGCGTATCGACGAAGCGCCAGCCGTGGCCGGGCAGGCGTTGCGCCAGGCCTTCGGCGGCAAAGCGCATCAAGAGCTTGCGAACGATGCCGCGCGACACGCCGTAGCGCGGCATGAGTTCGGCTTCCGAAACATCCTGCGGCAGCGCGCCCTGAGCCCGCTCGCGCAGCATTTGCCGGTAGAGATCCTCGATCGGTGAATTCGGCAGGATTTCGCTCAGGTTGAGCGTCGAGACGTCGCGCGCGACGCGAAGCCCCCGTGTTTCCATCGGCTGGAGCACACCCTTTTCCACGAGCAGGTCGAGCGCGCCGGTAATCGGTGAGCGCGATACGCCGAAGATCCGCGCGAGTTCCGGCGCCGACACGCGGGTGCCGACGCTCAAACCCGCATCACGGATCCTGTCGATGATCCGGCGGGCCAGATCGAGCTGCAAGGTGCTGGGGCCGTCCGAGGGGTCGGCGTCCGAATAGTCCATGTCATCCTCATCTCTGTTCGCATTATAGCGATAACACAACGCAACGCGATCTCATAATTTCCCGAAATTAGTGCTTTTCATTTATACAAAATGCATTACGCTGCAATCTAAGACGGACATCAAGGCACAGGCATATGGCAGAGATCACCCCCTTTCCCCTTATCGAGATCAGTGGCGTGCCGCGGGAGCGTGGCCGGATGTACGGCGAGAAGGCGCGGGAACGCATCCGCCTCTCCGCCGGCCTCTATACCGAGCAGCTCCACCGTCTCGGCTTCGACGACGCCAATATCGAAAGGCTCGTTACCCTCTTCCTGCCGCGTATCCGCGACTGGGCACCGGATCTGGTGACGGAAATGGAAGGCATTGCCGAGGGAGCAGGCATCGGCCTGTCGGCCATCGTCCTGGTCAATGCGCGCACCGAGGTGCTGCAGCTTGCCAGGCTCGAAGCAGGCGTTGCCGATGACGAGCCGGACGGCTGCACCGGCGCCGCGCTCCTGCCGGAGGTGACGCGGGATGGCACCGTCATCCATGGCCAGAACTGGGACTGGCGCGCGGAATGCGCCGACACCTCGGTCGTGCTGCGCATCCTGCGCGACGACGGACCCGATATCCTCACCTTTACCGAGGCCGGCGGTCTTGCGCGCAGCGGCTTCAATTCCGCCGGCATCACCATCACGGCCAACTATCTGGAAAGCGACCGCGACTACCGGGAGATGGGCATTCCGCTGCCCTTCATCCGTCGCCGGGCGCTGGAGGCACGGCATTTCGCCATGGCGCTGCGCGTCGTCGCCATCACGCCGAAATCCGGTTCGAACAACATGATGCTGAGCACCGCGGAAGGCTACGCGGTCGATCTGGAATGCGCGCCCGACGAAGCCTTCCCGATCCATCCGCAGGGCGGGATGATCGTGCACGCCAACCATTGGCAGAGCGCTATCGCGCTTTCGAAGCTGAAGGAAACCGGCCTCGCCAACGTGCCGGACAGCCTCTATCGCGATCATCGCGTGCTGAAGGTCTTGCAGGAAAACGGCGGCAAACTTGGTGCGGATGATCTGAAACGCGCGTTCTTCGATGATTTCGGCGCCCCATTCTGTGTTTGCCGCGCGCCGCTTGCCAAGGATGGCGGCAACCTGTCGGCGACGGTCGCGATGATCGTCTGCGAACCGGCGAAGGGCGTGATGGAAATCGCGCCGCTGCCGGCGATCAACCGCACGTTCACGCGTTACGAACTGGCGATGGACGAGGACGCTTTGGTTCGGGCGGCCGGCGCTGCCAGTGAAACGCTTGGGGGAGGGAAACGATGGTCCGCTTCATCCTGACCCGGATCGCCACGGCGATCCCGACGCTGTTTCTTGTCTCCATCGCCGTTTTCGCGCTGATGCGGATGATCCCCGGTGATCCGGCAGCACTGATGCTGGGCGATCTCGCCCAGCCGGGCCAGTTGGAAGCCTTGCGGCACGAAATGGGCTTCGACCAGCCGATCGTGCTGCAATATTTCTACTGGCTCGGTAATGTGCTGACCGGCGATTTCGGCCAGTCAATCTCGACGCGCCAGCCGGTCCTGCCTTTGATGCTGGAGCGTTTCTCGGTTTCGGCGACCATCGTTGTCGTCGCCGTCTTCTTCGCGACGGTGATTGCCGTGCCGGCCGGCATGTTCGCCGCCTGGCGGCAGAACCGCGCCGGCGACATCGCGGTCATCGCGACCTCGACGCTGCTTCTTTCCATCCCCAGCTTCTGGCTCGGGCTGATGCTGCTGCTGATCTTCGGCCTGCAACTCGGCTGGCTGCCCGTGGTCGGCTACGTGCCGTTCAGCCGTGATTTCAGTAGCGCACTGCTCTTCATCATCCTGCCGGTGGTGACGCTGGTTCTGGTGGAGTCCGGCTCGATCACCCGCATGGCACGGGCGAGTACCATCGAGGTGACGCGGCTGGAATACATCACCCATGCGCGGGCGAAGGGACTGTCGGAAGCGACCGTCATGTGGCGGCACGCGTTCAAGAACGCCTTTGCACCCACCATGACGCTGATCGGCCTCGTTCTCGGCAGCCTGCTTGCCAACATCGCCGTCATCGAGATGGTTTTCACCATTCCCGGCATCGGCCGTCTGATGGTGGATGGCATCTATGCCCGCGACTATCCCGTCGTGCAGGGCTGCATGCTGTTCACCGCTTTCCTCTATGTGCTGGTCAACCTTCTGGTCGATCTCCTCTATCCGCTTCTCGATCCAAGGGTGACGGCATGATTGCGCGGGCGCTCGGCATTCCTGCCATGCGATTCAACGGCCAGATCGGCATTGTTTTCGTCGGCCTTCTGGTTCTTATCGCGGTGTTCGGCCCCTGGCTTGCGCCCTACGATCCGCTGAAGCTCGACCTGCTCGCCCGGTTGAAGGGGCCATCGTCGGCGCACCTGCTCGGCGCCGACGAGTTCGGCCGCGACATGCTGAGCCGGCTGATGTACGGCGCGCGGACCAGCGCCTGGATCGCCTTTGCCACGGTCGTCTTCGCCATCGTCTTCGGCACGATCGTCGGTGTCCTCGCCGGCTTCCTGCGTGGCTGGACGGACCGCATCCTGATGATGGTCAACGATGCGCTGCTTGCCTTTCCCGCCCTTCTGCTGGCGCTTGGCTTCATGGCCGTGTTCGGTGCCAGTCGCAACGGTATCATCATCGCCCTCGGCATCGCCTACATGCCGGTCGCCGTGCGTGTCGTGCGTGGCACGGTCCTGTCGATCCGTGAGCGGGAATATGTCGAGGCCTCGCGGGTCATGGGCAACAGCGGCATCGTCACCATGCTGCGGCATGTGCTGCCCAATTGTCTGGCGCCGATCATGGTGCTGGCGACGACGATGTTCGGCTGGGTCGTGCTCTCGGAAAGTGCGCTTTCCTTCCTCGGCCTCGGCGTGCCGCCGCCGGCCCCGAGCTGGGGCAATATGCTCTCCACCGGCCGTCCCTATATCAACCAGGCGCCGCACATCATCATTCTGCCCGGCCTTTGCATCTCGATCACGCTGCTCGGCGTGAACCTTCTCGGCGATGCGGTGCGCGACTGGCTCGACCCGAAGATGCAGGATTGAACCGATGGCTGTTGCGAACGAAACTGCGCCCGTTCTCGCCGTCGAGAACCTCTCCGTCCGCATGGGGCCAAACGGCCATGTTGTGGTCGATAACCTGAACTTTACGCTGCCGGCCGGCGAAATGCTGGCGCTCGTCGGCGAATCCGGCTCCGGCAAGACCATGGCGGCACGCTCCGTGCTCGGCCTCCTGCCGCCGCCTTTCGAACCGACGCCGGAAAGCCGCATCCGTTTTCGTGGAACCGACCTCACCACGTTGCCGCCAGCCGGGTTGCGCGAAATCCGCGGCGCCAAGATCGGCATGGTATTCCAGGAGCCGATGGTCTCGCTCAACCCGGCCATGACCATCGGGAGGCAGATGGCCGAGGGGTTGGCGCTGCACCACAAGCTCGGCAGGCACGAAATCCGCGACCGAAGTCTCGCCATGCTGGAGCGCATCGGCATCCAGGACCCGGCCCGCTGCCTTGCCGCGTATCCGCATGAGTTCTCCGGCGGCATGCGCCAGCGCATCATGCTGGCCTCGGTCATGCTGCTGAAGCCCGTACTTCTGATTGCCGACGAGCCGACGACGGCGCTCGATACGCTGATCCAGCGCGACGTGCTCGACCTAATGGTGGAACTGACGCAGGAGAACGAAACCGCCGTCCTGTTGATCAGCCACGATCTTGGCATGGTCTCGCACTACGTGCGCAACGTCGTCGTCATGCACAAGGGCAGCGCGGTCGAGCAGGGCGAGGCTGCCCAAGTGCTGCATGCGCCGAAACATGACTATACCAGGCGCCTCGTCGACGCCCTGCCGCGCCGCAGCGCCGGCGGTGGCCGTTCGGTGAGCGCGTCCGCCGAGCCGCTGATCACGCTCAAGGACATCGTCATCGATTATCCGGGCCGGCCGAAACTCTTCGGCAGGGCGGCGGGCAAACGCGCCGTGCAGGGCGTCGACCTGACGATCAACCGTGGCGAGACGCTGGCGTTGGTCGGGGCTTCCGGGTCCGGCAAGACGACGCTTGGCCGGGCGATCGTCGGGCTCGTCACGCCGTCCGCGGGCGCGATGGCCTTCCGCGGCACCCCTCTGGCCTTTGGGCACGATGCGGCAAGCCGTGCGTTACGACAGCAGATCCAGATCGTCTTCCAGGATCCCTATTCCTCCCTCGATCCGCGCCAACGCATCGCCGATATCGTCGGCGAGCCGTTGAAGCTCGACCCACGACTGGATGCTCGGCAGCGGCAGGCCCGGGTGGAGGAAGTATTTGCCGAAGTGGGGCTTGCGCCGGAATTCGCGCAGCGCTTCCCCCACCAGCTTTCCGGTGGCCAGCGCCAGCGCGTCGCGATCGCCCGGGCCATCGTCAGTCGCCCGGCCTTCCTGGTCGCCGACGAGCCGGTGTCCGCGCTCGACATGACGGTCCAGAAGCAGATCCTGAAACTCTTTCGCGACCTGCAGGCGCGCTACGGTTTCGCCTGCCTGTTCGTCTCGCACGATCTTGGCGCCGTGGAGCAGGTGGCCGATCGCGTGGCGGTGATGGAGAACGGCCGCATCGTCGAGATCGGCACGCGCGACGAGATTTTTGACCGCCCGCGACACGCCTATACACGCCGCCTTCTCGACGCGGCCATGCTGCTCGACCGGACGTTCGCAGGCGCTTCGTCCAGCGTGGTTAAGCACCCCATCCTGCCGAGCGCGGCAGTTTTGTGAATGATCGGAGAGGAGACTATTCATGCGTAATGTCAGCGGTCACGGCCAGAAACTTTCCTACTATGATTTCGGCCATACGACCGTCTATGCCTCGCGGCTCGACCAGCGCTTTGCCTATTGCGCCTATGTTCCCAATGACTACGAGGAGGACGGCGACAAGACCTATCCGCTGGCGGTGATCGTCCACGGCACCGAGCGCGGCATGCAGGCCTACCGGGATGCCTTTGCCGATTTCGCCGAGGCCAATGGCGTCATCATCCTGTGCCCGCTGTTCCCGACGAACATCTGCTTTCCCGGTGATCTTTCGTCCTACAAGATGCTGCGGGCTGGGGACCTGCACTATGATGCGATCATACTCGATATGATCGCCGAGATGCAGGAGAAATACCGCATCGAGGGCGACCGGGTGATGATGTACGGCTTCTCTGGCGGCGGGCATTTCACCCATCGGTTCCTCTATCTCCACCCCGAACGCCTGCTCGCCGCCTCGATTGGTGCGCCGGGCGTCGTGACGCTGCTCGATTTCGACCACGACTTCTGGGTCGGCGTGCGCGATTTCGAAAAGGTCTTCGGCAAGCCGGTCGATCTGGAGGCGATCCGCAAGGTCGCGGTGCAGATGGTGATCGGCGGCGATGATCTCGAAACCTGGGAAATCACCATCACTCCGGACGACGCCTGGTACATGCCGGGCGCCGACCGCGCCGGTGCCAACCGCAACGACCGCATGCGCTCCCTGAAACAGAGCTTCGAGCAGCACGGCATTCAGGTGCGTCACGACATCGTGCCGGGCATCACCCATGACGATCATGAGCTTATCGGCAAGGTGAAGGACTTTTTTGCAGAAACGCTGGGCGCAATCCGCGAGCGCTCCTGACGATAACAAAGCGGGGAACAATCGGAGATCACCATGAAGCGCACATTCCTGATTTCGACGGCGCTGGCAGCGGGCCTGCTGTTTGGCGCCGCGGCCGAGGCCGCAACGCTCAACATCCGCATCAATGCCGATATTCGCGGCACGGAGGGCATCGACCGCGATGCCAACACCGACACCGTGCTGCACCACATTTTCGAAACACTGGTGGGCTTTCGCGCCGATCTGAGTATCGGCCCGGCACTTGCCGAAGCCTGGACTGTTTCGGATGACGGCAAGACCTACACCTTCACGATCCGCGAGGGTGCGACCTTCCACAACGGTGATCCAGTCACCTCGGCGGATGTCAAATGGAACTGGGACCGCCGCGTTGCCACCGGCGTCGAGTGGTTCTGCAATGCCTTCTTCGACGGGTCGCAGGGCCTGAAGGTGGAGGCCGTGGAAACGCCCGATCCACGCACCGTGGTCTTCCGCATCAACGAGCCGAGCGCGCTGTTTCTTGCCCAGCTTGCCAACATCCAGTGCAACGGCTGGGTCGCCAGCCCGAAGAATGCCGGCCCGGACGGCAAGTGGATCGCCGATACCGCAATCGGCAGCGGCTCCTTCAAGCTGAAGGAATGGGTGAAGGGCCAGTACATCACGCTGGAAAAATATGACGGCTACAAGCCCTCGAAGGAAAGGGCGAGCGGATATGCCGGCGACCGCACGGCGCTGGTCGATGAAGCCAAGTTCATGATCATCCCGGATACGTCTGCCGCCGAAACTGCGCTCTTTGCGGGTGAGGTCGATGTGCTGCCGAACTTCGAATCCCAGCGCATCGAGGACGCCGAGTCGCGTGGTCTCCAGGTTCTGACGACGGCCGGGCTTTCGCTGACGCCGATGCTGATCCAGACGACCGATCCACTGATGTCGAACGTCAAGCTGCGCCAGGCGATCGCCCACGCGGTCGATTTCAAGCAGATCGCGGCCGCGCGCACGGCGGGTCTCTCGGAGTTCAATCCCTCCGGTGTGCCGCAGGCGAGCGCCTATTTCGACGAGGACTTTTTGAAGTGGCCGGAATACGATCCGGAAGCCGCCAAGGCGCTGCTCGCCGAGGCCGGCTACAAGGGCGAAGTGATCAAGATCCAGTCCAATACCCGCTACCAGGGCATGTATGAGAACAGCATTCTGGTGCAGGCCATGCTGGCGACCGCCGGCATTAATGCGGAACTGGAAGTGCTGGATTGGGCAGCGCAGCTCGACAACTATCTGGCCGGGAAATTCCAGATGCAGTCCTTCGGCTATTCCGCCCGCCTTGATCCCTCGCAGTTTTACGGCGTCATCATGGGCGACAAGGATGTCGAGCCGACAGCGCAATGGGACAATCCCGAAGCCTGGGAACTCTACATCAAGTCGACCAAGACCACGGATTTCGAGGCTCGCAAGGCCGTCTTCAAGGAAATCCACGCCCTGATGGCAAAGGACCTGCCGATCTTTGGTCTCTACTACGAACCGGTTGTTGCGGCCGTCGGCGCCAAGATCGAAGGCTTCGACGTCTGGGCTGCCGACAAGGAACGGGCCTGGGGCGTAAAGAAGAACTGAGCCCTATCGTACGGGTGGGGGCGGGATGGCCCGGCAGGCCGTTTCGCCCTCATCTTCTAGGAGGATAGCGACGCTTTGCAGAAGGCTGCACAAAGATGCAACAACAGCATTCTGCAAAGAGGCCCCTATGACCGCCTATCCCATCGAGTTGATCCGCGCCTCCTTCCCCGCATTGGAGAATTCCAGCACCGCCTTTCTCGACAACCCGGCCGGAACGCTCGTTCCGAAGGTGGTCATCGATGCCGTAGCCGAGGCCATGGCGACGGCATCGTCCAATCTCGGCGGACGGTTTGCCGCCTCGCAGCGGGCGGATGCGGTCTGGCGCGCGGCGCATGAGGCGGCGGCGGAATTCGTCAATGCCAACTCCTGGCAGGAAATCGTCATCGGCCCGAACATGACGACGCTGGCCTTCCAGATGGGGCGGGTCATCGGCCAGACCTTTGCGCCCGGTGACGAAATCATCGTCACGCGCATGGACCATGAAGGCAATGTCTCGCCCTGGCTCTCGATGGCAGAAGCTTATGGTCTTGTTGTGAAATGGCTGCCGTTCAACAAGGAAACCTGGCGCATCGAGCCAGAAGATCTCACCGCCCTCCTGACGCCGCGGACAAAATTCCTCGCCCTCAACTATGCCTCGAACATGACCGGCAGCATCAACGACGTTGCCGCGCTGACGGCCGTGGCGCGGGCGGCGGGTGCGCTTGTCTGGATCGACGCGGTGCAGCTTGCGCCGCATCGCCTGCCGGACGTGCAGGCGATCGGCTGCGATTTCCTCGTCTGCTCATCCTATAAATTCTTCGGCCCGCATCTCGGCGTGCTCTGGGGACGCGAGGCGCTGTTGCGCTCGCTGCCGCCGCACCGCGTGCGCTGCCAGAGCGACGACATTCCAGACCGCTTCTGTACCGGCACGCCGCAGACCGAGCTTCTCGCCGGCCTCACCGCGACGATCGACTATCTCGCCTGGGCAGGCGAGATGACGGGGAGTTCAGGCACGCGGCGCGAGCGGATGGCGGGCGCCTATCAGGCCTTTGACGCCTATGAGGCGGGCCTGACCCGGCGGCTGATCGGCGGGCTGACGGCGCTGCCGGGCGTGCGGCTGGCTGGCATTGCCAATCCCAACCTCTTCGCCCATCGCGTGCCGACGCTCTCGTTTACGCATGACCGTATCTCGACCCATCGTTTCGCCGATGCGCTGGCGGCTGAGGACATCAATATCTGGTCCGGCCACAATTACGCGCTGGAACCGGCCCGCCATCTCGGCCTGTCCGAGGAGGAAGGCGTGGTCCGCATCGGTATCGCCCACTACAACACCGCCGATGAGATCGAGCGGACGCTTGCGGCGATCGACAAGCTTGTCGCGTGAGGTTGGCTGTCGTAAGGGGTGTTACAGCGCCGCGCGACATTCATAACGCGCAAAGGTCGCTGTAACGCTTTAAAATTATGCAGTAAGCAGCCGTTTTCCTTCGGGGAAATATCAGATGGACTCATGACCGAAACCGCCGCCGCCAGTTGGATCGAGCCCTTTGCACACGCGCTCGACCGCTACGACCAGCCTGACGGCGTTGCGGCGCTTCTGGCGGCCATCGGCTCGGTTGCACGCTTCCAGCTGGCTTTGTCGGTGGTTCATCGCAAGAATGGCGGCCCGAGCTACGTCTTCGACACATTCTCCGGCCAGCGGGCGAAGCGGGCAGTCCAGCTCTTCATCGCCGGCACCTATCTGCTCAATCCGTTTTACAATGCCTATCTCGCCGGCCTGCCGGCGGGCATCTACCTGATGCGGGATCTCGCGCCCGACGACTATCTCGGGTCCGACCTCTATCGCGGCCTCGACATTCGCCGCCATGAGGATGAGGAGCTGGGATACCGTACCCATGGCTGGCCGGAGGGCATGGAGGAACTGCTGATCGCCATGGATCTGCCGGGCGGCGAAATGGCGGAGATCAGCCTGTCGCGCATCCGCAGTGAAGGTGGCTTCGACGCGGCGGCCGTCGCCCGGCTGCGCGAGGCGCATCCGATGATTGCCGCGGTCTTCCGGCGGCTCTGGGGCCATCTTTCGCGCGGAGAAACCCCTCCGCAGGCCCGCCCGATCGACCATCTCTTCAACGATTTCGGCCGCGACCTTTTAAGCCCGCGGGAGCGCGAAGTGGCCCTCCTGATCCTCAAGGGGCATTCCAGCGAGTCGATCAGCTATCACCTCGGCATTTCGATCGCGACAGTGAAGACGCATCGCCAAAAACTCTATGCCAAGCTCAACCTGTCCACGCAGCAGGAGCTGTTCTCCACATTCCTGCGCAGCCTCAATCTTTGAGGCGAAGGGGGCGAACCGGGTTCGCCCCCCACCGTCGTTCAAGCCTTGAGGTTTTCGCGGATGGCGGCGGAGATGGCGGCGAGGCCCTTGCGCAGTTCGTCTTCCGTCGGCCAGGCATAGCCGATGCGGAAATGCCGATCGCTCTGCTCGAACCAGCTGCCGCGGCCGACATAGGCCTGGTGGCGGCCGTAGAGGCTGTCATGGAAGCCGGCGAGGTCGATATTCGCTGACGGCACGATGCGCGGGAAACAGACGCAGCCGCCCGACGGCTCGATCCATTCGACGAGCGGTTCGGAAGCGATCCAGTCCTTGACGATGGCGAAGGCGCTGGCGATGCGGGCATTGTTGAAGGCAAGCCATTCCGTGCGCTGGCTGAGCGCGACATAGGCGATGTACTCGTCGACCATGCTGCCGGAAATGCCGATCTGTTCGCGGGCAGCAAGGAAGGTTTCCATCAGTGCCGTGTCGCGCGTAATCAGCCAGCCGATGCGGATACCAGGAATGCCATAGGTCTTGGAGAGCGAAGAGACGCTGATCACCCGATGCGAAAGGCTTGCCGCGACCGGAAGCATCGCGCCCGAAGTCATCTCCCGATAGGTCTCGTCGAAGAGGAGACGCGTGCCCTTGCGTTCGACGAGGGCGACCAGCGCCTTCAGTTCGTCCTCGGAAATCATCACGCCGGTCGGGTTGTGCGGATAGGTGACGGAAACGTATTTCGTTTCCGGCCGGATCGCCGCCTCGATCGCCGCGAGGTCGAGCCGGTAGCCGGTCTCGAAGGTGAGATCGACGATGCTCATGTCGGCGCCGATGGTGCGCGGCGTTTCGAGGTTCGTGGCATAGTTCGGCCGTACCACGACGATGTGGTCGCCTGCGTCGAGCATCGAGGTCGCGATGATGAAGAGCGCGCCCGCAGCGCCCGCTGTGACGAGCACGTCGTCGGCCGCGAGGCCTTCCCCAGTGCCGGCGATCTGCGCGCGCAGGTCCGGCGCGCCGCGGTGGTCGCCGTAGCACAGCAGGATGTCATCCAGCTTGAGGTTGAGCTCACCCAGGCGCCGGTCGGCGACCGAACTTTCCGACAGGTTGTAATGGATCGTGTCGTAGCCAAGCTGTTCGGGCGATTCCAGCTCGATGGGCATGCGGACATATTTCATGGGGCTCTCCTCTGGCCTGTATAGGACAGGGCTAGATCAACCGCGCGTCACATTCTATCCACCCCGAGGGTGATGGCTGCCATCATCCCTTGGGTGGATTTCCTCCCCATGCTTGCCGGCGCATCGTTCCCCCTCGCCGGTGTGAGGACCGTCGCAAGGACTGACCAAACAAAAAGGGGAATGCCATGAAAATCGTAATCGGCCTGTTGTCTGCCGCAATCGTCGGACTTGCCGTTGCCATGCCCGCCCGTGCCGAGACCCTGCGCGTCGGCATGGAATGCACCTATGCGCCGTTCAACTACCGGACGCCGGAGGGCGAGATGGCCGGCTATGACGTCGACGTCGCCAAGGGTATTGCCGAGCGTATCGGCGTTGACCTCGACTATGTCTGCCAGGAATGGGACGGCATGATTCCGGCACTGCTTGCCAGCAAGTTCGACCTCATCGTGGCCTCGATGTCGATCACCGAGGATCGCCAAAAGAAGATCGATTTTTCTATCCCCTACCGCGTGTCGGTCGGCCGCATCCTCGGCTCGAAGGACGCGGCTCTGAAGCTTTTCGACGATGCCGGCAAACCGATCCCGGATGCCTTCAACGGTCTGCGCTTCGGTGTGGAGCGGGCCTCGACCTACGCGAAATGGGTGGAAGCGAAACTGCCGGGCGCGGAAGTCGTGCTTTATGACGGTGCCCAGCCGATGCTGCTCGATCTCCAGAACGGACGTGTCGATATCGCCATCACCAATCCGATGAAGGCCTATCTGGACTTCCTCAGCAAGGAAAACGGCGCGGGTTTCCAGTTTGTCTCGCCGCCGATCGACGAGGTCGAATATTTCGGTCCGGGCGTTGGCGTGGGCCTGCGTAAGGGCAATGACGCGTTGCTTGCCAAGATCGACACGGCGCTCGCGGAGATGATCAAGGACGGCTCGCTCGAAAAATACAGCCTGAAATACTTCCCCTTCTCCATCCAGCCGGCAAACTGGAAGGGCGTCGGCCAGTAAACATGACCTCCGGGCGCCGCGCGAGCCGCGGTGCCCGATCTACATGCAGATTATGGAGGTATCGCTATGTCGCCACTTGACGGCTGGTGGGATGATTTCTTTTTCGGCCTGGTGACGGTGTTGCAGGTCTTTTCGGTGTCCCTGGTGATCGCGGTCGTCTGCGGCCTGCTCGGCGCTTCGGCAAAGCTTTCCAAAAGCCGCATCCTGCGCGGCATCGCCCAAGTCTACACCATCGTGTTTCGCGGCGCGCCGGAGCTGCTTTTGCTGTTGCTCTTCTATTTCGGCATGGCGATCGCGCTGACCCAGGTGGTTCAGCTTTTCGATCCCTCGGTGAAGTTCATCGATCTTCCGCCGTTCTGGGCAGGGTCCATCGCCATCGGGCTGATCGTTGGCGCCTATATGACGGAGACGTTCCGCGGTGCCTTTCTCGGCGTCGACCGCGGCCAGATCGAGGCGGCGCGGGCGCTCAGCCTCAAGCGCCACCAGATCTTCCGTTATGTGCGCCTGCCGCAGATGTGGCGGCTTGCCCTGCCGAACTTCGGCAACCACATGCTTTCCATCATGAAGGATACGGCCCTCGTCTCCATCATCGGCCTCGAGGAAATCCTCTTCGTCGCCAAGATGGCGAACTCCCTCATACACCGCCCCTTCCTGCTCTACATGACCGTGGCCCTGATCTATCTCGCGATAACGACGGTAATCACCTTCGTCGTCGGATGGCTGGAGGTGCGCGCCAACCGCCATCTGAGAGGTGCCCGATGAGCTTCGACCTGTCGCTGATCGCCTCCAGCCTGCCGAAGATCCTGCAGGGGCTCGGACTGACGCTCAACCTTCTTGTCGTCTCCACCCTGTTCGGGTTGGTGCTCGCCGTCGGCATCCTCTTGATGCGGTTGTCCCGCCGTGCCTGGCTGGTCTGGCCGGCGAGGGCCTATATCTACTTCTTCCGCGGCACGCCGCTGCTCGTGCAGCTCTTCGTCATCTATCACGGCCTGCCGCAGTTTGGCTTCATCCGGCAGAGTGTGTTCTGGCCGATCCTGCGCGATCCTTACTGGTGCTCGGTGATCGCGCTCTCGCTCAACACGGCCGCCTATGTCTCGGAAATCCTGCGTGGCGGGGTGCTCGGCGTCGACAAGGGGTTCATTGAGGCGGGCAAGGCGCTCGGCCTTACCAAGTTCCAGAGGACGACCCGCATCACCGCCCCGCTCGCCGTCCGGTTGGCGCTTCCCGCCTACAGCAACGAGATCGTCTCGATGCTGAAGTCGACCGCGCTCGCCTCCACCGTCACGCTGATGGAAATGACGGGCGTCGCCCGCACCATCGTCGCCGACACCTTCGCCCCTTACGAGATCTTCATCGCTGCGACGATCATCTACCTCGTGCTGGTCTGGATCATCCAGACGGCCTTCACGCTGATCGAAACCTACGCGAACCGCCATGTGAGAAAGACCTGATGGCCGATATCATTGTCCTCGAGAAGATGAATAAGTTCTACGGCACCTACCAGGCGCTGAAGGACGTCAATCTGACGATTGCCAAGGGGGAGAAGGTCGTGGTCTGCGGGCCTTCGGGTTCGGGCAAATCGACCATGATCCGCTGCATCAACCGGCTCGAAGAGCACGACAGCGGCCGCATCCTCGTCGGCGGCGAGGAGCTGACCAACGACGAGAAGAAGATCGATCTCGTGCGCCGCGAGGTCGGCATGGTGTTCCAGAGCTTCAACCTCTTTCCCCACATGACCGTGCTCGAGAACCTGACGCTGGCGCCGCGGCTGGTGCGCAAGATGGCAAATGCGGAAGCTGAGCAAATCGCCATGAAGTACCTCAATCGCGTGCACATTCCCGACCAGGCGCACAAATATCCCTCCCAGCTTTCCGGCGGCCAGCAGCAGCGCGTCGCCATTGCTCGGGCGCTTTGCATGAACCCGGAAGTCATGCTCTTCGACGAGCCGACGTCCGCCCTCGACCCGGAAATGATTTCCGAGGTGCTCGACGTCATGACCGACCTCGCCCGCGAGGGCATGACGATGGTCTGCGTGACGCACGAAATGGGTTTTGCCCGTTCGGTCGCCGACCGCATCGTCTTCATGGACAGGGGCGAGATCGTCGAGGTCTCTACCCCGCCCGAATTCTTCGCCTCCCCGAAATCCGAGCGGGCCCGCACCTTCCTCGGCCAGATCCTTGCCCATTGAGAGCCGCCATGACCGATAGTACCGAAACCTTCCTCGCCTTCTCCGAAAAGCTCGCCGACAGCTCGCGTGCCCTTCTTCTGGCCGCCGCTGCGGACGTGCCGAGGGTCGATCTGAAACAGGATGCGAGTTTTGTCACCGCCACCGACCGTGCCGTCGAGACGCGGCTGCGCGAACAGATTCGCGCCGCCTTCCCCGATCACGGCATCATGGGCGAGGAGTATGGCAGCGAGCAGCTCGGTGCCGAATTCGTCTGGGTGCTCGATCCGATTGACGGAACCGCCGCCTGGGTCGCCGGCATCCCCGTCTATGGCACGTTGATTTCTCTGGCGCGTGGTGGCAAGCCGCTTCTGGGCGTGATCGACCTTCCCGCCACCACCGAGCGCCTGACCGGCATTTCCGGCCGTGGCGCGTGGCACAACGGAAAACCGATCCGCTGCCGCAAGGGTACGGCGCTTTCCGATGCCTACATGACCTCCTCTAACCCCCGCTTCGTGCCTGAGGCGGACCAAGCGCCCTTTGCCCGCCTCGACGACGCGGTGCAGTTCACCCAGTACGGCGGCAGCTGCTACAGCTATGCCTGCCTTGCCCGCGGCCGCACCGACCTTGCCGTCGATGCCGGTTTCGACGCCTACGACCTCTTCGCCCCGACCGCGATTATCGAAGGTGCCGGCGGTATCGTGACCGACTGGCAAGGCCATCCGCTCGATCTAGCCTGGCAGGGTCGTGTAATTGCGGCCGGCGACCAGGCGTTGCACGCCGCTGCACTCGAACGCCTCGGTTCTCGAACATCTGGCTGAGGACTTCGGAAGGTTCTACTGTTCTCTGTCTTCACCGAGACCCTGTTGGGTTTCGGTCTGGGGCGCGCTATCGACGGCACCCGTATCGGTGCGGGCCTGATCCCTATGCCAACGATCCCGTCATGCCGGGATCAGGCGCTCCATGAGGGTCCTGAGGTCCCTGGCGACGGCGAAGCTGTTGTCCTGATGTTGCCGGTTGCAGAACAGTTCGCAGCTCCACCAGCCGTCATATCCGGTCGATTTTACGGCATCCACCCAGCTCTGCAGGTCGAGAACGCCCTGTCCGGTGGGAACGTCGCGCAGCACCGGTTCGTTCGGGATGCCGCCGGCATAGGGCAGGGAATCACACAGATGCACGCCGTAGATCAGGTCCTTATCGAGGCGTGCGATCCGCTCCGGCGTGTCTCCAGATGTGTAGGCGTGCCAGAAGTCGATGACGATCCGCACATTGTCGCGCTTGCACCGGTCATGGATGCGCAATTGCGCGTCCATGGTGTTGAGCGGTGTCCAGGACAGCGCCTCAAGGTAAACGAGCAATCCATGTGACGCAGCGATATCCGCGACCGCCTGAAGATTGGCCGCCGTCAACTCGCTCTGGTCGTCCGTCGGCAGGTCGACAAGGCCTCGGTAAAGCTCGGGATAGCGTGTTGAAGCACCGGCCTCGAAGACCCGGATGTCCAGCGGACCCGTAATGGCTTCTATGCCTTTCGCGCCAGCCGCCGAGGCGAGTGCACAGAGGTCTTCGGCCTCGCGCAGCATCTGTTGACGGGCATCCCCCTGCCGTTCGAGGTCGATCAGGAAGCCGATGCCGGGCAGGAAAAGGTGACCAAGACGCGCCTTCAAATCCTGCGCCGCGAAGCCGGCATCGAGAAATGCCTTGATCTTGTTGCCGGAGGTTTCGAGGCCGTCGAAGCCAAGGCTTGTTGCGATCTCGATATCGATCGCCAGCGTGTTCGGCTTGGAAGCCATCGAATGTAAGATGAGCTGGTTCTGGGTGCGGGGCATGGCTTTGGATCTCTCGTGTTCGGGGGTGCGTCACTCGCCGCCGGCGGCGAGAGGACGTTTTTTTTGTGCCGCCCGGACCGCCTCTGCGGTGCGCAGAGCGATGACGTTGTCGTCGCCGAGCGACATCCATGTCGCGGGGTTCTGCGGCAGGGCGAGGAAGGCCTCTATCGTCGGGACGTGCTGGTCGCGGTCGCGCACCGGGATGAGTTCGTTGCGGCCGTTCCGCCGGCGCACCAGTGTGCCGGAGCCTTTCCCGCTGAGTGTCCCGTGCGCGATGAGCGTTCCGCGATCGCCGGCGAGCATGACGGTGCTCTCGAATTCCGCGGTGGTGAAACTTTCATAACATTGGAAGATCGCACCACCGGACATCCCGATCGCATAGGACGACTGGCCGGCCTCGGTGCCCGGTGGCGTGGCCGAGAGGGCTGCGACCGTCGCCGGCTCCTGGCCGGTCAGGAACCGCGCCAGGTCGATGCTGTCGACGGACAATTCGAGAAGCGCATCGCTTCGATCGGCACTCTCGTCGAGGTGGCGGTTCGGCGGGGGCTGGTAGGGCGCGCCGCGGGCGATGACAAGCGACTGCAATGTGCCGATCTCGCCGTCCTGCAGCAGCCGGCGCATGGTCTGATGGGGCGCCAGCGTGCGAAAGGGCTGGTTGAGCGCGAGAATGATGCCCGCCGTCTTGCACCCGTCGACGAGGCTGGTGGCCAGGCGGCTCGTGCCGGCAATCGGGCCGTCGCAAAGAACGTGTTTACGTTCCGCCGCGGCCGCCAGGATGTAGTGCTTGCGACGGTCGCGAACCGCGCTGACATAGGCAAATCCGACGCGCGGATCCTGCAAGGACCGCCGGGCGTCGACCGCGATGCCGGGGATTTGCATGTCCTGCGAAAAGTCCGTCGCATAGTGCCTGTTCCGGCTGACGACCCACAGGGGCTGATGTCCGGCCGAACGGATCGCCGCGACCATGTGCTCGGTTGCGATAGTGCCGGTACCCATGACCGACCACCCAAGTTCTCGCCTGGAATGCACGTCGCGTCCTCCTCTTTGTCACCTCGAGATTGAACTGCCGCCGCGCGCTCTACAACTTCGCAGGCGATTGAAGTCATTAGCGATATGAAGTAAGTTGAGCGTCACAATGCGTCACATATCGGGGATTGGAATGGATCAGCTGGGACGAGACGGCGCTGCGCTGGCGGCAAACCTGAAAACGCTTTGCGAGCAGCACGGCTCGGTCGCGGCCGTCTGTCGCAAGATCAACGTCAACAGGCAGCAGTTCAACAAGTACCTGTCCGGCGCCCATATCCCGTCGGCCACCAATCTGCGGATCATCGCGAACTATTTCGGCCTCAGCGTGCCGATGCTGTTTACGGACCCGGACGAGTTCCGCACGCTGGTGGAAGGCAATTTCTTCCATGCCATGGCGACCGCGCGCCAGTTGCCGGAGTTTTCGCGTTTCGTCTCGGAGATGATCGTCGAGAACAATGCCGACCACAATGATATCGTGGGGATTTACGACCGCTACCAGTTCTCCTCGATCTACAAAGGGTTTGTGTTGCGGTCCGCGCTCTGCATCTATCGCAACAAGGAGTTTCTGCAGCACTATTACGTCGAGCGGTTCCCGAGCTTCGACGACCCGAAGAAGACGGAGTATGTCTTCAAATATTACGGGTTCTGCTTCCCCTTGGCCGATCGCCTCTTCACAGCGGATTTCGAGGGCATCCAGTCGAACGAACTGACGTTCGGCGTCTATGCGCAGGTCAAGCGGAACTCCAAGAAGTTCATGTTCGGCATTTCCAGCGGCATTGCCGCGACGGTCTTTCGCCAACCCTATTCCACGAAGGTCGCGCTGCACTACCGAGGTCCAGGCTTGCTGCGCCGCGAGCATCTCAAGGACCTGACGGTCTTGGACCGCAATGACCCCGCGATCCCGCGCGAGGCGTTGCAATATCTCGGTGACGGATCGGATATGATCCAGATGAGCTGAGCCGAAGCGCCGGCATCGGCCGGCGCTTTCATCAGGGGTGAAGCTCGACGGCGAGCCAGACGCTGTCCGTGTCCGCATAGTAGCGGTGCCACGGATAGGTCCACTGGTTTTCACCTGTCACCCGGCAGAAAGGATCGTGCGAATAGCCGATCGGCATCACGACATCCTCATAAAGGGTCGCCGCGTCACGCTGCTTGAACTTCTGCATGCGGCCCAGCCCGTGGATCTGCGTGTGCGTTTCCAGGAAGGGGTGCTCGTTGTGAATGAAGCAGTCGGTATCGCCGGGTGACCACCAAAGATTGAGCTTCATCGTGAAGGTTTGCGGTGCCTCGGCGCTAGCGCGCTCATTGGTGAAAACCCGCGGATCGATGGTGACCGTTCCGATTTCGTCCTGCGGCGATATGTAGAGCGGGGTGTCGCGCGGGAAGCTGCGGATCCTGTTACCCAGCCAGTCCCAGCCGCGGAACATGCAGCCGCCGAGATTGGTCGGCTTGATGACCTTGATGATCACAACACGCTCCGCCGACCGGATGCGGCCACCCTTCAGCCAGGTGGACTTCCACGCCGGAACGATCGCGGGATGCTCATTGCCCGTTATCATCGGGGACGGGCTGATATTGACCACGACGGCATCGGCCACATCGTAGTCGGAAACGTTCTCAACCAGCTGAGCGGAAATGAAGTCGTCCGCGAAGGCGAGGTCTCTGGTAAGGTTCTGCACGGTGGTGCCCCTGAATTCTGCAAGTGTCCCGGTAGAGCAAGCCACAGGGTGCGTCCGGGAGAAAGTGCGCGGCGCATTTTATTTATTCGCATCTTGGCGCGATGGCTGCTTCATAGTGCGAATGGACATGTGTTTCACTCGGGATTTCGGCCGCAAGCGTCGGCGGATAATCGTTCCTGTTTCACTTTCTGAAATCGGCCGAGCGAGCC
The DNA here is from genome assembly GCF_001713395.1 of Sinorhizobium sp. RAC02. NCBI lineage: Bacteria > Pseudomonadati > Pseudomonadota > Alphaproteobacteria > Hyphomicrobiales > Rhizobiaceae > Sinorhizobium > Sinorhizobium sp. RAC02. The sequence continues at coordinate 1,622,132 of NZ_CP016452.1, read as the reverse complement.
AGGGCACGGCCTAGCCTTCAGCGGGTTCTGAAGCGGAAGCACGCGTGTTCTGCGTCAGGTCGCGTCAGCGTTTCGATTGATGCGAACTTGCGGCTTGCCCCGTCCCATCGAACAATAAGCCCATCGCTGGAAGAGCTCCAATCGTTTGGTCTCCGGCACAGAACGATAACGAGATTAAAGAGGGTCGATCCATGAAACTGACAGGTGGCCAAGTCGTCGCGAAGGCGCTCAAGGAATATGGCGTCGAGTATGTTGCCGGCGTGCCGGGTCACGGCATCTGGTCGTTGTTCGACGCGTTCCTGCAGGAGGGATCAGAGATCCCGTTCATCCAGGTGATGCATGAACAGAGCGCCGTCCACATGGCCGACGGCTACTACCGCGCCTCAGGCAAGCCGATGGCATGCTCGACCTCTGTCGGTCCGGGTGCCGCCAACACGATCATCGGTCTGGCGACCGCCTATTGCGACTCCACCTCGCTGTTTTATGTCTCCGGTTCGCCGCAGACCTATATGCATGGCCACGGCACCATGCAGGAGCTGGAGCGCCAGCAGGATAACGCCTTCCCGCGCATCACCGAGCAGGTGACCAAGCGCGCCTGGCAAGCAAATTCGGTGCAGGTCCTCCCAAGCATTATGCATCGTGCCTTCAGCGAAATGCTGACGGGCCGTCCCGGCCCGGTTCATGTCGAAGTGCCGATGAACGTGCAGGTCGAGGCCGCTGACGTCACCATTCATCCGCTCCAGAAGCGGCTGCCGGTCGGTATCGCCTATCCGGACCCGAAGGCCATCGAGGCCGCGGTGAAGGTGCTGATGAGCGCCGAGCGTCCGGTCATCGTCGCGGGTGGCGGCGCGATTACCGCGAATGCGTCCGCTGAACTGACGCGTCTCGCCGAAAAGCTCGGCGCCGCCGTCTCGATCACCTGGAACGGCAAGGGCGCCATTTCAGAGGATCACGCGCTGTTCATCGGCGCCGTCGGCCAGACGGGCACAACCTGTGGCAACACGATCACCGCATCCGCCGACGTCGTCGTTTCCGTCGGCTGCCGCTTCACCGACTGGTCGGCGTCGTCCTATGCCAAGGGCGTCTCCTTCTCGATCCCGTCGGCCAAGCTCATCCATATCGATCTCGACCCGCGCGAGATCGGCAAGAACTACGAGACGGAAGTCGGCATCGTCGCCGATGCGAAGGTGACGCTGGAGGCGATCCTGTCGCTGATTTCCGACGCGGACTCGCAGAAGATGCTGTCGCGCCGGGAAACATTCGTTGCCGATGTGCAGAAGGCGAAGGCCGATTGGCGCGCGCTGGTCGAACCGCGCGAAAACAGCCAGGAAACGCCGTTCACCTCGCAGCGTCCGCTGATGGCGCTGCGCAAGGTTCTCGATCGCAACGGCATCGTTGTCGTCGGTTCCGGCAACACGCAAGGGGCGGTCAAGCAGAGCTTCCCGATCTACGAGCCACGCACCCACCTTACCTCCGGCTCCTATTCGCCGATGGGCTGGGCGGTGCCGGCTGCACTCGGCGCCAAGCTCGCCTGCCCGGATCGCCAGGTCGTCGCCATCGTCGGCGACGGTGACTTCATGATGTCGCTGCCGGAAATGGGCACGGCCGTCATGAACGGCATCAACGTGGTGTTCCTGGTGCTCAACAACCAGGGCTACATGTCGATCCGTGGTGGGCAGCGCAAGTTCATGGGGCGCCACATCGCCTCCGAGTTCAATCATCACGCCGGCAACGGTGCGCCCTACTCGGCCGATATTACAGCCTCTGCCCGTGCCTTCGGCCTCCAGGCGTGGAAGGTCGAGAAGAACGAGGACCTTGAAAGCAGCCTGAAGGCGGCGCTGGAATGCGGCGGCCCGGCCCTCGTGGAAGTGATCGTCTCGCGCGATGCCGCCGGCCCGTTCGCCACCGGCTGGTGGGACTTCCCGTCGCCGGCCTACTACGAAAAGGAGCAGGCCGCATACGAAGACATGCGCGCCCGCGAACAGCACCTCTAAACATCCCGAGCAGGGGAGGCGCGAGCTTCCCTTGCCCTCCCAAGACCCTTGATAGCGCGGCGCCGACGGCGGCCGTGAACGAAGAGACTTTGTCATGATCCGGCACATCAAAACAGCCAAGGCTTCCATCGAACAGGGCGGTGCCGACAGCGCAGTCACCAAGGCGGTCGAGGGCCTTCTTGCACAGGTCCGGGACGGTGGCGACAAGGCGGTTCGCGCGCTTTCAGTGCAGTTCGACAAGTTTGACCGCGACTCCTACCGGCTGACGAAGCAGGAGATCGAGGCCTGTATCAACGCGCTGACGGTCCGGGAGCGAGAAGACCTTGATTTCGCGCAGGACCAGATCCGCCGGTTTGCCGAAGCGCAGAAGGCCGCTCTGAAGGATATCGAGATCGAGACGCTGCCGGGTGTCGTGCTCGGTCACAAGAACGTGCCCATCCAGAATGTCGGCTGCTACGTGCCGGGCGGAAAATACCCGCTGCTGGCATCCGCCCATATGACAGTGCTGACGGCGCGCGTTGCCGGCTGCGAGCGGGTGATCACCTGCGCGCCGCCCTTCCAGGGTAAGATTGCCGACAAGATCGTGGCTGCGCAGGCGCTTGCAGGCGCTGATGAAATTTACTGCCTTGGTGGCGTCCAGGCGATCGCCGCAATGGCCTACGGGACTGAAACGATCGCTCCGGTCGATATGCTGGCCGGCCCCGGCAACGCCTATGTCGCGGAAGCCAAGCGGCTTCTCTTCGGCCGCGTCGGCATCGACCTCTTCGCCGGCCCGACAGAAACTCTGATCATCGCCGACGACAGTGTCGACGGCGAACTGGTGGCGACCGATCTGCTCGGCCAGGCCGAACACGGTATCAACTCGCCGGCGGTTCTCATCACCAATTCGGAGAAGCTGGCGCGCGATACGCTTTCCGAGATCGAGCGCCTGCTTGACATCCTCCCCACAGCGGCCGTCGCCGGCAAGGCCTGGGAAGATTTCGGCGAGATCATCCTCTGCGACACGATCGAGGAGATGCTGGCGGAAGGCGACCGCGTGGCCTCGGAACATGTCCAGGTCATGACCCGTGACCCGGACTACTTCCTCGACAACATGAAGAACTACGGGGCGCTGTTCCTGGGTGCCCGCACGAACGTCGCCTTCGGCGACAAGGTAATCGGCACCAATCATACGCTGCCGACCAACAAGGCCGCCCGCTACACCGGTGGCCTCTGGGTCGGGAAATTCCTGAAGACCTGCACCTATCAGAAGATCCTGACCGACGAGGCGTCCGCAATGATCGGCGCCTACGGCTCGCGGCTCTGCCTGATGGAAGGTTTTGCGGGACATGCCGAGCAGGCCAACATCCGCGTGCGCCGCTACGGCGGCCGGAACGTCGGCTACGCGATGCCCGCTGACCCTGTTTAACAACCGCGCACAAAAGCCCGCCAAGGGCTGCGCTCAAAAACCCAACCAGAGAGGACCAACTCATGTCGAAATTTATAGCTGCCGTTCTTGCGGCGACCATGCTCGTGCCCGTTGCGGCCCGTGCCGAAGGCGAGATCGAAGTTCTGCACCACTGGGTCTCGCAAAGCGAGGTCGACGCCCTCAACGTCATTCGCAAGGAACTCGAGGCCAAGGGCTTCACATGGAAGGATTCCGCCGTCGGCGGCATGAGCGGTGCGAACGCGCAGCAGGCACTGCGCTCGCGCCTTACGGCGGGCAACCCGCCGGGCGCCATGCAGTTTCTCGGTTGGGAAGGCGTGCAATGGGCGGAGCAGGGCGTTGTTCGCGACCTGAACGACCTCGCCAAGGCCGGCGGCTGGCGTGAAGCGCTCGCGCCTCAGCTCCTGCCGTTCGTGACGTCGGGCGACGCCTTCATCGCGGCCCCGATCAACATGCACCGCCAGAACTGGGTCTGGGCCAACAAGAAGATCTTCGACGATGCCGGCATCGCCGTTCCCAAGTCGTGGGCGGAACTGATCACGGCCGGCCAGAAACTTCAGGAGAAGGGCATCGTTCCCATCGCGATGGGCGATGAACCGTGGCAGATCGGGATCATCTTCGATGCCCTCCTGTCGGACGTCAACGGCCCGGAATTCTACCAGAAGACGGCGATCGACCTCGATCCGGAAGCGCTCGGCAGCCCGGAGATGGTCAAGGTGTTCGACACGCTGCGCGAAGTGCGCGGCCTCGTCGACAACAACTTCGTCGGCCGCGACTGGGCGGTTGCGACCGGCATGGTCATCAACGGCGAAGCCGCCATGCAGTTCATGGGCGACTGGGCGAAGGGCGAGTTCCTCGCAAAGGGGCTGAAGCCCAACCAGGATTTCTACTGCTTTGCGACGCCCGGCGAGGTTACGTCCTTCCAGTACCTGATCGACAGCTTCGGCACGTTCATCGTCAAGGATGAGAACGTGCAGAACGCGCAGACAGCGCTTGTCGAAACCATCATGGATCCGAAGGTCCAGAAGGGCTTCAACCTGATCAAGGGCTCGATCCCGGCCCGTAGCGACGTCTCGGTCGACGATTTCGACGATTGCGCAAAGCTCGGCTACCAGGAGCGTGCCACCGCAATCGAAAAGGGCAGCATGCAGGGCGCCATGACGCACGGTTTTGCCGCCAAGCCGGAATTCGCTTCCGTCTTCAGCGACGTCGCCGCGCAGTTCTTCGTCGGCACCATGAGCTCGGAAGATGCCGTCAAGATGCTGGTCTCCGGCATCGACAACGCTCGATAAGCCATACAGCCAATCGGAGGAGCCGCACCGCGTGGCTCCTCCCCATTACCGCCATCGGAGCTGACCCATGAGCGCCTCTACGCGCATGTCATCGCGATTGGCAGCCTGGCTTCCGCGCCTCGTCGTCGCTCCCAGCCTGCTCGTCGTCATCGTCACCGTCTACCTGTTCATTCTCTGGACGGGACTGATTTCCGTCACCTCGTCGAAATTCGTGCCGACCTACGATTTCGTCGGCCTTGAGCAATATATCCGCCTGTGGGCCACGCCCCGCTGGCACACGGCTGTCGCCAACCTGTTCATCTTTTCCGTGCTCTTCCTCGCGCTGTCGACGGGCCTGGGCCTGCTGATGGCGATCCTTCTCGACCAGAATATTCGTGCCGAAGGCGCTCTACGAGCGATCTACCTCTACCCGATGGCGCTGTCGTTCATCGTCACGGGAACCGCTTGGAAGTGGATCATGAATCCCGGCCTCGGCATCCAGCGGGTGGTAAACGACCTCGGCTGGATGGACTTCCGTTTCGATTGGATCACCAATCCGGACATGGCGATCTACACGGTCGTGGTGGCCGGTGTCTGGCAATCCTCGGGCTTTGCCATGGCGATCTTCCTCGCCGGCCTTCGCGGCATCGACAACTCCGTCATCAAGGCGGCACAGATCGAGGGCGCCACGCTGCCGCGGATCTATCGCCAGATCATCATCCCGATGCTGCGCCCGGCCATGCTGAGCGTGATCGTCCTGCTCAGCTACATCGCCATCAAAAGCTTCGACCTGGTCCTGGCGCTGACAAACGGCGGCCCCGGCACCGCAACCGAACTGCCATCGACCTTCATGTTCTCCGCCACCTTCCGGCGGAACCAGATGGGCGTCGGCGCGGCAAGTGCCGTGATGATGCTCATGACCGTCGCGGCGATCATCATTCCCTACCTCTATTCCGAGCTTCGGGAGAAAAACGATGGCTGAAGCACTCTCCCAATCCGGCAAGATGCGGCTTGGCCGTATCGCCATCTATGCCTGCCTGGTCATCGTCGCATTGCTTTACCTGATGCCGCTCTGGGTGATGGTCACGACATCGCTGAAACCACTCGACGAGATCTATGGCGGCTCGTTCATCGGCCTGCCCAAGGTGGTGACGCTCGATGCGTGGCGGGCAGCGTGGTCGCAGGCCTGCATCGGCACCGAATGCACAGGGCTGAAACCCTATTTCCTCAATTCGTTGCTGATGGTGATCCCGGCCGTGGCCCTTTCGACGGGCATCGGCGCCATTAACGGTTACATCCTGACGAAATGGAAATTTCCAGGCGCCAACTTCGTTTTCGGACTCATGCTGTTCGGCTGCTTCCTGCCGTACCAAGCGATCCTCATCCCCATGGCACGCACGCTCGGGCTGCTGGGTCTCGCCGGGTCCATTCCCGGGCTTGTCTCCGTCCACGTCTCCTATGGTATCTGCTTCACGACGCTGTTCTTCCGCAACTATTTCGTCTCGCTGCCGGATGAACTGACGAAGGCGGCGATGGTCGATGGTGCCGGCTTCTTCCGCATCTTCTGGAGTGTCATCCTGCCGACCTCGATCCCGATCATCGTCGTGTCCTGCATCTGGCAGTTCACGCAGATCTGGAACGACTTCCTGTTCGGCGTGTCCTTCACCTCCGGCTCCAGCAGCCCCATCACCGTCGCGCTCAACAACATCGTCAACGTGACCACCGGTCGCAAGCAATACAACGTCGACATGGCCGCCGCCATGATCGCCGCCATCCCAACCTTGGTCGTCTACATCGTCGCAGGTCGATATTTCGTCCGCGGCTTGACGGCCGGCGCCGTGAAAGGCTGAGGCTATGTCCACTCTAGAAATCGATCGCGTCCGCAAGGCTTACGGCCATCTCGAGGTTCTGAAGGAGGTTTCGATCTCCATCGGCACCGGCGACTTCCTCGTGCTGCTCGGCCCTTCCGGCTGTGGCAAGTCCACGCTTCTCAACATGATCGCCGGCCTGGAAACCATCTCGGGCGGCGAGATCCGGATTGCAGGGAAGGCCGTCAACGACCTCTCGCCGAAGGACCGGGACATCGCCATGGTGTTCCAGTCCTACGCGCTGTACCCGACGATGACCGTGCGCCAGAACATCGAATTCGGCATGAAGATCCGCAAGGTCGCCCAGGCCGATCGCGCCAAGGCCGTGAAAACCGCGTCGGACCTGTTGCAGATCACGCATCTGCTCGATCGCAAGCCGTCGCAACTGTCCGGCGGCCAGCGCCAGCGCGTTGCCATGGGCCGCGCGATCGTCCGCGAGCCAAAACTGTTCCTGTTCGACGAACCGCTGTCGAACCTCGATGCCAAGCTGCGCGTGGACATGCGCACGGAGATCAAGCGCCTCCATGCCCGCCTCGGCACGACGATCGTCTATGTCACGCACGACCAGATCGAGGCCATGACGCTCGCTACCCGCGTGGCGGTCATGAAGGACGGCGTCGTGCAGCAGCTCGACGAGCCCCAGGCCGTCTATGACCGGCCCGCCAACGTCTATGTCGCGCGCTTTGTCGGTTCTCCCGCCATGAACATCGTGCCGGCCGTTCTGGAGGCACAGGGCTCGACGGTCACCGCCGTCGTCGACATCGCCAACCGGCAGCCAGCCCGCATCGCGGGCATCGCCCTCTCGCCGGAGGCCGTGCGGCGCTACGCCGGCAAGAAAGTGCTCGTCGGAGTACGACCCGAGAATTTCTCGATCGCGAGTGGCGATATACCTCCGTCGCTGACCATCGATTTCGACGTCGTCGAGCCGACGGGGCCTGACACGCTCGCCGTCTTCCAGCTCGGCGGCGTTGAAGTGACGGCCCGTCTTCCGCCCAAGCAGGCGCATGCAGGCCAGGAAGCCGCCTTGTCCGTCGATACGTCGAAGACCGTGCTGTTCGACATCGATACCGAAACGCGCATCGACTGAAAGACATCATGACTCAGACCGCAGACATCGTCATCATCGGCTCCGGCATCGGCGGGGCGTCCCTGGCGCACAGTCTGGCGCCCTCCGGCTTGCGGATCGTCATCCTCGAGCGTGGCGATTACCTGAAGGACAGTCCAGAGGCGCGCGATGACCGTGCGATCTTCCAGAAGGGTTTCTACCGGCCTTCGGAGGAGTGGCTGGGCACGGACGGCGAGGGCTTTCTCCCCGGCAATTACTACTATGTCGGCGGCAATTCGAAGTTCTTCGGCGCCGTGATGTATCGTTACCGCCGCGAGGACTTTGCACCAAGGCCGCACATGGATGGAGCATCCCCGGGCTGGCCGATGTCCTATGAGGAGTTGTCACCCTGGTATGATGCAGCCGAGAGCATTTTTCGGGTGCGCGGTTCGGTTTCCGGCGATCCGACGGAGCCGGCGCATGCCAAGCCCTACGTCTATCCATCGGTGCCTGACGAACCGTCGATCGCCGCCGTTCGTCGCCGGCTGGAAAAGGCTGGAATCCACCCGGCTGCCCTGCCGCTGTCGATCGATATCGACGCGTGGCTGAAGCAGGCGCCGACGGGCTGGGATGCGTTTCCGAACACCGGCACCGGCAAGATCGATGCGGAGGTCGGTCCGCTTGCCAGCGCGCTCACCCATCCGAATGTCAGCCTCGTGACCGGCGCTTCCGTGACCCGCCTCGAAACGGACGAGACGGGCCGTCGGGTCGTGTCCGTCGTCTATGTGAAAGACGGCGTGGAGCAGCGCATCTCGGCAGATCGCTTCGCGGTGGCGGCCGGCGCGGTGCAGAGTGCAGCACTTCTCCTGCGCTCCGCCAGCAAGGCGCATCCGACCGGCCTCGCCAACGGCTCGGATCAAGTTGGCCGCAACTTCATGAACCACAACACGACTGCGATGCTGACGATCGATCCCTTCGCCGCCAACACTTCGGTCTACCAGAAGACCATCGCCTTCAACGATTTCTACAACGCGGACAACGAATACGGTGCCCCCCTCGGCAACGTCCAGCTTCTCGGCCACATCACAGGCAACATCCTCAAGGCCAATATACCGTTTCCGGCGCCGACTTGGGTCGCCAGGCTCATCGCCCGCTACGCCTATGGCTGGTTCCTGACGAGCGAAGACCTTCCCAATCCTGAAAGCCGGGTGATGGTGCGCGACAACCGCATCGTCATGCACTGGATTCGCTCGAACATGCGTGCGCACGAGGTGCTGATCGCCAAGACGCGCGCCGTCATGCGAAAGGCCGGTTTCCCAATCGTGCTGACGCATACCTTCGGCCGCAAGACGACGTCGCACCAATGCGGCACGGCCCGCATGGGCAGCGACCCGAAAACCTCGGTCGTCGATCTCGATTGCCGCAGCCACGATGTTGAGAACCTCTACATCACGGATGCGTCCGTGATGCCGACTTCGGCTGCCGTCAACCCGGCTCTGACCATTGCTGCCTTGGCGATCAAGGCCGGCAGCGCCATTTCAAGGGGGCAATGATGGGACTTCGAGACATGGGATCGGCGCGCTACGGCATTTCTCCCCGGCATCCGGATGAGATAACCACATTCGACTATATCGTGGTCGGTGGCGGCTCGACGGGCTGCGTCGTTGCTGCCCGGCTTTCGGAAGATCCTGCCGTCAACGTTCTCCTGCTGGAGGAGGGACCACGCGACCGCAGCCCCTACATCCACATTCCCGGCGCCTACTACAAGACCGCGCAGGGCGACCTGTTGAAGCGCATTCCCTGGGAGCCGATGGCCGAGCAGGAGCGCACGGAAACACCGACCATGGTGCAGGCGCGGGTTCTCGGCGGCGGCAGTTCGGTCAACGCGATGATCTACATTCGCGGCGTGCCGTCGGACTATGAGCAATGGGTCGATATGGGTGCCGAAGGCTGGGGCTATGCCGACGTCCTGCCCTTCTTCAAGCGTGCAGAGGACAACAACCGCTTCTGCAACGAAGCCCATGGCGTCGGCGGCCCGCTCGGCGTTTCCGACATCGACTATATTCATCCCTTGACCCGCGCATGGCTGCAAGCCTGCCAGCAGGCCGGGCTGCCCTACAACCCGGATTTCAATTCCGGCGATCCGGAAGGCTGCGGCCTCTACCAGATAACGGCCCGCAACGGTCGCCGCAGCTCCGCAGCGGTCGCCTATCTCAATCCTGCCCGCAAGCGGCGCAACCTGCGTGTAGAAACCGGAGCCATGGTCACGCGCGTACTCGTTGAGAATGGACGCGCCGTCGGTGTCGAGTGCGTGAGGGGCAAGCGCACCGTTGTGTACCGGGCCGATCAGGAGGTCGTCCTTTCCACGGGCGCGATCGCCACGCCGAAGCTCCTGATGCTGTCGGGCATCGGGCCGGCGGACCAGATCCGTCGGCAGGGTATCGACGTCAATGCCGATTTGCCGGGCGTTGGCCAGAACCTGCAGGATCACATCGAGATTTCGCTGGTCTACCAGCTCAATGGCCCGCATAGCTACGACAAGTACAAGAAGCTGCATTGGAAGGCGCTTGCCGGCCTGGACTATGCACTGTTCCGCAATGGTCCTGCATCCTCCAACCTTATCGAAGGCGGTGCCTTCTGGTGGGGCAACAGGGGCGAGGCGAGCCCGGATATCCAGTATTTCATGGTTGTCGGCGCCGGCATCGAGGAGGGCGTCGATGCGGTTCCCGGCGGCAATGGCTGCACGGTCAATCTCGGCCAGATCCGGCCCCGCTCCAGGGGAGAGGTCACACTCCTGAGCGCCGACCCGGCGACACATCCGCGTGTGGCGCCGCGCTATTTCTCCGATCCTTACGATCTCGACGCGATGACCGAAGGGGCGATGGCCGCCATCGACATCATGGCGCAGCCGGCGATCGCGAAATTCGTGACGGCACGGCACGCTCCATCGCCGTCCCTCAAGACGCGCGAGGATATCAGGGCCTTCTGCGTCAAGGACGCGCATGCCGCCCTTCATCCTGCCGGGACATGCCGGATGGGTGGCGATGACATGGCGGTTGTCGATCCGAAGCTGCGCGTGCATGGCGTCGAGCGGCTTCGCATTGCCGATGCGTCGGTCATGCCGACGCTGATTTCCGGCAACCCGAATTCCGTCTGCATCATGATCGGCGAGCGGGCCGCGGAGTTCATGCGTTCCTAGCGTGGTGAGGTTGCCGCACAAACTCATGCGCGCGCGATGCTTTTTATTGCGTATATCTGCCTGTTCGTGCATAGTAAGAATCAATTAACGCACAAAAAGGCAAATTGAATGAAACCGAATGTTGTGGTCTTCGATATCGGCGGCGTCCTGATCGACTGGAATCCCGCCTATCTCTATCGCAAGCTGCTGCCGGACGATGCGGCCGTGTCTGCCTTCTTGAGCGAGGTCTGCACGTCGGCGTGGAACGAGCAGTTCGATGCGGGCGTGCCGTTTGCCGAAGGTATCGCAGAGCTTGCGGAGCGCCACCCAGAGCGGGCGGCCCTCATTGAAGCCTACTGGCTGCGCTGGCATGAAATGTTGGGGGGCGAGGTGCCCGGGACGGCCGATATTCTCTGGCGCCTGAAAGACGCGGGTGTTCCGGTGCACGCCATTTCGAACTGGTCGGCCGAGACCTTCCCGAGGGCAAAGGACATCTATCCATTCCTGGGCGCGTTCGACGTTCTCGTCGTTTCCGGCACGGAGAAGCTGGTGAAGCCGGGTGCCGCGATCTTTGAGCGCTTTCTGGAGCGGGCGGGTGTGCGTGCCGAAGAGTGCATCTTCATCGACGACAATGCCGCAAACATTGCCGCAGCCGCAGCGCTCGGCTTCCACACCGAGCATTTCCGCACGGCCGAGGCGCTGGAAGTGCGGCTGTCCGAGCTTGGACTTCTCGCGCAGGCAGAGAAGGCGAGGGCATGAGCGCGGACAAGGCAGAACTGTCGGCGCTTTCTCCGGAGGAGCGGCAGGCTGTCATCCTCGACAAGGTCAATGCGGCAGGGCGGGTTCTCGCCACCGGGCTCGCGCAGGAATTCGGCGTGTCGGAAGATTCGATCCGTCGCGATCTGCGCGACCTCTCGGATGCCGGCCTGGTGCAGCGGTTTCACGGCGGCGCGGCGCGGCTCGTCACGCCTGCGCTCGATTTCCACCGCCGTGAGACGCTGCATGCGGGAGAGAAAGAGCGGATCGGCCGCGCTGCGGCGGCGATGATCCCGGACGGCGCGACGCTGCTTGTGGATTCCAGCACGACGGTCGTGCAGTTCGTACGCAGCCTGTCGCCGGCGCTCTCGTTGCGCATCATCACGACCGCCGTCGACGTTGCCGCTGCCGCGCTCGACCATCCGCTTGCCGAGGTGATCATGCTGGGCGGCCGCCTCGGCCGGCTGACGCGCAGCGCAACCGGCGCCGGTGCAATCGATGCGATCCGGGCGTTGCGGGTCGACTATTGTGTCCTCGGCACCTGTGGAGTCGATCATGATCTGACGCTCCGCGCCGACGATTTCGAGGATGCCCACCTGAAGGCCGCGATGATCCGGGCTGCAAACAAGACCCTGCTTCTGGCGACGGCCGACAAGCTTGGTCAGGCCGCAACCTACGAAGTGGCCCCGATCACCGCCGTATCAGCGCTTTTCACCAGCAGCACGGATGCTGCCATCCTCAAATCCATTCGCGAAGCCGGTGTCGATGTCGAAACCGTCTGACAACGCCCAGTTTCTCATCGCACGGAGACAATGATGACTTTTTCACCGGATCAGGACGCCAGGGCGATCCTTTTGCCCGCCTTCGACACGTTCGACTTCATGGATGTCATGGAACCCTTTCTCGAAAAGGGCGGCTGTTCCGTTCTGATCGGGGAAAACCGGGCAGAATATGTCGCGCGGGCCATGTCGGCGGAAAGGCTTGCCGGCGAGACGGCGGATGTTTTTCGCGGTCACGTCGCGCGCCTGAAAGCCATTTGCCCTCAGTTGATCGTTGCCGTGGATCAGGAACTGGGCGGTATCCAGAGGCTCCAGGGGTTGGTTCCATCGCTCCCCTCGCTTGATGAGGCCCATGCTCTTTCCGACGAGGCCCTTGAAGAGCGATGCCGGGTGACGGCCGTGGCTGCGCGCGAACTCGGTGTGTCGATGTTCCTCGCCCCGATCGCAGACGTGATCGACGGCCAGAACCCCTGGCTGCGCGGCCGGACAATGGGGACCTATCCGGAAGCCGTTGCAAGGCTGGTGTCGGCCTTCGTGAAGGGTGTCCAGAGCGCCGGGGTCACCGCGGTGACCAAGCATTTTCCCGGCTTCAACGATCTGGAACATGACCCGGCGCTGGTGGATGTTTCCCTGCACACGCCGCTGGATCGACTTCTGCACAATGCGCTGCCATTCAAGGCCGCGATTGCTGCCGGAACCAGGGCGGTCATGACAGGACCGGCGCCCGTTGCCGCAATCGATCAAGAGAATGCCGCCAGCACGTCGCCTGCGGTCATGACCATGCTGCGGGATGCTTTCGGGTTCAAGGGCCTGATCGTCAGCGACGACCTCGACGCTCCGGCCACCATGCGCGGTCGATCGCTCCTTGAAACCGCCATTTCTGCGGTGAATGCCGGGGCCGATTTGCTGCTCGTGGGAGGAGGGCTGCACCTTGAGGCCCTGTGCGACGGCATTGCCGCGGCGGCGCGATCCGGGCGGATACCGCCGGACCGCCTGGCGGAGGCTGCAATGCGCGTAAGGCGCAATGCTGTCGGTCTCTAAGAGAGCGACGGCTAAGATCAGGCACAGGAAACCTTCTTGAAATGACGAACCCCATCACGATAAGCGGGCTTTGCAGATCGAGCCGGCTGCATTGCAATCTGTTCTTCCTTGCCGCCGGCATCGGCATTGGCGCTTGGGCGTCCAGCCTGCCGCTTCTTGCTGCTGGCATGGGGCTGAACAAGGGGCAGCTCGGAACGGTCCTTCTCTGCTTTGCCTTCGGCGCCATCGTCCTGATGATCAATGTCGGCCGCTATATCGACCGGGTGATCAGCAACCAGGTGCTGAGCCTCTGCGGCAGCGTGGTCTTCGGCGCCGCCTTTCTGGTCATCCCCTTCATCGAAAATCCGATGGTTCTCGGTGGCTGCGTATTTGTCGCCGGCGCGGCATTCGGGACGCTCGATGTGGCGATGAACACCGAAGCATCGCAAATCGAACTGGAGACCGGCCGGCACCTGATGTCGTCCTTTCATGCCGTCTTCAGCATCGGCAATCTTGCCGGCGCATTCCTCGTGGGCCAACTGATCGGCCACGGCGGCGGCCTGCAGGCGTGCCTTGGGGTGGCCGGCCTCCTCGTCGTGGCCCTTGCGCTATCAAGCCGGATGATCGCGACGAAAGCGGCTCATCGATCATCGAGCCTGAATCCCGAAGGCATGCCAGCCGCCAGCACATCGCTCAGCGCCGCACAACGCACCCTCATCTTCGTGCTCGGAAGTATCGCGTTTCTGGCTTTGCTTGCGGAAGGCGGCATGATGGATTGGACGGCGATCTACATGATCGACATTCTCGGTGCATCCGAAAGCCATGGCGCCTATGCGTTTGCCATCTTTGCCGGCGCCATGGCGTGCGGGCGTCTTGTCGGGGATGCCGTGACGCGGCGCGTCGGGCACGTGCCGCTGATCAGGATCGGTGGTGTGCTCTGCGCGATGTCGGTCGCCATCCTTCTGTTCGCAGACAGCGCGGTATTGTCCCTGGCCGCTCTCGCTCTGTGCGGCCTCGGCGTCGCGAACATGGTGCCGGCGGTGTTTGCAAGTGCTGGCAATGTCGGCGGAGCGGCCGCCGGCAGGGCGATCTCCATCGTGACCACGATGGGGTACAGCGGCCTGTTGCTCGGCCCGGCTCTGCTCGGCTTCCTCGCACAGGCAACCAGCCTTGTCGTCAGCTTCGTTCTGATCATGCTGGCGTTCCTGCTCATCGCAGCCGTTACCTTCCAGCTGGGCCACCGTCTGAAGCAGCGTCAGGCGGGCCTTTGAGACGCCGCCCGGCGGGTTCGGATCGTTAAACCAGGCCGAGATCCGAATAGCTGTCGTGCAAGGCCCAATCGGCCGGGCTGAAGCGGTCCTTGGCAAAATTGTGCTGGTGCCAGTAGGGGTAGAGGTAGGCGGGGCGGCTGACCCTGTTGAGGGTATCCAGCTCCTCGTCCCTAAGCTTCAGGTCGACAGCGGTGATATTGTCGCGAAACTGGGCTTCGCTAAGGCCGCCGACGACCAGGCTTGCCACGGCGGGGCGTGATAAAGTCCAGGCCAGCGATACCTGCGCGACGGAGACGCCATGAGCCTTTGCAATGACGTCCAGAGCATCGACGATTGTCCAGAGACGCTCGTCGTCGCGGATCGGCGGCTCGCTCCAGCCGGCTGCCTGGCGCGAACCGGCCGGTGACCTGTCGCGGCCGAAGGCGCCGGACAGGAGGCCGGCCGCCAGCGGGCTCCAGACCATGGCGCCGAGGCCCTGGTCGACGGAGAGCGGCAGGAGTTCGTATTCGGCCTCGCGGGCTTCCAGGGTGTAGTGGATCTGCTGGGTGACGAAGCGAGGCAGGTTTTTCGCTTCGGCGACCCCGAGCGCCTTCATGATGTGCCAGCCGGAATAGTTCGAGCAGCCGATGTAGCGGATCTTCCCCTGCTGCCGCAGCGTGTCGAGGGCAGACAATGTCTCCTCGACCGGCGTCACGCCATCCCATTCGTGCATGAAGTAGATGTCGATGTGATCCCGGCGCAGGCGCTTCAGGCTGCGCTCGCATTCGCGGATCAGGTGATACCGCGACAGGCCCTCGTCGTTCGGGCCGTCGCCGATGCGCATGCGCGCCTTCGAGGAGACGAGCACCTGGTTGCGCTTATCGCCGAGCGCCTCGCCGAGGATTTCCTCCGACCGGCCGAGCGAATACATGTTGGCGGTGTCAAAGAGATTGATACCACCATCGATGCAGCAATCAACGAGGCGGCGGGCCTCCTCGACGCCCTGATTTGCGACGCGCGCGAAGGCGCCGACGCCGCCGAAGGAGAAGGTACCCATGGCTATGGCCGAAACCTTGAGGCCCGAACGGCCGAGTGTCCTGTATTCCATATGCATGCTCCTGCTGGAAAGGATGGTCGAATTGGGCGATCGTCAGGCGGCGCGCGGGTAGTGCCCGGCACGCCGGCAGAGGCTACTCCGCTGGCTGCTTGACAGTCTTCGGCAGCCGGTTCCGGGTCGGTTTCCAGAGGCCGCGTTCATGGCTTGCCCGCAGGACGAGATCAGCACCGACGAGAATCTTGACCGGTGGTTGCGGCTCGGCCGCAGCAATAAGGTCGTTGAGGACCGTGACGGCGAGATTGCCGATCTTGCGCTTCGACACGTCGATCGTCGTGAGGCCGGGCTCCATCGTGGCACTCTGCGGCAGGTTGTCGAAGCCGATGATCGAGACGTCGTCGGGAATGGCAACACCGTGCTCGCGAAGCGCGCGGATAAAGCCGTAGGCGATGATGTCGTTTGTGCAGAAATAGCATTCGGCAAGGTCGAGACCCGTCGACAGCAGGGCGCGCGTATCGAGATAGGCGCCGTCATAGGTCGATTCCACCGAAAGGATGTCGGCTTCGTTCACCGACAGGCCAAGCCGCGCCATGTTCTTGAAGAAGGCCTCGCGGCGCAGGCGGAAGTTCGTCGTATCGACATGGGACGCAACGAAGCCGATGCGCTGGAAACCCTGCTGCTGGAAGCGGGACACCACCTTGTAGACAGCGTCCTCGTTGTTCATGTCGACGAAGTTGGCATCGAGGACATCGTAGAACGTGTCGATGAAGACGGTCGGCAGGCCAAGGCCCTGGATCAGCCGGATATCGGCTTCCGTCAACTCCGTGCCGAGCGCAATGACGCCGGAAATGGGCGCACCCGCAAGCGATTCCGCAACCGTGCTGATCGGCTGTCCCTCGAAACTCACGACTTCTAGCGTGTAGTTGCGCCGCGTCGCCTCCGCGGACATGCCGTCGATGTAGTCGGAGATGAAGACGCTGTGGTC
Source organism: Sinorhizobium sp. RAC02 (assembly GCF_001713395.1). Classification (NCBI taxonomy): domain Bacteria; kingdom Pseudomonadati; phylum Pseudomonadota; class Alphaproteobacteria; order Hyphomicrobiales; family Rhizobiaceae; genus Sinorhizobium; species Sinorhizobium sp. RAC02. Next base: position 1,605,506 of record NZ_CP016452.1, on the reverse strand, counting down.
GCGATTGACGGTATGGCCGTGCTTGGCGATCTTCAGGAAACGCAGCGTTTCGCCAGGCTCCGCGCTGCTTCTTGCCGCGCGTGGCACATAGTTCAGGCTCGCCACCGCCTCCAGCACGCGCGCCCGTGTCACGCCGGAAATTTCCCCCTTGCCGTTCAGCACGAGCGATACGGTTGCCGGCGATACGCCGGCGGCCTCCGCGATGTCCCTGATGGTCAGTTTTCCCGGTTTCTTCATGCGGAAGTGAAGGCCTTTTTATGCTGCGGCTGCGAACAAGTTTACTAAACGATTTAGGTCGTCTTTGCGAGACCTAGGCCAATTTCAGGGCGTTCGCAACCGATATGCTGTGCAAACAGGGCTTGTCATCGCAAAAATCCTTTGCTAGCGTTTTAGTGAAGTCAAGGTTTGTTTAGTAAACAAACGGGAGGGGAACATGCGAAAAACCGGCGGACAGCTGGCGATGCTGGCTGTCATAAACGGCCTTCTGCTCGTCGTGGGAGCAATGATCTCCGGCGGCTCCTTCCTGTCGATTTTCAATCTTCAGTCCATGGCAAGCCAGGTGCCGGAAATCGGTCTTCTGGCCATCGGCGTTATGCTGGCAATGTGTGCCGGCAATGGCGGCATCGATCTGTCCGGCATTGCGCTTGCCAATCTTTCCGGCGTGCTTTCCGCCGTCATCGTGTCGTCCTTCCTGTCGGTGAACGACAACGGAACTGCCTTCAGCCTCGCCTTCATTGCAGGCGCCATCCTCACCGGCCTTGCGGGCGGGGTGATCAACGGCCTTCTCATCTCGCGGCTGAACATCACGCCCATTCTCTGCACGCTCGGCACGCAAATGGCCTTCATGGGGCTTGCCGTCGTGGTGTCGGGCGGCAAGGCCGTGATGGTCGGTAGCCCGGCGTTGCTCTCCAGCATCGGCAACGACATGCTGTTCCAGATTCCGATCAGTTTCCTGCTCTTCGTGGTCGTTGCAGGCGTGGTCGCAGCGCTGCTGAAGTTCACGCCCTACGGTCTGTGGCTGATGTTGATGGGCACCAATCCCAAGGCCGCAGTCTATGCGGGCTTCCCGAAGAATGGCGTGCTTGTCGCGACCTATGCGATCTCCGGCATGCTGTCGGGTCTTGTCGGTGTCATCATCGCGGCGCGCAACGTCAACGTGAAGTACGACTACGGCAGCACCTACCTGCTCATCGCGATCCTCATCGCCGTGATGGCCGGCGTGAAGCCGGAAGGTGGCTACGGCCGCGTCATCTGCGTCGTGCTCAGCGCGATTGCCCTGCAGCTCATGTCGAGCCTGCTCAATTTCGGCGGCCTCTCCAATTTCGTGCGCGATTTCGCCTGGGGCCTGCTGCTGCTCACCTTTCTGGCCGTCGGCCGGTACGACATCGCGGGCTTCCTGTCGCCGGGTCGCCGCTCTCCAAACCCTTCGGTGCCTGTCCCTCAAACGCCGAAGTGAAACAGCGAGGGAAAATTAGTGGAGGAAAACATGACGTCATTTTCGAAGAAGATGCTCGCGGGAACCGCGGTTGCCGCCGTTGCACTCGTTGGTTCCATCGGCACGCTGGTCGCGCAGGAAAAGCCGGTCATCGCCACCGTCGTCAAGATCAGCGGCATTCCGTGGTTCGACCGCATGAACACCGGCGTCGTCGCCTACCAGGAAGCCAACCCGGATGTCGTTGCCAGCCAGAGCGGCCCGGCGACGGCGGATTCCGCCCAGCAGCTCCAGATCGTCAACGACCTCGTCGCCAAGGGCGTTAACGCATTGGCCGTCGTGCCGATGGATCCGGCCGTTCTCGAAGGCACCTTCCAGCGCGCCATGGAGCGTGGCATCGTCGTCGTCACCCATGAGGCCGACAACCAGACGAACACGCATGCCGACGTCGAAGCCTTCGACAATGCCGATTACGGCGCGGCGCTTAATGAACGCTTGGCCGAATGCATGAACAAGGAAGGCAAGTGGACGACCTTTGTCGGTTCGCTCGGCAGCCGCACGCACATGCAGTGGGTCGGCGCTGGCGAGGAGAATGCCAAGAAATATGCCGGCATGGAGCTCGTCGATCCGAACAACGAATCCTTCGACGATGCCAACGGTACCTATGAAAAGGCGAAGGAAGTGCTGCGCAAGCATCCCGACCTGAAGGGCTTCCAGACCTCGGCCGGCAACGACGTGCTGGGCGTCGGCCGCGCGATCGACGAAGCGGGCCTCAGCGGCAAGGTTTGCCTCGTCGGCACCGGTCTTCCGAACCCGTCCGCCGATCTTCTCGAATCCGGCGCCATCACGGCAATCGGCTTCTGGGATCCGCAGAAGGCCGGCATGGCGATGAACGCCGTCGCCAAGCTGCTGCTGGAGAAGAAGGAAGTGACCGACGGCATGGACCTCGGCGTCGAGGGCTATAACAAGGTCTCGGTCAAGCAGGGTCCCGGCAAGGGCCTGCTCATCCTCGGCAACGGCATGGTTCTCGCCGACAAGGCGACCTACAAGGAACACATGTTCTAGTCCGATATCCGTCAAGCCGGCCGGGGGCTTTGCCCTCCGGTCGGAACCGTCCGGCACGGCAGCGTGCCGGTCAGCATGAGGACAATTTCCGTGGCGGCACAGACAAATCCCGCGCAGCATCCGGCGGCGCTCCTTGAACTCAGGAACATCCAGAAATGGTTTGGCGGCGTCCATGCCCTGCGCGGCATCGACCTGACGCTCCAGCCGGGTGAGGCCTATCATCTGCTTGGTGAGAACGGCTGCGGCAAGAGCACCGTCATCAAGATCATGTCGGGCGCGCATGCGCCGACGTCCGGAGAAATCGTTCTTGGCGGCGAAACCTTCGCGTCTCTGACGCCGATCCAGTCGCTGGCCGCCGGCATAGAGACCGTCTACCAGGATCTGTCGCTGCTGCCCAATCTGACGGTCGCCGAAAACGTCGCGCTGAATGAACAGCTGGTCAGTGCCAATGGCCGGCTGGCGCGTCTTTTCGATCGTAAGAGACTGAAGGAGACCGCGGAAAAGGCGCTCGCCGCCGTCGGACTTCCAATCGACCGCACCTTTCTCAACACGATCGTGTCCGACCTGCCGCTTGCCTCCCGTCAGCTCGTCGCCATCGCGCGGGCGATTGCGACCCGCGCCAAGCTCGTCATCATGGACGAGCCGACCACGTCGCTGACGCGCCGCGAGGTCGACAATCTCATCCACGTCGTTGAGCGGCTGCGCTCCGAAAACGTCGCCGTGCTCTTCGTGACGCACAAGCTGGACGAATGCTACCGCATCGGCGGGCATGCCGTGGTCTTCCGCGACGGCCAGTGCGTCGCCCAGGGACCGATCGAGACATACAGCAAGAAAGCGCTTGCCGAGCTGATGACCGGCCGGTCCATCGATGCGCAGCGTTACCGCACCGGCAAACCGTCTGATGCCGACCGCCTCAAGGTCGATCGTCTCGTCGCCGATGGCGTGCGGGAGATCAGCTTTTCCGTGAAGAGGGGCGAGATCCTCGGCATTACAGGCCTCGCGGATTCCGGCCGAAACGAGCTTGCCATGGCCTTGACCGGCGTCGTCCCGGCAACCGGCGGCGTGCTGACGCTCGACGGCAAGGTCGTCTCAGTGCGCTCGCCTGCCGAAGCGATCCAGCAGGGCATCGGTTATGTGCCGGAGGACCGGCTCGCCGAAGGCCTCTTCCTCGACAAGTCGATCTTCGAGAACGAAATCGCGCTCATCGTCGCGCGTCTCAGCAATTCGTTCGGCGTCGTCGACCAGGAGGAGGGGCGCAAGATTGCCGCCCGCCTTTCCGAAGAGATGCGGTTGAACACCAGGGATATCGACCTTCCCGTTGGCGCGCTTTCCGGCGGCAACCAACAGCGCGTGCTGATCGGCCGCTGGCTGAGCATCGCACCAAAACTGCTCGTGCTGCACGGTCCGACCGTGGGGGTCGACGTCGGATCCAAGGATACCATCTACCGCGTCATCCAGACGCTTGCCGAAGCAGGCATGGGCCTCGTCATCGTCAGCGACGACCTGCCCGAACTCCTTCAGAACGCAGACCGCATCCTCGTCATGAACAGCGGCCGGGTGGTCGCCGAAATGGATGCGGAGCAGGCGACCGAAGACCAGCTTTACAAGGCGATGCTGACCACCATGACGGAGACTGTGCAATGAGCGCTTCACGGACCGAAGACCTTCCCGGGGCCGCCGCGCAGTCTCGTTCCTTCAGCCTTGGCGAACTCGTGCGCCGGCGCCCGGAAACCATCACCTTCACGCTTCTGGTCGCCATCTGCGTGATCGTCACGATCGTGAACCCGGCTTTCCTGCAGCCGTCGACCCTCATCGACATCGGTCGCGCGAGCGTGGTCATGGGGCTTTTCGCGCTCGGCGTCTTCATCATCCTGGCAGCGGGCGGCATCGACGTATCCTTCACGGCGATCGCTGCCTTCACCATGTATTCCATGACCGTGCTGGTGCAAACCTACCTGCCCAACCTGCCGATCGCCGTCGTCATCCTCATGGCGATGTTCGGGGGCGCGGCGCTTGGCATTATCAACGGCCTGCTCGTCCATCACCTGAAGGTGCCGTCACTGATCGTCACGATTGGCACGCAGTATCTCTTCCGCGGCTTCCTGCTTTCCTTCATCGGCACGGTCTGGATCATGTCGCTGCCGCCGCAGATGGGCGCTTTCGGCCGTATGCCGCTGTTCCAGATCGAAGCCGCCAATGGCGCGCTCATCACGCTGCCGTTCTACTTCCTCGTCCTGCCCATTGCGGCTGGCGTGACTTGGTGGATCCTCAATCGCACCCTGATGGGCCGCGCCATCTTCGCCGTCGGCGGCAATGCCGATATCGCAAGCCGCCTCGGCTACAGCCTGCGTACCGTGCATGTCTTCCTGTTCGGCTATGCGGGCGCGCTCGCCGGTCTGGCCGGCATCATCCATGTCTGCGCCAACCGCCAGGCCAATCCCTTCGATCTGGTCGGCACGGAAATCAACGTGATTGCCGCCGTCGTGCTCGGGGGCGCGCGCATCACCGGCGGCACGGGCACGGTTCTCGGCACCATTCTCGGCGTGCTCCTGATCGTCGTCATCAACAGCGTGCTCGTCATGGTCGGCATTCCCAGTACGTGGCAGCGGCTTGTCGTCGGCAGCTTCATCCTGTTGGCCGCCGCCTTCTTCGTCACAGGCCAGCGCAAGAAATAACCACCCATTTCCGGAGAAAACCCATGAAGAAGTTCCTGAACGATCCCGTCAGTTTCGTCGACGAAATGCTGGAAGGCATCTACAAGGCGCATCCGGCCGTCACCTATACGGCCGGTGACTTGCGCTGCCTCGTCACGGCAAAGACAAAGCCCGGCAAAGTCGGCATTGCCACCGGTGGCGGTTCCGGCCATCTGCCGACGTTCCTCGGCTTTGTCGGCGATGGCATGCTGGACGGTGCTGCCGTCGGCGGTGTCTTCCAGTCGCCCAGCGCTGAACAGATGTACCAGGTGACCAAGCATATCGATCAGGGTGCGGGCGTTCTTTACATCTACGGCAATTATACCGGCGACATCATCAATTTCGACATGGCGGCGGAACTGGCCGATCTCGACGGCATCGTGGTGAAGCAGGTCGTCGGCAATGACGACGTCGCCTCCTCGGTGGTCGGCGAAGAACACAAGCGCCGCGGCGTCGCCGGCATCTTTTTCATCTATAAGGCTGCCGGCGCGGCGGCGGCCGAAGGCCTCTCCCTCGACGAGGTCACACGCCTCGCCGACAAGGCGCGGCTGCGCACCCGCACCATGGGCGTTGCCCTTTCGAGCTGCGTTGTTCCGGAAATCGGCCATGCCACCTTCTCGATCGGCGAGGACGAGATGGAAATCGGCATGGGCATCCACGGCGAGCCCGGCATCAGCCGCAAGAAGCTGGCGCCTGCAGATGCGGTCGTCGACGAGATGATGGACCGCATCTTTGCGGAAACGGACTACAAGCAGGGCGACACCGTAGCCGTGCTGATGAACGGTCTCGGCGGTACGCCGCTGGAAGAACTCTACATCCTCTTCCGCCGCGTCTCGCAGCTTCTCGAAGCGCGTGGTGTCACGGCCAAGCATGTCTGGATCGGCGAGTTTGCCACCTCGATGGAAATGGCCGGCGCCTCGATCTCGATCCTGCATCTCGACGAGGAACTTGACCGTCTCGTCGCCGCCCCGGCCAACACGCCATTCTTCCAGCACGTAGTCGGGTGACGGCATGACCATGCAGACATTGAACGCAGCCGGCCTGATCGATCTCTTCAAGAGCTGGAAGGAACTTTTTGCCGAACAGCGCGAGTTCCTCATCGCGCTCGACGGCAAGGTGGGCGACAGCGACCTCGGCATCACCATGAGCAAGGCCTTCGCCGCCGCCGCAGAGGCACTCGACGCGGAAGGCGCGGAGGCCGGCATTTCCAAGCTCCTGCGCACCGCCGGGGCGACGATGGCGCGCACGGCACCCTCCACCATGGGCACGTTGACGGCGACCGGTTTCCTGCGCGCCAGCAAGGCTGTCGAGGGCAAGGATGCGCTCGGGACGGCGGAGATCGCTGCTTTCTGGCGCGCCTTCCGCGATGGCGTGGCCGAGCGTGGCAAGGCCAAGGTCGGCGACAAGACGCTGCTCGATGTGCTCGATCCCATTGCCGTGACGCTGGAGGCACAGGCGGCAAGCGGCGCGACCCTCTCCGATGCGCTGGCGGCAACGGCGCAGGCCGCCGAGCAGGCGCTGGAAGCCACGAAGTCCCTGGTTGCGCAACACGGCAAGGCGGCTGCATTCCAGCAAAAGACGGTTGGCCTGCAGGATGCCGGGGCAACGGTCGGCTACTTCCTCATCCGTCGCATGGCGGAATTCCAGGACGGCCGATAAATCGTCAAAAGTGGACGGGGCTTCAAGTCAAAGCGGAGCCCTGTCCCGCCGGATTCATCGGCGACGGTGTCGGAATTCGCTTGGCGAGCTTTGGTATTTCTTGCGGAATGCCGTTGCGAGATGCGCTGAATCGGAAAAGCCCGTTTCATGGGCGATCGCGGTGACGGGCAGCACGCTGTTGTCGAGCAGGAAGCGCACGTAGCGCAGCCTTGTCTCCAGAATGAAATGTTTCGGCGTCATGCCGATATGCGCCTGGAACAGGCGTATGAACTGGCGGGGCGACAGGCCGATCGTACCGGCGATGCGCTCGGGCGTTACGTCCCGGCCCTTGCGGCTCTCGATCAGCACGATGGCTCTTTGCACGCGGGCATCCCCGACATGCCGGAACGCGGAGGCGCGTTCGTGGTCGAAGGCACTCATCGTCTTCTGATCGGTCAGGGAGAGCTGGTAGACGGCCTTCGCCGCGCGGTCCGGACCGCAGTGCTTGCGGATGAGTTCAGTCATCAGGGAAAGCACCGATACGCCCCCCGGCACGGTGATGCGGCCGTCTTCGGCGAGAAAATCGTCCCGCGTGGAAAAGAGCTGACGTGGAAACGCCACCCGGAAATCCTCCGCATGAAAGGGGTGGATGGCGGCCCTGCGCCCCATAAGCAATCCCTCCTGGGCAAGGACGAAGGAGCCGGTGCAGGCGCCGATGATGGGAACGCCTGCGGAAGCGGCGACGCGGAGGTAGTCGCGGTGCGAGGCCGGGGCCGCCTGGAGATGTGGAAGCAGACCGCCGATCACGACGATATAGTCGAAGTCGGTGGGGTTGATGTAGGGCGCGTCGGCGTGGATGCGGATGCCGCAACTCGCTACAGTCGCGTCGCCTGGCTTGCCCATGATCGACCAGCGGCAATGGAGCGGGCGGGAATTGTCCGCGAAATCCGCCGCGTGGCGGAGCGGCTCGACGACACCGGTCAGCGACATCATCGGAAAGGTCGGCCACAGAAGGATGCCGACCGAAATGTCCGGTTTGCGGTCGCGCGCCGCCAGCAGCCTCTCCGTCCAGAGGCTATCCAGCCAGCTGATGTAGTCGGCCTCGGTCTCCGTGCGTGCAACATCGTCCTGTACAGCCATTTTCGCCCCTTCCGTGGCTACTATGAATGGCTCGTGTCATTTTTCAAAGAAAAAGTCCGTTTTTTAAAATCCAGCAAGTCCCATCAGTGGCAACATCCTTTGCGTTGAATGCAACACCGGTCCGCGAACGTGGCCGGTCAGGGGAACCAATAACTTCAAGGATCGAACAGATGACACTTTCTCTTTCGAGAAGGCTGGTGGTGTGCGCGCTGCTGGCAGGCGGGAGCTTTTCGCTATTTTCCTCCACGGCGCAGGCCTTCGACCTCGCCGAGCAGGGTAAACTGACGGTCGCCTTCACCGGCGACATGCCCGGCTCCGGCTGGCAGGACGGCAAGCTGATCGGCTATGACGGCGAGATCATGCAGAAGGTGGCCGAAAAGCTCGGCCTCCAGGTCCAGCCGGCGCTGATGGAATGGTCAGGCACCATCGCTTCGGTCGAGGCGGGCCGCGTCGACGTGATGCTCGGCACGATGGGGTGGACGGAAAAGCGCACGCAGATCATGAGCCTTTCCGAACCGATCCACTATTTCAAGAACGGCATCATGCAGTCCTCCGGGACGAACTGGGACAAGCTGTCGGATCTCGAAGGCAAGAAGGTCGGCACGATCACCGGCTTTTCATTCGTGCCGGAGCTGAAGAAGATTTCGGGCCTGGAACTGTCGCTCTACGACACGTCCGATGCCGCCGTGCGCGACCTGACCGCCGGCCGCATCGATGCCGTCATCGGTGATCCGCCGGTGGTGTCCTATGCGATCAAGCAGAACCCGGACTGGAACATGCATTTCCTCGCCTTCACCGACACGAGCTCCGACTTCCCCCTGCTGACGGGTCTAGGGCAGGTGGTCTACGGCTTCAACAAGAAGAACGACGACCTGCGCCAGAAGGTGGACGGCATCATCGCCGAGATGTGGAAGACCTGTGAGATGAAGGCGATCGGCGAGCGCTACGGCCTTTCCGCCGATGTCTGGTACACGCCGGCCGGCGAGAATTTCCGGGCCGGCGTCGACCGCGCGGCGGATTACAAGCTGCCATCCTGCGCTGCTGGCGGCTGATATGCGATCCGGGCGGTTGCGACACCGTGGCCGCCGCCCGGCGCTCTCTCAATCATAAAGGGGAATGCCATGAACCCGCTGCTGAGCGTGACGGGCCTGACGAAGAGCTATGGTCCGGTCGAGGTGCTGAAGGGCATCGACTTCGACGTGGCTGCGGGCGAAAAGATCGCCCTGATCGGCCCCTCCGGGTCGGGCAAGTCGACCTGCCTACGCTGCCTGAATTTCTTGGAAAAACCAAGTGCCGGCGAAATCCATCTCGATGGTGAGCGGATCGGCGTTCGCCTCGACCGGCCGATGACCGACCGGCAGCTTGCGCCGCAGCGGGCCGAAATGGGCATGGTCTTCCAGCTCTTCAATCTCTGGCCGCATCTCTCCGTCACTGAGAACGTCGCGATCGCCGCGCGCAAGGTGCGGGGATTGTCGGCACGGGAGGCGCGGGAGCTGGCGCTCGACATGCTGGCGAAGGTGCACATGACCCATCGCGCCGATGCGTCGCCGCTGGAGCTTTCCGGCGGCCAGCAGCAACGCGTGGCCATCGCGCGGGCGCTTGCCCAGAAGCCCAAGCTGATGTTGTTCGACGAGCCGACCTCGGCGCTCGACCCCGAACTGGTGCACGAGGTGCTAAAGGTGATGGAGGAACTCGCCGCCGAAGGGCGCACCATGCTGATCGTCACGCATGAGATCGCGTTTGCTCGCGACATCGCCGACCGGGTGCTGTTCCTGGATGGAGGCCGGATCGTCGAACAGGGGCCGGCGCGCGACTTGATACTCTCTCCACGTGAGCCGAGAACCCAGGCTTTCCTCCGCCAGATCCGGCATTGAGGGGCATGCCATGACCGGACCATCGAACTTCATCCTGATCTTGGAAGGGCTTCTCACCGGGGCTGGCGTCACCGTCGTCGTCACGCTGGTGTCCTTGTTCCTGAGCGTGTCCCTCGGCTTCGGCCTCGCCCTCGTGCGGCAGTTCGGAAAGCGCCGCACGCTGCATGCGCTGATCGATGTCTACTGCGAGATCATGCGCAACATTCCGGCGCTGACCCATCTGTTCATCCTCTATTTCGGGCTGGCCAGCATCGGATTCCGGCTCTCATCCATTGCCGCCGCGATCCTCGGCCTCGGGCTGATCGGCGGCGCCGTCACCTGCGATCTGTTCCGGGCGGGCTTTGCGGCCCTGCCGAAAGGCCAGGCCGAGGCAGCACGCGCCGTCGGCTTCACGCCCACCCAGACGATCCTCGATATCCTCACCCCGCAAGCCATGCGCCTCGCGCTGCCGTCGCTTGGGAACTATGCCGTGCAGCTTCTGAAAGACACATCCATCGTTTCCGCCATCGCGGCGCCAGAGATCATGTTCTACGCACGCTCCCTGGTGACCTCGTCTTTCCAGACCACGCTGATCTACACCATGGTTGCCGTGCTTTACCTCGCGCTCGCCCTGCCTTTGATGCAGGCGATCCGTGTTCTCGAAACCCGGTACGGAAGGCTGAAGGCATGACCAGATTCATCCAGCCCTATATCGACCATGCCGGCGAATGGCTGCCGCTTCTTCTGGAAGCGATGGGCAAGACGGCGTTGCTTTCGGTCTCGGCCTTTGCTCTCTCGCTGGTGTTCGGGCTTCTGTTGGCGCTCTGCCGCACCACACGGTGGCCGGCACTCGAGCGGGGCGTGGCGTTCTACGTTACGGCCGTGCGTGGTGTGCCGCTTCTGGCCATTCTCTTCCTGCTCTATTTCGGACTGCCGGGGATCGGCATCACGTTCGACGCCTTCACCGCGGCCATCCTCGGATTGGCGCTCGCCTTCGCCGCGCAGGTGGCGGAACTGTTCCGCGCTGGCCTGATGGCGATCCCCGCCGGCCAGCGTGAAGCGGCGCTCGCCGTCGGTTTCACGCCCTACCAGAGCTTTACGCTGATCGTATTGCCGCAAGTGGTGCGCATCAGCATCGCCCCGCTCATCGTCACCTTCGTTTCGCTGCTGAAGGACTCTTCCCTCGCATCGCTGATTACGGTGGACGAACTGGTGCTGACAGGCCGCGCCATGGCGACGGAATATTTCCTGCCGTTGCAGATCTATGTCGCGGTGGGCGTCTGCTACTTCCTGATCGCCTGGCCCTTTTCGCTTCTTTCCAAGCGCCTCGCGCCGTCCGCGGCCCGCTAACTTCCATTGAAAGACAAGACAATGACGATTCCTTCCCATGAAGGCCGCCCGACCCGGCGCGCCGTCATCCTCATGACGCCGGATATAGACGATCCGGCCGGCGTTCCGACCGAGAAGACCTATGCGGTGAGGGCCAATTATGCAGAGGCGATCAGCGAGGCGGGTGGTGTGCCGCTGATCCTTCCCTATGAAACACATGCGCTCGCGGCAGCACTTGATCTCGCCGATGGCGTGCTGATCACGGGCACGACACCCGGTGCCGAAGGGGTGGCCGAAAGGCGGTTGTTCGAATTGAAGCTCGTCGAACACGCGGTCAATACCGGAAAGCCTCTCCTCGGCATCTGCCACGGCATGCAGCTCATCGGAGAATGGCTGGGCGGCACCTTTGCAAGGAGCCTGCCGGCTGAAACCGTCGACCACATGCCGAGCGCTGTGGCGGATCGCATTGCCCACGAAATATCGGTGGAGCCGGGGAGCGCGCTTGCTGACGTGCTCGGCGGCGGCACGGCAAAAGTGAACAGCCTGCATCGGCATGCGCTGACCGGTGCCGGCCGGTTCCGCGTCACTGCCCGTGCCCGGGACGGGGTGATCGAGGCCTTCGAGGGGGAAACGCCGGGCTTTTGCCTCGGCATTCAATGGCACCCCGAATATCGCCTGACGGATTTCGATCGCGCGATCTTCCGCACGTTCGTGGAGCGGGCCGCCGCGCGCGGAACGGGGGATGGCCTTCCGAAAACACCTTGTCCAGTGCGGGGGCGTCTTGTCGCACTCGGCCTGGCCCTGCCGGAGGCGCCCGCGCCGCCTGGCGCTTTTGTCGGCGCGGTCAGGGTCGGTGATACCGTGACGGTATCCGGCCAGGTGCCCTTGAAGGACAAGGCCGTTCTCCGAACGGGCCATCTGGGAAACGGTGTATCGCTCGAGGACGGGCGAGAATGCGCCCGCTGGGCGCTTCTCAATGCGCTGGCGCAATTGGAGCGGATCGCCGGAAGACTCGACAGGGTGAAAGGATTTGTGCGGCTTGCCGGCTATGTGGCCGCAACGCCGGATTTTACGCAGCACGGAGCGGTGGTCGATGGCGCCTCTGAATTACTGAGGGAGATTTTCCCGACCTGCTGGCCGCATGCCCGCCTCGCCGTAGGTGTCGGATCGCTACCGCGCGGCGTGCCGGTGGAGATCGAGCTGACGGCGCTGCTTGGCGATGTGGAGGGCTGATGCGATGCACATCGCCGTTATCGGGGCCGGCGTGGTCGGCGTTTCATCGGCCTATCTGCTGGCGCGGGCCGGGCACCGCGTCACGTTGATCGATGCGGAGGCGGCGCCGGGCAGGGGGGCAAGTGCGGCCAATGCGGGCCAGTTGTCCTGGGCCTATGGCGATGCCATGGCCTCGCCCGCCTTGCTGCGGCATTTGCCGGCTATCCTGGCGCATCGTGATCCGGCGTTTCGCGTCCGCCTGCGGCTCGATGCGGATTTCTTGCTCTGGGGTCTCCGGTTTCTCAGCCATGCGCCGTCGCGGCGCTGGTGGAAGAACACCAGCGCCATTCTACGACTTGCCGATGAATCCCGGCGGGAAATGGCAACGCTCTTGGCGGAAGCGGATCTGACTTTCGACTACCGTGTCGCCGGCAAGCTGCATCTCTATCCGGATGCACCGAGCCTTGCCGCAGCCCGTCCGACCGTTGAGCGCAAGCGGCAGATGGGGCTAGATCAGCGCATCCTGTCGAGGGCCGAGGCCGAGGCCGTGGAGCCGGCCCTAAAAAAGTATCAGGGCGATGTCGCAGGCGCCGTCTACACCCCGGACGATGCGCTCGGCGATGCAGCGGCATTCTGCCGACAACTGACGGACTTTGCGGCCCACAGATATGCCATATCGAGAGCCTTCGGAAAAAGGGTTGTCGGGTTCGAGCAGCATGCCGGGCGCCTTTCGGCTGTCCGGTTTGCGGATTGCGAGCCGCTGCCGGTTGATGTCGCCGTCGTTACGGCCGGCCCGCTGATCCGCACCCTTACTGCGGCCCTGCCGGAAGCGCGGGCGGTCCAGCCCGTCGCCGGCTATTCCCTGACCGTGCCCTGGCAGCAGGGCGCGCCCCACGTCAGCCTGACGGATGTGAAGCGCAAGCTCGCGTTTGCGGCTATCGGCTATCGGTTCCGCGTCGCGGGCCTTGCCGATATCGTGACACCCGGCTCGGGCTTTGCGCAGGATCGCTTCGCAATCCTGCGGGAGACGGCGCGTGCCGTGCTGCCCGGTTGTTTCGATCAGGCGGAATGGTCGCAGCACTGGTCCGGCGAGCGTCCGATGACACCATCCTCCCACCCGCTCATCGCCCCCTCACGAAAAATCCGCGGCGTCTACGTCAACGCGGGACACGGCATGCTCGGCTGGACGCTCGCGCTCGGGTCCGCACGGCGTCTTGCCGACATGCTGGCCTGAAGGCTCTGGCATCTTCGGCGGGGCCAAGGCGGAACAGGGGGATCCGCATGACCACCGGCTTTCCGTCAGGTCTGCGTCGACGATTGCGCGACGAGCTTTTCCAGACGCCCGATGACGAGGTCGAGGGTTCCGGTGAACTCTTCCAGCTTTGTGGGGCTTATGCCCTGGAAAAGCGCCTTTGCGAGTTCGCCTGTCTCCCGCTTCAGTCGGTCGGTGATTTCTACGCCGGCTGAGGTGAGGTCGAGCAGGATCGCGCGCCGGTCATTCGGATGATCTCTCCGTTTTACGAAACCGGTCTTTTCCAGGCCGTCGATGAGCGTGGTGACGTTGCGGGGGGTGACCTTCAGCGCATCGGCAAGTTCGCGCTGGGTAATGGTGTCCCGGTGCGAGATTGCCCAGAGCGCCGAGGCCCGCGCCCGGGTCAGGCCTCGCTCTTCCAGGCCGCGCTTCATGTCGTCCGACAGGATCACCGTCACCAGGAAGAGACGCGCCAAGGCGATCTCATCTGGCGCAGATGATGTATCATTGTCATTATGTATATTATTCATTATATCGCGATGCGCACTTCTCGAATTAGGAGCTTCGCATGACGATACCGCTTTCCACCCCTCAATCCAACATCGCGCTGATGCGGACGGCCTTTGCGGCGCTTGGCCGCAAGGACGCGGATGCAGTCGTCGATCTGATGCCGCCGGACTTTCTCATCAACATTGCCGGCGTGCCCTACCAGAAAAAGGGAACCGCCACCTGGCGCAAGCATGCTGCTTTGTTGTTTACCGCCTTTCCGGACCTCCAGGTGAGGATCGAGGATATCTTTGCCGCCGAGGACAAGGTTGCTGTCCGGCTGCGCATTACCGGCACCCATGCCGGTGAGTTCCTCGGCATCCAGCCGACCGGCAAGAAGGTCGATTACGAGAGCACCGAGATCTACCGCATTGCGAACGGAAAGATTGCCGAAGAGTGGATCTGCTCCGACATGCTGACCCTGATGGCCCAGATCGGCGGCCAGGGCCTGTCGATGAGCAAACTCGCCTCGATGTGGCTTGCCGGCTATCGCGCATGGTTCGCACTCGGCCTTGGCGTCGTTCTCGGCGCCCTCGGCGCGGCGTTCGTGTCGTTCTGAACGAAAAGCCCCCGGATGTTTCCACATCCGAGGGCTTTGCCTGTCGTCATCGGCGTGTGTCGGATTATTTCACGCCGTTCGCGGCATCCTCGATGATCTTGGCGACGGCGTTTGGCTGAGAGACGTAGACGGCGTGGCTGCCGGCCTGGTCGACGGTGGTGGCACCGGCACGCTTTGCCATGCCGCGCTGGGCGTCGACCGGGATCATGTGGTCTTCGGTGGCGACGAGATACCAGCTCGGCTTTTGTTTCCAGGCGGGAACCGTCACTTCACCGGCGAGCGCCTCGACACCCCACGGAACCTGCGAGTCAGCCATGAAGGCAGCAAGTTCCGGATCGACGTCCGCGGCGAAGGCGGCTGCGAACTTCTGCTTGTCCAGGAAGAGGAAACCATCCTGCGGCGGCAGGATCGGCGGAACGGCTGCACCTTCCGGCGGGTTGGCGATGAGCTTTGCGATGGATTCGCCGGCATCGGGGGCGAAGGCGGCGATATAGACGAGACCCTTCACCTTGGGATCGGTGCCGGCTTCGGAGACGATCACACCACCATAGGAGTGCCCGACGAGGATGACATCGCCTTCGGCAGCAGCGATGGCGCGCTTGGTAACAGCGACATCATCGGCAAGCGAGAGGGTGGGGTTCTGGACGATGGTGACGTTGTAGCCGTCCTTCTTGAGGATGTTGTAGACGCCCTGCCAGCCGGAGCCATCGACGAAGCCGCCATGGACGAGCACGATGGACTTGGCGGGAGCGGACTGGGCGTGGGCGGCCGGCACGACGGCGGCAGCGGCGACGAAGAGGGAGGCGGCGGTAGCGAGCAGGGTGTTGACGATGGACATTGGGTCTCTCCTTTGATGTGATGCGATAACCATTACCGCGATAATCATTTGATACGCGCACCTCGCACCTTTGTCCAGATGTTTTTTATCGCGATAATCATTTTTTGTGGTATGTTGCCCTCATGAACCCAAACCGGAGACCCGCAATGACTGCCCCCCAACCGATCCCGCTCGATAGCCAGCTGTGCTTTTCGCTCTACGGCACGACCATCGCCATCAACCGCACCTACAAGCCGATGCTCGATGCACTGGGCATTACTTACCCGCAATATCTCGTCCTCAGCGTCTTATGGGAGGCGGATGGCCAGACAATCTCGGTCATCGCCGACCGCCTCGCGCTGGAGCCCAGCACCATCACGCCGCTGGTCAAGCGCCTGGAAGCGGCCGGTTTCGTGGTGCGCCAACGCTCGACGAAGGATGAGCGGCTGGTCGGCGTGCACCTGACCGACAAGGGCAGGGGCCTGCAGGCGCAGACCGGCTGCCTGACCGATACCCTGCTGCAACGCTCCGGCATGACTGTGGAGGAAATCATCGCCCTCAACGAAAGCGTCCAGAAGCTACGGGATGCGCTTGTTGCCCCAGCCTCGGAATAAGCGAGAACATCCTCGACCGCTTTACGGTCCAATGCGGAATTGATTGGTATTGCCAATCAATTCCGCCACTTTGTGAATTGGAGCTAATCACCGGTTTGCGTTAGCGTTTGGTCATCGGATGCATGCCAGCATCCGCATGGGAGGAGACCAGATGCTGGACGTGTCGTCGCGAAACGGCCGGACCTTTGCCGAGCGCCTTCGCGCCGGAGACCCCTGCTATACCCTGGGGATCCGCACTGCCCGTTCGGTGGATTTCGTGCGCATGGCGGCGAGTTCCGGCTACGACGCCATCTGGATCGACCTCGAGCACAGCACCATTCCGCTCGATACCACCGCCCAGATGACGGCGACGGCGCGTGACCTTGGGCTCGACGCCTGGGTGCGCGTGCCGGAGGGTGATTTCGGCGTGATCGGCCGAGTGCTCGATGGTGGTGCCTCCGGGCTGATCATTCCCCAGATCGAGACGGAAGAGGATGCGCAAAAGGCCGTCAGCTATTGTCGCTATCCCCCGGAAGGCGGGCGCTCGCACAATGCGCTGACCTCCAGCTTCGGCTTCCGGCGGATCGATCCCAGGGAACGGGCGGCGGCGGCGAACCGGTCCGTCTTCCTGCAGGTGCTGCTCGAATCCACCAAGGCGGTCGACAATGTCGAGGCCATCGCCGCCGTTGAGGGCGTCGATGCCGTAGGGCTCGGCCTCAACGATCTCTCCGCCAATATGGGCATGCTCGGCGATGTCGAGGCCGAGCCCATCATGGCGCTGTGCCGGCGCGTCATCGCGGCCGCGAAAAAACACGGCAAGCTCGCCATCATCGGCGGCCTCAAGGGGCCGGAGCAATACCGCCGGCTCGTCGATCTCGGCGCTGCTCCCTACGTCTTCGCCGCCATCGACACCGACATTTTCGTCGACATTCTCGACCAGCGGATCGCCAGGTGGCAGGCCGCGGTCTCCGCCTGATCCATTATGCCCATTTGCCAAGGATTCTTTCATGACCGAGCCGCTGACCTCCGAACCCATGCTGCCGCTTGCCGGCCTGACGCGTCCGAGCTTCGACGTGCCGAAGGGCGCCTGCGACGCGCATATGCATGTCTTCGGGCCGCTTTCCCTCTATCCCCATGTGGCAAAGCCGCATTACACGCTGCCGGATGGCAAGCTCGATCATTTCCATGACCTGATGAAGGTGTTGCATCTCGATCGCTACATCATCGTGCAGCCGAGTTTCTACGGCACGGACAACCGCTGCATGCTCGACGCCTTGAAACTTGGCGGCGGAGCGTCGCGCGGCGTCGCCATGGTGGAGGACGACGTATCCAACACCGAACTGGAGGCGCTGCACGAGCATGGCGTGCGCGGCTTGCGGCTCGACCTCTTCAAGCGTGCCGACCAGCCGATCGAGGATATCGAGGCCTACATCACCCGCATGGCAGCAAAAATCGCGCCGTTCGGCTGGCACCTGCAATTCTACGTGCCGGGCCGCGTGGTGCGCGACCTCATCGGCTTCCTCGGCACGCTGACGGCCCCCTATGTCATCGATCACATGGGCTATATGGCGGAAGAGGACGGGCTGACGGAGCGCGACTTCCAGAAGCTTCTGACGCTGATGGTGGAAAGTCACTGCTACCTGAAGCTCAGCGGCCCTTATCGCATCGCGAAGGACAAGGGCTACGGGGCCGTCGCCCATGTGGCGAAGGCCATCGTCGAGACGGATCCGCGCCGTGCGATCTGGGGTTCGGACTGGCCGCATATCCCGAAATCCGGCCGAGACACGGGCGAGCTCCTGAACCTGCTCGTCGAATGGGCGCCTGATCCGGCCGACCGCCAGAAAATTCTCGTCGACAATCCCAACAGGTTGTTCGGCTTCGCGTGAGCGGCCGGCATGGACAGGACGGGGAGGAGACGCGCATGTTCATCGAATCACCCAGCATAGCGGCCCTGCAACGCGGCGCGACTGAGGCCGGAACCATGCAAGCTCGATCCGATACGGCGGCGGAACCGCTCCTTTCCGTCCGCAACCTCAACGTCCAGTTCCGCTCGAACGACCGGCTGCTGCATATCGTGCGTGATGTCAGCTACGATGTGCACGCCGGCGAGCTGGTGGCGCTGGTGGGGGAATCCGGCTGCGGCAAGTCGGTCTCCTCGCTTGCGGTGATGCGGCTGCTCCCCGATCCGCAGACAGCGCGCTTTTCCGGCGAGGTGCGGCTCGCTGGACGCGACTATCTTCGCCTGCCGGAGGACGCGATGCGGCGCCTGCGCGGCCGGGACATCGCCATGGTGTTCCAGGAGCCGATGACCTCGCTCAATCCGCTGATGACCGTCGGCCGGCAGATCATGGAGCCGATGCTGGAGCATCTCGGGCTCGATGCCCTGGCCGCCCGCAAACGTGCCGTCGATCTTCTGACGCGGGTCGGCGTTACCGATCCGGAACGGCGGATGGACCAGTATCCGCACGAATTTTCCGGCGGCATGCGCCAGCGCGTCGTCATCGCCATCGCGCTCTCCTGCAATCCCAAGGTCATTATCGCCGACGAGCCGACCACGGCACTCGACGTTACCATCCAGGCGCAGATCCTCGATCTGCTGCGCTCGCTGGTGAAGGAGACCGGCGTCGGCCTGGTGCTGATCACCCACAATCTGGCGCTGGTCGCCCGCTATGCCGATCGCGTCAATGTCATGTATGGCGGGCGTATCGTCGAATCCGGCTCGGTGGAGGAAGTGCTACGCCGGCCGCGCCATCGCTATACGGCGGGCCTGCTGATGGCCGTGCCACGGCTCGACCAGCCACGGCAGGCACGCCTGCATACGATTCCCGGACAGCCGCCGAGCCCGGCGCGCTTCCCCGCCGGCTGCGCTTTCAGCCCCCGCTGTGGCGCGGCGACGGCGGCCTGCGGCAGTGTACCGACCGATACGGTTGCCGGGGGCCGGCACTATGCCTGCTTCCATCCGGTCGTAGATGCGCTGCCGCAGGACGGCCATCCCGCGGCGGCTGGCTCTGAACGCAGCCCTGGCGAAACCGTGCTCAGCGTGCGCGGCCTGACCCGGCATTTTCCTTTGAAGCGCGGCGCGGTGGTGCGCGCGGCGGAAGACGTCTCCTTCGACATCCCGCAAGGCGGCACACTCGGCCTCGTCGGGGAATCGGGCTGCGGCAAGACGACGGTGGTGCGCACGCTGCTGCGCCTCCAGGATGCGACAGGCGGCCGTGCCGATTTCGAGGGCCGTGACATCCTGACGGCCGGCAAGCGCGACCTTCTTGCGCTGCGCCGCCAGATCCAGGTCGTCTACCAGGATCCCTCCACCTCGCTCAATCCGCGCCACCGCATTGGCTCCATCCTTGCCGAGCCGTTGCTGGTGCACGGCATCTGCAAGGACCAGCGGGAGGCACGCACGCGCGTGGAGGAATTGCTCGATCTCGTCGGCCTTCCAGCGGAGATGGCCGAGCGCTATCCGCACCAGATGTCTGGCGGCCAGCGCCAGCGTGTCGGCATCGCCCGTGCGCTTGGCATGAGCCCGCGGCTCATCGTCTGCGACGAGCCGGTCTCGGCACTCGATGTGTCGATCCAGGCGCAGATCATGAACCTGCTGGCAGATTTGCAGGCAAAACTCGGCCTCAGCTATCTCTTCGTCGCCCATGACCTCGCCGTCGTGCGCCACATTTCCGATGTCGTGGCGGTGATGTATCTCGGCCGGGTGGTGGAGACGGCGACGCGGGCCGAACTCTTTTCCAATCCCCGCCACCCCTACACGAAGGCGCTGCTCGCCGCCGTGCCGTCCTTCGCGGCGGATGCAGGCGCGCCGGAGGCAAAAATATCCGGCGAACTGCCGTCACCCCTCAACCCGCCGAGCGGCTGTGTCTTTCGCACACGCTGTCCCATGGCGGTGGAAGCCTGCGGAAAGGCGGTGCCGAAATCCGTCGCCTTTTCCAAGACGCATCACGCCGCCTGCATAAGGGTCTAACGCCATGCTTCCGTTCATCGGCAGACGTCTCCTCCTCGCCATCCCCACGCTTCTCGGCGTGGCGACGCTGACCTTCTTCATGCTCAACGTGTTGCCGGGCGATATTGTGGAAACCATGCTGCGCGCCGAGGGCGGCAACCCGACGGTCGAGCTGGTCGCCGCCGAGCGCAGCCGCCTCGGTCTCGACCGGCCGCTCGTCGTGCAATATGCCGATTTTCTGAAGGACCTCGCGACCTTCGATCTCGGCCATTCGCACTGGACGGTAAAACCCGTCTCGGAGGAGATTTTCTCCCGCCTGCCGGTGACGCTGCAGGTGGCGGCGCTCAGCATGATCGTCGCGATCCTCATCGCCATTCCGCTTGGCACCATCGCCGGCATCTATCCGGGCAGTATCGTCGACTACGCGATCCGTACCTTCGCCATCGCCGGCATGGCGCTGCCGTCCTTCTGGTTCGGCATGGTCGTGGCGCTCGCCATGCTGTGGTATTTCAACTGGCTGCCGCCGCTCGGCACGGCCTCCGTCTTCAAAGACCCGCTGACCCTCCTGCAGCAGTTGATCCTGCCCGCCGTCGCCGTCGGCTATCGCTATTCGGCGATCCTCATCCGCATGATGCGCTCCTCGGTGATCGAAACCATGCACGAGGATTTCGTGCGCACGGCACGCGCCAAGGGGCTCGCGGCGGCCGCCATCATCCGCCGCCATGTCATTCCCAATTCGCTGTTGCCGACGATCACCATGATCGGGCTGGAATTCGCGCTGCTCGTCGGCAGCCTCGTCGTCATCGAACAGGTCTTTTCCCTCAACGGCATCGGACGCCTGTTCATCGAGTCCGTGTCGCGCAGTGATTTCATCGTCATCCAGGGCATCGTCCTAGTGCTGACGGTCATCTTCATCGTGGTCAATTTCCTGGTCGATCTCGCCTATGCGGTCATCGATCCCCGTATCCAGTTGGGTTGAAGCCATGCGCAAATCCGTCGCCACCGAACTTTGGATCACACCGCCCCGGTCGCGCGGGTCGATCGCGAAACTCGTGCTCGGCCAGCCGCTCGGAGCGCTCGGCCTCGTGCTCATCGTGTTGGGCTTTGTCGTCGCCTTCGCAGCCCCCTGGATCGCGCCCTATGATCCGCTCGCCACCGACTACGGCAATGCCATCGCGCCGCCATCGCTCGCACACCTGATGGGCACGGACAGTTTCGGTCGCGACCTCTTCTCGCGCGTGCTCTATGGCGGGCGTACGGCCTTCCTCATCGGCGTCTCCGCCAGCTTCATAGGCTGCACGATCGGGCTGTTCGTCGGCATCACCTCGGCCTATGCCGGCGGCTGGGTGGACACCATCGTCGAGCGCTTCATGGAGATCCTGCTGGCGATCCCGATCACGGTGCTTGCGCTGGTGCTCGTCTCCAGCCTCGGGCGCAACCTGGTCTTCGGCATCGACCTCAACCTCGTGCTGGCGATTGCGCTGCCGATCGTTCCCAAGATGGCGCGTGTCGCCCGCTCGCAGGCACTCACCATCCGCAACCTTTCCTATATCGACGCGGCGGTGACGCTCGGCTTCAGCGACCTGCGCATCATCGTGCGCCACATGGCGCCGAACATTTTCGGGCCGTACATCGTCATGCTCACCGCCTTCATCAGCCAGGCGATCCTGATCGAGGCCTCGCTGTCCTATCTCGGGCTCGGCGTCACCGAACCCACCCCGTCCTGGGGGCTGATGCTCGCCGGCAACGCCTTCAACACCTCGATGACCGCGCCGTGGATCGTGCTCTATCCGGGCCTCGCCATCGCACTCGTCGTCTTCGCCTTCTCGATGTTCGGTGACGCATTGCGCGACGTGCTGGATCCGAAGGCGCGATCGGACCGCTGACAGAATTTTCACGTTTCAGGGAGGAAACGACATGGATATCCGAAGGAAAATCGTGGGGCTCGCCGCTGTTGGCGCACTCCTGCTCAACGGCGCGGTCGCCGCTGCGCAGGAAACGCCGAAGTCCGGCGGCATTCTGCGCTATGCGGTAAGCGACGATCCGGCCAATTTCGATTGCCACGGCGCCAATCACTTTGCCGCGCTGATGCGTCTTGCCCCGCATTACTCGACGCTGCTGCGCTTCAAGCCGGGCAGCTATCCGGATATCGAGGGCGATCTTGCGGAGGGCTGGGAGGCCAATCCGACGGACCTCACCTATACGTTCAAGCTGCGCCAGGGCGTCAAGTTCCACGACGGCACGGATCTGAAGGCCGCGGACGTTGCCGCGACCTATGAACGGCTGGCCTGGCCACCGGAGGGCGTCATCTCCGAGCGGCTGGAAGCTTTCCGCCAGATCGACAAGATCGACGTCGTCGATGACTATACGGTGCGCTTCAAGGTGAAGGAATGGGACGAGTCCGTGCTCGGCACCTTCGCCTCGCCGTTCAACTGCGTCTATTCCGCAGCACTCCTGAAGTCGGACCCGCAATACCCCAAGCAGAAGGTCATGGGCAGCGGCCCCTACGTCTTCGATGAATTCGTGTCCGGTTCCGTCTGGAAGTCCTCGAAGTTCGAGAACTACTTCCGCACGGGCCAGCCCTATCTTGACGGGCTGGAATCCTACACGATGGAAGGGCCGGCCGTAGCGAACGCCATCCAGGCCGGGCAGATCCATACGGATTTCCGCGGCGTCAGCCCGCAGGGTGCCGACCGGCTGAAGCAGAGCCTTGGTGATGCCATCAGCATCAAATCCGGCCCCGCACTCACTCATTTTCTCGTGACCTTCAACGCGGAAAAACCGCCCTTCGACGACGAGCGCGTGCGCCGCGCGCTGAACCTCGCCATCGACCGCTGGGGCGGCGTCAAGGGTCTCGGCCGCACGACGGAGATGCGCTACGCCGGTGGCATCTTCCTGCCCGGCGGGCAATTTGCCGCTTCCGATGCGGACCTGCAGAAGATGGCCGGCTTCGGCACGGATATCGCCGTCGCGCGCGAAGAGGCGAAACGCCTCCTCAAGGAGGCCGGCCAGGAGAATCTGAGCTTCGACCTCACGGTGCGCAACGGCCCGTCGATCGTTGTCGATTTCGGCGTCTTCCTCACCGACCAGTGGCGGCAGATCGGCGTCAATGCCCGCAACGTCGTCGTCGAGACGCCACCATGGGCGGCGGCGATTTCCGACGGATCGTACCAGGCGATCGTCGACATCTATTCGGCGCTGCGCGAAGAGCCGACCGAGCAGATGACGAAGTACATCTCGCACGACGTCTCCGCCCGCTCGGCCGGCCGCTTCACCGACCGCGAACTCGACGACCTCTGGCGCAAGCAGGCGCTGGAGCAGGACAAGGCGAAGCGCAGGACGCTGCTGCGCGACTTCGAAACCCGGCTCTACGAAAAGTCCTATTCCGTGCCGGTCGTCTGGCTGGAGCGCATCGTCGCCATGAACGCGGCGCTGAAGGGCTGGACCTTCAACCCCAGCAACTTCCTCTACCTCGACCAGTCCTCGACCTGGCTCAACGAATAGGCTGCGCAAAAGCCATTTGAAACGGAAGGCTGGGGCGGCAACGCCTCAGCCTTCCTGGTTGTGAAAGGCCGTCTGCGCCAGGCGGATGAGATGGGCGATGCGGGGATTTTCCTCCCCTGCGCGGAAGGCGAGAAAGAGATCCGTCTCGGCATCTGCGTCGGCCAGCGGCATGAAGGCGACATTCGGGATCTTGATGAATTGCAACCCGGAGGGAACCACGGCGATGCCGAGACCGGAGGCGACCAACCCGATGATCGTCGTCGCCTCCTGTGCTTCCTGTACGATGTTCGGGAAGAAGCCGCGCTTGCCGCACAGTTCGATGAACTGGTCATAGATGCCGACGCCGATCTTGCGCGGATAGAAGATGAAATTCTCCTCCGCGAGGTCGGCGATACGGATTTCCGCCTTGTCGAGCAGCGCATGGCCGCGATGCGCCGCCACCACCAGCCGGTCGGTTGCGAGCTTGCGAAACGAGATCCCCGAAACCTGGTTGCGCTGCGGCCGGCGGATCACGCCTACATCCAGCTCCCGTTCGCCGATTGCCTGCAGCTGGGCGATGCTGGTGTGCTCCTTCAGCGTCACGTTGATATCGGGATAGTGGTCACGAAAGGCGTGGATCAGCGCGGGGAAGGGCGACAGCAGCGAGGAGGCGGCGGTAAAGCCGATGCGCAACTGCCCCGCCTTGCCGCCCGCAACCGCCTTCATCTCCTGCTCGCAGCTTTCGATGCGCTCCAGGATGCCGAGCGAATGGTGATAGAGCAGCCGGCCGAATTCGGTGAGCTGCACGCTGCGTTGGGTGCGCAGGAAGAGCGGCGCTCCCAGTTCTTCCTCCAGATTCTGGATGGCGATCGACAGGGGAGACTGGGTGATGTTGAGTTTTTCCGCCGCACGCCGAAAATGCAGCTCCTCGGCCAAGGTACGGAAATAGGTGAGATGCTTGAAGTTCATGGCACTGTCTCATCCGGTGTTTTAGGCTGTGCGATGATAAATGCTCATTGATATATTTTGCAAAACAAAACGCGCAAAAATTGAATTGGCTGGAACGGCCGAATTCTCCCAATATCGGGCAAGAACAGCATTCTGGCAGGGAGGCCGGCATTCGTGGACACGCCAATCGCGACGAAGGAGGGGACACAGATGGACGGGCGCTCCGAACAAGGGCTGATGCGCCAGATCGGCATCCTGCCGACCTCCGGGGCCCGCGCCTGCGAAATCTACTCGATCGACAGCCGGCTTTTCCTTGCCGTGCCGCAGCTTGCCTATGATGTGGCCGGCACGCCGGCACATATGAATGGCGGAGACAGCAACACCGATCTGCTGATCTTCGAATGGGAAGAGGGTAGGTTTGCACCGGTCTCCCGCCTGCCGGTTCCTGGCGGGGAAGATGCCGAATTCTTCGCGATCGGTGACCGACGCTTCCTCGCCACCGCCAGCGCCCGCACGGGGGCGGGACCGTACCAACCCAACATCGATTCCGTCGTCTACCATGAAGTCGGTGGAGAGTGGCTGCCGTTCCAGCGCTTTCCCGGCTTCCTTGCCAAGCAATGGAAGGCTCTCAGCTTTGGCGGGCGGCAATTCCTGGCCTTTGCGCTCGGCGTCACTGTCGAAGGCGTCGAGGCGAGCAATCCGCGCAACTCGACGATCTTCGAATGGGATGGCGCCAGCTTCGTGCCCTTCCTGACGCTCGATGGTCCCTGGGGCTACAACTGGACGAAGATCATCGCCGGCGACCGCGAATTCCTCGCCTATGCTGATCACACCGGCAAATCGGTGCTGCTCGAATGGACTGGCGAGACTTTCGAGGTTTTCCAGCGTTTCGAGGGCAAGACCGGCCGCGCTTTCCATGTCCTGCCGGTGCCCGGTCCGGTGCAGGTCGCCTTCGCCGCCATTGCCGACGATACGGTCGTCTATCAATGGAGCGGCAAAAAATTCGAGGAGATGCAGGTGCTGAGCGGCCCGGGTGGCCGGGAGTTCGCCTCCATCACGAAGAACGGCCGTTCCTATCTCGTACAGGTGAATTTCATCGAGGGCTCGCCGAAGGCGCCGAAGACCGATCTGCTCTCCGTCATCTACGCTTGGTCCGGTGAGGAATGGCAGCTTGTCGACCGCTTCAAGACCTTCGGCGCCACGGATGCCGCCTTCTTCGAGGCGGATGGCAAGACGTATCTCGTCGTCACGAACAGCTTGACGCCGGATGTGCGGTTTTCCCAAGACACCGTCATCTACGAATTTCTAGGTTGAGCGGCGCCCGCGCCGTTTCAGGAGCAGTCCTTCCATGCCTTACAGACCCGATCCCCGTTTTATCAATCTCTACGACCTCTATACGGGCCCGAACAGCATTGCCGCCGAACTTGCGCAGCGCAAACGCGACGCGACGGCCGATACGCCCATCCTCATATCGACGGGTTCCGACCTCGTGCTGTTCCCCGGCCGAGATCGGGAGCCGATCTATGAAAGCTTCCGTCACAGCACCCGCGGTTTCAAGGAACTGACCGCCATCTCCCATCTCGGCACGGCCATGGCCTGGCTTGCCGAAATGCAGGAGGAGGGCATCGACGGCTGGCAGGCCTGGGCTCGCCGTTTCCTTGCCCAGTGCGAGGCCGTGCGTGCGGTCTCCACCGTTTCCTATTGGGAGACCGAGGTGGCGGTGGATGCATGGAAAGGCTGGGAGCCGAAGATCGTCGACCTGGTTGATTATGCCTGCCGCACGGTCGAAGACTTCCTGCATACCGGCCTTGCCGATCCTTCGGTCTTTACCTACCGGGCGCTCCGGGAGCGGTTCCTGGAACCGCCGGAGCCGGGCCGCCTGCTGGTGCCGTTCAACGACGTCATGGTCGCCACCTTCGCGCTGACCTTCCTCGACATCACCCACCGCATCATGCGCTGGATCACACGGCTGGATCTCGATTGGCGGACGCTGATGGTGATGATCTGCGGAAGTTCTGGTCGCCCGACGGCGGGCCTCACCTGGGCCACCAACAATATGTGCCACCTCCTCTGGCGCGCCTCGCAAAAGACCCTCCGGCCGGAATACCTGCTGATCTCGCCGCACGCCCCCAGCCTCAACCTCGACATGATCAAGAGCGGCACCGACCTCAAGGACCTGGAAAAGGCCTATCGCACGCTGTGGTGCAAGACGCGGGTGACGGCGGAGATCGGCGCAAAGATGTTCGACGGTTTCCCGGCCTTCGTGCCGGATATCGGCACGGCCCCGGTCATCACCGATCCGGCTGGCACGCTCAGTGAAATGCCGCGGCTGAAACATCCAAACGACCGTTTCACCGCCATTTCCCGGCTGCGCATGGTCATGGAGGACCCGCGCCAATTGCTCTCCAACTCCGTTGCCGAATTCATCATCGACGAATTGAGCGACAAGGACCTCGACCCCGGGGCGATCACCATCCCCTGTTTTACCGACACCGTCTATCCGCCCGCAGGGTCGCGTGCGGTGGCTGACTGTCCACCCGCCGCCTGAAACTTAAAGGAGCACCCGCATGCAGAATCTCGATGCCGAGACGGCACCCGCACGTCTTCAGAACCTCTACGTTCCCTCTCTCGCGCCGCTCTACGAGCGGTCCTTCATCGGTGGAGAAACATTTCTGCGCGTGGTGGCGGGTGCGTTGCTCGTTACGCACGGATTTCCGAAAATCCTCGACCCGTTCGGCGCCTCCGGCCTGGTGGAGAGCATCGGTTTCTATCCCGGCGCCTTCTGGTCGCTGCTGCTCTCGGTGAGCGAGTTTTTTGCCGGCGTCTGCCTGACGCTCGGGCTGTTCACCCGGGCCGCTGCGCTTGTGGCGACCGTTATCCTGCTCGTCACCGTCTATTTCCACGGCATCGTGCAAGGGCAGGGCCTGTTCGGTGCGGAAAAATCGATCCTCTGGGCGGCGATCACCATTTTCTTCCTGCTGCGCGGCGCCAACCGGCATTCGCTGGACCATCGCATCGGCCGGCAGATCTGACCGGCTCAAATCTCGGGGCTGCATCGCCGGACAGAGGCAGCCGTGCTTCTCTTCACAGACTGCCCCCAGTCTTTGCTCGTCTTCGAGAGCAGGGGCTGGGGAACCGGGACCACAAGCAGAACAGCCGGTTCGATCGGCTTGCTATAATTTGTAACATTGCAAGGAATATCATTGACATTTCAATATGAAGTCGCACAATAAAGATAACAACAATGCGGAGCGCGCGATGCTGGCCATTCTTGCCGACGATCTGACGGGGGCGCTGGATACGGCTGCGCCGTTCGCGGCGCGGGGCATGCATGTGGAAGTGGCCCTCTCGACCAGCGCCGTCGGCGAAGCCCTGCGCGAGGCGCCGGAGGTGCTGTCGATCAATCTCGCTTCGCGCGAGATCGGCGCTGAGGCTGCGCGGCGAGAGACGGAGAGGGCACTAGCGACGCTGCCGGCGGGAACGCGTCTCTTCAAGAAGGTCGACTCGCGTCTCAAGGGCCATATCTCGGCCGAACTCGATGCCATGCCCTATCAGGCGGCGCTGGTGGCGCCGGCGATCCCGGCCTTCGGCCGCATCGTCAAGGACGGCTGTGTGACGGGCTTCGGGGTGGACGCGCCGATTTCCATTGCGGAAAGGCTCGGGTCCCATGCGGCCCGCGCGACGATCCCAGACATTGCCAGCCAAAACGAGTTGCACCTCTGGCTCGAACGGGCGGATGAGGCGGGGATCGATCTTCTTGTCGGCGCACGCGGCCTTGCGGAAGCGTTTGCCGAGGCGATGAGCGGACAGGCCCCGGCACGCGCCGCTGAAATCCCCGCGGGTCCGGGCCTTTTCGTCATCGGCTCGCGCGACCCGATTACCCTTGCGCAGATCGAGGCGCTGCTGGGCCATGGCGATCTGCGCCACCTGCCGGCGCCGAATGGTCGCCTTGACGGCGCGCGCACCGATGGCAGCGCGCTGACGCTTGTGCAGGCGGTTCCGGGCGAGGATATCGCGACCTCGGAAGAGGTGTCGCATGCGCTGGCGCAAAGCGTCTGCCCCGATCTTGCGGCCGCGGCGTCGACGCTGCTGCTTTCCGGCGGCGCCACAGCGGAGGCCGTGCTCAAGAAGATGGGGATCGTGCGGTTCCGGCTGCGTGGTGAATGCCTGCCCGGACTGGGCTTGGCGCATGCCCAAGGACATTGCATTATCGCCAAATCGGGAGGATTTGGCGAGCCGGACACGTTGCGGGAGATCGCAGACCGGCTGTGCCGCAAGACGGGATGAACGATGGGACTGGAGAACGGAACAGCACGCAGGAGCCTTGGCGATCTCGTCTTCGAGCGCATGCATCGCGCCATCAAGTCCGGTGCCTACAAGCCGGACGAGCGCCTGCCGACCGAGCATGACCTGGCGATCGAATTCGAGGTTTCGCGGCCGATCATCCGTGAGGCGCTACGGCGGCTGCGCGAGCAGGGCTTCATCTATTCCCGGCGCGGCGCGGGCAGCTTCGTGCGGGCCGTCGGCATGCGCGAGCCGCTGGGTTTCGGGCAGCTCGAAAACGTCGCCGACCTTCTCAACTGCTACGAGTTCCGCCTGACCGTCGAGCCGGCGGCCGCCGCGGCTGCCGCCGAGCGCCACGATGCGGCGACGCTCGCCGCCATCCGCCAGGCGCTGGAACTGATGCGGGACGCCACCAACCGGCAGTCCCACCGCGAGGATGCGGACTTCCAGTTCCACCTCGCGATCGCGCGCGCCGCGCAGAACAGTTATTTCTTCACCGCCATGGAAGCACTGAAGGACCATATCGCCGTAGGGATGCGGTTCCACGGCGCGTCGGTAAAGCGCGAGACCACCGGCCTCACCCGGGTCTTTGGCGAACACGAGGCGATTGCGGAAGCGATTTCGGCCCGTGACGGCGCGAAGGCGCGGGAGCTTATGTTCCAGCATCTCACCGGCTCGCGGGAGCGGCTTTTCCACGCATCCAAATAGAACGCAAAACCCCGGCAAGGCCGGGGTTTTCCTGTTGGGGAACTGCGCTTCCTAGAAAGCAGCCCGGTAGACGCCGAGCACGTCCTCCACGCTCATATCGATCGGGTTGTTGTCCATCAGGCGGCGGTTCGCGTGCGCTTCGCCGGCATAGAGGGGCAGGTCGTCCGCTACGGCGCCATGGGCGGATAGCGCCATCTCGATGCCGAGATCGCGGCAGAAGCCGTGGGCGGCGGTGAGGAGGTTTTCAGCGGTAAGGTTTTCGCCGAGGCCGAGGGCTTCGGCCACTTCCGCCGTCTTTCCTGCCGCTACGTTCTGGTTGAAGGCCAGGACATGCGGGAAAATAATGGCATTCGCCAGTCCGTGCGGCAGGCGCAACCGCGTGCCGAGAGGATAGGCGATGGCGTGGCCGGCGGCGGTGTTGACCGGGCCGAGGCAGATACCGCCATAGTAGGAGGCAAGCATCATGCCCTCGCGGGCCTCGGTGTCCGTGCCGTCGCGCACCGCGCGGGCGAGGTATTTGCCAACGAGCCGGAAGCCCATGCGGGCAAAGCCGTCGATCATCGGATGGGCGCGGCGATTGGTGAAGGCCTCGACGCAATGCGCCATGGCGTCCACGCCGGTCGCCGCCGTCACCGCCGATGGCACGGAATAGGTCAGTTCCGGATCGAGCACGGCGAAATCGGCGATTAGATGCGGGCTTTCGACCGCGATCTTGGTGCCCTTGCCGGGATCGGTGATCAGCGAACGGATGCCGGCCTCTGAGCCCGTGCCGGCGGTGGTGGCGACCTGGACGAGGCGCGTGCGGCGCCCAGCGACCCGGTTCGGGCCGGCGACGTCGGCGAGCGTCTGCTCGCCATCCCATAGTGCGGCAACCAGTTTTGCGACGTCGAGCACCGAGCCGCCGCCAAGGCCGACGATGAGGTTCGGCCGGTTTTGGCGCGCGGCTTCGATGGCGGCCTCCAGCGTCGTAATGTCAGGCTCGCCGGGGATCGCGTCGAACACGGTGACACGGCTAGCGAGCTTCAGGCGGTCGATGAAGCCGGCGGTGATCGGCGTTGCGATCACCAGTACCGAGGCAGCGTCGGAGGCCCAGGCGCCGACCTCGCCGATCGTGCCGGCGCCGACGGCGAGCCGACGCGGTTGGTGGAGCGTGATGGGGGCGATGCTCATGGTCTCATCCTCGCTTGGCGGCGCCCGACACCAGCTTGCGGGCGTAGGCTATGGCGGAATTCATGTTGCCGTGGTCGGCGATACCCTTGCCGGCAATGTCGAAGGCCGTGCCGTGATCGACCGAGGTGCGGTCGATCGGCAGGTCCACGGAGACGTTCACGGCGGTATCGAAGGCGACGAGCTTGACCGGAATGTGCCCCTGGTCGTGATACTGCGCGACGACCAGATCGAAGGCGCCGGCATAGGCGCGGTAAAACAGTGTATCCGCGGAGATCGGACCGTAGACGTCGATACCTTCCGCACGCGCTGCCTGGACGGCCGGTGCGATCTGTTCGTCGTCTTCCGTGCCGAAGAGGCCGTTCTCGCCGCAATGGGGGTTAATACCGGCAACCGCGATCCTGGGTGCTGCGTAACCGGTGCGCTTCAGGTGGGCGTCTCCGGCGCGGATGGTCGCAAGCACCCGCTCCGTCGTTGAGCGGCGGATGGCTTCCTGCAGGGAGACATGGGTCGAGACGTGGATGACCTTGAGGCGCTCGGAGGCAAGCAGCATGTAGGCGGCCTTGGAGCCCGTCAGGCTGCGCAGCATGCCGGTATGGCCGTCATAGTGGTGGCCGGCGAGGTTCAGCGCTTCCTTGTTGATCGGCGCAGTGACGATGCAGCCGATGGTGCCAGCCTGCGCATCGCGTACCGCCTTTTCGATGAAGCGGAAGGCTGCATCGCCGGCGGCCGGGCTGAGCTGCCCCCAGGCGAGGGGTGCGCCCTCGATCGGCAGGTCCACGACATGCGGTGCTAGGTCGATCGTGATGTCGAGGGCTTCGCACGCGGCCTCCAGCGTCTTGAGATTGCCGTAGATGCGGATCGTCACGCGCTCTTCCGGCGTCATGCCGGCCAGCGCGCGCACCGAAATCTCGGGGCCGACGCCGCACGGGTCGCCCATGGTGATGCCGATGATGTCGCTCATGAAAGTCTCCGTGTGTCGGCGCGGTCCCAGCCGGGTGCCAGGCGGACATATTTGATCGCACGCCGGTGATAGGTGTAGGCGAGGTGCAGGGTGCCGTCGGCTTCCGCCAGCAGCCAGGGATAGGACATTTCCTTGTTTCGGCCGTCGGTCGAATCGTTGGAAAGGCAGGTGCCGGGACCGTCCTCGATCAGAAGCCGGACGGGGAAGGTATTGCCGCCATCCTCAGACAGGCAGAGCGCGACCGGTGCGCGTGGTACGCCCCAGATCGGCGTGCAACCGCCGGCAGGGTCGGCGTCTGGGCGGTCGTCGTTCTCGCCGAGTTCATCATAGAGCGACGCGCGGCGGTCGGCGGACTGGGCCGCGTTCACCGGATTGCAGATCATTGCGACGCGGCCGTCGTTAAGGCGGATCGCGGCGATGGAGGAATTGTTGTTCGGCACATCGGTCGCCTGCGGCGCGGACCAGGATTGCCCGCCATCACGGCTCTCCGTTCTGTAGACGAAGTCCGCCTGGCGCCGGCGGAAGAAGGCGGCAAGGTGCTCGCCCTCCAACGAAACCGGTGACATGTGCACGCAGCCGATGGATTGGGCGATGTCCTCGAGCTGCCAGGTCTCTCCACCGTCCCGCGAGATGCCGACCGCGGCGGTGTCATGGCTGCCGTTCCATTTCTGGCCGGGACGCTGGACGCAGCGGAAGATCGGCAGCAGCCACGCCCCATCCGCGCGCACCGTGAGCGGTGCGCGAACGAAGCAGCCGCGCGGCAGATCGAGATAACGCCCTTCCTGCGCCACCAGCGCTAGCGGATCCGAGGCGTCGCGCCGGATTTCGGCCATGCGGATCCGGCATTCATCCTGATTGCCTGATGGTTGCGAGGTGTGGAAGAGCCAGAGCCTGCCATCGGGCGCGGTGAAGAACACGGGATTCTGCTCTGAATGCGCCGGGTCGAAGCTCAGCCGTTGCGGCGGTCCCCAGTTCGCTGCGCCCTTCGGCAGCACGGAGGCGAAGATCGAGATGTCCGACTTGCCTTCCAGTGTGCCGCCAAACCAGGCGCAGGCGAGCGCGCCATCGGCAAGCAGATGCTGAAACGCGGCATGATTCTGGATCATGGGCGACGGCAGCAGGGCTTCGTCTCGTCCGGGCAGCGTGCTTTGAAGCAGGCCATTCATGTGGCGGGCGATTTCCGCGGGGTCCATTGGCTCCTCCTGTATGGTGTTGAAAATCACCGAAATTACAAAGTTGTCAAGTTTGAGAATGTTATCAAGCTTGGAAAATTCACATATATACTACGTTAAGTATCAGAATTTATTATATAAATAATTTAGTAGCGGCTCGATTTAATTTTACATTGCAAAATAATTTGACAAACTTGTATGAAAAGAGGATGGTCTGGCCAACTTGGCAAGAGGATGCCGGGAGGAGGATTTTCATGCCGGAAGCCGGCAATTCACGGAAGGCGACGATGGCTGTGCTCTTTGCGGCCGGTGCTGCGGTGCTCGCGGCAGCTGACGCCGTGATCGTGCGCGCCCTGCATGGCGCCGTGCATCCCTTCGTGATCGGCTTCTTCCGTGCCTTTTTCGGCGCTGTCATTCTCCTGCCTTTCATTCTTGTTCGTCCGGCCGTGCTGCGCTCGACGCATCCGCTTCGCCAGCATGCCGTTCGCGCCGGTTTCAAGTTGCTGGCCATGGTCGCCTTCTTTGCCGCCTTCAGCTGGGGGCCGCTGGCCGACGTGACGGCGATCGCCTTCACGTCGCCGATCTTCCTAGTGCTTGGTGCCGCGCTGACGCTTGGTGAACGGCAAGGCCCGGCGATGATTGGTGCGGTGGCGATCGGTTTTGTCGGTGCGCTGGTCGTCATCGGTCCGTCGGGCACGGGGATCAGCCTTGCCATCGCGCTGGCGCTTGCCGGCGCGGTGCTCCAGTCGGCCATCCAGTTGATCCTGAAATCCATGTCGAAGGGCGACCGGACCTCGACGCTCGTCGTCTGGAATCTTCTGCTGACCGTGCCGATTGCGCTTCTTTTCGCCCTGCCGTTCTGGACGACGCCGGGGCCGCGGGAGGTGGGGCTGCTTGCGCTTCAGGGTGTCGTCGGCGCCGCCTGCATGGCCATGATGACCCATGCCTTTTCGCTAGCGCCTGCCACGATTGTCGCACCCGTCGATTTTCTGCGTCTGCCGCTCGTGGCCCTCGGAGGCTTTGCACTGTTTGGCGAACACATCGCCGTCACCACGCTTTTCGGTGGTGGGCTCATCTGCTGTGCGGCGCTGGTCGCCGCGCGATCCGGAAAAACAACATCTGCCTGAACACGATTTCACTAGGGAGGAAATGCCGTGAAGAAAATGCTTGTTCTGGGGGCTCTCATGCTGGGCTCCGCCTTGTCCCCCGCCTTTGCCGGCTCGGGACCGATCAAGATCGTGCTCGCCGAGGAGGCCGACCTGCTCGAGCCCTGCATGGCGACCCGCTCCAATATCGGCCGTGTCATCCTGCAGAACGTCAGCGAGACGCTGACCGAACTCGACGTTCGCGGCGACAAGGGCGTCATGCCGCGCCTTGCCGAAAAGTGGGAGCAGAATGCCGATGGCAGCTGGCGGTTCCACCTGCGCCAGGGCGTGAAATTCTCCGACGGCACGGCGTTTGACGCAAAGGACGTCAAGCACAGCTTCGAGCGCATCATGAGCGACAAGAACGCCTGTGAGTCCCGCCGCTATTTCGGTGGTATGACCGTGACACCGACCATCGTCGACGACTACACGATCGACTTCAAGGCCGATCCGGTCCAGCCGATCCTTCCGCTGCTTTTGTCGCTCGTCACCATGGTGCCGGAAGAGACGCCGCTGGAATTCGTGCGCGAGCCCGTCGGCACCGGCCCCTACAAGCTGACCAACTGGACACCGGGCCAGCAGATCGTGCTGACCGGCCGTGACGACTATTGGGGCGCCAAGCCCGAAGTGACCGAAGCGACCTACCTGTTCCGTGCCGACCCGTCGGTTCGCGCGGCCATGGTGCAGGCCGGCGAAGCTGACCTGTCGCCGTCGATCTCGCAGCTCGACGCCACCAACCCGGCAACGGATTTTTCCTATCTCGACAGCGAGACCGTCTACCTGCGCATCGACCATAATATCGCACCGCTGAACGACGTGCGCGTTCGCCGCGCGCTCAACATCGCAATCGACCGCCAGGCCTTCCTCGGCACACTCGTTCCGGACAGCGCATTGCTCGCCACCGCTATCGTGCCGCCGCCGACGCTCGGCTGGAACCCTGACGTCAAGGTCTTCCCCTATGATCCGGAAGGCGCAAAGAAGCTGCTCGAGGAAGCCAAGGCCGACGGCGTCAAGGTCGATACCCCGATCACCATCATTGCGCGCTCGGCAAACTTCCCGAACGTCACCGAGATCATGGAGGCCATCCAGGCGCAGCTCCAGGAGGTCGGTTTCACGGTCGAGCTGAAGTTCGTCGAGGTCGCCGAGCACGAGCAGTACTACTCGAAGCCCTTCAAGGAAGGCCGCGGTCCGCAGATCGTCGCCGCCATGCACGACAACTCGAAGGGCGATCCGTCGTTCTCGATGTTCTTCAAGTATGCGACCGAAGGCACGCAGTCCGGCTTCTCCGATCCGAAGGTCGACGACCTGATCAAGCGAGCCTCGGCCGCCGTCGGCGAGGAACGCGCCAAGCTCTGGTCGGAAGTGATCGCCTACGTGCATGACGACGTCGTTGCCGACGTCCTGCTGTTCCACATGGTCGGTTTTTCTCGGGTTTCCGAACGCCTGGAATTCAAGCCGACGATGGCGACCAACGGAACGCTCCAGCTTTCGGAAATCAAGATCAAGTAATCTGTCCTGGCGAGCACTATGCTCGCTGGTCACAACAGCAATCAAGGCGGCGGGATGATCACGCCGCCCGATTCCCCTGAGGGCGCCATGCTGAAATTCGTTCGAAAACGCGCTGTGGCCAGTCTGATCTCGCTCGTCGGACTGATCGTCATAGTCTTCTTTCTCTCGCGCTTGACGGGGGATCCGGCCGCCTTGTTCCTGCCGGTCGAGGCTTCCGCGGAGATGAAGCAGCAGTTCCGCGAACTGCATGGCTTGAACGATCCGCTGCTGGTGCAGTTCGGTCGCTATGTCGGTGATGTCGTTACCGGCGATTTCGGCGAATCGCTCCGCAAGGCACGCCCGGCGCTTGATGTCGTGCTCGAAGCCTTCGTCTGGACCCTCTGGCTTGCGCTCATAACCATGACGCTCGTCACCGGCGCCGCAATCGTCGTAGGCTCGCTCGCCGCTTTCCGCGCCGGCGGCTTCTTCGACCGTCTTTCCTCGATCATTTCCCTTGTCGGCGCTTCGGTTCCCGATTTCTGGATCGCCATCGTCGCGATCGTCGTCTTCTCAGTCAATCTCGCCTGGCTGCCGACTTCCGGCACCGGCTCGTTGCTGCACTGGATCCTGCCGATCTGCGTGCTCTTCATTCGCCCGTTCGGCATTATCGTGCAGGTGGTGCGCGGCTCGATGATTGGTGCACTGTCCTCCGCCTATGTGAAGACGGCGCGCGCCAAGGGGGTCAAATCCGGCCCGATCATCTTCGTGCATGCGCTGCGCAACGCCATGCTGCCGGTCATCACCGTTATCGGCGACCAGGCGGCGAGCCTGCTCAACGGCGCGGTCATCGTCGAGACCATTTTTGGCTTTCCCGGCGTCGGCAAGCTGATGATCGATTCCATCCTGCAGCGCGACTTCAACGTGGTGCTCGCCGCGATCCTCGTCACGGCGCTCGCAATCTTCCTCATGAACCTGTTGATCGACCTTGCCTATGCATTGCTCGATCCGCGGATCCGCCACTGAGGAGCATGCCATGACCCTCCTGACCACCGACACCGCCATCACCGAGGAACTGCCGTTCGCCAAGCGCATGTTCCGCATGCTGCTGGCCGACAAGTTCGCGCTCTGCGCGGCGATTTTCCTTATCGTCATCCTGATCCTTGCAATCATCGGGCCGAACTGGCTGGGTGATCTTGCAACCAAGCAAAACCTGCGCGGCCGTAATGCAGCACCCTTCGACTGGCAGCGCGGCTGGGTTTGGTGGATGGGTGCGGATGCGCTCGGCCGCCCGCTGCTCGCCCGCATCGTCGTCGCCACGCAAAACACGCTGATGGTCGCCGCTGGCGCGGTCGTGCTCTCGGCGGTCATTGGCACGGTTCTCGGGCTCATCGCGGGCTTCTCGTCGGCGCGCGTCAATCAGGTGATCATGCGCCTTGCCGACGTCATCATGTCCTTTCCGTCACTGCTGATCGCGGTGATTGTGCTCTATATCCTCGGGTCGTCGATCCTCAACCTCATGCTGGTATTGGCGATCACCCGCATCCCGGTCTATCTGCGCACCGCGCGGGCAGAGGTGCTGGAGATCCGCGAGCGCATGTTCGTGCAGGCTGCGCGCGTCATGGGCGCGTCCTCCAAGCGCATCCTCTTTCGCCATATCCTGCCTGTCGTTTTGCCGACGTTGACGACGCTTGCGACACTCGACTTCGCCTATGTGATGCTGGCCGAAAGCGCGCTGTCCTTCCTCGGCATCGGCATCCAGCCACCGGAGATCACGTGGGGGCTGATGATCTCGCAAGGCAGGCAATATCTCACCAATGCCTGGTGGCTGTCCTTCTGGCCGGGCCTTGCCATCATCCTCACCACCATGTCGCTGAACCTGCTGTCGAACTGGCTGCGCATCGCGCTCGATCCGGTGCAGCGCTGGCGCCTTG
This sequence comes from Sinorhizobium sp. RAC02, assembly GCF_001713395.1. Classification (NCBI taxonomy): domain Bacteria; kingdom Pseudomonadati; phylum Pseudomonadota; class Alphaproteobacteria; order Hyphomicrobiales; family Rhizobiaceae; genus Sinorhizobium; species Sinorhizobium sp. RAC02. The sequence goes on along the minus strand of NZ_CP016452.1, from coordinate 1,568,138 downwards.
AAATGAAGGGCCGCACGAATGGCTGAGCATCTTCTCGAAGTCCGCAACCTGTCGGTCGAGTTCCACACGGCGGTCGGCGTGGTGAAGGCGGTTCGCAACATCTCCTACCATCTCGACCGCGGCGAGACGCTGGCCATTCTCGGCGAGAGCGGGTCGGGCAAGTCGGTCTCCTCCTCGGCGATCATGAACCTGATCGACATGCCGCCGGGCCGCATCAGCTCGGGTGAAATCCTGCTCGACGGCGTGGACCTGCTGAAAATGCCGGCGCAGCAGCGACGTGAGGTGAATGGCCGCCGCATCGCCATGATTTTTCAGGATCCGCTGAGCCATCTCAACCCGGTCTATACGGTCGGCTGGCAGATCCGCGAGGCACTGACGACACATGGAACCGCCTCGGCGCAGGCGAAGGCGGAGGCGCTGCGCCTCCTGACGCGCGTGGGCATTCCGAACCCCGAGCAATCACTCGACAAGTATCCGCACGAGTTTTCGGGCGGTCAGCGTCAGCGTGTCATGATCGCGATGGCGCTTGCGCTGCGTCCCGACCTCCTCATCGCCGATGAACCGACGACGGCGCTCGACGTGACCGTCCAGGCCGAGGTGCTCGCCCTGCTGGAGGAATTGCAGCAGGAGACCGGCATGGCCGTGCTCATCATCACGCATGACCTTGGCGTTGTCGCCGAGATCGCGGACCGCGTCGTGGTGATGGAGAAGGGTGTGCTGGTCGAGACCGGCACTGTCCGCGAGGTCTACAAGAACCCGCAGCATCCCTATACCAGGAAGCTGATTGCCGCAGCACCCGGCAAGGGCGAGATGCACGCGCCCGCCGCCCGCGCTGAACCGGTGCTTTCGGTGCGCGACGTGCGCAAGCGTTATGGTTCCTTCGAAGCGTTGAAGGGCGTGTCCTTCGATCTCATGGCTGGCGAGACCATGGCCGTCGTCGGGGAAAGCGGTTCAGGTAAATCGACGCTTGCCCGCATTCTTCTGCGTCTCGACGAGCCAGATGCCGGCAGCGCCATGTGGAAGGGCCGCGATCTCTTCACCATGTCCCCGGCGGACCTCTACAAGCTGCGCCGTGACTTGCAGATGGTGTTCCAGGACCCGACGCAATCGCTCAATCCGCGCATGACCGTCTACCAGCTCATCTCCGAGGCCTGGGTCATTCATCCCGACATTCTTCCCAGGGCGAAATGGCGCGAGCGCGTGGCTGAGCTTCTGGTGCAGGTTGGCCTCGGCCCGGAACATATGGGGCGTTATCCCCACCAGTTCTCCGGTGGCCAGCGGCAGCGCATCGCGATTGCCCGGGCGCTCGCACTCGAACCACAGCTCATCATCTGCGACGAGGCGGTCTCGGCGCTCGATGTCTCGGTGCAGGCGCAGGTCATCGCGCTGCTCGACAAGCTGCGCCGTGAGATGGGCATCGCCTTCATCTTCATCGCCCATGACCTGCCGGTGGTGCGCGATTTCGCCGACCACGTCATGGTCATGCAGAAGGGCGATATCGTCGAACTCGGCACGGTGCGCGAGGTGTTCGACACGCCGCGGGAAAACTACACCCGCGCCCTTCTCGCCGCAGGGCTCAACCCCGATCCCGATATCCAGGCCGCTCATCGCGCCGCCCGCCTGCAGAGCGCCTCGTAAGGCGCTGTCCCACAAAAGGAAGACACCCATGACCAAGCAAGCCTTCGTGGCCCTCGTGACCTGCTTCAACGAGGATGAAACCATCAACTATCAGGCGACGCGAGCGCAGGTCCGCCGACAGGTCGAGGTCGGCAACAACATCATGTGTGCGGGCACCAACGGCGACTTCACGGCGCTGACCTTTGAAGAGAAAGTGCGCTTGACGGAAGAGGTGGTCGACGAGGTCGGCGGTCGCGTCAAGGTGATCGTCAATGCCGGCATGCCGGCGACTTTCGAGACGATAAAGCTGGCCCGCGAGTTCGACCGCATCGGCGTCGATGGCATCGCCGTCATCACGCCCTTTTTCATCGCCTGCACGCAGGACGGCCTCATCCGCCATTTCTCGACCGTGGCGGACGCGGTGACGACGCCGGTCTACCTCTACGACATTCCGGCCCGCACGCAGAACCACATCGAAGCGGAAACCGCCCGCGCACTTTCTGGCCACGGCAACATCGCCGGCATCAAGGATTCGGGAGGAGCGAAGGAGACGCTGGAGGCCTATCTTCAGGTGGCGAAGGAGGTCGAGGGTTTCGAGGTCTATTCCGGTCCCGACCATCTGGTGCTCTGGGCCTTGCAGAACGGCGCCGCCGGCTGCATTTCCGGCCTTGGCAATGCCATGCCGCATGTGCTTGCCGGCATCCTGAGGGCCGTCAATGGAGGTGATGCCGCGGAGGCGGAAAAGCAGCAGGCGATCTTCGCCGCCTTCCGCACGGACCTTTACGCGCTCGGTTTTGCACCCGCCATGGTCAAGCGCGCCCTCTACCTGCAGGACGCCTCCGTCGGCGCCAGCCGCCAGCCGGCCTTGCTGCCGAATGCCGAGCAGGACGCCCGTATTGCGGATATCCTGCGCCAATACGGGCTGCGCTAAACACTTTTCGGCGAGGCCGCACATGAGCGCTGCAGCTCCTGTGCGGCAGCCTGAAACGACCCGGGCTACAAGAAATAGCGATGTATTTTTCGAGTCGGCAAATTTACTCAAAATTGAGTTTAATCAACCATCTCTGATGCCACTCAAGTTGTATCAAGGTGATGATATGCCCGAAATCGATATTAAACGCCCTTTGTGGATTACGATAACAGCCTGCGGCTTTGCGGCAGTGCTATTTTCCAGCGTTGCGATCGGAGGGACGGCCTGGTACCGGCAGTCGATTGCGACCAATGACGCCTTGCAGCGGGAAGTCGCGAGCGACCTGGCGCTGATCGAGACCGACATGGCAGCCCAGCGCAAGGCTGCTTCCGCTCTCGCGCTGACGCTCGCCGCCGAGCCCGAGGTCGCCGGCCTGATCACCAGCAATGCCCGTGACGAGATCATTGCCCGACATGCGGCCGCCTGGCCCGTCGTTGTCAGCGAAGGCGGTCTGCAGCTGATGACCTTCATCAATGCGAAGGGCGAGGCCGTCGCACGCATCCATACGCCGGATAAGTTCGGTGACGACATGAAGGGCCGCCGCAAGACCGTTGTCGAGGCCTTGTCGAGCGGCAAGCTCGTGGCGGGCATCGAGCCGGGCCGCACCGCGGTCAGCATGTTCGCTTCCGCGCCCGTCGTCAGCGGCGGCGAGATCGTCGGCGTCGTCGATGTCGGGACCAGCCTGACGAACGCCTACTTCGAACCGCTCGCAGCGCGCATCGGCGGCGAGGTAGCGGTCCATATCCTTGTCGACGGCAAGCTGGCAAAGCAGGCATCGACGACCGAGGCTTCATTGCTTTCCGAAGACGACCTGACGGCGGCCTTCGCCGGAGAGGCAGTTCAGAAGCGCGTGAGCGCCGGTGACACGACGTTCGTCGTCAAGGCCGTGCCGTTCAACAACTATTCCGGCACCAAGATCGGCATCATGGAGATTGCATCCGACGTCAGCGCTGTCGTCAACGACGGCAAAACCGCCGTGTGGATGACGGTCGCCGGCACGGTCGTGGTTTCGCTGCTGTCGCTTCTCGGCTTCTTCCTCTTCGCCCGCGCGCTGGCCGGTACGCTCGGTCGCCTCACCGGCACCATGACGCGGCTGGCCGGCGGGGATCTCACGGCAACCGTCGAAGGTGATGCGCGTCCCGACGAGGTCGGCGCGATGGCACGTGCGGTCAAGGTCTTCAAAGACAACGGCCTCAAGGCACGCGAACTCGAACAGCAGGCGGAAGCCCTGCGCGATCAGTCCGAAGAGCAGCGGCGCATCACGGCCGAACAGGAGCGCATACGCGCGGAAGCGATGGAACTGGCGACCAATGGGCTTGCTGGCGGTCTGCAGCAGCTCGCTTCCGGCAATCTCGCCGTTCAGCTGAACCAGTCGTTCTCCGAGGAGTTCGAGAGCCTGCGCGACGACTTCAACCGCGCCGTGCGGCAGTTGCGCGATACGATGTCGGCCGTGGCGGATGCGACGGGCTCCATCGACAGCGGCTCTCGCGAAATCAGCCAGAGCGCCGATGACCTTTCCAAGCGCACCGAGCAGCAGGCGGCCTCATTGGAAGAAACCGCCGCCGCCCTCGACCAGATCACGACCAATGTCGCGAACTCTTCCAAGCGCGTCGAGGAGGCCCGCACGGTCGCCATTCAGGCGAACCAGAGTGCCAGCCAGTCGGGCGAGGTGGTTGCGAAAGCCGTCGATGCGATGGGCAAGATCGAGCAGTCTTCGAACCAGATCTCCAACATCATCGGCGTCATCGACGACATCGCCTTCCAGACCAATCTGCTTGCGCTGAATGCGGGCGTCGAAGCGGCGCGTGCGGGCGAAGCCGGCAAGGGGTTCGCCGTCGTCGCACAGGAAGTCCGCGAGCTTGCGCAGCGTTCCGCAATGGCCGCGAAGGAAATCAAGGGTTTGATCAACAATTCGTCCGTCGAGGTCGAAAGCGGCGTTCATCTCGTCAGCCAGACGGGTGCGGCCCTCAAGACGATTGAAGGCTATATCGTCGCCATCAACCAGCACATGGATGCGATCACGACCTCATCCCGCGAGCAGTCGATCGGGTTGACCGAGGTAAACACGGCCGTCAACCAGATGGACCAAGTGACCCAGCAGAATGCGGCAATGGTGGAAGAAGCCAATGCCGCCGGTGCCACGCTCGCGAACGAGGCGGCTCGGCTGCGCGATGTGGTTGCGCGGTTCCAGCTGGGGAGCGGCACATCTGCGGGCTCCCCGGCACGCCGTGCGGCACCCGCTTTGGCGGCCGCTCATGCAGCCCCTTCGAACTCGCCCGCCCGCAACATGGTCAATCGCATTGCCAGCGCCTTCACCGCCCGCGGCTCGGCGGCAGTCGCGGTCGACAAGGATTCCTGGGAAGAATTCTAAATCCATCACTGGCGCCGCTCCGAGACCAGACGGCCAGGAGCGGATAGACTACATCACTGCTGATGCGACACGCGTCGAACCCGAGAGGTTCGGCGCGTGTCGTGCTGTGCGGCTTTGCCGTAAGCCTCTTGCCTCGCGACCGATGAACCTTGAGTTGACCGACACCCTCGGACCCTAAATGCCTAAAGCCGCGCCAGCCTTGCCCGGCGATAGGCATCCGGAATGGACAGGGCCCAGATGAAAAGGCCACCGGCGTGCCGGCCGATGAATGATTGATCCGGCGTCGTCGTCATGAAGGTGAGGATCGAGAAGAGCATGACGAAGAGGGCGAAGGTGAGCCCGCGCCGCGGCTCTCCTATCGCCACATGACCCGCGCCCGGCAAAGCGACGGCAAGAGCGAGAACGAGATAGGGATTGGGTTCTTTTCCCATTGCACAGTCCTTAGCTAACACCGACCGCTGCGCGTTGCGCAGCACTGCCTGCGAGCGAGCGGAGTTCCATGGCGAGATCGAGCGCTTGGCGTATCGTGCTCTGGGGCACGGTATCGACGGCGAAGCGCGCCTGCCGCAGCAGGAGATGGGCCGATCGCTCGCCTTCCGCGGCCTGCACCACCACGCGGATCATGCGCGGCGTGACGACAGCCTCCTTCAGCCGTGGGTCCGCAACCAGGCCGGCAAGGCTATGCCGCAAGGGTTGCCACTGCTCATCCCTGGCGTTCGCGCTGCCGCGCATGAGCATGGGAACCTGCGTCATCGGCGGCGTCAGCCATTCGTTCAGGCCGTGCACTGCCGAATAGTATTCCGACCCGGTCGGCCGCGCGAGCACGCCGATTGTCGGCCAAGCGTGGGAAATGCCGTCTTGCAGCGTGACCCGCAGCCAAAGCTGCGGCAGCCGGCGTGTCACCATCGTATCGGTGACGACATCGAGCGTGACCTGGGTGCCGTCCTCCAAAACCCCGCTCACCATAGGATGGTGATCGGCGGAAAGCCCGAAACGGGGGGCCTCCAGGACCGCCCCCGCCTCGTCCAGCAGCCGATGCCGCTGCGCCACCGTCTTGCGATGCTCTCTGGTAGCGAGCACCGCGAGAAGGGCGCATGCGGCCAATGAGAGGATCAGGAACAGGGCCTGGGAAAGGATCATGTGACCATACAGCAGGAAGTGTCAGGCGTTGGCGGCCGCAAAGCCGCCAACGGTCTCATCAATAGCCTTCAGGCCTCGGCCACGGCATGGTAAACTGGTCGCCGCGCCGCACATAGCGGTAGCGACGGAAGTGAAACCACAGCGACGCCACGATGTAGAAGCCCGTCATGGCGATGAGCTGCGTGCCGTACCCCAGGAACACCGCGAAGTAGGCCGTGCCGCAAAGCAGCAGCAGCACGATGGTCGGCAGGGGATGGAACGGGTGGACGTATCCGCGTTTGATGCTCCCCAGCGGCCATTTGTTACGGAACATCACCATGTTAAAGGTCATGAACGTATAGCCGAGCAGACCCGACAGGATCGAGAAGGTCACGACCTGGTCGAGCGGTGCGCCCAGCGCGAAGATCAGCGCGATCGGCACGAGAAAGACGATCGAGCGATAGGGTGTGCGGTAGACGGGATGCACCGCGCCGAACCAGATCGGCAGGTAGCGGTCGCGGCCCATGGAGAACCACGCGCGGGACGCATCGTTGATGCAACCGTTGGCCGAGGCGAGGGTCGAGAACATCGTGCCGACGAAGAGCAGCACCATGAGGCCGCTGTTTCCCGTCACCCGGGCGGCGTCGAACAGTGGCGTTCCGGCCTGGCCAAGATATTCCCAGGGGATGAGGCCGGAGCATACATACCAGGTCATCGTTGCGGCAATCAGCAGCGTCATGATCCCTGCCATCGTGCCGTAGGGCAGCGAACGGGCGGGTGAGCGCACTTCCTCTGCCGCCTGGCAGGTGCCTTCGATCCCGAGATAGAACCATAGGCCGAAATGCAGCGCGGCGATGATGCCGACCCAGCCGTAGGGCATCGGATCGGTCGTCACGGCGGAAAAGTCGAGCGGTACGGCGGAGCCTCCGAATTGCACGACCAGAAACAGTGTGACAATGGCGAGAAATGCGATCGCCGTGATGACCAGGTTGAACGTCAGCGTCGCAAGGACGCCGCGATAGTTCAGCCAGGCAAGGAACATGATCGCCAGCACGATGAAGGGTTGCTGATTGAGGCCGCTGTGCCCCTGCAACCCGGCGACGGTATCCAGGAGGAAGCCGATCGTGATCGCGTTGCCGGCTTCGAGCATCGTGTAGGCCATGACCAGAAAGAGACCCACATTGAAGGCCATGAGCGGGCCGACGATGTGTTTGGCCTGGGCATATTGTCCGCCGGCGGCCGCAACCGTCGACGTCACCTCGGAATCGATCATGGCGACGCAGGTGTAGAGCAGGCCGGCAACCCAGCAGGCGACGAGGCCGGCGATCATCCCGCCTTTGCCCACCGAGAAGTTCCAGCCCATATATTCGCCGACGAGAACGATGCCCACGCCAAGCGCCCAGATGTGGGCAGGTCCGAGGACGCGCAAAAGTTGCAGTCTTGCCGGTTGGCCGGCATTCGCATTGGTATTCGACATTGCCGCCGCCCCCTCAGATCACGTGTCGCTCGGCCTCGGCCTCGATCTCGCCTTCGCGCGATGAGGTCAGCAGGTCGTTGTCATAGGTGGTGTCGATGCGCGCCATGTCGGTGAGCATCAGGATGGCGAAGAGCGCCGAGAGCGCCCACGCGGCGTATTCCAGGATGTTCCAGGTATCCATGTCGTCGCCTACTTCTTTTTGGGGCCGAAGCGCTCTTCGATCACGTCGCGGTACTCCTTGTCGGAGAGCCTCACCACGAGGATGAAGTAGCCGATGACGAGGACGGCCATGATGATGAGGGCCGACCAGCTGAAGGAATAATCGAAGCGGGCGGTGATCATGTCGTTGACAGCGGCAGGATCGGTATAGCCGAGTGCCGCCCACTGGGCCTGTTCGTTGGCGTTCTGACCGAGCGCTTCCCAGGTCGGGTTCTCGATCGGCGCCGGCGTCTTGGCCGCCCCGGCGAGGCCGAGATAGAGCGGGATGTACAGCGCCCCCACGGTCAGCGCCAGAAGCGTCAACACGTCGAAGATCTGTCCGCCGAGGCTTTGTTTCGGGGGCTTATACGCCATGATGCTCCCCTCCGCGCCGGCGGGCCCGCATCTCGTCGAGATGCTTGAGATCGAGGCCGTAAATGAACTCTTTGTCTTCGACGTAGTGCCGCAGCATGGCAACGATCGCCGCCGTGTTGAAGAGCAGCACCAGCGCGCAGAAGACCGCAAGAATTATGCGAATGGCCGGCACGGAAATAAACGGCCAAACGATGAAAAGTGCAAAAAGCATCGTGCACCACAGCACGACGACGAATACAATGAGGCTTGCCCGGTCGCGCGCGTGCATCTGGTCGATGCGCCGCGCGAAGTGCACGTCAGCACCTCCGCTATGCGATACCATTCGTTCTCCTCCCGAAGCGAATTTTGCCTTTTAGGCAATTTAATTTCGCTGGAGGAATATGAACCCGTGACCTCAGAAGTCAAGCGACGCCTGTGCGATTTTGTCGCATCTTGGAACGAATCCGCTGCCGCTGCCGCGCGCGATCGTGCGGCTGAAAATGGTGAGACGGTTTGTGCTGGTTGCCGGCGTTCAGGACGTGGCGGTCCGTCGGAGCGCCAATCAATTGGCGGTGGTGATCGCCGGACGCTCCGGCGATCACCAAGGGCTAATGGTATCAGGCGGCTTTTCGAGCGCGATAACCCGCGCCTGTTCCCGAACCAAGCTCGAACTGGCTCAGCAGCCGGTTCAGCGCATTAACTTCCATCGCAAGACTATGGCTTGCGGCAGTCGTTTCCTCGACCATTGCCGCGTTCTTCTGGGTGTCCTGGTCCATCTGGTTTACGGCCGTATTGATCTGCTGGAGGCCCGATGCCTGCTCTTGTGCGGATTCCACGATCGCGGCGACGTGCAGGTTGATTTCCTGCACCTCGGTGACGATGGCATCCAGAGCCGTGCCGGTATTGCCAACCAGCTGAACTCCTTCCCCGACATGGAGATTTGACGCCGAAATAAGCGCCTTGATCTCCTTCGCCGCATTGGCCGAGCGCTGCGCGAGTTCGCGCACTTCCTGCGCCACGACCGCAAAGCCCTTGCCGGCTTCGCCGGCCCGTGCCGCTTCCACGCCCGCATTCAAAGCCAGCAGGTTGGTCTGGAAGGCGATCTCGTCGATGACGCTGATAATGTTGGAAATTTCGTTCGAGGATTTTTCGATGCGTTCCATGGCGCCCACGGCCTGGCGAACCACCTCTCCCGAGCGCTCCGCCCCGACGCGGGTGCGGGCGACCAACTGGCCCGCCTCATGGGCACGCTTTGCCGCGTCTCGCACCGTCGTCGTTATCTGTTCCAGAGCCGCTGCGGTTTCTTCAACGGCGGCGGCCTGCTGTTCGGTGCGCTTCGCCAGGTCGTCGGCGGCGGACTTGATTTCGTTGGCGCCGGCATCGATGCCCCGTGCATTCTCCGATACATGGACCAACGCGTCCTGCAGCTTCGCGGCGGAGTTGTTGAAGTCGTTTCGAACGGAATCGAGCTGTGCCACGAACGGCTGCGTGATGCGGAAGGAAACATCGCCCTCCGAAAGCTTCGCCAATGCGCCCGCCAGGCTGTCGATCGCAAACTTCACGTCAGCTGCTTCCTTTGCCGCTTTCCGCTGTTGCGTTGCGCGTTCTTCTTCGCTGAGATTGCGGTTGGATTCGGCCTCGCGTTCGAGCCGGGCCTTTTCCCTGTTGTTCTCCAGCAGTACTTCGAGCGAGCGGGCAAGATCGCCGATCTCGTCCTTGATTCCACTGTCCTTCAGGTTGAGCTGAAGGTTTCCCTGTGCGATCTGCGCCGTCTCGCCGATGATGTTGGAGATGCGGCCTATGAAACGACGCGCGATAAGCCAGCCGGCGAGCGCAAGCAGCACCGTTGCGGTCACGATGATGGCCAACGCGTCACGCATCATGGCGTCGAGCTGCGCGAGCACCGTGCTTTTCGGCACGGAGACAATGGCATACCACTTCATGTCCGCGGTTAGCGAGACGGGCGTGGCCACCGCGAAATGAACCGTCCCATCCGATGTCGTCACTTCCCGCTCAACACCGGGACTTGCAATGAGTGCGTCCCAGCCTACCGTTTGCGCGCCGCCATCGACCAGGCTCTTGCCGATCAATGCCGGATCGGGATGGCCGACGATCTTGCCGGCACTGGTAACGAGGCTGAGGAAGCCCGTGCCCATGGGACGGACGGCCGCGAGCGCCTCGCTTGTGTCCTCAAGGGAAAGATCGAGGCCGGCCACGCCGAGCGTCTTGCCATCGACGACGATCGGTTTTGCGACCGAGGTGATCAGGACGTCCTTGCCGTCGATCGCATAGGGATACGGCTCGATGACGACGGTCTTCTGCGTTGTGAACGGAAGCTGATAGTAGTCGCCGGGACCTGCCGTCGCATAGTCGGTGAGGGCCGTGTTGGTGATCTGGCCATTGCCGCCGCGAACCCAGTAGGGAACGTAGCGTCCCGTCGCATCGTATCCTGCCTTTCCGGCAAAGTCCGCGTCCTTGCCGTCGAAGGCGTCCGGCTCCCAGCCGGTCCAAAGCGCCAGAATGTTCGGGTTGCTTTCGAGCATGTCGCGCAGGATATCGTCGGCCTTGCCGCGGTTGGCGTCGCCGCCTTCCTTTATGGTTTCCAGAACTGAGGCCAGGTTGTTTATGATATGCACCGTGCCGCCGATTTCCTTCTCGGAAACCAGGGCTTCGGACTTTGCGATCTGCAGCATGCGCTCCAGGCTGGTGCTTCGTACGTCCTCATAGGATCGATAAAAAAGCACGGCCGAGGCGGCAATCGTCGCGATCACGCCGCATGCGGCAACAGACAGAATATTCCGGCCAGTGGCCGATCGGAAAAGCATTTTCAATCCCCCAAATGCTCGCCCTCGATTGTTTCGCTCTTGGACGAGACTCCCCCCATGACGCTGGCAACAGCCCATTTGGCGAAGCTTAGGGTTTTATGCTTAACGAATTGCACTCGGTTGCAGACACCATTCGCCCGCGCGGCGGAGCGTTCGACATGCCGTCCTGCGGTGTCGCCTCCGCCTGCATTCATGCCTGATAGGGGCTCGCCATTCGCAGCCAACGGACGTCCAGATCGCCGGCGAGCAGCGTGTGGCGCGACTGAAGAAAACTCTGCACATAGGGTTGCGAGAGGTGAGCCTCGAGGTGAGCGACGCTCGCCCAAACCTCGTAGAAGACAAAGACATCAGGATCATCCCGGTCGCGATGCACATGGTACTGTAGCGCACCGTCTTCTTTGCGCGTCGGTCCGACAAGCGCGAGGAGGGCGGCCTGCAGCGCTTCGGCTTTTCCGGGCTTGGCGCGTGCCTGGCCGACCAGCGCATAGGGGCTCGATTCGTCTCGTTCTGGCGCCGGGAGGTTCAAGGCAGGGCTCGACATAGGGTCTCCTTATGGTACGGTTCTGTTCGTACCTATCATTGCAATAGGTATGATGCAATCCGTACCTTTGGAATGAAGATCATGGATAAGGAAGGCCATCCGGACGAGGACGAAATCACGCTCGGCGCTGTCTTGTCAGCACTGGCCGATCCTCTGCGGCGACGCGTCGTCATGGAACTGGCGCAGGCACCTACAGGCACGGATCGTACCTGTGTGTCGTTCGGGCTTCCGGTCAGCAAGGCGACGTTGACGCATCATTTCCGCGTTCTTCGGGAGGCCGGGCTGATCCGCCAGGTCGATCGCGGCAACAGCCGGGCGGCGACCCTCAGGCGTGATGAGATCGACAGGCGCTTGCCCGGCCTGCTCGACCTAGTTCAGGCGGAAGGGGACGGCGAGCCGGCCGCTTGACCATGATCGGCATGGCCGAGCTGCTATCAGCGTAACGCTGGGTTCCACGGCAAGCCCGCGTGTGAACCAGCCGTTCGATCGCGGCACACTGGAGCGTTCTTTTCCACAAAGCGTCCGCGAAAGAGTGCCTGATTTCTTTAATTGACAAAATTTATAGAGAATTATCAAGCCAGATTGGAGGATACCGATGTCCACATTCAGGCTGTCTCGCCTTGCAGGCAGTTTCAACCGCCTATCCGCGGCCGGTCATGTCTCGTCGATGAGCGAGGCGCGATATGCGGTGGCGCCAGAACGTTGCGATTTGAATGACGTCGGTCCTTCGCGTGGCAAGGCGCTGCGGCGCAGAAATGTGCGCCAGCAGGCCTTGCATGCCGATCAAGTTTCCGTTGCGAGAAGAAGGACTGCCTGATGGATATCCGCAAGATCAATGATGACTACTCGGTGTCGCCCCAGATCGAGGCCGAGGACGTCGACATCGTCAGCCTGCTAGGTTTTCGGTCGATCGTCTGTCATCGCCCGGACCATGAGCAGGCCGACCAGCCTGAATTCTCCACGATCGCCGCGCGTGCTGCCCAACTCGGCATAGAGGTGCGGCATATACCCGTCGTTCCAGCAGGGCTGACGAGCGACGCGGTCGACAGCATGGCTCAGGCGCTGCGTGAGCTGCCAGGGCCTGTTCTCGGTTATTGCCGCTCAGGCGCGCGCTCGACGAAGATCTACGAACAGGCGCTTCAGCCACTTTGATCCACCGCAAATCGTTGGAGCCGCCCATGCCCGGACAGGAAAGCAATGTCGTCTTCCTCCCCGTCGAGGACGTCGCCCGCCGTGAAGTCACGGCACTTTGGGAAACCCTGCGGCTGGAGGCCGGGGCGGCAGTCCACCGCGACCAGACGCTGGCCCGCGCCATGGGGTCCGCCGTGCTCATGCATGCGAGTTTCGGCCACGCGCTCTCGCACCGCTTGGCGGTCAAGCTTGCCGATCACGACGTCGATCGCGACGAGTTGCTGGCGCTGATCTACGGCGCCTATATCGATCGGCCGAGCCTCCTCGGCGCGGCGACAGCCGATCTCCAGGCGGTGAAAGACCGCGATCCGAGCAACAGTGAAGTCTTGATCCCTTTCCTGTATTTCAAGGGTTTTTCCGCGCTGCAGGGCCACCGCGTCGCCCACTGGCTCTGGACGACGGGCCGCCGCCATCTCGCCCGCCACATCCAGAGCCGGATTTCGGAGGTTCTTGCCATCGATATCCATCCCGCCGCCGAGATGGGGCGCGGCATCATGCTGGACCACGGCAGTGGCCTCGTCATCGGCGAGACGGCCGTTGTGGAGGACGATGTTTCCATCCTGCAGAACGTTACGCTCGGCGGTACCGGCAAGGACACCGGTGACCGACATCCGAAAGTCCGCCGCGGCGTGCTGATCGGTGCGGGCGCGAAAATCCTCGGCAATATCGAGATCGGCATCGGCGCCAAGGTTGGCGCGGGCAGCGTCGTTGTCGCGCCGGTCGCACCTTATACGTCGGTTGTCGGCGTGCCGGCGAGACCGATCGGCAAACCGCACACCGCGCTGCCGGGCATCACCATGGACCAGACGCTCAGCGAGCCGGAATACATGATATGATGAGGACGAAGCGGCTGAATTTGCGAGCCTTCCCCCGTTCCTGAAACCTCCCGATCACGCCAACTGTCAGGCCTTCGCCACGACAAGGTCGATTTCCACCAGGGCATCGCGTCCGAGTGCCGCGACGCCAACGGTCGTACGGGCCGGCAGATGGCGATCCTCGCTGAAATGCTGGTGGTAGACCGCATTGAGGCCGGCATAGTCGCGGGCGAAGTTCGTGAGATAGATACGCGCGAAGACGGTGTCTTCCAGACGGTATCCGACGGCATCGAGGATATGGCGGAGATTGCGGAAGACGCGTTCGGTCTGGGCCTCGATCGAGGCGGGGAGGGGCGCCTGCGGATCCTCTGGATCAATCGGCAACTGGCCCGTCACGTGCAGCAGGCCTCCCGCTTCCACGGCGTGCGCATAGCGGGCGGTTTTTGGCGGCGGGGCGGCGTCGGCGACGAAGTGGCGGCGCAGTGTCCGCATGGGGGCAAAAATCCAGTTCGAAGATCGGGTGCCGGCCGGCGGCCGGCACCCGAACCGCTGTCAGCTCCAGGGATGGCGCGGCGGGTTGATGCCGTTGAGATAGAAGTTTCCGACGTGGAAGAACTTCCAGCGCACGGGATCGTGCAGTGTATGCGCCCGCGCATTGCGCCAGTGGCGGTCGAGATTGTGTTTTGCGAGCGTGGAGCGCGTGCCCGCCAGTTCGAACAGTTTGTTCGTGGCAAGGATCGCGATTTCCGTCGTCAGCACCTTGGCCTCAGCGGTCTTGACGGTCGCGTCTGCAATCGTCTCCTCCGTCGAATTCTCGAGGCCGGCGTCGATGGCCTCGCCGGCGATGCCAAGCAGGGCTTCGGCCGCATGCAGCCTGATCTTCAGGTCGCCGATGGCGGCGATGGTGAAGGGGTCCTCGCCTGCGGTCTCCTTGCCGCTGTCGATCCACGGCCGACTCTGCGTCTTAATGAATGCGATCGCGTCCTCGATCGCCCCGCGCGCGATACCCGCGTCGATGGCGGCCTGGATGATCTGCGAGACGGGGCCGGCGATGGTCGGCCGGTCGAACGCCGCAACGGGCAGCAGGCGGCTCTTCGGCACGCGCACATTGTCGATCCTCACCGAGCCCGAGGCGGTGGTGCGCTGGCCGAAGCTCGACCAGTTGTTCGTCACCGTGATGCCGGGCGTGTCCCGTTCGGCGAAGACAAGATAGCCCTGTTCCTGCGCATCGACCGCGACGATCGGGATGAAATGGGAGAGGAGGGCGCCCGTCGTATAGAATTTTTCGCCATTCACCACCGCCTCGTCGCCGTCAATGGTGACGCGCGTCTCGAAGGCGGCGACGGTCTTGCTGTTCAGCTCGGAAAAGGCATTGCCGAAGCGCAGGCCGGAGAGAACCCAGCCGAAGAACTCCTTCTTCTGTTCTTCCGTGCCGTCGAGATCGATATGACCGTTGATGGCGAGGTGGTTCTGCGTGATCTGGGCGATCGACGGATCGGCGGCGGCGAGAATTGCGATCACACGCGCTAGGGTCTTGTAGGATACGCCGGGGCCGCCATAGGCTTTCGGAATGTTGATGCCCCAGAGGCCGCTCTGCGAATAGGCGTCGATCTCGGCGATCGGAAGCAGGCCCTCCCTGTCGCGAAGGGCCGCGCCCGGCGCGAAATCGGCGGCAAGGCGCCTAGCAACGGCGATCGCCTCGTCATCGCTCTTGATGACATGGGCGGGCACTTGCGGCCGCGGACGCGCCGGAACCGGATCATCCGAATTCACGCGCGGATGCTGCGTGTAGTCGATAGGCTGTTTTTCGATAATCCCCATGGCGATGCTCTCCTGTCTGGTCAGGCGAGAGTGGCAATTTAAATATAAAATCCATAGATATTATATATTATAAGAAGGCCGTCTTGTGGAAAATTCTTCGAAGGATCGTCTCCCGCCAGCGGCGTTCGATGCCTTTCATGCCTCTTGCGCCTGCGAAAGCGGCGGGGCTGGACGACGGCAGCCGTGCTGGCACTTCAACCTCGGTTTACCTATTGCCGGTAAAAGGGACCTTCGCCTCCCATGGCGTTGCACGTCCCAACCTCCGGTGACTCATGTCCGAGACCTTCGATTCCGATATCTTCAACCTCGCCCCCACAGCCATGTGGATCGAGGATTTCAGCGAGGTCAAGGCGCTCTTCGGCACGTGGCGCGCCCAGGGCGTGACGGATATCCGGACGTTTCTCAACGAGGACAGGGACCGCGTTGCGCAATGCTCCCAGCGTATCAAGGTGCTCGCCGTCAACAGGAAGGTGCTGGAACTCTTCGAGGCGGATGACATCGACCATTTGCGTGCGAACCTGTCGACCATCTTCCGCGGCGACATGCTCGAAACGCATGTGATCGAACTGGCGAAGTTGTTCGATGGCGAACTGAGCTTCGAGAGCACCACGTCGAACTATACGATCTCCGGCCGCCGCCTCGATATCCAGCTTCGCGGAGCCGTCATGCCGGGCTACGAGACGTCGCTCGGCAAACTGCTGCTGACGACCGAAGACATCACGGCACGCGAGGATGCACGCCGGGCGGAGGCCGTGCAGAGGCGTCATGCGGAAGGCATTTTTGAGCATTCGCCCGTCTCGTTGTGGATCGAGGATTTCAGCCGGATCAGGCTGCTGCTCGAAGACATTCGCGCACGCGGCATCACCGATTTCCGCACGTTCATGGACGTGCATCCCGAATTCGTGCGCCAATGCATGAGCGAAATTCGCGTCATCGACGTCAACCGCGCGACGCTCGACCTGTTTTGCGCGACAGAGCGAAACCAGTTGCTGCATCGTCTGAGCGATGTTTTCCGCGACGACATGGAAAAGCCGTTCCGCGAACAGCTCATCGAATTGTGGAATGGAAACCTCTTCCATCATCGCGAGGTTGTGAACTATGCGCTTGACGGCACCGTGCGCCACATCCTGCTGCATTTCTCCGTCTTCCCGGGACATGAGCTCGATTGGTCCCGTGTACAGGTCGCCCTTACCGATATCACCGCGCGCAAGAAAGCGGAGGCCTATCTCGAATATCTCGGCAAGCACGATGTGCTGACCAAGCTCTATAACCGGGCTTTCTACGCGGAGGAGATCAACCGGCTGGAACGAAAGTCGTTGCGTCCTGTTTCGGCGATCATCTTCGACCTCAACGGCCTGAAGGAAGCCAATGATCAGCTCGGCCACGATGCCGGCGACGCCTTGCTGCGCCGCTTCGGGGAAATTCTGAACGGCGCCGTCGCGCAGCCCAACCATGCCTGCAGGATCGGTGGCGACGAGTTCGCCGTCCTCATGCCCGGTGCGGATGCGAAAGCGGCGGTGACCATGGCCGAAACCATCAGCGAGCTGCTCAAGATCAACAACCAGTTCTACTCGAGCGCGCCGCTACGCATGTCGTTTGGAGCCGCCACCAGCGAGGGAGGGGAAACGATCGAGAGTGTAGTAAGGCGCGCGGATGTTCAGATGTACGAGCACAAGCGGGCTTATTACGAGGCCAATGGTGCCAGCGGCATTGCCAAGGCGCGATCAGCGCGACGCGCCACCTGATCATCGGACATCACGTCGGGAGCGGCCATAGGTGTCTTGAATTGAGGCGATCGAGTCGATATCGAACGTACTCGAACGTATCCGCAAAATTTCCGAAAGTTTGACCGGTATGACCCCAGAATTTCTCGTCACGCATTCCGGGGGCTTCCACGCGGATGAACTTCTGTCGAGTGTCGTCCTGACGCGCCTGTTTCCCGCTGCACGCCTGATCCGCAGCCGGGCGCCGGAATGGATCACGCCGGGCACCGACAGGATTATCTACGATGTCGGCGGGGCCTACGATCCGGATGCCGGGATTTTCGATCACCATCAGCGCGGGGCACCGCTGCGCGATGACGGCCAGCCGTTCAGTTCCTTCGGCCTGATCTGGCGCCGGTTCGGGCGGGACTATCTCGCTGCTTTCGGTGTTCCGGCCGAGGATATCGAAACCGTTCATGCGGGCTTCGATGCGGACTTCGTCTTGCCGGTCGATCTCATGGACAACGGCGCTTTGAGCCCATCGACCGCCGGCGCAATGGCCAAGCTGACGCTGCCCGTCCTTCTGGAGACGCTGAAGCCCGTCTTCGACGAGACGGAGCCGGATGCGGACAACCTTGCATTCCACGACGCGCTTTTGATTGCGCGCAGTTTCGTGGAAGCGAGCATAAGGCAGAGTGCCGCGAAGCTGCGGGCACAATCGATCGTGCGCCAGGCGATAGAGGCGACGGGAGATGGCCAGGTGCTGGAGCTTCCTATGGGAATGCCCTTCCGGCCGGCGATCGTAAAGGCAGGCGCGGACCATATCCTCTTTGTCGTCCATCCACGCGACACCGACTGGTGCCTGACAGGCGTTCGGCGGTCGAGCGAAGGGTTTGAACTGCGCGCCGATCTGCCGGCGGCCTGGGCCGGCCTTACCGGTCAGGATCTCGAAACCGCCTGCGGCGTTGCCGGCGCAACATTCTGCCACAACGGCCGCTTCATCGCCGCTGCAAAGACCCGTGAGGCTGCGCTCGAAATGGCGAGGATCGCGGTCGCACAGGCCCTGAGTTCACAGCCTCCAGCCGCTCTCACCGCATGATCCTGCGGTGAGGCAGCCTTCCAAGCCGTATTCGCCCCATCCTGAACCGTAGGGCGAACGTGCAGCAGGCCTTTGCAATCGCATCTTTACGCCGGCTTCCCTTTATCCAGGCGGACAGATCGCCCCGGTATCGACCCACGCCTGGATGATCTTTCCGAACTCTTCCTGTGTGCCCGGGGCCGGTTCGCGGCCATCGCCGGGATGCCATCCCCATCCGACCAGGTCGTCCTTCGCCATATGCTCGACGATTTCGACCATGGTCTTGTCGCCGTTGCGCGCCGGGTCCTTCAACTGCGTGCAGATTTGGCCAAGCGTCTTGCCTTCCCAGGCCATCTCGATGGGGGCGAGATGCCAGGCGGGATTGCCGGGTATGCTCTTCAGGGTATCCGCCTGGCCGATGACCGGCGTGTTCTGTTCGCTGTGGCAGGTGTTGCACTGCATGCCCACGAGGCCCATGCCGCCGTCGCCGCGGAAGACCGGCGGCTGGTGCGGATGCATCGACATGCCTTGCAGCGGGCGGTCCGTCGCCGGATGACAGTTGATACATCGCGGATGCTGGATGACCTTGCCGGCTTCCTCGAAGAGGGCGAGCGAGCGCGCCCGTTCGTCGGAAATCGACTGGAAGGATTCTGCGGGACGCAGCGAATTGGTGTTTTGCGCCACGACCGCCGGAGCGAGCAGGATGCCCGCGCCGACGATAAGACAGTGTGCCGCGACACCCGAAAAGAGAAGTTTGATTTTCATCTGACGGTATCCCTCACGCGGAAATGAGACTGACGATGGGAAGCTGACGCACGGGAGCGTTTGTCAGCTTTCGCCACGCATTGGCGACCGCCGGCCCCACGGGAGGCACGCCGGGTTCGCCGACACCGGTCGGACTTTCCGCAGACCTGATAATCTCCACCGCGATATCGGGCATTTCGTTGATGCGGATCGAACGGTAGTCGTGGAAATTCGACTGCATGATCCGCCCGCCCTTGCCAAGGGTGATGGCGTCGAAGAGCACGGCGCCCAGCCCGTAGCCGATGCCGCCCTCCATCTGAGCCTTGATGATGTTGGGGTTGACGGCGACGCCACAATCGACCGCGCACCACACTTTGTGGACGCGTGGTGCGCCATCGGACCCGACTGAGACCTCCGCCACCTGCGCGACGAACGAACCGAAGCTTTCGACGACCGCCACGCCGCGGGCTCGCCCCTCCGGCGGGGTCGATCCCCAGTCCGCCATCTCGGCCGCCTTGCGCAGAACGCCGGCATGGCGCGACTCTTTGTCGAGAAGCGCAAGCCTGCCTTCCACCGGGTCGCGGCCCACACGCGCCAGCAGCTCATCGACGAAGGTCTCGACGGCGAAGCCGGTATGGGTATGCCCGACGGAGCGCCACCAGAGCGGTGGGATCGGGAGCGTCACATTGTGCGAGGTGACCTTCAGGTTAGGGATGCGGTAGGGCAGGTTCGAGGCTCCCTCCACCGAGGTGGAATCGAGGTCCGCCTTGGCCATGATCGACTGGCCGACGATGACCTGCTCCCAGGCCGTGATCCGGCCCTCGGCATCGATCGCGCCGCGCATCCTGTGGGCATACATCGGGCGGTAGAACCCGCCCTGGATATCGTCCTCGCGGGTCCACATGTGCTTGAGCGGACGGTCGCCGCCGATCGCCGCATACACCATCGCGGCTTCCTGCATATAGGGTGAGCCGAACTGCGCCTTGCGGCCGAAACTGCCGCCCGCGAGCTGCGTGTTCACGCGGACCTTCGATTCGTCCAGCTTGAGGATTTCTGCCGCCACCTGCTGGTCGAAGCCCGGGAACTGTGCGCCGTTGTAGATATCGACGGAGCCGTCCGCCGCCTTGATGAACACGGCGTCGAGCGGCTCCATGGGTGCATGGGCGAGGAAGGGAAATACGATTTCGGCTTCCACCGTCTGGAGCCCGTCCTGCCGGAAGGCCTCGTCGACATTGCCGGTATTCGTGGCCTCGAGGCCCGGCTCCTTGAAGTGCCTGATATATTCGGCGGCCAGTTCCGCCGAGGACCGGGTTTCCGCCTTGGCGAGGTCCCATTCGATCTGGAGCGCATCGCGCCCCTTCAGCGCCGAAAAGGTATTGTCCGCATAGACCGCTATGCCCTGCGGGATCTGCTTGACGTCAACCACACCGCGCACCTTGCGGGCCTCGCCGTCGTTGAAGGATTTCACCGTCGCGCCAAAATGCTTGGGATGGGCAACGACGGCCGTGAGCAGGCTCTCCGGCGTGATATCGAGCGTGAAGATCGCCGTGCCGTTGGTCTTGCCAACGGTGTCGAGTTTCGGCAGGTCCGTTCCGATCAAAACGAAGTCCTTGGAATCCTTCAGTTTCGGATCCTCAGGCACCGTCTGTGTCGCGGCCTTGTCCGCGAAGGCGCCGAAGCCGCTTTCCCTGGACGATCCGACATGTTTCAGCCGGCCTTTCTCGACGGTGATTTCCGTCGCCGGCACGTTCCATTCCTCGGCAGCGGCGGCGATGAGCATGGCGCGCGCGGTGGCACCCGCCTTGCGCATCTGCTCATAGGCATTGGCAATCGAGCTTGACCCGCCCGTGCCCTGCAGGCCGAAGGCGAGATTGGCGTAGATTTTGTTGTCCGTCGGCGAGTGGACCGCGCGCATCTGGCTCCAGTCGGCATCGAGCTCTTCCGCGACAAGCGTCGCCAGCCCTGTGAAAGGCCCCTGGCCGAACTCGATATGTTTTGACAGCACGGTGACGGTGTCGTCCGTGCCGATCTTGACGAAAGCGTTCATCGGCACGAGCTCGGCTGCGCCGCCGGCGGGAACGCCCGTTGGTGCGGCCGAAAGGAATTTCGGCGCGATCGCCACGCTGATGACAAGGCCGGCTCCGGCGAGGAAACCGCGACGGGTGGTTGTGATGTCGTGGATTGTCATCGCTCAACCCTCCATCGAATTGGCGGCATTGTGGATGGCCGCGCGAATGCGATGGTAGGTGGCGCATCGACAGAGATTTCCGGTCATGGCGCCGTCGATCTCATCGTCGCTCGGCTTGGGCACCATCTGCAAGAGAGCCACCGCCGACATGATCTGGCCGGATTGACAGTAGCCGCATTGCGGCACGTCGAGCCCCGTCCAGGCGGTCTGGACGGCTTGCGCCTCCTTGCCTGAAATTCCTTCGATCGTCACCACGTCCGAGCCATCGATCATCGCAATCGGCGTGATGCAGGAGCGCCGCGGCATGCCGTCGAGATGCACGGTGCAAGCCCCGCACTGTGCGACGCCGCACCCGTATTTCGTGCCTGTCAACTTCTCGAAATCCCGGATGACCCACAAAAGTGGCGTATCGGGATCCCCATCGAAACTGCGTTGTTTTCCATTGAGCGTGAAAGTCACCATGTCCATGCTTCCTTCCAAAGGAGCCGAGTGGGGGCGGGCTTATCGTCAAAGACATATGGCGTCAGTCGAAGATGAAAAGGGACTGAGCGAAAGAGAGGATTAAGGCGGTTCGGTGTTGGCGGATCAAGTCAAATGCGTGTGACAGCGGCCGGGGGCTGAGGCTCCGGGGTCGAGATGAGCCCCGGGGCATTGCGCGGCCAGCCGGCATGGACGCCGAGCTGGATTGTTCAGCGGCATCGGTGCAGCATGTGACAGCATATAGTACCCTGGGGTTATTGGCTTCACCGCTATCTTCCTTGACCCTTCACATCGTTATTTGGAGGAGGGGAGCATGACGCAGACTATCAAACTCGACCGGACCCTTGGCTTGTGGTCCGTCGTATTGTTCGGCCTTGCCTATATGACGCCGATGATCGTGTTCGGCACGTTCGGC
The DNA here is from genome assembly GCF_001713395.1 of Sinorhizobium sp. RAC02. Classification (NCBI taxonomy): domain Bacteria; kingdom Pseudomonadati; phylum Pseudomonadota; class Alphaproteobacteria; order Hyphomicrobiales; family Rhizobiaceae; genus Sinorhizobium; species Sinorhizobium sp. RAC02. The sequence continues at coordinate 1,546,231 of NZ_CP016452.1, read as the reverse complement.
GCCCTGGCATCGGCGAGCCAGGGAACCACGGCGATGGCCTACTTCATCGCGGCGCTGGCGATTTTCCTGACGGCGGCAAGCTACGGCATCATGGCAAAAGTCTATCCGGTCGCCGGATCCGGCTATAGCTATGCGCGAAGATCGTTGAATCCGGGCGCCGGCTTCCTCGTCGGCTGGGCGGTGCTGCTCGATTACTTCTTCCTGCCCATGGTCATCTGGTTGATCGGTGCGGCCTATCTGACGGCCGCCTTCCCGGCGGTGCCAGCCTGGCTCTGGATCGTCGGCTTCATCGTTCTGACGACGGCCGTCAACGTCATCGGCATCGCCTTTGCCAACCGGGTGAATGTCGTGCTGATGCTGGTTCAGCTTTCCGTGCTGTTCATCTTTCTTGCGCTTGCCGCGCGCTATGTCGTGGCGCTCAACGGCGTCGGCGGGCTCGCCTCTGTGCGGCCGTTCTTCGAACCCGGGGTGCCGTTCAGCGCCTCCGTCGCCGGTGCGGCGATCGCGGCCTATTCGTTCCTCGGCTTCGATGCCGTCTCGACCTTGACAGAAGAAACCCGCGATCCGACGCGCACCATGCCGAAGGCGATCATGATCATCGCGGTCATCGGGGGGCTCATTTTCACCGGTTCCGCCTATATGACGCAGCTTGCCCATCCGGGCGGTGAATTCACTGCGGTGGATTCGGCCGCCTCGGAAATCGCGCTGATGATCGGCGGCGATCTCTTCGTTACCGTGTTTCTGGCAACGCTTGTGGTCGCCCAGTTCACCTCCGGCCTCGCGGCGCAGGCAAGCGTCGGCCGGCTGCTCTTCGCCATGGGCCGTGACGGCGTGCTGCCGGCCAGCATCTTTGGCCAGTTGCATGAGAAATGGCGCACGCCCGTGCTCAACCTCGTCTTCGTCGGCATCGTCGGCCTCTTGGCCCTGACGCTGGACGTGACGACCTCCACCTCCTTCATCAATTTTGGTGCGTTCCTCGCCTTCACCGCCGTCAACGTCTCGGTCATTGCGCTCTATCTCAAGGGCAATGCCATCGTCCGGCCGCTTGGCCCGGTCCTAGGGCTCGTGGTTCCCGCGGCCGGGGCGCTCTGCGACCTGTTCCTGCTGTGGAACCTCGATGGCCACGCCAAACTTCTCGGCGTCATCTGGCTGGTGATCGGTGTCGGTTACCTTGCCTATCTTACGCGCTTCTTCCAGCTTGCTCCGCCGGAAGTGGAATTTCAGGAATGATTGCCGGAATTGCCTAGCGCCGGCTGAGGAAGAGATGAAACAGTTCCGCCTGGCTGGAAATGGTGAGCTTGGCATAGGCCTGGCGGCGGTGGACCTTGACGGTGTTGGGCGAAAGGCCAAGCGTGGCGGCGATGGAGTAGCTCGAATGACCCTTGAGAATGAGGGTCACGATCTCCAGCTCCCGTTTGGAAAGCAGGGGATGGCTGATCGTCGGCGCCGCCCGTTCGTCTTCCCCCGGCAGGGTGAAGCGCTCACGCCAATGGCGTTCCGCCAGTGCCTTGAGGAGAGGCGCCGCGCTTTCCAGTCGGGTGATGTCCCGGTTGGAAAAGGGCCTCGCATCTCCCATGCGCGAGAGCGAGAGCACCGCATCGGCATGGCGCAGCTTCAGGATGAAGCCGATCTCGTCGACGATGCCCGTCGCCCGGTAGTGGCGGCGGTAATACTCCGTCTCGGCAAAACGATCCGGTGCCAGGCGCCGCATGACCAGCACGCCGTCGCGCCCGGAGCGCACCGCATCGTAGAACGGGTCAAGGATATAGGCGCCGGCGAGATAGTGGTCGACGATGGTGGTGCGGTCGCCGACAATGCGCGCATTGTCGAGGTCGAAGGCCTTGCCGCCCGGGGCATAGGCAAAGCCGTTCATCATCTCGAAGGAGACAAGATGACGAAGCGAACGCTCCAGCGCCTCGGGAAATGCAGGTTCCCCGAGCGCCGCCACGGCCTCGGCGAGGCCCGAATGCCACAGGTCGACATAGGCGCCCGCTGCGCCGGATCTTGCCGCCACGTTCTTTCCCCTTGTCTTTTCAAGGAGACCTAGCACGGGATCCGCGATCCCGACAGGACCAGCCCGTTCGACGTGTTGCCGATCGGGCCGACGTCACGGCGTTGTCGGTTGCTCGATCAGGTGGCGGGCCACCGCCTCGTAGGCCGGCAGCGATGTCGGGTCATTGGCGGCGTTGCCGGCGACGGGGTGCGAGGAGAAGCGGGCGATGACCATCTCGGCAGTGGGGTCGATGTAGATCGCCTGGCCGTGCACGCCGCGCGCCATGAAGGCGCCGTTTGCATTGTGCGTGATCCACCACATCGCGCGATAGCTCCAACCCTTCAGCGCCGGGTAGCCGCCCTTCTCGAAGGCCGCCTTGTCGCCACCGGCGCGGATGCTATCGATCGCCTTCTGCGGGATGAGGCGCTGGCCACCTGCCATGCCGCCATCGAGCAGCAGCTGGCCGATGCGCGCCATGTCGCGCAGGCCGGCGTTCAGGCCGCCGCCTGCGAAGGGCGTGCCGGTGGAATCGACTGTGTAGTAGGCGTCTTGCTCGGCGCCGATCTTGCTCCAGATCCGCTCCGACAACAGGTCCGCCACCGATTTTCCCGAGATGCGTGCGATGATCCAGCCAAGCGCATCGCTGTTGATCGTCTTGTAACCGAAGGCCGGACCGTGTTCGCCCTGCTTCACCACCGTCTTCAGGTAGTCGAAATAGCTGCGGGGGCCGGTGTAACCCTCGGGCTTGGGAAGGGGATTGCCGGCGGCCGAGTAGATCCACACGTCGGCATTGGGGTCGGCATAATCCTCGCTGTAGCGCAGGCCCGTCGTCATATCGAGCACTTGCCGTATCGTCGCGTCGCCGAAGGCGCTTTGCGCAAGTTCGGGAACGACGGTCGCGACCTTGACCTTGTCGTCGAGCGCGCCTTCGGCAACCAGAACTTCGCCGAGAAGGCCAGTCAGCGATTTCGTCACCGACATGGCGCCGTGCTGCCCCGCCTCCGTGAGGCAACCGGAATAGTGCTCATAGACGAGCACGCCCTTGTGCAGCACCACGATGCCGTCCGTGTAATTGGCCGAGAGCGATTGCAGCCAGGTCATGTCCTGGTCGGCGCCGGTCGGGCGGAAGGTGACGCCGTCGATGGCGGGATCGATCTTCCGTTCGAGCATCGTCGGCGCGCCGAGGCCGCGGCTCACATTGGTCGTCGGCATCAGCTGGCGGAAATGGCAGACCGTCCAGCGCGATTTCGGGAAGCTGAAATAGTCGCTGTCCGAAAAGCGGATGATCTTGTCTGCCGAGGGTGGAAAGCCCTGCATCCAGCCGAGGGTGCGAGGGTCTGACTGCTCCGCCGAAAGCGGGGCGGCGTCCTGGCCCGAGGCGCCGTGTGGCAATGCCAGAACCGGCAGGGCGACCGCGAGCGCGACCGACAGGGTTTTAGAAATTGACGATGACATTGACGAAGCCTCCAAGCCAGTTCGGCGAATTTTCCTTGGTCAGGGAATCCATGCCCTTGCCGGGAATGGAAATGCTGACGCCGGCCGTCAGAAAGGTGTTGGGATTGATGACGCGCGAATATTCGAGATAGACGTCGTCCGCGAGGTGGTAATCGCCCACGCCGGCGATCGGGGTGGGTGTACCGTCGATGATGTCGAGGCGCGTGCCCTGGCCGAACTGGATCGGGCTGTTCAGTTCATTGGCGCGGATATGCGCATAGCGCAGCGTCCAGGTGTCGGCCTCCGTCGGCCTCACCTGCAGGCTGAGCTGGTGCGCGTTGACGTTCGAATTGAGGAACATCATGGACGACTTTGTGCCCGTCGACCAGGCATTGGGATTGCCTTCATAGTACAGGGGGTCGAAGCGCTCCACGCGTGAGGTCGAAGGATCGTCGCCGGAGAAGGTCTGGTAGCTGTAGGCGATCGTCGGCGCCCAGGACAGTTCCTCGAATACATAGCCGATCTGGATGCGGCCGCCCCATGCCTGCAGGTCGATCTCAGGATTCCACTGGTAGGCGAGGTCGCCCCCGATGAAAAACCCCGCCATCGCCCCATCGAAGGGCTGGGTCCGGCCATAGGCGTTGACGAAGCTCAACCCGTCGCGCGCACCCGGCATGATCACCGGCGGGCCGATACCGCCGTCCGCAGCCCGCGGATAGGGCGAGTTGGATTCCAGGACATGCCCGATCGTGAGGCCGCCATACTGTCCATCGTCCGTCTCATAGCGCAGGTCGCCTCCGGCGATCTTCGTTCCGCTGTCCGTGTCGGAGAGTTCGTTCGCGTCGATGAAAAAGGCCGTCGCGGTCACGTCGTCCTGGCCGAACCGCAGGAGGGCCGTCTGTTCCCATGCCGTGCGGGGCCCGAGCTTCAGGGCGCCGCGTTCGAAGCCGCTCGACCCGCCATTGGCGATGAGCATGCCTGTTCCGGCCTTGAACGGGCGCGGCCCGAGGGAAATATCGAAGAAAGGGCCGGTTTCCGCCGTGGAGCGCAGGCCGAGATAGCCGTCTTCCAGCGTGATGGCACCTGTGCCGCCCGCGTCGAAGGCATCCGTGCCAAGGGTACCCGACGCGACGAAGGACAGTTTTCCGTAGATTGCCAGCAGGTCGCCGGCATCCGCGGTGAAGCTGATGCCGGGCATCAAATACCCTTCGAGCCATCGCGTATCGCTGTCGAAATTGGCCTCCGGTGCGAAGGTATCGGCGAAGTTCCAGAACAGGTTCTGCTCAGCCACCACATTGACGCCCGCCTGAAAGTGTAGCCGCACTTCCAGGCCAGGCTCGTCGATCAGGAGCATCGGATCCTGGGCGCTTGCAGCAGCGGGCACGAGCCCCAGACCGATGGCCAGTAGGGTTGCGGTCGTCCGCCGACCGTCCCTCATATTTCCCATGCCGCACTCCGATACCGGTTTGGAAACCCAAACAGAGATGACCGCGCCAACATAGGAACGGATTCGCTAGAGTACCCCATTCGATCTCGATTGGAGCGCAAAAAGGTCGTTCCCGGTTTTGACGAGATATGGCGGCCGTCCCGGAGCTGTGCCTTTCACGCTTCGATTGCGAAGCGTTGGAGGCGCGGCGCGTCGACCACGGCAACGTGACTTGATGATCGCTCGCCCGAATAAGCCGGCGCCGGCCGGAAGGTGTCAACGACCTTTCGACCTAACAAGCCAGACGGGGCTAGGTCGTTTCCGAATATGATTTACTCAGGGGATATCTCAAAAGCAGTCCGAAGACGATTTGAAGCAAGGCGTTCAACGTCTATGCGCTTTTGAGGTGGTATAGTCTCGCTTGAGACCGGTGGTGTGGACGCGTGGCCTTAGCCCCGCGTCCACACAATACTTATTTGCCAGCTGGCTCAGGTGGATCGAGTTTCGCGATGCGGTCGATCCAGACCCGACGGTACATCAGAGAACGCGAACGTTTTCGGCTTTCGACTTGCCGGTCTTGCGATCCTGGCCGACGTCGTAGCTTACGCGCTGGCCTTCGCTCAGCGAACCGCCCTGAAGCGCGGATACGTGTACGAACACGTCCGTTCCTCCGTTTTCAGGCGTGATGAACCCGAAACCCTTTTCTCCATTGAAAAACTTAACTGTGCCAGTGGCCATAACTTATCCTCGACGATTCTACAGCTGATTGCCGCGGAGAAAACCTATAGCTGTTGCACGTTATTCGCAAGACATTCGTAGATGATAAAATTTCCTGTGTATGCAGCCTCCAAATTGAGCGAGTTGTGTCTCGTCTGCCCATAGCAGCCTGCCGGATTTGGATGCCCAACTGCTCGGGGTGATTGCAGCAACCCCATGGCGATGCTGCCGGCGGCGCGCGTGGAGGCGACTTCCGCATTTTATCTCTATCGGCCGTGTACTTACGGCTGTTTCAGGAGAAAATGGATTGTATAACGCCATCGGGCCCAAGTCCTATTGCGAAGGCCCGGTCAGCGCCCGGCTATAAGTGTTGAAACGAGCGCCCGGGCGGGCAGATAGTTTGCGCGACGCGGTCGTCTCTTGTTGATATCCTGTCTGATCGGCGTCTTCGACATCGGCGTCATCGAGGTGTGGATGGGGAAAGCAAGCTACATCTACGCGTTGGCATCGGTGGCCCCTCGTCGACAAGAACGACACGATGTCTTTCCCGGGGATCAGGTGGGCGGCAACGTGGTTACTTCCAAGGGCGCCATCTTTCTTTCCGGCACCGTCGACTAGAAGAGCCCGGGCTTGGAAAGCAGTTTGCCGCGCGCCGCGCGCGTGCTAGGCAGTCGCGCTTTGATCGAAGGGCTGCGGGCGAGGTTTCATGAGCGTTGGATTGTATGCTGATTACGTCGCGGACTTGAGGGCGCTGTTTTCCGAGCTGGATCGGCATCCCGACCTCTTCCAGAGTTTTGACACACGCCTCGAACTGGCGGCCGCCGGCGGCCTTGTCGTCTACGAGACGAAACGGCGCAAAGGTCAGACGGACAGCCTCTATTATGGCCGTTCCGCTGAGACCGCCGCCAACCAGCAGATTTCACAGGCGGCGTCCTTTGCGGCGATCGACCGTTTTTTCGCTCTTGGCCAGTTCGTGGCCCTGACTGGTAACGGGACGCAGGCGCGCGCGTTGGATGGACAATATCCGCATTGCGCGGTCAATTTTTCCTATCGCAAGAAGGGCCAGTCCAAGGCCAGGTCCATGCTCATGGTGTTTATCGGTTTCAACGATGAAGCGGACGCATTGGCCTATGTGTCGGCGAACGACGATCCATCCGCCCTTGTTGCCGAGCGGCCGTACCGCGGGGTGCGGGCCTTCGAGTGGAAGTAAAGAGCCGGCTAATCAGCTGCGCGCAGAAAACAGGCACGATTCAAGCGGCGCCCATGGCCCGTCGAGATACTGCCAGATATCGATGCCGATGATCCTGATCTGGCAGGGAACGAAGTCCTCCGACAGCATCTCGAAGAGCACATCGGCCTGGGTGTGGGGCACGCCGTTCTGCACGGTGATGTGCGGCCGCCACGTCTGACGGTCCTGTGGGCCGAGCGTCGGCAAAAGATGCGCCCGGAGATTTGACCGAATTTCCATCAATTCCGGGGATGTGATCGTGAAAGCGGTTCCCGCACCGAGATGACGGACGGCACTGACTTCCGCCAGGATCGGCCGGTGCCCGGCTGCCTCGGTGCGAACGCATGCACGAATGTTTTCAACCTCTTCGCAGGGTAATTTATGAAACATCGTGAGGTGGGCGCGCAGAAAATTGCGTTTGGCTGGGAAATGCCGGCTGCGAAGCGCGTCGAACGGAAGGAGGTCTGCCTGCTCGATCCGCGCCGTGATGATGACCGGAGCCTTCAAAACCTTCACCTCAAAATGGCAGCCGCTCTGCCGGCCTGGCGGTCTAGGTATACCGCGGCCGCATCACGAACAGCTCTGAGCGAAGGAAGTGGCGTGTCGCATCTTGTCCGTCAAGGAGAAGAAAAAACGGCTGCTGCTGAACCCCTGACGGGAGCGACGCTGCCGGATACGGGCATTCCCGCTTTGCGAAACACTGAGAGCAGACTGACCTGATCCTTTGACGGGATCTTTCCTATCTTGAGCTCCGCCGCAATGTTCCGGAGGAAATCCGGCCGCATCCGAGTGAATGTCTTGCTTGCCTGTCGCGCGTCCTCCCGCAGTCCGGCGCCGAAGACTGCCGCCTGAGAGTCACCAAGCATATGGGCCGCGAGCACGCGGGTTCCGTGATAATGTCCGTCCCCGCCCGGGTTGAGGGCAAGCGCCTGATCCAGAAGTGCCGCACCTCGGTCCCATTGCCCAGCGATGGCCAGCCTGGTTCCGAATTCCCCGATCAGTTCCGTATCGTTCGGATTTGCCGCCAGTGCCTGTTCTCCGACCCGTATCGCCTCGGCTACTTGCCGATCGAAGAACAGCGCCGTCATCAGCGCCTGAAGGCCACGAACGTTGGCGGGGTCCAGCTGGATGGCGGAGCGTGCTGCCTGAAGTGCTCGTTGCAGAGGTGCAGCGTCATCGGATTTCGGATTGAACCCAAACCGCTCCTCATCGAGATAGAGAACGGAAAGGATTGCCCAGGCAGTGGCGTATCCAGGATAGCGTGCGACAGCCCCCTCCAGACAGTTACGAACGTCTGCATGACGCTCCGCGCTCAACGCCTTGCGATATGTGTAGAAGTTCAAGGTGCAGGCATAGACCCCAAGATCATCGGGCGGCAGTTTGGTGTTACTTGCCTGGGCAATAATGCCGTATGGCTGCGCGATGGTCGCCGCCACCTTGTTTGCCACGTCGGTCTGTATGGCGAAGAGGTCGCGGGAGCGCAGGTCATTCTCATAGTCCTTCGACCACAGGATTGCACCATTGCTGGTATCAAGAAGCCTTGCCGTCACCCGGATGCGGCTGCCGGTCGTCTGCACGCCACCGGAGAGCAGATAGGGCGCAGCACCGCCATCCCGAGCCTGCGACATGCCGACATCCGACGGCAGGGATTGGGACGTTTCGCGGCTGAGCACCCTTATCTCCTTGAACCGGGGGAGAGCGGTCAGCAGTTCTTCTGTCAAGCCGTTTGTATGGATTTGGGCGTCGGGACCGTTGCCGAGGTTGGCAAAGGGGGCGATTATGAGCGTTGGGAGTCCAACCCCCAGCATATCAGCCTGCTGGATCGCTGTGTCCTCTATCGTCCAGCGGCTGATCCCGTGGGCGGAGGCGCCCAGGCCGGCGATGGCAACAATCGCAAACAGCAATCGGCTTCTGCCCTGCCAGAGCGCGCCAGTGGTCGGGCCGGCGCGTTCAAACGGCCGGAGCTGGTTGCGGGGCGGTGCCTCCGAACTCTCGTTGTGCCAGGAAAAGACTGGAACATATCCGCCTTTCGGCACGTTGATCCTTACAGGATCGTTCTGCCCGGCAACCAGATAATAGCGTTCCAGTGCGCGCCGTAGCCTGCCCGCTTCGATCCGCACGACGGGATCGTCCTGCGAGAAACTCTCCGATCGCTTGAACACCTCGATCGCGATGGAATGCCCTTTAATTCGCGCTTCGCGCCCGGCCAGCGTTTCTTCGACGATATAGGTCAGGAAAAGGCCCACTCGTCCCGTTTTGGGAAATTCGAGGCTTGAATCGAGACGCTGTAGCTGAGCGCGAACATCCTGCGCTCCCGGCGGAGGGCGCATAGGCGACCCGGCGCATCGTTCGAGTGTGCCTCCATTCGCGCATCGCTGCTCGTCTACATTGGGCTGCCCATCGTTCGGTATGCTTTTTATGGAGAAGCTCGGAACGTAACTGCCCTTGGGAATGCCGATGACGATCGGATCGGCTTTGCCGGACGTCAGGTAGTATCGCTCCAGGGCACGGCGGAGGTGGCTGGCGGCAATGCGTACAATGGGATCAGCCTGTGGATCGAAGGCATCGCTTCGCCCGAACACCTCGAGCGCTATGCTATAGGCCTTTATACGATTGCCCCGGCCCGCCAGTGTCTCCTCGACCACATATTCGAGCAAGCGGCACTCGCGTTCGGTTGCATCGAAGGCAGCGCTCTGTCTTATCCGCGCGAGTTGGCCGCGGCACGCGATGGTGTCTGGTCGCGATCCTTCCGCCCCAGAATAGGCAGCATAAATCATGACATCCCCCGAAGCGTGGAAGCACGGGGCCGCGCCGGCCACGGCTTTGCCTCACACCAACTTCCGTCGAAATGCTATAGATTGCGGGTGTAGGCCGCAATAGCGACAACCATCGCGTGGTTACCGGAAATAGCAGGCCTATTGTTCAGGGATGCAAATTCCAGATACCAACCTCACGCCGGCGGCCCGCAGGCGCGGAATATCGGTGGAGAAATGTCATCCGCGCCGCGCGACAAGAATGCCCGCAAGCACGATCAACCCGCCCACGGCCTGCATCATGCCGACCGGTTCGGAAAGCACGAGCCAGGCAAGGATTGCGGCGACGACGGGCTGCAATAGCAAGGTCAAGGAGGAAAAGGCGGTCGGTAGATAGGCCAGCGCGTAGGTAACGAGCCCCTGACCGCTGACATGGCTGATAAAGGCGAGGCCGACGACCATTGCCCAGCCGAAGAGCGTGACCGGCATCAGGCTGCCTTCGAAGAACAAGGCAATGGGCAGCATGCAGATGGCAGCCGAAAACGTCGTCCACACCATGATGCGCAGTGTCGAGAAGCGCGACCGGACATGGCCGATCGCCAGCATGTAGCAGGCGTAGAATATGGCGGCGACGATGGCCGTCGCGTCGCCCGCAAGCTGCCCGCCGCCAATGGCCGCCGGTCCGCCCTTCAGGACGACGATGCCGGCCAGCGCCAGCGCGAGCCCCGTCAGGAATATGGGGGTGATGCGTGTGCGGAAAACCAGCCAGGAGCCGAGCGTCACGAAGACCGGCGCCAGATTGGCGAGCAATGTCGCGTTGGCGACCGAGGTCATGTGCAGCGAGAGGTGCCATGCGACAAGGTCGATGGCGAGGAAAGCGCCCGGAAGGAGCAGGACGACGTAGTCCCGCAGCCCAGAAGGCCGCTCGTCCGCCTCCTTCGTGACACGTGAGATCAGCAAGAAGGGCAGCAGCGCCAGCGAGACACGCCAGAAGCCCGTCGCCAGCGGCCCTACTTCGGACAAGCGGACGAAAATAGGCGACCCGCCAATGGCCGCACCACCGATCAGGAGAGCGATGAGAGCAAAGCGGGCGTGCTGGGAGCGGGTAATCTGGGACAAGGTGACAGTCCGATGGTCGGGAAAGCAGCGGGCTATCAGACCGGGGTGATTTGAACCAGCCGGGTCAGGCTAATTTAGCGAAAGTCCATTGAACACATAAGAAGAGCGGCGTCCCTTCGAGCGCCGCTCCGATTCTATGGCAAGACGGCCGTCAGGCCGCGTCGGGGCGGTGAACGGTCTTCACTTCAAGGAAGTCTTCCAGCCCGAACATGCCGCCTTCACGGCCGTTGCCGGACTGCTTGTAGCCGCCGAACGGGCTGCCATACCGGTGCGGTCCGCCATTGATGTGCACCATGCCGGCACGCAGCTTTGCGGCGACGCGTTCCGCGCGGTCGGGATTGCCGGTCTGGAGATAGGCGGCAAGGCCATAGGCGGTGTCGTTGGCGATCGCGATTGCTTCCTCTTCGGTGTCGAAGGGGATGATCGCGAGTACGGGGCCGAACACCTCTTCACGAGCGATGCGCATGTTGTTGTTGACGTCGGCGAAGATCGTCGGCTTGACGAAGTAGCCGGTCTCGAAACCCTCCGGCTTGCCGGGGCCGCCGACCAGGACGCGTGCGCCTTCCGCCACACCTGCCTCGATCAGCGCCTGAACGCGGCCGAACTGGACGTGCGAGACGAGCGGGCCGATGTGTTCGCCGGCCTCTTCCGGATTGCCGACCTTAGCTTCCTTACCGGTGCGTTCGGCGATTTCGACGACCTTGTCATAGACCGAGCGCTCGACGAGCATGCGCGTCGGCGCATCGCAGGACTGGCCTGAATTGTTGAAGCATTCGCGCACGCTGCCGGCGACGCGATCTTCGAGGTCGGCATCGGCGAAGACGAGGTTCGGCGACTTGCCGCCGAGCTCCAGCGTCACGCGCTTGACAGTCTCGGCCGCATCCTTGCTGACGGCGATACCGGCGCGGGTGGAGCCGGTAAAGGACATCATGTCGACGTCCTTGTGCTTGGAAAGGGCTGCACCGCATTCCAGGCCGTCGCCGTTGACAAGGTTGAACGTACCCGCCGGGAAGCCCGCCTCGTGCACCATCTCCGCATAGAGCAATGCATTGAGCGGGGTGAATTCCGAGGGCTTCAGCACGCAGGTGCTGCCCGTCGCCAGCGCCGGCACGACCTTCAGCGCGATCTGGTTGATCGGCCAGTTCCAGGGCGTGATGAGACCGCAAACACCGATCGGCTCGCGGCGCACGACGTCGCCGTTCGGAAGCACTTCGCGGGCCTTCAGGCGCTTCAGTCCGTCGATGAAGCCCTGGAGGTGGCCGACGCCGACATCCGCCTGCTGCTCGGTGCTCATGGAGATCGGCGCGCCGAGTTCCAGCGTGATGGTGCGTGCCATTTCCTCATAGCGGCGCTTGTAGATTTCCAGCAACTTTTCGAGCAGTGCCAGGCGTTCTTCGACGCTGGTCTGGCTGTAGGTCGCAAAGGCCCTTTTGGCAGCGGCGACGGCGCGATCGATATCGGCGGCGGTGCCCATGGAGATGACCGCGATCGGCTTTTCCGTCGCCGGATTGATCACCGGGAGGTCATTGGGCTTCAGCGGATCGACCCACTGGCCATCGATGTAGAATTTGCGCTTGTCGAGCATTCTGGTCTCCCGTCAGTTCTTCTGTTTTTCATCGAGCCAGCCCTTGATGAGCTGGCGGTATAGTTCCCCGCCGAAGCTTGGGAAATGGCCGCCATGGACCAGCCGCACCGGCAGGGTCACGAGCCGCTCCATCGAGGCGATGTAATCCGCCAGGTTGGAATGGTAGGTGTCCTCGATCAACGGTCCATCGTAGACGATGTCGCCGGAGAAGAGAATTTCTGTTGCCTTTTCGTAGAGCGCAATACCCCCCGGGGAGTGGCCCGGCGTGTGGATGACCTCGAACTGGCGGTCGCCGAGGTCGATGACGTCACCGTCTTCGAGGATACGCGTCGCCGGGGCTCGTTTCACCGCATAACATTTCGAGCAATAGGGCTCGGGGGGCAGCGCGTCGAAGATGTCGTCGGTGACATAAGGGTCGGCGAGCGTGTTTTCCCGTGTCGGGTTGGCGAGAAGATCGGCCTCTGCCGAATGCACGGCGCGGCACTTGAACTCATGGTGGCAGCCGATATGGTCGAAATGCGTGTGGCTCGCCACCGCGATCAGGTCACGCTCCGTCACAAGCGGCACCCATTCGCGCAGGGAAACCACACCCATGCCGCTATCCACCAGCATGTCGCGCTCACTTCCGCGGATATGCCAGACATTGCAGCGATAGAATTCCTGGATGTAGGGCTCGGAAATAGACGTCACGTCGTCGTCAAGGCGACGCACGCTGTACCAATCCTCCGGGCGGATGCGCTGCATTATTGTCCCACTCCCGCTCCGTCCTGAAGCACGACGATGCTATCCGCCTTCAGCCGAAGGTCAAGCTCTGCGCCGACTTCCGGCATCTCTGTTTGCGGCAGGTGTGCCGTCAGCGCCAAGCCGTCCGCCGCGACATGGCAGCGATGATGCGTGCCGAAGAAGGCGCTGCCGGTGATGCGGCCGCGACCGAGCGAAACGGTCGGGGTTGCTGCATTGGCGCTGCGGAAATGCTCCGGGCGGATGCAGAGCGTGACGTCGCGGCCCGCAACGGGAAACCCGGACACGAAGGCGGAGGCGGGGAGGGCGACGCGGCCGAGCACGGTTTCCACTTCCGTCTCGTTTGCCGCCGTGCCGCAGATCTTCGCCGGCAGGAGGTTTACCTCACCCATGAAGCCCGCGGAAAACAATGAGCGCGGACGCATATAGATCGAGGCGGGGGTGCCGACATCCTCGATGCGGCCCTTGTTCATCACCACGATGCGGTCGGCGATCGCCATCGCCTCTTCCTGGTCGTGGGTGACATGCACGAAGGTCGTGCCGACACGCTTCTGGATCGCCTTCAGCTCATCCTGCATCTGCCGGCGAAGCTTGAGGTCGAGTGCGCCGAGCGGCTCGTCGAGCAGCAGCACGTCCGGATCGACGGCAAGCGCGCGGGCAAGCGCCACGCGCTGTCGCTGGCCGCCGGAAAGCTCGTGCGGCTTCTTGGCGGATGATGCCTTCAGGCCAACGAGATCGAGCAGCGAAAACGCCTTCTCGTATCGTTCCGCCTTGCCCATGCCGCGCATACGCAGGCCGAAGCCGACATTGTCGCGCAGGCACATATGCGGGAAGAGCGCATAGTCCTGGAACATGGTCGTGGTGGGCCGCTTGGCGGGGGAGACATGGGTCATGTCACGCCCGCCGATCGCGATCGTGCCAGAGGTCGGTTCGATGAAGCCGCCGAGGATGGAAAGCAGGGTCGTCTTGCCGCAGCCGGAAGGGCCGAGCAGAACGATGAACTCGCCGGCGGCTATATCGAGCGAGACATCGTCGAGCGCCCGGAATGCACCGAAGACCTTGGTGGCGTTACGAATGGAAACGTCGGCGGTCATGAGGATTTCCCGGTTTTGCGGAAGACGGTGAGCTCCATGAGGATGAGGAACGCGACCGAGATGAGGAAGACGACGCTGCCGATGGCATTGGTCCCGGGATCGAGACCGGAGCGCAGCATGCTCCAGATCTCGACCGGCAGCGTGACGTCGAAGCGCGACAACAGGAAGGCGACGATGAACTCGTCCCAGCTGAAGGTGACGGAGAGGAAGAAGGCGGCGAGGATCGACGGCAGCAGCATGGGCGCGGTAATGAGCAGCATGACTTGCCAGTCCTTTGCGCCAAGATCACGCGCCGCCCGCTCGATATTCACCTGATGCCCGCCCATGGAGGCATAGATGATGGCAAAGCAGAGCGGCAGGTTGATCACGACATGACCGATCCCGACGGTCAGGAGCGAAAGCCGCATGCCGGTGAGGTTCAGCACCGAGAGCAGGCCAAGACCGATGATCAGCGTGCTGACCGTCATCGGCGCGACGATAAGGCCGCGCAACAAGCCTGAGGCCGGCAACGTATAGCGGGCGAAGGCGTAGGCCGCGAGGAAGCCGAGGATGCAGGCGGCCGCCGAGGAGAGGACCGCGACGATCAGGGAATTGCCGAGGGCCGCCATCAGCTTGCCATCGGAAAAGATCGCCTCGTACCAGCGCAGCGTCAGTCCGTTCAGCGGCGGCACGGGAAGCGTACCGTCCTGGAAGGAGAACAGCACCAGCACGATAACCGGCAGGAAGATGAAGAGGTAGATCAGGCCGGCATAGAGGGCGGCCAGCGTCGTGGTGAGGTGTCGCATGTTACGTCCTCTCCATCTTCAGCCAGCGCGCGCAGGCGATATAGGCGAGTGTGACGACGGCCATCAGCACCAGCGACATCGCGGCCGCCATGGGGAAATCAGCGCGCCGTCCGAGTTGCAGCATGATGACCTGCGGCAGGACCAGTTCGTTGTTGCCGCCGAGAATCTGCGGTGTGATGTAGTCGCCGATGCACAGCACGAAGGTGAGGAAGGCGCCGACCATAATGCCGGGCAGCGTCAGAGGCAGCACGACATGCCAGAAGGTTTGCAACGCGTTGGCCCCAAGATCAGCCGCCGCGCGCCGATAATTCGGCGAAAGCTGGATGAGGTTGGCATAGATCGTCAGCGTCAGCAGCATGACGAAGAAGTGCACGAAGCCGATGACCGTGCCGGTGCGGTTGGCGGAAAGCTCCAGCGGTTCGGCGATCACGCCGAGCCAGAGCAGCGCCTGGTTGACGACGCCGCCCTTGGACAGAACCAGCAGCCAGGAATAGGAGCGCACCACATAGGACGTCCAGAACGGCAGGATCGCCATGACGAGGGCGAAGCGCTGCCATTTTTTCGGCACGCGCTCGGCGATGATCCAGGCGAGCGGGTAGGCGAGGACGATGGAGATGACGGTGACGACCGCGGTGATCTCCAGCGAGACGACGAGGCCTTTGAAGAGGTGCGCCTTCCCGAAGAAGGCGATGTAGTTGTCGAGCGTCCAGGTGGCGACAATCTCGCGCCCCTGCCGCGTCCAGAAGCTGAGCGCCACCATATAAGCGAAGGGCACGAGGAAGAAAAAACCCGTCCAGAGCAGCGCCGGCAGGGCAAAGGCCCGGGCCTTGCGGCGTTCCGCGCGCTCATAGGCAGTGGCAGTCATGGGGCCAGGTCCTCGTCGGTACTTGGAGCTTGGATCCTCGGGTCAAGCCCGAGTATGACGAAAGAAGAGAAGCGGGGTGACGCAGAAACGGTACCGCAGGCCGCACCGTTCGATCGGGCGGGCTCACACCCTCCCCACCGTCATCCCCGGGCCTGACCCGAGGATTAATGCATCCCCCAAAATCCTTACTGCTGCAACATCTCCGTCCAGACATCCTGCATCGCCGCATCCATGTCGGCGTCGGCGACCGGATAGAGCTGCGAGTTCTTCAGGTAGTCCGGCTGCTTGTCCCAGCGCAACGCCGCCTTCTGCGGATCGGTGAGGTGCGCGCCCGCCTTGGCATTGGCCGGCATCGCCCAGTAGCAGGAGGAGGTGGCAAGCCGCGCCTGGCCTTCGGGGCTGACGATGTACTGCACGAATTTCAGCGCGAGATC
Source organism: Sinorhizobium sp. RAC02 (assembly GCF_001713395.1). NCBI lineage: Bacteria > Pseudomonadati > Pseudomonadota > Alphaproteobacteria > Hyphomicrobiales > Rhizobiaceae > Sinorhizobium > Sinorhizobium sp. RAC02. Next base: position 1,530,057 of record NZ_CP016452.1, on the reverse strand, counting down.
CTGCTTTTCGGAGGTCTTGAAGACGCCGATGGACTGTGCCCAACGAAGGGCGCCCTGCTTCGGGATCGTCCAGTCAAGGTTAGGCTTCTCCGCCGAAAGACCGGCCGTCAGCCACTCGCCGCCACCGACGACGATATCGACCTCGCCGGTCGCTAGTGCGGTCTGCGAGGCGACGACGTCGCTCACCTGGCGGGCGACCTTCTTCATCTCGAAGAGCTTTTCCTTGATCGCCTGCAGATCGTCCTGCTTCAGGTCGGCCGTCTTCTTGCCGATGCCGACGCCGGTCAGGCCGACCATCGGCAGGTAGTAGTCATAGAGCGCGATACGGCCCTTGTACTTGTCCGACCAGATGACCGACAGGTCGTCCATGTCGGCCGGGTCGACTTTCGTCTTGTCGTAGGAAATCGTGTTGTAGCCGAATTTTTCGGTAATGGCGTAGACCTTGCCGTCCTTGGTGGTCGTCTCTTCCATGCGCACTTCCGGGAAGAGATCGCCGAGCGGCAGCTTGTCGGCCGGCATTTCGCCGAGAATGTCCATGTCGATGGCGCGCGGTACGTCGACGGCGTCGATCACCAGCACATCCCAATCGCCGGGGCGGGACTGCTCGATGATCGAGATCGCAGCACCCGTGCCTTCATATTCCTTGAGATTGACCTTGACGTTGTTGGCCTTCTCGAAGGGCTCGACCAGCGCCGGATCGGTATGGTCGCACCAGACCAGCGCGTTCAATTCGTCCTGTGCCTGCGCGGCGGCCGACGACAGGGCGATGGCGGCTGCGGTGGCGAAAAGCATGCGGCGGCGGAGGCCGCCAGAAACGGTTTTGCTCATTATCTTTCCCTCTGGTGCAGGCTTTCGGCCTTTGCGGATGGCACTCGTCGCGATGCCTTGAGAAAAAGATTGAACGAGTTCATTTTTTAAGTCAATCTCATTTTTGAGGAGATTCCAACGGAGGATTCCATGGCTGGATTGCGTGCAAAACAGAAGGCGGACAAGACGCGTCGCATTCTCGAATCCGCGACCACGCTGTTTCGCGATCAGGGCTATGACAGCGCCCGCATCGAGGACATCGCCGAGATGGCAGAAGTCTCCGTCGGCACGCTCTACAACTATTACCAGAACAAGGGCGACATCCTTGTCGCGACCGTGGCGATGGAAGTCACGGAAGTGCTGGAGGCCGGCGCCCGCATTGTCGCCAACCCGCCGCTGAACGTTGCCGAGGCGTTGCGCACGCTGATCGAGCAGTATTACGACCACTCGCTCTACTATCTTTCCAAGGAAATGTGGCGCACCGCGATGGCGATCTCCATCCAGCAGCCGGACACGCCGCTTTCCCGGCGGTATACGGAACTCGACGGCCAGCTTTGCGCCCAGGTGGTCCAGCTTATCGAGACATTGCAGGTGCGCGGTGTGGTCCATGCCGGCGTGGACGCAAAGGCCATGGGTGAGGTTTTCTTCAACAACCTCAACATGATGTTTATCGAGTTCTGCAAGGTGGACGCCATGCCGCTGGAAGACTTGAAGACGCGGGTCAATGCCCAGCATGCGCCGATTGCCACCCTTATCAGCAGCATCAAGATCGTTTGAGGAACGCATGACCGAAACGGAATCCACCGTGCTTTCCGCCGCCGATGCCTTGGTCAGCGCGTTCGCGCGGCACGACCGTGATGCCTATTTCGCGGCCTTCGCACCCACCGCGACCTTCCTCTTCCACAATCTCGACCATATGCTTGAAGACCGGGCCGCCTACGAAGAGGAATGGGCGCTCTGGGAGAGCCGCGACGGGTTTCGCGTGCTCGGCTGCCGCTCGACGGACCGCCAAATCCAGCTCGTCGGGGATGTCGCGATCTTCACCCACGCCGTCGAGACCGATATCTCGATGGGCGGCGAGACGATGACGAACAACGAGCGTGAAACCATCGTTTTTTCACGCGATCCGGCAGGTCGGTGGCTCGGTGTGCACGAACATCTCTCGGTTCGTCCCTGAAGCGCCGAGATTTCGTACTCGCGCCTATGTGCGGTTTTCCATGCGCTTAATCAATTAAAGATTGCGATGTCGAGGCAGAGTGATATTCTGCCCGCTAATATACGAAATGTTGGTCTGGAGTTTTCGCGCCGTGGTTTCACGACGCGGACGCGCCTGTTTATGCCCGCAGTAAATTGATTTCGGGGGGCGCCATGCTTTGCATCGGCGGGGGTATTTTCGCATCGGTTCGACATCAATCGTCCATTCCACGGGAGGGCTTCCATGGATACGAAGTACGGCTTTACGCGTTTCACCCTCACAGAATTCGAGCAATGGCTGGGAACGATCTCGGTGACCCGCGTGGTCGACAAGGTGCAGGAACACCACACCTGGAGCCCTCGTTATGCGCAGTTTACCGGCAACAACCATTTCGAGATGCAGAAGGGCATGCGTGATCACCACGTCGGCCACAATGGCTGGGCGGATATCGGCCAGCACCTTTCCATTTTCCCGGATGGCATGATCGTCACCGGCCGCCCGATGAACAACACGCCGGCCTGTATCTATGGCAACAACAGCCGGTCGGTGTGCATCGAGAATGTCGGCGACTTTGACACGGGACAGGACCAGATGACCGACGCGCAGAAGGAGGCGATCGTCAAAGCCACTGCTGCATTGGTTCGTCGCTTCAGCCTTGCCCCGGTGACCACCAACAACATCGTCTACCACCACTGGTACGATCTCAACACGGGTCAGCGGACGAACGGCACTGGGGTCACGAAAACTTGCCCCGGCACGGCATTCTTTGGCGGCAACACCGTTGCCGACTGCCAGAACAATTTCCTTCCGCTCGTCGAGCAGGCTTTGACCGGCGTGCCGTTCTCGCCGCCGGCTGCAACACCCACTTACGGCGTCGTCGTTTCCGACACGCTGAATGTCCGGGTTTCTTCAAGCGCCTCGGCCGCTCTTGCCGCAACACAGGGGCCGCTGGAGACCGGCGCGGTCATCCGCGTTTTCCGGGAAGAGAACGGCTGGTACAAGATCGCCAATTCCAAGGAATACTGGGTCTATGGAAAATGGGTCAAACCGGTGACCCAGCGCATCGTGAACACGGACGATTCGAAAGGGCGTGCCGGCCCCGGAACTTCTTTCGAAATCCTGCGGAGCTTCATGAAGGGTGAGGTGGTCTATGTCCACGAGACATCCGGCAATTGGTCGCGGATCGCACTTGACGAGCTCTGGGTCAATTCCTCGTTGATCGGCTGACGGAGTGATGCCCCGTCGTGCGGCGGTTGTTGCCGGTGATCAACGCGCCTTCGATGCCGAGCGCCTCCGGGTGACGCCTGCATCCTTATAAGACGCACTCCAGACGGTTATCTCAGGAGCGCGTCATTCAACCGGTAACAAACACCGGATCAGCCAAGGACGAATCGATTGAGCCGATCCTTCAAGAGAGCGATCGTGTCGACGTCTGCATTGGCGAAGGCGAAGCGCAGATATCCTTCCTGCCCTGCGCCAAAGTAGCTGCCCGGCAGGCAAAGCACGCCGGCTTCCTTGGCGAGCCTTTCGGCCACCACGGCGGACGGCGTTTCGCCGAACGGATGGCCGATGAAGGCAAAATAGGCGCCGACGGCACCGACACGCCAGGCGGGCACGGCGGCCATGGTGGAGAGCAGGCCTTCGACGCGCCGCGCAATTTCGCGACGGTTTTCCTCGCGCCAGTCGGCCAGCAGGGGCAGGGCGGTGGCGACCGCGGCCTGGGCGGAGCGCGGCGGACAGATCTGCAGGTTGTCCATGATCTTTGCCACCTGCTCGACAACCCCGGCGCCGGCCGTGATCGCACCGAGACGATGGCCGGGGATGCAGAAGGATTTCGAGAAGCTGTAGAGGCTGATAAGCGTGTCTTCCCAGCCCGCGCGACCGAAGAGGTCATGTGGACGCCCTGCACCGGCCGGTAGGAAGTCGCGATAGGTCTCGTCGAGGATCAGCCAGACGCCGCGTGCGGCGCAGAGTTCGTAGATCGCTGCCAGTAGCTCCGGTGGATAGACGGCCCCGGTCGGGTTGTTCGGCGAGACGAGGGCAACGGCGCGCACATCCGGCGTGATGCCGGCGGCGAGCGTTGCAATGTCCGGCAGGAAACCCTTTGCCGGGTCGCAGGCGGCGAACCGGGTCTTGATACCCAGCATGGCCAGGGTGGTTTCCTGGTTGAAATAGTAGGGGTCGGTCATCAGCACGGCATCGCCGGCGCCAGCCACCGCCATGGCGGCGCAGATGAAGGCCTGGTTGCAGCCCGCCGTCACATGGATGTTGCCGGCGGAAAGCGCCACACCGTAGCTCTCGGAAACATGCGCCGCATAGGCCGCGCGCAGCGAATCCTCGCCCTCAATCGGCCCGTAACCGGTATAGGCGCGCGAGGCGGCATATTCGCCGAGCAGGCGCAGCATGTCCGGGTGCGGCGGGTAGCCGGGCACGGCCTGCGAGAAATCAATCATCGGGCCACTGCGGCCATCATAGGCATCGCCCCAGGCGAAAACCGAAGGGATGGGCGGGGCGGCGAGGGTTTCGACGAGCGAATTGAAGCGAGGCATGGTCATTTCCGTTAAAATCAGGCGCGGGTCTTGCGTTGGGGGCTGGCGGTGGCCCGGCGTTTGGCCGGGGCCGAAACCGGACGATGGGCTTCGACCAGACGGTTGCCGCGGCCGCGCAGATGCGTGCGGGCGGAGGCCTGCGGTTCGGGCAGGGTTTCTTCGAGAGCGGCGAAGACCCAGTCGATGAACACTTTGACGAGGGGTGACTGGCGGACGGACGGACGGCAGGCGACATAGAAGGCGTCGTTGGCCGGTACTGTCAGATCGAACGGCACGACGAGTTCGCCGCGGGCGATCAGGTTGCTGGCGGTGATCGTATCGCCGAGCGCAATGCCCTGACCATGCAGTGCAGCCTCGGTGGAAAGGCGGGCGTCGCTCATGAAATGCTGGCGGCCGCGCACCATGTCGAGCGCGTCGGCCGCCGCCAGCCAGGTGTTCCATTCCCTGCCGTCGTCACCATGGAACAGGGTGTGGTCTGCAAGGTCGCGTACGGAGCGCAGCGGCCGGCTGTTGAGCAGCGTCGGGCTGGCGACCGGGAAGAGCTTGAGATGCGACCACAGCCGCGTCCAGCTATCGGGCCAGTTGCCGTCGCCGTAGAGCATACAGACATCGGTATCGAGCGAGCGCAGGTGGTCCGGATCGTTGGAGGCGATCAAGGTGACGCGCACGCCCGGATACTGGTCGGTGAAGGTGTTGAGGCGCGGGATCAGCCAGAGCGAGAGGAGTGCGGGCACGCAGGTGACGGTGAGATCGCCATGGGCTTCCGGCTGCTTCATCAGGGCCGTCGCCGCCGCGATCTCGCCGAAGGCATTGGTGACGGCGGGCAGCAGCAGCGCGCCCTGCGGCGTCAGTTTCAATCGTTTTCCGCCGCGCTCGAAAAGCGTGGTTTCGAGGGATTCTTCGAGTGCGCGAATCTGGTGGCTGACGGCGCCGTGCGTCACGTTCAACTCCCGCGCCGCCGCCGAAACGGCACCGCGGCGGGCGGTCGCCTCGAAGGCGCGGAGCGGGTTGAGCGGTGGCAGGCGCGAGGCCATATAGGGGGATCTCACATGTGAGTTTTTCTCACGGCAATTTCTATAACAACGCTAATTGCTTTTCCAAGCGTTTTATTACGATACTGTAAAAAACGAGGGCAAAGCCCCGGGGGACGATCAGGAGGCTTCAGGCGCTGGAGACGGCGCGGCACGCGTCAAATGGCGTGCAAAAATCTTCTCGAAAATCCGGACCCGATTGCTTTCAGGCCTTCCGTGGCGCAAAGCGCCTGGCGTAGAATACGACAATGGGAACGCTCCGACCGGATCAACGGTCGGCCTAACAGGAGAAAGACGACTATGCGTGACATCCTCAAGACCAATGTCAGCCGCCGCGCGGTGCTGGGTGCCGGCGTTGCCGGTGCTTCGTTGCTCGCCATGCCGGCCGTGCTGCGTGCACAGGACAAGTCGCTGAAGGTCGGCGTCTACGGGGGCTACTTCAAGGACTCCTTCGACAAGAACATTTTTGCCGAATTCACCAAGCAGACGGGCATTGCCGTGGAATCGGTCGCCGAGCCGACGGGTGAGGCCTGGCTCGTCCAGCTCGAGCAGGCCGCCAAGGCCGGCCTGGCGCCCGCCGACGTTTCGATGATGTCGCAGGTCGCCATGCTGAAGGGCCAATCGACCGAGCTCTGGGCACCGCTCGACATGGCGAAGATCCCGAACGGCTCGAACCTGATCGACCATTTCGTGAACAAGTATCCGGATGGCCGCGTCGCCGGCATCGGTGCCGTCGCCTGGTACATCACGCTCGTCACCAACACCGATGTCTTCAAGGAAGCGCCGACCTCCTGGACCGCGCTGTGGGATCCGGCAAATGCCGACAAGCTCGGCCTGCTCGCGCTCGTCTCCAACTCCTTCCTGCTCGAAGTGACCGCAAAGACGCATTTCGGCGGCACCAATGCGCTCGACACCGAGGAAGGTCTCCTCAAAGCCTTCGAAAAGCTTGCCGAAGTCAAGCCGAACGTGCGCCTGTGGTATCGCGATGAAGCACAGTTCGAGCAGTCGCTGAAGTCGGGCGAAATCCCGATGGGCCAGTACTACCACGACGTGACGGGCCTTGCCGCCAAGGATGGCCAGCCGGTCCGCTCGACCTTCCCGAAGGAAGGCGGCATCATGGATTCCGGTTGCTGGGCGCTGTCGCGCGCCTCGACGAAAGTCGAGGAAGCTCACACCTTCATCAACTACATGAGCCAGCCGGCGATCCAGGCGCTGCTGTCGCGCAAGGTCGGTACCGCTCCGACCGTCAAGCGCGACCTTCTTGACCTGACGGCCGAAGAGTTCGCAGCCGTCTCCTCGGACATCGAACCGATCATTCCGCGCTACGACCTCTACACGTCCAAGGCCGACTGGCTGAACCAGAAGTGGACGGAAATGATCGCGGGCTGATCCCGATCATTCCTCAAGACAACCGGCCGGCTGCCTCAGCCGGCCGGTCTCACAACAAGCGCCGAACGGAGCTAAAATGTCCGGATTGACCCTCCAGAATATCGTCAAGCAGTTCGGCCAGTTTACGGCCGTCAAGAATGTCGAACTGACGGTGCCGCATGGCACGTTCGTCTGCCTTCTCGGCCCCTCCGGCTGCGGCAAGACCACATTGATGCGCATGGTCGCCGGCCTCGACCTGCCGACGAGCGGCGCGATCAAGCTGGACGGCAAGGACATTACCAACGTTCCGACGCACAAGCGCGACCTCGGCATGGTCTTCCAGTCGTTGGCGCTCTTTCCCCACCTGACGGTCGGCGAGAACATTGCCTATTCGTTGCGCATCCGCGGCATCGGCAAGGAAGAGCAGAAGAAGCGCGTCGACGAGCTTCTCGCGATGATCCATCTGACGGGCTATGCCGACCGCCCCGTGGCAAAACTTTCCGGCGGCCAGCGCCAGCGCGTGGCGATTGCCCGCGCTCTCGCCATTTCGCCAAAACTCTTCCTGCTCGATGAGCCGCTTTCCGCGCTCGATGCGAAGCTGCGCGAGGCCATGCAGGTCGAACTGCGCCAGCTGCAGCAGCGCCTCGGCATCACCACCATCGTCGTCACGCATGACCAGCGCGAGGCCATGACCATGGCCGATACGGTCGTCGTGATGAACAGCGGCGAGATCCGCCAGGCCGCGGCACCCGTGGAAATCTACCGCCGCCCGGCCGACACCTTCGTCGCCGACTTCATCGGCATGACGAACCTCATCGATTTCAACGCCAACGGCAGTGGGGCCAATGTGCTCGGCGCCTCGGTTTCAGGTCTTGCCATTCCCGCAGGCCTGAAATCCGGCATCATTTCGGTGCGCCCGGAAGACGTTCATCTCACCGCACCCGGCAATGCCCCGATCACCGGCACCGTCACCTTCGTGCGCGATCTCGGCGGCACGATCGAGACCTTTGTCGAAGCCGGTGGAAAGCAGATCGTCGCCGTCTCCATGCCGAACGCCCGGCCGGACGTCGCCGTCGGCCAGTCGGTCGGCCTCCAGCTCAACCCCGCAGACTGCGTGGTGCTGAAGTCATGAGACGCGAAGCCCCGCAAAAACTCACCGACTATGGCCCGCTGTTCTTTCCCGCGGGCATGCTGATTGTCTTCTTCGTCGTGCCTTTCGCGACGATGATCGCCGTCTCGTTCTTCCGGCGCGATCCGTCCGGCTTCTACACGCCGGACTTCGTCTTCGACAATTACGCCCGGTTCCTCAGCCTGTTCTTCGGCAAGGTGCTCGGCTTCTCGCTGTTTCTCGCCGTCACCGTCGCCATTTGCTGCGTCGTGCTGGCTGTTCCCTTCACCTACCTGCTGTCGCGCGCTAAACGCCGGACGCAGGTGCTCTGGCTGGTCGCCCTGCTGTCGATCCTGTCGCTGTCGGAAGTCATCATCGGTTTTGCCTGGTCGACATTGTTTTCACGCACTGCCGGCATCACCAACCTGCTTGTCATGCTCGGTGTGATGGACCAGCCCGTGGCGTTGAACCCGAGTTTTGGCGCGGTGCTCACCGCCATGACCTACCAGGCGCTGCCCTACACCGTGCTCGTGCTCTATCCCGCTCTCGTTCGGCTCGACCCGACTTTGACGGAAGCCGCGCGCACGCTCGGTGCATCGCCGATAAAGTCCTTCTTCACCGTCGTCGTGCCGGCGCTGCGTAACACCATCGTCGCCACGCTGATCATGGTCTTCATCTTCGCGCTCGGCTCCTACCTGCTGCCGCAGATTCTCGGCCGACCGCAGCACTGGACGCTCTCGGTGCTCATCACCGACCAGGCGATCTACCAGTCGAACATGCCGTTCGCCGCCGCCATGGCCGTGTTCCTCGTGCTCGTCACGCTCGGCCTCGTCGCACTCACGGTCATCGCCGGCCGCAAGGGAGAAGCCGCATGACCGGGTTCCTGCAGAAGGCCTATTTCAGCCTCATCGGCCTCTTCCTGTCGCTGCCGATCATCGTCGTCGCCGGTGTGTCGGTGAACGAGAAACAGGATCTCGCCTTCCCGCCGAAAGGATTCTCGCTGGGCTGGTACGGTGAGATCTTCGCCAATGTCGAGTGGCGCAACGCGCTCTTCGCGTCGATCACGCTCGCGGCCCTTTCAGCCGCCGTGGCACTTCTCATCGCGCTGCCGCTCGCCTGGTTCCTGTGGCGTCGCCATGCGCCGTGGGCAAACATCTTTCAATTGCTCGGCGTCGCACCCTTCACGCTGCCGCCGGTCATCACGGCGCTCGGCCTGCTCACCTTCTGGGCGACAACCGGCTTCTATGGCCAGCCTGCAACTGCCGTCATCAGCCATGCCATCTTCTTCGTGACGCTGCCGCTGGTGACGCTGTCGCTCGGCTTCTCCTCCATCGACCGCTCGCTGGTGGAAGCCGCCGCAACGATGGGCGCAGACGATCGCACGATTTTCCGCACCGTCGTCCTGCCGCTGATCCTGCCCTACCTCGTCTCGGGGTATGCTTTCGCCTTCGTCTTGTCGCTCAACGAATATATCGTGGCGTACATGACGATCGGCTTCACGATGGAGACGCTGCCGATCAAGATCTTCAACGCGTTGCGCTATGGTTATACGCCGACGATGGCCTCGGTCACGGTGCTGTTCGTGGCGATCGCCGCCACCATCTTTGGCCTCGTCGCACGCTTCGGCGACCTGCCAAAGCTGCTGGGCGCCATGTCGTCGAAGGATTAGAGAAACGGTTCCGCGTTCGGAAACTGTGTAAAACAAAACGGGAGCCAGCATGCGGATCGCCGCCCTCCAGATGCACGCCATTGCCGGTGACGGCGAGGCCAATATCGAGCACATCGCGGCTGCGGCCGCGGATGCCGCGGCGGGCGGCGCCAAGCTGCTGATCGTGCCGGAGCTTGCGGTCACTGGCTACGGGGCAGGGGAGTCGGCATTTGCGCGGCTTGCTTCACCCGCGACCGGCGACGTTGCGACACGCCTCAGTGCCATTGCGCGGGAAAACGGCATTGCCATCGTGGCCGGTTTCGCCGAGCAGGAGGGCACGGTAACCTACAACAGCGCGCTCTTCACAGACGGCATCGGCACCAATGCCGTCTACCGGAAGTCCCATCTCTACGGTGAGTACGAGCGAAATGCCTTCAAACCCGGCGTTCCAACCTCGGTCATGGTGGAGCTAGGCGGTATCCGTCTCGGCATGCTGATCTGCTACGATGTGGAGTTCCCCGAAAACGTCCGCCGCCTTGCACTTGCCGGCGCCGAGCTCGTCGTGGTTCCGACGGCGCTACCGAAGGGGTCTTCCGGCACCTTCATCGCCAATCATATGATCCAGGTCCGCGCCTTCGAGAACCAGGTTTTCGTCGCCTACATCAACCATTGCGGCGCCGACGACAATTTCACCTATGCCGGCCTGTCGCGCATCGCCGCCCCAGATGGCAAGCTGCTTGCCGAAGCCCCCGCGGAAGGGGAAACCCTGCTTTTTGCGGAAATTCGCCCGGAAGACTATGTCAGGTCGCGGGAAGAAAACACCTATCTCGTTGATCTCGGCCGACCGGGCTAGAGACTGATCAAGCCCGTGCCGATCACCGCCAGCGCCGCGCCCACCCAGGCGGGCGCGGGCGGCACGATGCCGGTGCGCGCCCAGATCATCGGCAGGATAACGACTGGCGTCATCGACGATAGCGTCGAGACGATCCCGACATTGCCATGTGCCAGTGCCGCCATCAGCAGCGACATGCCAAGTCCGACGCCGAAGAAGGCAGAGCCGACTGCAAAGCCAAGCGACCGTTTCGTGATGGTTGGCGCGGGCTTCAACATCGGATGCGGAACGACCATCAGCAGCACGAAGAACGCGGCCGCAAGGCCCGAGCGCACGGCCATCGCGGTGAACGGTTCGACGCCGCTCGCCATGGCAGGGCGGGCGGCGAGGCTGCCGAGCGCCTGCCCGAAGGCGGTAACGACGCCGAGCGCTATTCCAAACCAGGGCGTGCGCTCGACAGCCGTGGTCTTCGACGGCGAGCGGGCGCCGATCGCCAGCAGGATGCCGAGCAGCACGCAGGCGATGCCGATGCCCTGCTGGCCGGACAGGGTTTCGCCCAGGAAGACATAGCCGAGCAGCACTGCGAAGGGCGAGGTGAGCGAAAAGAGCAGGGCGGTGGTGCGAGGGCCAGCCGTATAGATCGTCGCGAAATAGGTGGTGCTGGCGATGATGATACCGAAGAGACTGGAGGCTGCCAGGTAGCCGAACTGCCAGAGCTCCACGGTGCGCCAGCCGCCGATGACGAGCGACACGACCCCCGTCATCAGGAAGGCGGCAAGCATCTGCAGGCGAGCGAGATCGAGGAGCGGCAGGCGACCCCGCAATTCGCTGACGAGCATGCCGCTCATCGCAATGCAGACGGCGGCGGAAAGGGCGAGGATTTCGGCGATGTACATGAAAAGACCGGGCGATTGATCGCCCGGCCTATCGCATGGATTTGCCCTAGTCGATAGGGCTTCTTTTCCGGATCAGGCCTGATAGGTGATGCGGCCGTCGCAGATGGTGGTGACGGGACGCACTTCGGCGAGGCTGGTGAACTCGGTTGCCTCCACGTCGGCGGAGAGCACGACAATATCGGCGAGGTAGCCGGCCTTCAGCACGCCCTTGCGATCCTCCATGAACTCCACCCAGGCGCCGTTCTTCGTATAGGCGGCAAGTGTCTCGTGCAGGGAAAGGCGCTCGTCCTTCATACCGTCCTTCCAGACGTCGCGTGACATAGCGCACTGGATGCAGTTCATCGGGTCGAGTGGCGAGACCGGCCAGTCGGTGGCAAAGACGATCTCCGCACCGGCATCGACCAGCGTGCGCCAGGCGAAGGCATAGGGCCAACGCGCCTCGCCGATATAGGAGAGGTACGGTTCGAGCGGCAGGCCGGCGCTGCCCGGCGGGTGGGTCGGCTGCATTGATGCGACAGTGCCGAGCTGCTTGAAGCGCGGAATGTCGTCGGGATGCACGACCTCGATGTGCTCGATGCGGTTGCGGCTGTCGCGCTTGCCATTCGCCTTGATGGCGGCCTCGTAGCCATTCAGCACCATGCGCACTGCGCCGTCGCCGATGGCATGCACCGCCACCGGCAGGCCAAGCTTGTCGGCCGTAATGGCGACATTGTCGAAATGCTCCTGCGAGAACAGCGGATCGCCCTTCAGGCCCGGCTGATGGCAATAGTCGTCGACGAAGACGGCAGTGCCGGATTCCGTCACGCCGTCCATGAAGAGCTTCACGAAGTCCGAACGCAAGCGATCGGAATTGAAACGCTCACGCCAGGCGGCCGCCTTGGTCTCGATGTCCGAGAGCGGCATGAAATTCTTCATGTGGAAGGGCATGCGCACGCGTACCGGCAGGCCGACCGTCTTCTCGATCTCGTCCAGCATTTCCAGCTGGTAGAGGCTGCCGTCCATGTTCTGCAGCGAGGTGATGCCGAGCGAGGCGACGTAGGCGAGGCCTTCCTTGATGATCTCGATGTCGCCGGCGCGCTGTTCCGCCGTCACATGGTCCGGATCGCCGCCCGTGCCGACGCCGAGCATTTCGCGCCCGCCTGTTTCGCTCAGTGCGGAAACGGGGCGGATGGCATTGCTTTCGCGCAGTTCACCACTGGCAAGCCCATCCTCAGCCATGACGATCTCGTTGCCGATGCCGACATCGCCACCTTCAAGAATGCCACCGAGTTTCAGCGCCAGCGTATTGGCCCAGGCGGTGTGGTGGTCCGGCGCGAAGATCAGCACGGCGCGATCCGGCAGGATGCGGTCGAGGTGGTGGCGGGTTACGCGCTCGTCGTCGGAGAGGATCGTGTAGTCCGCGTGCTGCGCGATCAGCAGGTTGCGCTCCGGATATTCTGCGGCATAGGCCTTCAATGCGTTTTCCAGCGCATCAAAGCCTTTCATGCCGTAAAGCGAGAGTTCGCGCAGTTCTGCGGAACCGCCGAAAATGTGCATATGCGCTTCGTTGAAGCCTGGCAGCACCGTGCCGCCCTTGGCATCGATGACATGTGTGTCAGGACCGGAAAAGGCATCGATCTGCGCTTCGGAACCGACCGCCAGGATGCGGTTGCCGGAAACGGCGACGGCGCTCGCGCGTGGGTTCGCCTCATCCATCGTCAGCACCCGCGCATTGCGGATGATAAAACTCGCTTCGGTCTGCATGGCGTGTTTCCTCGGTGTTTTTTAGATGGACCGGCGGCAGAGCGCCCGGAAGAAGGTGAACAGGTCCTGGTTCTCCTCGTCGCCCAGCGGATCCGGCTGGGACGAGAGCTTGACGATGACCGTCTCGGTGCTCGGATCGACATAAAGCCACTGGCCGTGAATGCCGATTGCGGCAAAGGCGCCGTCCGCTTCGCCGGATTGATACCATTGGCTGCGATAGCGTCCGTTCGGCAGGTCGACATTACGGCCCTGCTGCCAGGCTTGCTTGTCGCCATTCTCCTGCATGTCGCGGATCCACGCGGCGGGCACGATCTGTCGGCCATCCCGGGCGCCGTCATTGCGCAGCAGTTCACCCAGACGGGCTAGATCGCGGGCGGTCATGGAGACGCCGCCGGCGGTGCGCGGCGTGCCGATCGAATCGACCGTAATATCGGCGTTGCCCTTCGCACCCATCGGTTTCCAGAGGAGATCGGAGGTGAGGTCGGCGAAACGGGCGCCCGTCGCCCGCTCGATGATGACGCCGAGCAGATCAGCGTTCGGCGAGGCATAATAGAACGGCCCGCCATGCGGACGCTCGGCCTTCTGCAGTGTCAGCAGGAAAGAGGCCAGCGTTTCCGGCTCGGCGCCCACCATCGGCGGGTTCCAGAGCATCGAGCGGCGATAGCGCGCGAAGGCGCCGTAGGGATCGAGATAAGCTTCCTCGAAATCGAGGCTGACGCGCATATCGAGCACGTCGCGATAGGTGCAGTCGCCGTAGACGCTGCCCTTGGCTTCCGGCAGGTAGTCCGTCACCGGCCGGTCGGGATCGAGCAGACCATCCGCCTCCAGAATACCGGAGACCACGGCCGTCAGCGACTTGGAAATCGAGAAGACGAGGTGCGGCGCGTTGGGATCGGCATGCGGCGGGTAGTATTCCGCAACGATCTCGCCCTTGCGCATCAGTACGAAGGCGTCCGTATGGGCAAATTCGAGGAAGGCGCGGGCGGTGGACGTGCCGGCAAGGCCCGTTTCCATCGCCGCATCGAAAAAGGCGTCGCTGGCGAGCGGCTGCTCGGCGGTCACGACGTCCGCTGCGATCACCGCAGTCGGCACGAAGTCGCGAACATTCTGAAAGGTCCAGCGGCTGAAAGGGGCGGTGCGCCAATTGGCGAGCGTAACATCGGCGCGAGCAAACCCGTGCCTGTCCTTGAAGGTCTTGATCATGAAAAATCCGACCGAAGTGCGGGAAGGCGAATTGCCTTCCCGCATACGGAAGTCCTCGTTTTATGCGGTCGAGCCGCTTACTTCTGCAGTTCGGTCCAGAGCTTGGTGTAGAGTTCCTGTACTTCCGGAGGGCAAGCAAGGTTGAACTTGCCGGCTGCCTTCAGTTCTTCCGGAACGACGATTTCCGGCGCATCCTTCATCTCAGCCGGCATGAAGGCTTCGGATCCCTTGATGCCGTTTGCATAACGGCCGAAGGCCGAGAGCATGGCGGCATTTTCCGGGTCCATGATGAAGTTCAGGAAAAGCTTGGCGTTGTCGACGTTCTTAGCGTCCTTGAGGATGGCGGCGTTGTCCATCCAGACCGGGTAGCCTTCCTTCGGATAGCCGTAGATGACATCAGGGTTTTGCAGACGCGAGCGGAACGAGGCGCCGTTCCAGTTCGTGCCGGCGGCAATGTCGACCTTGGAATATTTCTCGATATTGCCGTAGTCCATCGAAAGCCACTTCGGCTTGGCGGTCGCCAGAAGATCGCGGGCCTTTTTCAGGATTGTCAAGTCGCCCGTGCAGGGCTCGCCGCCGGCATAGGTGACGACCATGTGCATGACGTCGGACATTTCCGGCAGCACGTTGATCTTGCCGACAAGTTCGGCTGGCGGATCGAGGAAGATCGCGGAGGTGTTCGGGTCACCCGAATAGATCGACTTGTTGACGGTCACGCCGGTGGTACCCCACAGCCACGGAACCGAATAGTGACGTCCTTCGTCGAACGGCACGCTCACCCACTGTGGGTCGACGTTCTTGAAGTTCTCCATCTGGTTGGGCTCGGATTGCAACAGCAGACCTTCCGAGATCCAGATCGGCATCACGCTCGCGGACGGCACGACGATGTCGAAGCCGTGGCCGCCCTGGCGGATCTTTGCCAGTGCGGTGTCGTTCGAGTCGTAGTCGGTGATCGTCACCTTGACCTTGTGGGCCTCCTCGAACTTCTTGATCATTTCGGGGCTCGTATAGTTGCCCCAGTTGAAGATGTTGAGTTCTCCCTCGGCATGCGCGATGGCGGTGGAGGCCATCATGCCGGCGGCAAGTGCGAACAATCCCAGTTTGGTTTTCATTCCTGTTCTCCTTTATCTATTGATTGTCTTTGTTGGGGTTCCGGCTGAGGAAGAAGAAGAGCGTGACGATAGCCAGCGACAGCACGAGGAACGCTGTCGAGATCGCGTTCATTTCGGGTGTCACCACGCGGCGCAATTGCCCCAGCATGTAGGTCGGTAGCGTGTCCTGGCCGCCGGATTTGACGAATTCGGTGATGACCACGTCGTCGAGCGAGATCACGAAGGCGAGCATCATGCCGGCGAGAATGCCCGGCCAGAGCAACGGCAGCGTGACGTAGCGGAAGGTCTGGAACGGTGACGCGTAGAGATCCGATGCGGCACGCTCCAGCGAGAGATCCATGCTTTCGAGGCGTGCGCGGATCGGCATGTAGGCGAAGGGGATGCAGAAGGCCGCATGCGCGACGATGAGGTAGCCAAGGCCGGAGTAACCGGTCCACACCTTGACGCGCGAGAAGAGGATCAACAGCGCCACGGCTGTCACGATTTCCGGCACCAGAAGCGGCATGTTGATGACGGAATACTTGAAGGTGAGGCCGCGGTAGGGCGCCGTGCGCGTGGTGGCGATGGCCGCGAGCGTCGCGCAGGCCGTCGCAATCAGCGCGGCGATAGAGGCGATCCGGAGCGAACGCCACGATGCCTCGATAACCTGTTGGTTGTTCCAGGCGCTCTGGAACCACCGAAGCGAAAAGCCTTCCCAGGTGGCGATCGACATGCCCGAATTGAAGGCATAGACGACGAGCGTCGCGATGGGCAGGTACAGGAGGAAGAAGCAGAACATCGCAATCGTCGCGAAGCCCGGCTGCCGCTTGATCGAGAAGGACTTAGCCATGGGCGCTGCCTCCCGACTTCGATGCATTGCGGACATAATAGAGCATCGCGAAGAGCACGATGATAACGAGCGTGACGGAAAGCGCAGCACCAAGCGGCCAGTTTCGACCCTGGCCGAACTGCAGCTCGATCAGGTTGCCGACCATCAGGTTCTTGCCGCCGCCGAGAACGCGCGGCACCACGTAGGACGACAGTGCCGGTACGAAAACGAGGATGGAACCTGCGATGATGCCGGGTTTGACCAGCGGAATGATGATGCGCCACAGCACGCCGAAGCGTGAGGCGTAGAGATCGTAACCTGCCTCAATCAGCCGGAAATCCAGCTTTTCCAGGCTTGCATAAAGCGGCAGAACCATCAGCGGCAGGAAGACATAGGTCATGCCGAGCATGATGGCGAAGTCGGTGAACATCATTTGGATCGGCGCGGAGATGATGCCGATCTTCAACAACAGCGTGTTGATGATGCCTTCCGAACGGATCACCTCCTGAATGGCGAAGGTGCGGATGAGCATGTTCGTCCAGAAGGGAATGGTGATCAGGAACAGCCAGAGCGAGCGGTTGTGCGGTGCGCGCGTGGCGATGAAGTAGGCCGTCGGAAAGCCGAAGATCAGGCAGAACACCGTCGTTGCAAAGGCGAGCTTGACGCTGCGCCAGAAAATCGAGAAATGCGCGTCCGCAAGGGAGACGGTGTCGTCGAAGATGTCGCGTGTAAAGAGAACGTTGAACCAGCCCTCCGTCGAAAACTCCCATTTCACGTCGCCATAATTGCCTGGTGCGAGAAAGGAGTAGACCAAAACGATGAGGAGAGGGCCGACGCTGGCCGCGAGGATGAGGAGGAGGGCTGGAGCACTGAGCATCCAGCGATCCCGAACATGTTTCTTTTGCCGCTGTTCGGTGGCGTCCTGAGCGCTGAGCGTCATGGCTAGTCCCTCAGAATCTGGGCGACATCGTCATTGATGGCGATGCTGACGCGTTCCTGCTCGGAGAAGCCGCAGGGGCCGCTCTTGGCATTCTGCTGGCGCACGATGAAGGTGCCGCCACCATCGACCTTGACATGGAAATGATTGTCCGTGCCGAGGTAGACGATGTCGTCGAGCACGCCCTCCAGCGCGCCGGAGCCGGGCGGACCGAGACGGGCATGTTCCGGGCGGACGACAATGGTAACCTTGCCCTTCGGCGTGATGCCTTCCGGATAGGTCGCGGAAATTTCCGCGCCGGAGGAAAGCCGGACGCGGGCGCTGTCGCCGGCAACGGAAACGACCTCGGCTTCCAGAAAGTTCGTCTCGCCGATGAAGTCAGCGACGAAACGTTCGGCCGGGCGATCATAGATGTCCCAAGGCGAGCCCACCTGGCGGACCTTGCCCGTCGACATGACGGCGATACGGTCGGACATGGTGAGTGCTTCTTCCTGGTCATGCGTGACGAAGACGAAGGTGATGCCGGTTTCCAGCTGCAGGCGCTTCAGTTCCATCTGCATGGACTTGCGCAGCTTCAGGTCGAGCGCCGAAAGCGGCTCATCGAGCAGCAGCACTTTCGGCCGCGGCGCGAGGGCGCGGGCGAGCGCCACACGCTGCTGCTGGCCGCCGGAAAGCTGCGTGACCGGGTTGTTGCCACGCCCTTCGAGATGCACGAGCTTCAGCATGTCCTTGACGACGGAGTCGATCTCCGACTTCGGCTTGCCGAGCATCTTGAGCCCGAAGCCGATGTTTTCCGCGACCGTCAGGTGCGGAAAGAGGGCGTAGTTCTGGAAGACCGTGTTGACGGGGCGCTGGTTCGGCAAAAGGCGGGAAATATCGGTCCCATCAAGCAGAACCTGCCCTTCGGTGGGCAGTTCGAACCCGGCGATCATGCGCAGGAGGGTGGTCTTGCCACAGCCGGAAGGGCCGAGAAGGGTGAAGAATTCGTTCGAGCGGATTTCCAGCGTCACGTCATCGACGGCCTGGAATGTGCCGAACCATTTCTTGATGCCATGCAAGCCTATAGCTCCGCCATGGGCTGCGGTCGTTCGGGTATCAGTCATCGGTTCCCCGTTTTTCGACCGACGCTCGAGCTTCCTCCGCCCAAACCGCCGGCTGTCCTCTGTCCGGCCGCTGATCACGGCTCTTATGTGATAGGCTTATCTTGCTTATGATCACAACAAACCATAATTTGATCAAATCTGTAAAGGGCCATTTTAAGCTTTGCGACAATATCAGTTTTGCGTGCAAAGCTCCTGAAATTCAGCCCTGAGGCGTGAGGCCGGCAAAAGCCGGGCCTGCAGAGGGGAGGGTACAGCATGTTCGTGGCAGCCAGTCGTGAAGCGTCCGAATCCGCCAAACAATGGGTCTACCGTGTGTTGCGGCGGGGTATCATGACGGGGCAGTTCGAGCCGGGCGATCCGGTGACGATCAATGGATTGGCCGAGGCGCTTGGCGTCAGCGCCATGCCCGTGCGCGAGGCATTGCACCGGCTGGTTTCGGAAGGGGCGCTGGAACTGCTCGACAATCGCCGCGTCCGCGTGCCGGATCTCGACCCGCAGAGTTTCGAGGAAGTTCTTGAAGCCCGTGTCGCACTGGAAACCCGTGCCGCCGAACGTGCCATGCCCTTCATCGACGACAGGCGGCTGACCCGTATGCGGGCGTTCGACCAACAGGCCGATCAGGCACTGGCTGTCGGTAATTTCGGGCGGCTGGTGGAGGCGAATTTCGATTTCCACCGCTGCCTCTACGAGGCACGGCCCGGCACCGTGATGCTGCCGCTCATCGAATCTCTCTGGTTGCGTCTCGGGCCCTTCATGCGCCGGGCCGGTGAGACCCTCTCGCAAACCTATCAGGTCGATCGCCACGCCGAGGCGCTTGCCGCCATCGTGCAGCAGGATGCCGAAGCCCTGAAGGTGGCGATCGCCGCCGATATCCGCGATGGCACCGGCTATCTTGGCCAGGGCCATTTCGCGCGGGTTGCGGCTTTGGCAAAAACGGGCTGAAGATGGTTGATCCGCTCGGTCGGCTCTTGCCCTCCGATCCAAATCGCGTAAGTCATTCCCGTGACTTGCAGTGCGATGGAGGGCGCCTTGAACGACAACAATGTTCTGAAATTCGAACGCCGGAAGCCGCAGCAGGACAACGGGAACAAACCTGAGGTGCCGAGGCCGAAAAAGGGACTGATCTGGATCGCCGTTGTCATCGTGATCGCGCTCGTCTGGGCGTACTACCAGTTCATGGCGCCACAGAGCCTTTGACACGCTGGCCTCGAGCTGCTCCTCGAAGCGCCAAGTGGCAGCGTTTCCGGCCGATCACACGAAGGAGTCACATAATCAGCATTATGGAACTATCGGGCGCACTAGTGTATCTGCACGCCATTCAAGATCGCGATGATGCCACGGCGAAAGTGTGGCGCTGCATGTCGAGGACTGCCCGATAGGCTTGCCGCACTGTTTCGGCGAAGACGAACGGGCCTGGGCGGAGGCTTGAGGCGGCTGTGCCGACCAATGACAGGCCGGGCAAAGGGTTGCCGTCAACAAGGAGGCCTCCGCTGTCGTTGACGCTCAGCAGGCCTAGGTCCGCGCCGAGCAGTCGAGCGAGTGCCGAAGCCGAGGGCGTTTCGCGACAGTCGATCGTGTTGTCGTCTTTCCTTTGCGGGAAGCGCGACGAAACGAAATGCGTGCGCCCGGTTTCGAGTTCGGCAACGAGACGGCGGTGAATGTCGCGTGCGATGCGGACTGAAAACTGTCGATGCAGGTCCAGGAGGTGGCGGCGATAGTGGTTCCGTTCCTTTTGCGGCAGGTTGCGCCAGACGACGGAAAGGCGAAGGGAGGCCGTGTCGACCACCGACTGCCACTGGCCTGTTTCCCGGTTCTCTGCGCTGCGACACTCCCGGCGGATGTAATGGAAGGCATCCCGGAGCGAACGGCTGGCCGGCGGCGGGCCGAAATTTGCCCTGTCATGGCCGCGCCCATGGGGTTGCGGCAGGCTGCCGGTTGCCGCGCGGACATTGACCGGCCCGGCATAACCGCTTGCGCGCAGGTCAAGGAGGATCGCCGCAAAGCGCGGGCCGTTGCCGAGGAGTGTCAGTACCGGCGGTTCTTCGCATTGGGACAGCCGATCGGCAGCCGCATGGGCCGCGCGCCAGGAATCGGCTTCGCGTTGTGCTGCCCCTAAGCCGGTGGCAATGAAGACATGATCGAACTCGGCCCGGTCCCCTTCCCGGAAACGGAGCTGGACGCGGTCGTTTCGGGGAACGGCATCGCGTACCTCGCCAAGGAAGGTGCGGATGCGAATGTCCTTGCGAAGGCTCAGGGCCTCGCTGAAGCGGGCCAGCACATAATCCCGGAAGAGCGCGCGGGGAACATGCAGATCCTGCGGCCCGCGCAACGAGGCAATCGCACCATCGGCCAAAAGGCTGCCGTTCAGCCAGTCGGCGAAGTCGTCGGGACGATCGGGGATGACCGACAGGTCACGCGCCGGTTCGGTGGCCAGGGCCTTCCCAGCGGGGCCATTGCCGAAGGCACCCGGCGCGTCCTCCGCATCGATCAGCCAAGCTTCGAAGGGCTGATGAAACCGCTTCATGAGGGCGATCGTCGTGGCAAGGCCTGAGAGGCCTGCCCCGATCACCGCAATTTGCATCATCGGGCTCTCTTGCCGTGCGGGCCTTTCAATGAACATGCAATACCCCTTCCCTGCACCCTGGAACGAGACGTCTGGCAGCATGATAACGCTAATTTCTGTAATTTCTACCTTTTTAGTGTATTTTGTTGGCGACTAGGTTTTTGATAGCAATCGGCCCGTCGATCGCGCCTTCGGACGAGGCATCCAGAAGGTCGGCGAGAGTCGTATTGTCGAGGATTTCGCCGTATACGAAGGCAATCCGCGCAAAGACACGGCGGACGGTGCACTGCTTTTTATCGCGGCAGTCCCGGCAATAGCCGCCATTTGCGAGACATGCGACAGGCACCAACGGCCCCTCAGTTGTGCGCAGAATGGCGCCGAACGTGATTTCATCCGGGCGTCTCAGCAGCAGATATCCCCCGCGTTGGCCTCTTCGGCTTGCGACAAAACCGGCCCGCTTCAGCTCCAGCAATATCTGCTCCAGAAACTTCTTCGGGATGCTTTCGCGGCTGGCGATCACAGAGATGGGCAGCGGGGCTTCGGGATGCATCCGGGCGAGAGCACGCAGCGCACGCAAGGCGTATTTGGATTTTTGCGAGATCATGGGGCCTTGCTCCCGCGTAAGGGCGCGGCGCGTGGCGAGCCTGTCATCTGGCGGAAATCCTCGCGCTGATGTTTTCGGCAACCGAACGCGCCTGGACGCGGATATCGGGTACTGCGGTAATCTCCCAGTGACGCCCGGCGGTCAGCGGCCCCATGGCGTAGAGGCCGGATTTGCTGTTCCCACCGACGGCAAAAGCCGCAGAATTTTCACCGACGTCGATGCCAAGTCCGGCAGGGTCCGATCGCACCAGTCCGTGATCGGCGAGGCTTGTCAGAAGCGGTGAAGCCTTCACCGTACATCGGTCGAAACCGGTGCAGTTGACAATCAGGTCCGTGGATAGCGCCAACCCGTCGCGGGTCTTGATCCGGACCTCGAGCCGCCCGCCCACCAGTCGCACCGCCTCCAGCCGCCCCTTGTGGCAACGAAGTTGCCCGGATTGTTGAAGTGTCTGGATTTGACGTGCGACGCCAGGTGCCATCCGGTGACGGTGAACACTCCAGAAGGTGGCGGCATGACGCAGAAAGCGCGCTTGCTGGGTGGGGCTCCAGCCGGTCCATATCGCCTGGGTAATCGGGCGCAGACCGTCCATGACGGCCCGCCAGTCTGGTGCGACTCCTGCTTCCGCGCGCAGGATCGCAAGCATTTCACTCACCTCGCCGCGTCCCGGGATGAGCACCGGTGCGGCGGGATCGGCGCGTTGGTTAAGGTGTGCTTGCGGCAGCAGAGCATGGCGCGAGAGGGCGTGGATCTTGCCACGAAAGCCCCGCTGTTTGAGCAGCAGGCATTGGTCGGTCATGGTCAGGCCGGTTCCGACGAGCAGGACGTCGCCATCGCCGGGCAAGCGTTCGAGCCAGTCTTCTGCCCAGGGATCGTGCACGATGAAGGGCTGGATATCGGAAGAAAGCTGGTCGGCCGGAAGAGGCAGGCGCGCAGTCCCCACCCCCGTGCAAAGCGCTGCGAAGTCGGTCACAAGCTGCGTTCCGTCCGAGAGCCGGAACGTCAGGCCGCCATCCTGCGCAGCCTCGGCGCTGCAGGCCTCCGCATCGACGAGGGTGAGAGCAGCGCGATTGGCCGTGCGCTTCAAGGCGGCATCGAGGCTGTCGCCGAGATATCGGCCGTAGAGTTGCCGAGGCACGAAATCGTTTCCTGCCGCCGACGCGCCATTCTCGGCCAGCCAGTCGACGAAATGGTTCGGCCGATCAGCAAAAAGGCTCATGCGGCCAGCCGGCACGTTCAGGAGAAGGCAGTCAGGATTGGCGGCATAGGCGATTCCCCGCCCCCGTTTGCGCGTTGCGCCGACGAGACAGACCCTCGCTGTTGCCGGCAACACGTCGACGAGGTTAAGCGACAGGGCAATGGCCGAAAAGCCCGATCCGATGACGGCAACATCCGCGTGTGTGGTCATTCAAATTCCTCCTGCGAGGATCCGCTCCGGAAGGTAGGTGCTTATCTCTACTAAATATATCGATTTTAATTTTTCTCAATACGCTAAACAAAACGCCGGCATTATCCGCCAGGTTCCCCTCACCGTCCCGGGCAAGTGCCTTGTATGGGACATGCGGAATGGTAGAGTGCGGGCGAACATGCTCGTGTCGGTCGGACTTGAAGCCGTGGATGCGGGAACAAAGAGCTCGCGCACGAATTTCTCGCGGCGAGCGCTGGGTTCCGCTAGATCGCCATGAGTGCTTTGAAAACGTTAAAGGTTTCGCAGTTCGGTCGGTTCTGGACATGCAATCTGTCCGCCGCTTTCGCGGCAGAAAAACGGAAATAAACTATACAGTCTCTATAGAATGTGATCTTTTCACTTGTCTCAGCCTGTGCGCCCTGAAACCACCTTCAGCAAGGAGCAGACGACATGGGTACGATTTCATCGCCGCTTGACCGACCCATTCGAACCGCCGCCGTCATCAGCACGGAGGACGAAGCGATTGCGGTGGCACGCACGATCGCGGGTGTTTTTGGCGGTTCTGGACAGTCTCTGGAAACGGCGGAAGCGCGGCTTGACCTTCTCTCACGCTCAGGTCTGCTCGGCGTTTCCGTACCGACCGATCACGGCGGCATCGATGTCTCCAACACCATCCTCGCCACCATCTGTACTGAAGCGGCGGCGCAATCGGCAACGCTCGGTGAAATTCTCGCCGCTCATTTCGTCGGTCTGGAGCGTGTTCGAAGTTTGGGTGCGGAGGGACAGCACAACACGGTTTTCTCCGCAGCGCTTGCCGGCGCGCGGCTTGCGGGCGCCTCAGTACAGCGCAAGGAGGCGCCGACGGATGCGTTGACGCTGGTTCCGCATGGCCTTGGCTGGCGCTTGAACGGCGAGGCATTTTGTACCCCCTGTACGCGGCATGCTGATTGGGTGCTGGTGCCGGCGCGGCCCGGTGGGGGCAAGACGGCCGGACTGCTGCTTTCGGTTCGTGTATCGGGCCTGCGCTATGCCGCAAACACTTGCGAGCCGGCAAACGGAAAGCCGCAGCCGGCTGAACATGTGCTTTTCAAGGATGTCGTGGTCGACGGCGATACCCTGCTGCATCCCGCTGGCGAGGGCGTGCAACGCTCCGTCCCCCACGACCTCGAACTGCTTCTCGAAGCGTCGCGACATCTCGGTGCGGGGCGCCGCGTGTTTGTGCGTATGCTGGATAGAGCGGATGCCGCACCGTTTATCGTCGGCATGCTTTCGGCACGGCTTGCAGCGGCGGATGCAATGATCGCCGAAGCCGGACGCGCGATCGATGCCGCCCAGATCGGGCTCGCCGAACATCATCGCACCAACGCCTTCCTCGCCGCCGCCGCCGCTCTGGCCATTGCCCGGGAAGCGGCCGACCATGTCAAGGATGCAGAGACCGCGCGATCCGGTGACGCAGCGTCAACCGGTGGCCTTCCCGGGCACTTGCTTTCTGCTCTGCAGGAAAGCGGGCAAATTCATCTCGATCTGCACCGGCATCGTGAGGACGGGGAAAAGTAGGCCGCAAGATTCAAGTGATCTGTGCAGTTTTCTATTCAACAATTTGTATTATATATATTTTTTGTATTCCATGCTAACGTTTCCTGTCAACGAAACAATGCAAATCATGGCGCACGCCCTGCATGGGCAAAGGTGAAACTCACGCTTCGTTCCGCATAAAACAGCCAATGGTGAAATTCGCTGTTGCCAAGCGCCAATCCACTTAATACAGTGTTAAGTGAGAGGTGAGGCCATGGACGATATCGCTGTTGCTGCGAAGAATCAGGCTGTTGTCGGTGAGAAGGTCAAGGCTTTCCGCACCGCCCGACGCATGTCGCTGCGCACGCTGGGAGACGCTACCGGCACGACCGCGAGCTTCCTCAGCCAGCTCGAACGTGGTCTCAGCGGCGTCAACATCAGCACGCTGATGCGCATTGCCGGAGCACTCGGCATCAGCCTCACCGACCTTTTCGACGATGGGTCTCCGCCCGTCGGCCGCGTCCTGCGCAAACATGAGCGCCCTGCCCTGCCTCCGGCCGAGGGGTATCGCAAGATGCTTCTGTCGCGGCGTCCGATCCGCGACATGGAAGTCTATATCGGTGAATTCGATCCCGGTGGCTCGACGGGCGACAAGCCTTACAGCCATGGGGATTCGCATGAACTCTTCTTCGTTCTGCAGGGCAAGGTAGAGCTCACCCTCGGCGAGGAACGCCATGTGCTGTCGGCCGGCGACAGCATCGAATATCCAAGCTCGGTTCCGCACAAGACCGAAAACATCGGCACGGAAACCGCTGAAGTCCTCTGGATGATCGCGCCGCCCACAAGCGTCGCGGATGACCTCGACAAATACCTGCCACGGCCGGGCTCGTAACCGCAGCAGGAACAACGCACGCGAGCGCTACTGGGAGTAATGACGATGAAGAATTTTGCGAGGGCTTTCGCCCTAACGATGACGTGCGCCCTGGCGTTGCCGGCGTTTGCACAGGAAAAGCCGGTCGCCGGCGAAGTGAAGGAAGGCTCGCTCAAGGGCAAGACGCTGACCTTCGTCTCCTATGGCGGCATCTACCAGGACGGCCAGGTGGCCGCCCTTCAGGATTTCGTCACGAAATCCGGCGTGACGCTGCTCAATGACGGCCCGACGGAAATCGCGAAGCTGAAGGCGCAGGTCGATGCCGGCAACGTCACCTGGGATGTCGTCGATACCGCCGACCTGCCGCCCTACGTCCATTGCGGCACGCTGTTCCAGAAGCTCGACTTCTCCAAGCTCGACGTGTCGAAGATCCCGCCGAACCAGGTCGGCGAGTGCTCGGTCCCGGCGATGAACTATGGCGTCGTGCTGATGTACAAGAACGAGACCTACAAGGACAATCCGCCGAAGAACTGGGTCGATTTCTTCGACACGGAGAAGTTTCCGGGCAGCCGCGCCATCGACGGCAGCGGCGATCCGACAGGCGGCCTGATCGAGCAGGCCTTCAAGGCAACTGGCGGCGATCCGAAGGCGATGACGGCCGATGACATCGAGAAAGGCATCCAGAAGCTGCGCGATCTCGGCCCCGACACGATCTATTGGAAGACCGGCGCTGAATCGCAGCAGCTCGCCGAATCCGGTGAAGCCGACATGGTCATGATGTGGACCGGCCGCGCGATGACCGCCGTGAAGAACGGCGCACAGTATACGCCGGTCTGGCAGGATTGGCTGGTCGTCATGGACCAGATGACCATTCCGGTCGGCGTCAAGGATACCGATGCTGCCTACGCCCTGCTCAACGCCTATCTCGGCGCTCGCTCGCAGGAGATCCTGACCGAAAAGACCTCCTACACGCCGATCAACCTCGACTCCAAGCCGAAGGTGGATGACGTCACCGCTGCATTCCTCACCAGCACGCCGGAGCGTATCGGCCAGAGCTATCAGCAGAACATCCCGTTCTGGGTGAAGAACTTCGATCTCGCCGCCGAGAAGTGGAATGCGCTTCTCTCCGGCAACTAAGCCTTGATCCCTCGCAGGTCCGGCTTCGGCCGGACTTGCTTCCATGACGGGAGATCTCCATGACCACCGCCACCCCCGACCTAGCCGCCAGTGCCGAACAGCCCGGCTTCCTTTCACGATTTCGCCCCCGTGGCGCGGTCTGGCTTGCGGCGCCCGCCGTGCTGGTGCTCGTGATCGCACTGGCCTATCCGCTGGCGATCGTCGTCGTCCGCAGCTTCACCGAGCCTGCGCCGGGCATCGACAACTACGTCTGGTTCTTCCAGTCCGCGGTCAACAGGACGGTGCTGCAGCGGACCTTTGTGGTTGCCGCCTGGGTCACACTGGTTTCGCTCATCTGCGCCTACCCCTACGCCTACGCCATGACCATCGTCGGCAAGAATGTCCGGCTGGTGCTGATCCTTTGCGTGCTCGTGCCCTTCTGGCTAAGCGGCGTCGTGCGCACGCTGGCCTGGGTCATCCTGTTGCAGGATTCCGGCGTCATTAATTCCTTCCTGCGCGGCCTCGGCCTTTCGCCGGTCAAGCTGATCCGCACGCTGCCCGGCGTCATCATCGGCATGACGCAGGTGCTGCTGCCCTTCATGATCCTGCCGATCTATTCCGTGATGAAGGGCATAGATACCCGCCTGTTGCAGGCCGCCCGCAGCCTCGGCGCAAAGCCCTGGCGCGCCTTCGTGCAGATCTACATGCCGCTGTCGCTACCCGGCGTCTATGCCGGCGTCATCATCGTCTTCATCCTGTCGCTCGGCTTCTACATCACGCCGGCACTGCTCGGTGGCCCGCGCAGCACGATGCTGTCTTCGCTCGTGCAGAACCAGGTGTTGAGCCTGCTCAACTGGGGCCGCGGTGGTGCCATGGGCGTCGTTCTGCTGGTCGCAACCTTCGTGCTGCTCGCCATCGCCGCCCCGCTGATGCGCCAGAAACACGCCAGCTCGCGCAGGGAGGCCTGAGCCGATGCCTTCTTTCCCGCGCGTTCTCCTCGGCCTCTTCTGCCTGCTCGTCGCCGTGCTGTTGCTGGCGCCGACGCTGGTCGTGATCCCGATGTCGTTCAACGGCAACAAGTCGCTGGCCTTCCCACCGGTCGGTTTCTCGTGGCAATGGTACGGCAACTTCTTCACCAATCCGGACTGGACGACGAGCTTCACCAACTCGCTGTTCATCGCCCTCATCGTGGCAGTGGTCGCAACTGTCGTTGGCACCCTCGCCGCCTTCGGCGTGACCCGCGCGGCGGCGCGCACAGGCGGGCTGCTGCGGGCCCTGCTGATCACGCCGATGGTCGTGCCCGGGGTGGTTCTGGCGATCGGCATCTATGCCGTCTATCTCGACGCCCATCTGGTCGGCACCGTCACGGGCTTCGTGCTGGCGCACACCATGCTCGCCATTCCTTTTGTCCTGATCGCGGTGCAGGCAAGCCTCGAAGTCTTCGATCGCCGGCTGGAAACGGCGGCATCGAGCCTCGGCGCCGGGCGGCTGACGGTGTTTCGCACGGTGACGCTGCCATTGATCCTGCCGGGCATCCTCTCAGGCGCGCTCTTCGCCTTCATCACCTCGTTCGACGAAATCATCGTCGCGCTGTTCATCACCAGCCCCTACCTGAAGACCCTGCCGGTGCAGATCTACTCGTCGATCACCCGCGACGCCGACCCGACGGTTGCCGCCGTCGGCACCCTGCTCTTCATCGCAACGTCGCTCATCATCATTGCCGGCCTGCTCTTCGGCATGCGCCGTGGAAGGACATGACTATGAATGCACCCCAACGATCCGCTGGTGCTGCGATCGAAATCCGCAAGGCCTCGAAGCGTTATGGCGCTTTCGTGGCCCTCAACGACATCGATCTCCACATCCGCCCCGGCGAGTTCATGACACTGCTCGGCCCCTCCGGTTCCGGTAAGACGACGACGTTGAACCTGATCGCCGGTTTCACCGACATCAGTTCCGGCACGCTCGAAATCGGCGGCAAGAGTGTGACCGGTCTGCCCTCGCACAAGCGTAACATCGGCGTGGTCTTCCAGCACTACGCGCTCTTCCCGCACATGACGGTCGGCAAGAATGTCGCCTATCCGCTGACGCTCCGCGGCATCAAGGGCGAGGACCGCGAACGCCGGGTCAAACGCGCGCTCGACATGGTGAAGATGGCGGATTTTGCCCATCGCTATCCGAACGAGCTTTCCGGCGGCCAGCAGCAGCGCGTGGCGCTCGCCCGCGCGCTGGTCTTCGATCCGCCCCTGCTCCTGATGGACGAACCGCTCGGCGCGCTCGACAAGAAGCTGCGCGAATGGCTCCAGCTCGAGATCAAGCGCATCCATCGCGAACTCGGAACGACCTTCGTCTACGTCACCCACGACCAGGAGGAGGCGCTGGTGCTGTCTGATCGCATCGCCGTTTTCAACGGTGGCCGCATCGAGCAGATCGGTACGGGACGTGAACTCTACGACAATCCGGCGACGCTGTTCGTTGGTCGCTTCATCGGCGAATCCACCGTATTGCGGGGCGCAAGCGAAGTCTCCGGTAATGACACGATCATGACCATCGGCAACGACAGGATCGTGGCGCACAGCCGCCTTGCCGCCGATGCCCGGCCGGTCATGCTCCTGCGGCCGGAGCGCGTGGCGCTGAAGCGTGCCGGTACCGATGTCGTGACCGGCGAAAACCGCCTGTCCGGCTCGGTCGCGGAGGCGATTTATCTCGGCTCCGGCTCGAAATACGAAATCCGGCTGAACGACGGCACGATCGCCGTCGTCCGCAGCCCGCTCGGCGCAACGGATTTCGCCATCGGTGACAGCGTGGACATCGCCTTCACGCCTGCCGACCTCATTCTTCTTCCCGACGATGCCAGCGCCGACGTGACGCTGACCTGAACCCGAAAGCATCCCCATGGACGTCAAGACCAACGGCAACATTTCCTTCTGGTACGCCGATATCGGCGGCATTCCCCAGAAGCGCCCTCCCCTTCCCGGTGATCGCGAGGCCGATGTCTGCATCATCGGCGCCGGCTATACCGGCCTGTGGACCGCCTACTACCTGAAGAAGGCCAATCCGAGCCTCAATATCGTCGTGCTCGAGCGGGAATTCGCCGGCTTCGGCGCATCGGGCCGCAATGGTGGCTGGCTCTCCGGTGGCTTCAGCTGGTCGCGTGAGAAATACGCAAAAACCTCCAGCCGCGGCGCCGTCGTCGACATGCAGAACGCCATGGCCGGGACCGTCGACGAGGTCGAACGCGTCACCAAGGCCGAGGGCATCGACGCAGATCTCATTCGCGTCGACAAGATCATCGCCGCCACCAACGCCGCCCAGCTTCAACGCGTGCGCGAAAGTTACCAGTTCGATCTCGACTGGCAGATGCCGCCGGAACGTGTGCAGCTTCTGTCAGCGGACGAGGCCGCAAAGCACATCAACATCGCTGACCTCCGCGGCGCCATCATCTACCGCGGCATGGCCCGCGTGCAGCCGGCCAAGCTGGTGCGCGGCCTTGCACGTGTTGTCGAAGGCCTTGGCGTGTCGATCTATGAGGGAACCAGCGTCACCTCGTTCGAGAAAGGTCGTGTCGAAACCGACCGCGGCACGGTGCGCGCGCCCTACATCATCCGTGCCACGGAAGGCTTTTCCGCGGGCCTGCCGGGCTATGAACGGACATGGCTGGCGCTGAACAGCGCCCAGATCGTCACCGAACCCGTACCGGATGCGCTCTGGAAGCAGATCGGCTGGGAAGGCCACGAACTGCTCGGCGACGCGGCGCACGCCTATTGCTACGCCCAGCGCACCCGCGAGGGCCGCATCACCATGGGCGGGCGCGGCGTACCCTATCGCTTCGGCTCGAAGACCGACGTCAACGGCCAGACGCAGCAGGCGACCATCGACGCGCTGCACGGCATCCTGACGCGGCTTCTCCCGCAGACGAAATCGCTGAAGATCGACCACGCCTGGTGCGGCGTGCTCGGCGTGCCGCGCGACTGGTGCACGACGGCCGGTTTCGATCGCTCGACGGGTATCGGCTGGGCCGGCGGCTATGTCGGCCTCGGCGTCTCCAGCTCGAACCTCGCCGGCCGCACGCTTGCTGATCTCGTGCTCAACCGCGAGACGGAACTGACCGGCCTGCCCTGGGTGAACCGCACGGTCCGCAAATGGGAGCCGGAGCCGTTCCGCTGGCTCGGCGTGCACTCCATGTACCAGCTCTACCGCATGGCGGATGACCGTGAATTCGCCGGCCAGCCGCACACATCGAAGCTGGCGGCACTCGCCGACAGCATTACCGGCCATTGAAACACGCACTTTAAGACAGGACATATGATGATCAGTTTTGAGAATTTCGGCGACCTCCTGAGCCTCGATCTCGGCGCCTTCGCGTCGAAACAGACCTCGCTCGAGGGCAATCAGGAGGAGGCGGCCGTCGCCCTCTGGACCAGCCCCGACGGCAAGATGGAAACCGGTGTGTGGGAATGCACGCCCGGCCGCTTTACCGCCGACCGCAGCGACCACGCCGAAATCTGCCACCTGCTTGTCGGTCGCGTGACGCTGCACAACAGCGACGGCACGGCAAAGGAGATCGGCGCAGGCGAGATGTTCGTGCTGCCGCTTGGCTGGCGCGGCGAATGGACGATCCACGAGCAGACCCGCAAGATCTACACGATGGTCGCTGCCGGCGTTTAAGCTGCTTTGAAAATTCGCCCATTGAGACAAATGGAAGGGCCGGGACATGAAGCCCCGGCCCTTCCATTTTATCCACCGCCCTTCGATAGCCCGTGAATCTGAAAGCATTTCGAACATAAATCGAAGATTGCCCACAAAATGAAAAGGCAGTATCTGTACGCCACGTTCGCGTTCAACTTGCATCCGTTGTTATCGATATGCTGCTTTCCGCCCTTGCATAAGCATCGGCAGTTTGTGAGGCCTCGTCGTACCCAAGCCGGATGACGCGATCTTTCGCATCCTGGTGGGGGAGTTGGGTTGCACGGACGGGATTTGCATCGATATCGAAGCGGACTGAAGCCGCTTGTGGCGAGCGTGTTGCATCTGGCGGCGGCGGCAAGCCTCGTCGGCCTGTTACCTGATCGTGCGACGGCCGATCCTGTGGATCGCAGCGGTTCGGTGGCCGGTTCGGTGATCGAGCAGAAGATGGGCGAGGAAGTCCGCTTCGTCGATTTTTCGAACTGGCAGAACGTGGTGCGTTACCAAAACCTTCTGGGCGGGGACGTGTTGCGCACCAACGCCGTCGGCCAGCTCGCCATTCTTTTCGCAGACCGCACCCAGGTACGGCTCGGCCGCAATTCCGCGCTGCAGGTCAAGCAGATGGCGCCGGGCGGCGATACCACGCTGAACCTCCAGTCCGGCACGATGTGGGCCCGCGCCCAGCGCGGCGGCCAGGGTCTTGCGGTGGAGACCCCGGCAGCGACGGCGGCAATCCGCGGCACGGACTGGACCCTGACCGTCAAGGGCGACCAGACCTCGCTGGTCGTACTCGAAGGCCAGGTCGAGCTGAAGAACGAACTTGGCAGCGTGGAAGTCTCCCAGGGCGAAGCCGCCGTTGCGTCTGTCGGCCGGGCGCCGCAAAAATTCGTCATCGTCACGCCGGACGACCGAGAGCAGATGCTTTTCTATCTGACCCTGCGGGATGGCTTCACCATCATACCGGCAACACCATTGCCGCTCAATCGCATGCGCGAGGAGCAGGCGCGGGTCTCGGCTATTCCGCCTGATGCGCGCAGTGCAGACGACTGGCTGGTTCTTGCGGAGGTAAGCTTGAGCCTCATCGGGCGCGACGCGGCACGCGTCGCACTCGCCGAGGCCAGGAAGGGGCGACTGACACCTTCCGGCAGGGCGCGTGCCGCCATGGCGGAGGCTTTGCTGGCCGGCGCCGAGACACGCTACGCGGACGCTGCGCGTCTCTTCGCAGAGGCGAAATCCGGGCTGGATCCTGTCCGCCGCGGCATCGCCGCCTATGGGGAGTATTATGCACGCTCACTGGCGAGCCCCGAGCTTGTATTGACGCCTCCGGGAGAGGTTCGGGACCCCTACTCCGCCGTTATGAAAGCCTACACGGTTGGCTTCCTCGAAGACATTCCCGCAGCGATCGCCGTTATGCGCGACGCGGAGGCACGCTTTCCCGACGAATCGTCGCTTCCGGCAATCCGTGCGCTCCTTGCCCAACTCATAAACGACCGCGAGCAGATGCGCGAAGCGGTCGATCGCGCCCTCTCCCTCGATCCCGACGATCCGCTTGCCTTGGCTGCCCGTGCACGGTTCCTGGTCGATTTCGAAGGAAATCTAGAAGGAGGACTCGCGGATCTGACACGCGCGACCGAGCTTGCGCCGGGTTCCTCCTCGATGTGGAACGATCTGGGCCTTCTGCAAGATGCGCGCGGTGCTACGCGTGCAGCGGAAGCTGCACTGATACGGGGAATCGAGCTCGACCCGGAAAGTCCCATCGGGCACGCCAACCTCGCGATTTTCTATCTCGATCAAAGTCGCATGAAGGAAGCCAAGCGCGAAATCGATCTGGCGATAGCCGCCGATCCTGCCTTCAGCTTCGCCCTGCTCGCCCGCGGCCGCTACTACCTGCAGACCGGTGACCTGGAAAAGGGCGTGGACGATATGCTTGCCGCCTCCACCGCCAATCCCGGGCACTCGCAATCCCAGCTCCTGTTGGCGGCCGCATACTACGAAAGCGGCGCCCGGGAACCGGCCGACCAGGCGCTCGACAATGCCGACCGGCTCGACAAGAACGACCCGGTCATTTCGTCCATGCGCACCTCGATTGCGATTGACGACTATGATGCCGAAGGAGCGATCGAGAACGCCCAGGAATTCCTTCGCCGATCCCGTGCACAGGGCGGCCATTTTGCGACGCTCGACGCCAATCAGAATGCCGGCTCCACCCTGAACAACGCATTTCGCCTACAAGGACTGAACGCGTGGGGACAGTATTACGGTGATGCCGTTTTCGATCCCTTTGAAGGCAGTTCCTACGTCGACCAATCGATTCGCGGTGGCACAGACCCACTGACAAGTTCATTTCTTTTCGGCGAAAACGTCATTACCGACAATCCGAACAGCAAATCATTTTCGTCGTTCTTCCAGGGCCTGTTGTTCGACCCACACATGATTTCCAGCCGGTCTCGTTCCGCCAATCTTCTGCGTCGGCCATTCTTCGAGGGATCGATCGGTATCGGCACAACCCTCAACCCGGGTACAGAAGGGTGGGTCGGGGAGCTGGAGCTTCAAAGCTATTCGAACGAGCCGGTACCCTTCAGCGGCTATCTGAATCTGCAATACGCGGATTCGCCGGATAGAACGCGCACGGTTCTCGACAGCGGCATTCTTACCCGCAACAGCGAAAACGAACAGAAGATCAAGGGGTTGAATGGCTATCTCACCTCGACCCTAACGCCGGATGATCGGCTGGTCGCCTACGCCAGCCACAGCACGTCCGGCTTCGAGTTCAATACGCCCTACATCAATCTCTTTTTCCCCGGCCGTCTTTACGGGGTGGACACCACTTTCACCACGGCCGGTCTCGGCTGGAGCCACACGATAGACTATCGCAACGTGGTGAATACGGCGCTGCTGTTTTCCTCGCTCGATTTCGAGCGAAGAATGCGAGAGGAAACTCCGCCGTTTTTTCAAGATGGCACGACGGTGTTCGGGCAGAAGAGCTATGTCGCTGCGGTCAATCATGTCGTCGAGAGCGACAATCTCACCTGGCGTTATGGCGTGGAAGGCGGCGTTCTGAACAATTCGTTCGATATCCGGGTCGAAACCTCCGACATCCCGGCGGTCAGCGCGTCCACCCGCGACGAAAGCTACTTCAGCAAAGCCTATGTCGATCTGTTGCATGATATTACGCCGGATCTGAAGGCTGAATACGGCCTGTTTGGAACCGTTCTCGGGGGCAGCGAAAGTGACGCCGAGCATCTTGAACCACGCGCGGGGTTTGCCTGGATACCTGCCGAGGGGCATTGGCTGCGAGCAGGCTACATTCGCCAAACGTCGGATATGACGACACCGACGCTTGCCCCCATAGGGATCGTCGGATTGCAGGCCAATGATTTCAGCGTAGGGTCCGATGGTTACTCGGACACATTGGCACTCAAATGGGATGCCGAATGGACGGATCGTTTCTTCACGACGGTCGACTACCAGCACCAGACCTTTCACGACCTGACCGTGAACGACGCATTGCTCCTATCAAGCTACAGCTTCAGCAGGGCGGAAGCCGATCGCGTCGCCGTTACGGCCAATCTCGCACTGCCTCATGGCTTCGGCCTTTCGGCAACCTATGCGTTGGCGTTTTCCGAGGTGAAGGATCAGACGAGCCCTGCTTTCGGCCGGGCCTTGCCCTTTCTGCCTCGCCACACGGGACAAGTCGCGGTTACCTATGTGAGCGACGCCAATCTGAAAGCGACGTTGGCCGCCAACTATGTCGGCGAACGCTATGGAGATGTCACCCCTCGCAAACTGGATGACTACTGGACATTGGACGCCGAACTGACCTGGGAGCCATTTGACAAGAACATCGCTTTCGAAGCCAGTGCCTACAATTTGCTGGACGAGGATTTCGAAGTCATGCCGGGTTTCAACGGATGGGGCCGAGTGTTCAAGGGAATGGTGAAGATTCGCTTCTAACCAGCTATGCCTCAACGATATTCTCACACTGAGAACGACAAAGCCGGCCCAGTTGATGCTGAGCCGGCTTTGTGTTGTTGGCTCAAAATGCTCAGACGAGCGCCGTCACCTGGATTTCGACCAGCAGTTCCGGGGCCGCCAGGCGGGCTTCTACCGTGGCGCGGACCGGGAGGTTGTTCGGGTCGACCCACTGGTCCCAGACTTCGTTCATCTGGCTGAAATGGGCGATGTCGCGCAGCCAGATGTTGGCGCTGATGAGCTTGGCCTTGGAGGTGCCGGCCTCAGCAAGCAGGCTGTCGATCGTGGCCAGGATGTCGCGGGTCTGTGCAACCGTGTCTGCGCCATCGCCGGTGACGCCGGCGGTCGTGACGATGCCGTTGACGACGACGGCTTCGCAGAAGCGCTTGCCGGGCTTGATACGCTTGATCATCAAAAATCTCCCTTGGTTGTGATCAGAGAATGGTTTTGCCGAAGGCCGACAGGATGAAGTTGGCGCATTCCGCGCCGATCGGCGATGGCAGCGCGGCATCAATGCCGGAAATGCTGAGCGAGCGCAACTTGCCGCTGAGCGCCGCCATTTCCATCGCCGAGTGGGTCTCGCGCACCGTAATGCCGCCGATGCCGCCGCTCCAGCCGGACATGTCGGTCACGGTCGGCGAATAGCAGAGATGGAAGCCGCGCGTACCGGCGGACGCGATGGCGATCGCCTCGCGCATCGCCTGGCGCAGCCCCACGGCATCGATTTCCGCCATGGTGAAGATGCGCATGCGCGAGGCCTTCAACGCCGCCGCCTCGTCCGGCGCCGCGTTGCGAAGGCCGATCAACACGATGTTCTCAGGCGCGACATGCGGTGGCAGGCGATCCAGCATGCGGCGCAGCACGGCGTTTTCCGCCGGCGGCGCGACGGTGTCTCCGTCCGGCATCATCGCCGCGTCGGAATCGATCCAGATCATGCCCAGCGCATCGTGCCGACGGCCCGCGTTTTCGACAAAACGGATGACATCACGCCTGCGGGCACAGACGGAGAGCGTCAGCGCATTTTCATTCGCACTCCGCTCGAAACCAAGATGATCGATGCGCTCGGCAATGTTCTGCACGACGACGAGCGCGCCGCCAATGGCGTCCGTCCCGATCGCATAGGTCCTCGCCTCGCTCATCTCGTACACATCCCGCATCGGAACCTTCTCTACATATTCGGAGGTCATCACCGTCAGCAGCGCACCATAATTCATGCGGAAGCTGACATTTTCGCCGACGGCCAAGGGCGGGTCGGCGTCGGTGAGGTCGAGCACCAGGTGGTCGCTTGATGCGCCGAGAACCCTGACGCCCGGTCGGGTTGGCATCAGCCCCTCGGCGATCACGTCCTCGCGGCCGATATTGGCGATGCCGCGCAACCGGTCGCCCTCATCGACGAAGATCGGCACATTGCCGAAGGCATCGATGCCGGATTGGCCGATCGGCATGGAGGGTTTTGTCTTGACCTCCAGCAGTTCGCCGGTGAGTTCGAAGGCATCGCGGTCGAGCGCTCCCCAGGGGTCGGTCAGGAACGTGTCGCGCCCGCCCTGCAGGATCGCCTCGCCGATGCGCAGGTTGTTGATTCCGGCCGGCATGCCTCCTGCAAGCAACAGCGGCAGCGAGGAGGAATTGCCGCCGGAAACCCAGTCGAGCGGGTGACCGGTAATACTCTCCACCTTGTAGGCATGCGCGACGAGCTGCGTCAGGTTTTCCTGAGTGGGTATGATGGCGCCGAAACAGGTGAGGTTCGTGCCGACGCCGGCGATGCGCACGCCCGGCAGGTCCATCACCGCTTCGACGGTCGGGATCAAGTCGCTCGGCCAGATGCCTTCACGCAGATCCCCGAGGTCGATCATCAATATGACGTCGTGCACGCGGCCAAGCCGCTCGGCGACGCGCGAAATCTCGCGCATCAATTGCAACTCGGATTGCAGGCTGATGTCGACGGTGCGTACGAGCTCTTCCACGCGCGTCAGTGGCGGGCTGCGCAACAGCATGATCGGGCAGTCGATGCCGGCATCGCGCAGGCGACGGATATTCTCGAAGCGGGATTCCGCAATGCCTGCCACACCGCCGCGCAGCATGGCGCGCGCGACCTGCGGCATGCCGCAGGTGCCCTTCGTCACGCCGAATGGCGTAATGCCGGACTGGCGGCAGAGATCCACAACGGCACGGGCATTGTGTTCGATGCGGGCAAGATCGATGGAGATTTGCGGGTCGGACATGCATCAGTTCCTATAAAGGAGGCCCGCGGTGTCGATCTCCGGCTTGCGGCCCGAAACAAGATCGGCGACGAGTTTTCCGGAACCACAGGCCATCGTCCAACCGACATGGCCGTGGCCGGTATCGAGGAAGAGGTTCTCGTAGCGCGCCCGTCCATGGACCGGGACGGAGCCCGGCATCATCGGACGCAGGCCCGACCAGAGCGTAGCCTTCCTTTCGTCGATGGCACCGGGGAAAAGGTCGTGCGCGGTGCGAAACATGTTCGCGAAGTCGGCGGGCTTGAACGTGCGGTCGTAGCCGGCGAATTCGGCGGTAGAGGCAAGGCGCAGCCGATTGCCGAGGCGCGAATAGGCGATCAGCCGATCTTCGTCGACGCCGCCCATGGTCGGCCCCTTTTCCGCATCGATCGCCAAGGTCGCGGTATAGCCCTTCACCGGATAGACCGGCACGTCGATGCCGATCTTGCGCGCCAGCAACGAACTCTCCGGACCGAGCGACAATACCGCGGCGTCACAGGCAACAGGCCCCTTGTCCGTCAGCACGGCCTTGACCCGGCTGCCCTGGATATCGAGGCCGGTAACCGTCGTTCCGAAGCGGAAATCGACACCGTTGCGCATGCGGGCCTGTGCGGCGAGGCTGCGGGTGAAGAGGGATGAATCTCCCGTCTGATCCATCGAGGAAAAGACGCCCCCGGCAAGCTGGTGTTTGACGGCGGCCAGACCCGGTTCCAGCACCGCCAGACGTTCACGATCCACCACTTCGATCGCAAGGCCCCGGTCGGCGATGTACTGCATGTGTTTGACGCCGGCATCCATGCTTTGCTGCGAGCGATAGAAATAGAGAATGCCCTTGCGCCGCTCTTCATAGGAGATGCCGGTCTCTTCCTGAAGCGCGTTGATACATTCACGCGCGTAGAAGGCGAGGCGCAGCTTCACCTCGGTGTTGGCGTTGGCACGCGATTGCGTGCACTGCATGAGAAAACGCAGGCACCAGGAGAGAAACTGCGGATCGAGGCTGAAGTGCACCTTGACGCCGAGATCGGAGCGAAACAGCGATTTCATAAAGGTGGTGAGGGCGGCCGGCGAGGCCCAGGCGGTGGAATCGCCCGGCGAGACGAGGCCGGCATTACTCTGGCTGGTGCCGCGCGCCACGTCCTCGTGGCGCTCCAGCACGGTCACGTCATGGCCATCCTTCGACAGATACCACGCTGCCGCCGTGCCGACGACGCCGGCCCCCAGAACGACTACTTTCATGACACTCCCCTCACCCTGGCGCAGTTTCGCTTTTCCGCTTTGCGAAACGGCCAGCCTTTTGTTCTTAACTGCTCACCGCACCCTGCTTGAAAGTCGGTGCGAAGCCGCCGGAATCCCCGTCGTTAAAGCGGATGATGCGCACCTCGTCCTGGAATTCGGCGCAGGATTGCCGCCAGACCGAGCCCGGCCAGACGAGCTCCACCGAGGCATCGAGTGGCCGGTAGACGGCTGTGTAGAGCGTGCCGTAGCCGCGTCCATAGGATGTCTGGTAGACCGGCGGGCGAAGAAATCCGGAAAGAACGCGCTCGACATCCGCCGACCCGGCCAGCGACTTTTCCACCGCCGCCTCGCGCTCAACCGACTTGGTGGTCTCGGCATGGCGGGCCCATTCGACGCCGTGCTGGTGGTTGGTGCTGACGCGCCGTTCCACCACCTCGGCCGGGCGATCCGGATTGACATAGACGGTCGCGTGATTGCCCTGCCGGTCGATG
This sequence comes from Sinorhizobium sp. RAC02, assembly GCF_001713395.1. Classification (NCBI taxonomy): domain Bacteria; kingdom Pseudomonadati; phylum Pseudomonadota; class Alphaproteobacteria; order Hyphomicrobiales; family Rhizobiaceae; genus Sinorhizobium; species Sinorhizobium sp. RAC02. The sequence goes on along the minus strand of NZ_CP016452.1, from coordinate 1,491,024 downwards.
ACGGCGATCGAATAGGACATGTGTACGGGAATGCGCTGCAGCATGGCGACGGCCTCCGCCGTGGTGCTTGCGAATTCCAGCACGTAGCGTAGCACGACGGGAATGCCGAACCCCTGCCCCGCGGCGGTGCGCCCGCCAAAGGAGAGCGAGACCGCAAGCCCGTCCTCGTTGATGCCGTCTAGCACGCCCCAGAGACAATCGACCACGGCCAGTACACGCCTGCCGTTGAAGCGGGAGGCGAGCCAGGTGCCTTCGAGAAGGCGCGGGCTGTAGTCGTAGTTGCGGATCAGCGCCGGTTCCGCGCCGGTCAGGATCGCCTGCGAACAGCCGCCGACATAGAAGGGCGGGCACCACATGGAGAGGAAACGTGCCTCGAGGTCACCGTCGCCGGCCGTCGCCACGATGGCCTCGTAGGTCGGCAGCAGTTCCGGCATGTGCTTGCGCAGTGCCTTGAGGCTCATGAAGTAGGTCGGGCGCGAACGAACCCCGTCGCGCACGAACCAGCGGCTATAGGCATGCCAGTGACGATCGAACACCCGGCGCCATTTGGGGCCGGGCATGTCTTCGTCGATGGCTTCGAACTGGAGGTCCATGGCGTCCTACAGGATCTTGAACGAGCCGGCTTCCGGCGCTTCATCGCGCTGGATTTCCGTCAGCGGCTTGCTGAGATATAGGCGCTTGATGCCCTTGATCCAGTTGCTGGCGCGCTCGTTCAGCTCGAATTCGTCGTCCATCACCCGTCCGCGCGTGATCAGGATGCCGAGGTCGGCGCCCTCGTAGCGGTAGTCGCCGGGACCGGTGATACGCAGGAAGAACGCCTCCTGCTCGCTCTCGATCGCCTGGCGGTGATAGTCGAAGCGGTCATAGGACACGCTGCCATCCGGCGCCATGTGATAGATGCCGGTCGCCGGCGCGTGGGTGACGATGTCGACGAGATCCTCGGTCGACTTGATCACCACCTGCGACCAGGAATCGATGAACTCTTTCTGCGCCCAGCGGTTGTTCAACTCCTCGACGTCGAACTTGTATTCGATGCCGGAGAATTCCATCAGGTGGAACAGGAAGAGCGGCGCATCGGCATAGGCGAAGGCGGCGTGGTTGGTCATCGAACTGGCGCCGCAGATGCGCGGGTTCAATTCGCCGAGATAGACCTCGTTGTCCTCGACGTCGATCAGGAAGTCGAGGTCGAAATAGCCGCGATAGCCCTCTTCGCGCAGCTGGTTGCCGAAGCGGTACGCCATGTCGCGCGCCTTGGCACGGATCTTTTCTGAAAACGCGCCCGGAAAGATCTCGTTGCCGCACCAGCCGCCCTTGTAGGGCGTCAGCGCCGGCTGGCCGACGACTTCCGTCAGAAGCGGGCCGACGAGCGTGCCGGAGCCGGTCGTGCAGGCCTCCATCGTCGCGCCGCGGCACTTGATGCGCTTCATGATCTTGACTTCGCACTCCGCGGAAATCTCCGCGGCGTGACGATTGTAGTCCTCTTCGCTGGCGATGAAGAACGTCGTGTGGCCGCTGTCGCCGAAGGCGGTCTGCACCACGAGGTCCTTGCCGATGCCGGCCTTTTTCGCCGAGGACAGCAGTTCCTCATAGGTGCGGGCCGGCGCCAATGTGTTTGGCACGGAGGGCACATCGGCCTTGTTGCCGATGCGCACGGTCTCCATCTTGTTGTCGCAGCGCTGGCGCAGCTTTGCCTTGGGGAACCAGATCTCGATGCCGAGCTCCTCGCAGATTTCCTCGGTCTGCTCGTCGAACATCAGGAAGGTTGCGACCGCACGACCGCCGCGCTTGGTGATGTAGTCGATCACTTCCTTGTGCTGCAGCAGGTAATTGTTGATGTCCTCGATGCTCTCGAATTCGGCATGGGGGATTTCGGAGGGGACGAAGACGTTCGGGTGCCGGCCGTCGAAGCAGTCGATATAGCTGACGAACTTGAAATTCCGTACCCATTCGTCGATGCCGATCAGGTTGAAATTCGTCGCGGAGATGAAATAGATCGGGCGCTCGTTGCGGTGCATGACGACGCGCAGGTCGGCCACGTTGCGAATGGTTTCCATGATGTACCCCTCATTTTTCTTCGAGTGCTTCTTGCGCTTGTCGCGCTTCTTTTCGTTCTTCCGCTCTTTCTTCTTTTTCGACATGCCCCCCGGTCCGTCGTTTGGGTTATCGTTTCAAGCGTGACGTGACGTGCTTCACCTCAAGGTAGGACGACAGGCCCCACGGCCCGAGTTCGCGCCCAATGCCGCTCGCCTTGAAGCCGCCCCAGGACGTCTGAACGAAAATCGCCTGCGGGCTGTTGATCCAGACATGGCCGGCCTCGATGGCATTGGCCACACGGTTCGCCTGCGCGTCGTCACCACTCACCACGGTAGCGACGAGGCCGAAATCGCAGTCGTTGGCGAGCGCGACAGCCTCTTCCTCCGTTTCGAAGGTGCGAATGCAGAGCACCGGCCCGAAAATCTCCTCGCGCCACAGAGCGCTCGTTGTGGGCACATCGCCGAAGATTGTCGGTTCGATGAACCAGCCGTCCAGACCGGCAGGCTTGCCGCCGCCGGCGAGTAGGTTCAAGCCCTCGGCTTTGCCACGCTCGATACAGGCCAGCACCTTGTCATGCTGCGCCTTCATGGTGACCGGGCCGATTTCAGTGCCCTCATCCAAGGGATCTCCGGGCTTCAACGCCTGGCTTCCAGCGATTATGGCGTCCATTAGCTTTGGCGCAATTGATTTTTCCACCAGAAGGCGAGAGGTCGCGGAGCACATCTGGCCGGCATTGAAGAAGATACCGCCGAGCACGCATTCCACCGCCTCGTCGAAATCCGCACTGGCGAAAACGACGATGGGCGACTTGCCACCAAGTTCAAGGCTCACCGATTTCACGCCCGGGGCGCCTGCCGCCATGACGCGTGCGCCGACAGCGTTCGAGCCGGTGAAAGAAATTTTTGCGACATCCGGATGCGTCGTCATCGGCGCGCCGACACGCTCGCCGGTGCCGGTAATGATGTTCAGCACACCGGGCGGCAGGCCGATTTCTTCGACGATAGCACCCAGTTCCAGTTCCACGACGGGCGTGATTTCCGACGGTTTCAGCACCACCGTGCAGCCAGCGGCAAGTGCGGGAGCGACCTTCCAGGACGTCGTCACCAGCGGAAAATTCCATGGCACGATGAGGCTCGCGACGCCTGCCGGCTCCTGCCGCAGCCGGGCGTGAAACCCATCGTCAGGCAAGGTGACATCCGCATCCTGCCGATCCTGCAAGGCGATGGCTTGTTCGGCATAGTAGGCAAACGAGGCCGCAGCATCGGCCATGTCGATGCGTGCCTCACCGAGCGGCTTGCCGTTGTTGCGCGAAGAGAGGCGGGCCAGTTCTTCAGCGCGATCTTGAAGCTTTTCAGCGATGGCGGCGAGGTAGCGGGCACGCTCACGGCCACCGGCGTCGCGCCAGGCCGGAAAGGCAGCCTTCGCCGCCGCCACAGCCTTGTCTACGTCCGCCGGCCCACCGGCCGAGACCTCATGGTAGGCGGTGCCGCGATAGGGATCGAAGACCGGGATGCGGCCGGGCTCTACAGGCTCCAACCATTTTCCATTGATGAAGAGCAGGTTCCGCATCTTTGCCTCACGCGGCGAGGGTTTGAGCGAGCTGTGAGCCGGCCTGGATTTCGATGATGGTGGGCACCTTGCGGGTGGCGGAGGCTTTCAGTTCGCTTTCCAGCTCGGCGAGCGAGGTCGGACGCGAGGCTTCGCAGCCGAGTGCCTTGGCGAGGCCGACGAAGTCGGGGGTGAAGATGTCGACGCCGATCTGCGGGATGTCGCGTTCGGCCATGAAGGCCTTGATCTCGCCGTAGCTGGTGTTGTTCCAGATGACGACGGCGGTGGCGATGCCGGCTTCCACGGCGCTCGCCAGCTCCTGCACGGAGAATTGCAGGCCGCCGTCGCCGATCAGGCAAACGGAGGGACGGTCGGGGGCGCCGAGCTTTGCGCCGAAGGCGGCCGGCAGGCCGTAGCCGAGCGTGCCATAGCCGGTCGACGAGTTGAAGAAGGAGCGCACCTGCGGCGCCTCATAGAACTGGTTGACGGCATAGACCGGCTCGGTCTGGTCGCCCGCCACCGTGGCTTCGGGCAGCGCCCTGATGATGACCTCCATCAGCTTGCCATGGGTGCGGCAGGCGGGCCATAGCCCGGCCTCCACTTTTTCCCGCACGGTTTTTGCCCGCGCGGCACCGTCCCCGGCAGTCCTGCCCTCGCCGAGCGCGGCGTTGAGACTTGTGGCGGCAAGCTTCGCGTCGGCGGCGATCGGCACGTCTGCGCGCAGCCCGGTGACGATCTGCGCCGGGTCGATGTCGATGCGGATCAGCGGGCCGCCGAAGGAAAGCGGTTTTGGCTCGGGATACATTTCCGTCTCGCCGAACTCCGTGCCGATGGCGAGGATCGCATCACTTGTCGCAAGTTCGTCGAGCAGCGGCGGCATGCTGAGATTGCCGGTCATGATGCGCGGGTCGCCGGGCTTCAGGATGCCGCGGCCGTTGATCGTCATGAAGACCGGTGCGTCGAGCTTTTCGGCGATGGCGGCGATCTCGGCCGCCGCATCGGCAGCGCCGCCGCCGGCGATGATCAGCGGGCGTTTGGCCGCCTTGAGGATCGTCGCCGCCTTGGCGATGCTGGCGGGATCGGCCGCGGCACGGCCGGGCAGCGGCCAGGCGTCCGTCGAAAGATGCCCGGCCTGCGCCACGATGACGTCGAGCGGGATTTCGATATGGACGGGGCGCGGGCGGGCCGAATGGAACACGGTGAAGGCGCGCGCCATCACCTCTGGAAGCTGCGCGGGATCGAGCAGCGTGTGGCTGAAGGCACTGACGCCCGCCACCAGGTTGCGCTGCGAGGGCAACTCGTGCAACCGGCCCTGGCCCATGGCGAGTTCGCTTCGGGCATTGACCGCGGAGATGACCAGCATCGGCACGGAATCCGCATAGGCCTGGCCCATGGCGGTGGCGATATTGGTCATGCCGGGGCCGGTAACGATGAAGCAGACACCCGGCTTGCCGGTCACGCGCGCATAGCCGTCGGCCATGAAGCCCGCGCCCTGTTCGTGGCGCGGCGTGACGTGGCGGATCCTCGTGGCCGGCAGGCCGCGATAGAGTTCGACCGTATGCACCCCCGGAATGCCGAAGATCAGCTCGACGCCGTAGGATTCCAGGAGACGGACGAGATATTCGCCTGTTGTAAGCCGGGTGTCTGCCATTGTTTATCGCCTCTTGACGCCCGGAAGGACGCAAAGCATTTCGAAGAGAAGGTTCGCCGCCGTGATCGCCGTGTTGCCGGACGGATCATAGGGCGGCGAGACTTCGACGAGGTCGCAGCCGACAAGGTTCAGGCCCCAGCAGCCGCGGATGATTTCCAGGGCCTGGATGGTGTTGAGGCCGGCGATCTCCGGCGTGCCGGTGCCCGGCGCAATCGACGGGTCGAGGCTGTCGATGTCGAAGGTGAGGTAGACCGGGCGGTCGCCCATCTGCGCGCGGACTTCCTCCATCAGCGGCGTCAGCGACTTGTGCCAGCACTCTTCCACCTGCACGACGCGGAAACCCTGTTCGCGCGGCCAGTCGAAATCGTCGGCGGCGTACCCCGTGCCGCGCACGCCGATCTGGATGCAGCGTTTCGTGTCGAGCACGCCGGCCTCGACCGCCCGGCGGAACGGCGTGCCATGGGCGATCGGCTCACCGAACATGTGTTCGTTGATATCGGCATGGGCATCGACATGGATGAGGCCGACGGGGCCGTATTTTTCGGCGATGGCGCGCAGGATCGGATAGCTCAGCGTGTGGTCGCCGCCGAGCGTCAAGGGCTTGCAGCCGTCCTTGATGATGTCGCGGTAGGCGTCGGTGATGATGTCGACGCATTTCGGCAGGTTGAACGTGTCGATCGCCACGTCGCCGATATCGGCGACCTGCAGGCTGTCGAAGGGGGCCGCACGGGTCGCCATGTTGTAGGGGCGGATCATGCAACTCTCGGTGCGGATCTGGCGCGGCCCGAAGCGCGTGCCCGGCCGGTTCGAGGTGCCGATATCCATCGGAATGCCGACGAAGCAGGCATCGAGCCCCTCGCTGGTCGGCTGCGTCGGCAGCCGCATCATCGTCGCAGGCCCGCCAAAGCGTGGCATTTCGTTGCCGCCAAGCGGCTGGTTGTAAGTCTTGGTCGTCATCTATTTTCCTCCGGCGGGGCGGTGTTTCATGTCTTTTGCCCCATCCTGAATGGTACTCTACGAGACTTGTCCGAGCGGCTGGAATACCCTTTTTGATTATTCTTCGGCGCGCGGGAGGATGAGGCAGGGCACCGGCGCGTTGTGCACGATCTTGCGGGCGTTCGAGCCGAGAAAGACCCGCATCAGCGGCCCCAGCTTGCTGGAACCGAGAACGAGCAGTTCGCCTTCCTCCCAGGCGAGCGACTCGAAAGCCGCCTTCCAGGTCGGGCCGTCGGCGATCTCGGCGGAAAGCCCCGCCTGTCCGGCAAGCAGGGTGGTCTGCGCATCCCGTGCCTGCTCGCGCAGCACGTTGGAGACGAAATGCTCCGCGTCGTAGCCGGCACCCGTTGGATACATCTGCTTGTCGCGCACCACGAAGGTCACGAGACGAAGCGGCACCGAGTATTCCTGTGCGAGTGCCGCACTGCGGGCGACGATGCCAGGCGCGGAAGATGAACCGGAATAGGCGGCGCTGAGCCGGCGAATACGGCTCTCGGGGCCGGCCGAATAGCCATGCGGCGCCACCGCGATCGGCAGATGCGCGGAGCGCAAAAGTTCCGTCGTCACACCGCCCTCGCCGAAGCGGCCGAACGGGGCCTCGCGCGCCGAACCGAGCACGAGGCAATCGGCGCCGATCTCGGAGGCGGTCCTGGTGAGGCCTTCGCGGGCTGAGGAGGCGGAAACGGCGAGGAACTCCGCGACCACGTCGTCGGGAAGCGATGCCTTCGCCTCGGCCTGCACCGCGGCGGTGTGTCGGGCGAGGAAGCTGCCATATTCGCCGTCGACACGCGCCGGCGAAGGATGGCCCCAGGTGTCGGGCGTCACCGTACAGGCAACAAGCGATGCCTTGCAGGACCGGGCGAGCACCGCGCCGAGCGCCAGTGCCTCCTGCCCGCCCTGGTCGGCGGATAGACCGACGAGGATCTTCATTCTGCCGCCTCGCCGAGACCTTCCGGCTTTTCGAGCCGCGAGTTGCGGGCGGAGTAACCGAAATAGACAAGTGCGGCGATCGCCACCCAGACGCCGGTAATGGCGTAGACCATCCAGCTCAGCTTGAAGATCAGGTAGAGGCAGGCGACGATGCTGAGCACCGGCAACACCGGGCCGAAGGGCACGCGATAGCCGCGCGGCATGTCGGGCTGCGTGTAGCGCAGGATGAGCACGCCGGCCGAGACCACGGAGAAGGCAGTCAGCGTGCCCATGCTCGTCAGGTCCCAGAGCAGCCCCGAGGGCACGAAGGCGGCGATCAGCGACACGAAGACCGCGACGATGATCGTGCAGGCGACCGGCGTCATGCTGCGCGGATCGACCTTGTGGAAGATCGATGGCAGCAGGCCGTCCCGCGACACCGCAAAGAGGATGCGCGACTGGCCGTAGAGCACGATGAGCGTGACCGAGAAGATCGAGATCACCGCGCCGGCGGCCAGCAGGTTCGCCGGCCAGGCGGCACCCGTCAGGTTTTGCAGAATCGTGGCGAGGCCCGCCTCCTGCCCATCGAAGGCATCCGCCGGCTGCACGCCGAGGGCGGCCAGCGCCACCAGCACGTAGAAGCCGGTGACGATGACGAGTGCCGATATGATGGCGATCGGCAGGTTGCGCCGCGGATTGATCACTTCCTCGCCCGCCGTCGAGACGGCATCGAGGCCGACGAAGGTGAAGAAGATTGAGGCCGCCGCCGCCTGCACGCCGCCAAAACCGCTCTCGTTGAAGAAGGGCATGAAATTCGCGCTGTTGAAGGCACTGCCGGCGATCACGATGAAGAGGGTCAGCACGGCGAGCTTGACCATCACCATGATGGCATTGGCCCGCGCCGATTCCTTGGCGCCGCGCAAAAGCAGGATGCAGCAGAGCATGACAAGGATGACGGCCGGCAGGTTGATGAGGCCGGAGCCTTCCGCGAAGAAGGCCATGGCAAAGGGATGGTCGCCGTCGACGACGGTGATCGGCCCCTTGATCATCCAGCCGGGCAGCACGATGCCGGTGATGTTGAAGAGCAGTTTTTCGACATATTCGGCCCAGCCGACCGCCACCGCGGCGGCGGAAATTCCGTATTCCAGCACGAGGCAGGCGGCGACGAAGAAGGCGATACCCTCGCCGAGCGTCGCATAGGCATAGGAATAGGAGGAGCCCGAGACCGGGATCATCGAACTCATCTCGGCATAGCAGAGCGCCGACAAGCCCGCAGCGACCGCTGCGATGATGAAGGAGAGCACGACCGCAGGGCCGGCCACCGGCACCTGTTCGCTCAGCACGAAGAAGATACCCGTGCCGATCGTTGCCCCCACGCCGAACATGATCAGCTGGAACAGCGTGATCGAGCGTCCGAGATGGCCATGCCCGTCGCCGGCGCCCGAGGTGTCCGCAATCAGCCGGTCAACCGGCTTCTTGCGTGTGATTTGTTCCAGGATAGTTGACGCCATCGTTCCCCCCGATGTCTCCCCATATGCAATCACTGTAGCGTCGGGTCCAACAAAGGTGCTGCCGTATTTCTGTCATTTTCCGACACTTGCTGCTGAGCACAGCACCCTTCTCGAAAGTTCTTGTCGCAAGCGCCAAGGGGGGACCGGGAGGGGCGAAACGGTGACCCGGAGGCCAGCTTGACAGGGTCGGGACAAACGTATCCTTATGGGTCGAGGCTGTCGGGCCACGCTCATCGGGAGACGCATGGCCCGTCCATGCAGCAGGGGGCGAGTGAATGAAGGATGAAGACGGGTCGATCCGGCTCGATCAGATCGATCTGCGTATTCTGGCATGTCTTCAGGCCAATGCGCGCATGACGAACCAGGAACTGGCCGATGCCGTGGGCCTTTCGCCCAGCCCCTGCCTGCAGCGGGTGAAGCGGCTCGAAAAAGCCGGCGTCATTACCAATTACCATGCCATTATCGACCTCGCGAAGGTCTGCCGCCATGTCGACGTCATCGCCGCGGTGACGCTCAACAGCCATGGGTTGGAGGATTTCGAGATCTTCGAAACGATGGTCGAAGAGATGCGCTACGTGGTGGAATGCACCAAGGTCAGCGGGCCGATCGATTATCTCGTACGCTTCGTCTGCCCTGATATCGCCTCCTACCAGATGCTGTCGGACGAGCTTTTGCGGCTCGGCCCCAAGATCGGCAATCTTTCGAGCTACATCGTGCTCAAGTCGAGCAAGCCCTACCGGGGCGTGGCCTTCGACGATCTCGTCTCCCCGACGCCGCGCGGCGTGCCGACCCGGCCCGCTGTCCGCACCGGCAAATAGCTTCCATAGAGATACATCATGTCAGGCACCTTTTCCGACGCAAACGCTATGCCCGCCTCCGCCGGCCGGCGGGACAATTCCCGCTTCATGATTGCCGGCATCCAGATGTCGGTGCCGATCACCGGCCGCAACATCGCGGCCATGACGATCCAGGTGGAAAAGACCATGGCGCTCTATCCAGGCACCGATATGATCGTCTTTTCCGAACTCGCCATGCACGGTCCGCTGCATGCCTGCGCGGCGGAAGATCCGCTCGCCGACGAGGCCGTTTTCCAGGCGCTCGCCGCAAAACACCGCGTCTGGATCATTCCCGGCACCTATTTCGTGCACCGGGAGGGCAGGACCTACAATCATTCGGTTGTCATCAATCCGGACGGTGAGATCGTGGGGCGCTACGACAAGATGTTCCCCTTCATGCCTTTCGAGGCGGGCGTGACCGGCGGCACTGATTTCCTGATCTTCGACGTGCCGGATGTCGGCCGCTTCGGCCTTTCCATCTGCTACGACATCTGGGTCCCGGAGACGACGCGCACGCTGACCTCGGCGGGCGTCGAGGTGCTCATTCACCCCGTGCTGACAGGCACGACGGACCGCAAGGCGGAACTCGCCATCGTGCAGGCGACGGCGGTGATGTTCTCCTGCTACGTCATCGACGTGAACGGGCTCGATGCCGGCGGCGTCGGCCGTTCGCTGGTCGCCGATCCGACCGGCAATGTCGTGCACCAGTGTGGCCAGGTCACGGAAATCTTCCCGATCAACATCGATCTTGGCCTCGTGCGCCAGGTGCGCGCCGAAGGCGCCAACGGCCTCGGCCAGGTACTGAAATCCTACCGCGATCGCAACGTCGCGTTCTCGACTTACGAAAACGGCGGGGCATCGACCTATCTCGACAGCCTCGGGCCGCTGGTGCCCATGCCGAAGCGCCGCTGATCAGGTCCAGGCGTAGCGCACGATGTGAAAGAAGACCGGGGCTGCGAAGACGAGGCTATCTGCACGGTCGAGCATGCCGCCATGGCCCTCGATCATGTGGCCCCAGTCCTTGACGCCGCGGTCGCGCTTGATTGCCGAAGCGACCAGGCCGCCGAAGAAGCCCATGATGCAGGCAAGTCCTGCCAGCACGCCCGCCTCGAAGGGTGAGAAGGGTGTCAGCCAGTAGAGCCCGGCCCCAAGCAGCGAGGCGCTGGCAATGCCGCCGATCAGGCCTTCCCAGGTCTTCGACGGCGAAATGCTCGGCGCGACCTTGTGCCGGCCGAAGAGTTTTCCGAAGATATATTGCAGCACGTCGCTGCCCTGCACGGTGGCGATGAGGAAGGCGATCAGAAGCAGGCCGCGTCCCTCGTTGCCCGGAATGGGCAAGGTCACAAGCGCCGGCACGTGGCTGATGCAATAGACCGAGAGCATGATGCCCCATTGCTGTTCGGTGACCCGTTCGAGGAAACGCGATGTATCGC